>NZ_BOOA01000014.1 GCF_016862995.1 Acrocarpospora phusangensis
GAAGGATCGGCCAATGTCACAGCGGAGGAATCATGTCGGTGTTGCGGGACTTGGTGGAGGGCATCCGGGGCGGTTCGATCGAGGTGATCGACCTGACCGCGCCGCTCGCGAGCACGACCCCGATCCTCATGCTGCCCGAGCCGTTCGGCAACACGATCCCCTTCACACTCCAGGAGATCAGCCGGTACGACGACCGCGGCCCCGGCTGGTACTGGAACAACATCGCCACCGGCGAGCACACCGGCACCCACTTCGACGCACCGATCCACTGGATCACCGCCCGCGACGGCGAGGACGTCTCCCAGGTGCCGCCGTCCCGCTTCCTGGCCCCGGCGGTCGTACTCGACTTCGCCGCCGAGTCTGCCGCCAACCCCGACTTCCTGCTCGAAGTGGACCACGTGACCGCGTGGGAGAAGGAGCACGGCCCGCTGCCCGAGGGCGGCTGGCTGCTCTACCGCACCGGCTGGGACGCGTACGCCCATGACCAGGGCCAGTTCCTCAACGCCAGCGAGACGGGCCCCCACACTCCGGGCATCTCCGTGGAATGCGCCCGCTACCTGGCCGAGCGGACGGCCATCGCCGGCGTCGGCGTGGAGACCGTCGGCACCGACGCGGGCGCGGCCCACTCCTTCGACCCCGCCTTCCCCTGCCACACCTTCCTGCTCGGCGCCGGCAAGTACGGTCTCACCCAGCTGCGCAACCTCGACCGGCTGCCGGTCACCGGCGCCGTGGTCGTGGCCCCGCCGCTGCCCATCGTGGGCGGCTCCGGCAGCCCGCTGCGGGTGCTGGCCCTCGTCGAGAGATGACCGTGAACGTCGCGCAGGCCGTCGGCGCCACCCTGGCCGGCCTCGGCGTGCGTACGGTCTTCGGCGTGGTGGGCAGCGGGAACTTCCACGTGACGAACGCCCTGGTGGCCGGGGGCGCCCGGTTCGTGGCGGCCCGGCACGAGGCGGGCGCGGTCACCATGGCGGACGCGTACGCGCGGATGAGTTCCGAGGCGGGCGTGGTCACCGTGCACCAGGGGCCCGGCCTGACCAACACGCTGACCGGCCTCGCCGAGGCCGCCAAGAGCCGTACGCCGCTGCTGCTGCTGGCCGGCGAGGCCACCTCGCCGCGCTCGAACTTCTACGTCGACCAGGACGCGCTGGCCGCCGCCGTCGGGGCCGTGCCGGCCAGGATCTCCGTGGGGCGGGCGGCCGAGGACACGGCCGAGGCATACCGGGTCGCGATGACCGGGCGGGCCGTGCTGCTCAACCTGCCCCTGGAGGTGCAGGCGGCCGGATACGCCGGGACGGAGCTCCCGGAGGCGACGCCGCCCGAACTCGCCGAGGGCGTGGAAGGGCTGGAGGAGTTCGCCGACGTGCTGCTCGGCGCGCGGCGGCCGGTGTTCGTGGCCGGCCGGGGCGGGCGCGGGGCGCGCGCGGAACTGGTGGCCCTGGCGGACCGGGTGGGCGCGCTGCTCGCCACCTCGGCCGTCGCCAAGGGCCTGTTCCGGGGGAGCACCTGGGACCTCGACGTGAGCGGCGGATTCGCCACGCCGCTGGCCGCGGAGCTGATCGGGGACGCGGACGTCATCGTCGGCTGGGGCTGCGCCCTCAACATGTGGACCATGCGCCACGGCACCCTGATCGGCCCGGAGACCACCGTCGTCCAGGTCGACCACGACCAGGACGCGATCGGCGCCCACCGCCCGGTGAGCCTGGGCGTCGTCGGCGACGTGGCCGAGACCGCGCGGCGGGTGCTGGACCTGCTCGACCCGCGGCACGTCACCACGTTCCGCATGGGCTACCGCTCGCCCGGCCTGGCCGAGCGTCTCGCCCGCGAGGGCCGCTGGCGCGACGTGCCGTACGAGGACTGGGGGAGCGGCGGGCGGATCGACCCGCGGACGCTGTCCATCGGCCTGGACGACCTGCTCCCCGACAACCGCATCATCGCCACCGACTCCGGAAATTTCATGGGATATCCGGCGATGTTCATGGACGTCCCGGACGAGTGCGGGTTCGTCTTCACGCAGGCGTTCCAGTCCATCGGGCTGGGCCTGGCCACCGCGGTCGGGGCGGCGCTCGCCCGGCCCGACCGGCTGCCGGTGGCCGCGCTCGGCGACGGCGGCGCCCTGATGGGCATCGCCGAACTGGAGACCGTGGTCCGCCTCGGCCTGCCCATGGTGATCGTGGTGTACGACGACGAGGCGTACGGCGCGGAGGTCCACCATTTCGGGCCGGACGGATTCCCGCTCGGCACGGTCACGTTCCCGCCCGCCGACCTGGCCGCCATCGCGCGGGGTTTCGGCTGCGACGCGCTGACCGTACGGGACAAGGAAGATCTTTCCGGGGTGGCCGAGTGGCTCAAGGGGCCGCGTGACCGGCCGCTGCTGGTGCACGCGAAGGTGGCCGCCGAGCGTGGGTCGTGGTGGCTGGAGGAGGCCTTCCGGGGGCACTGAACTGTTACGGTTCTGACATGGCTGAGATCGTGTACCCCCCGGTTATCGGGGCCCTGAAGACCATGTTCAGGGTGCTCGACATGAAGATCGACATCGTCGGCGCGGAGAACGTCCCGACCACCGGCGGCGCTGTGCTCGTCAGCAATCACATCAGCTATCTGGACTTCATCTTCGCCGGCCTGGCCGCCCGCCCGTCCCGGCGGCTGGTGCGGTTCATGGCGAAGAAGGAGGTCTTCGACAACAAGATCTCCGGTCCGCTGATGCGGGGCATGCACCACATCCCGGTGGACCGGGCGGAGGGCGCGGGGGCGTACATCGCGGCGCTGCGCGCGCTGAAGGCGGGTGAGGTGGTCGGCGTGTTCGCCGAGGCCACGATCAGCCGCTCGTTCACCGTCAAGGAGATCAAGAACGGCGCGGTACGGATGGCTGCCGCCACGAACACGCCGATGATCCCGATGGCGCTGTGGGGCACCCAGCGGCTGTGGACCAAGGGCCGCAAGCGCGCGCTGGGGCAGCGGCACATCCCGATCACCATCCTGGTGGGGGAGCCGATGCACCCCAAACGCGGTGAGGACATGGACGCCCACACCGCCGAGTTGCGCCGGCGCATCGCCGAGCTGGTCGACAAGGCGCAGCGCGGATACGCCGAGATCCCCGAGGGCGTCTGGTGGCAGCCCGCCCATCTCGGCGGCTCCGCCCCCACCCCCGAGGAGGCGGAGGCTCTGGACGCCGCGGAGCGCGAAGCCCGTGAGGCCAGGCGCGACTAGCGTCCACGATCATGAAGAAAGCGCTCCCTCAATCAGGGTGAGGCCGGGTTACGGCCGTGTCAACCGGCCATTCAGCGGCTTTCAGCGTCGGCCAAGATTTCTCCGCAGCCCTCGGTGAGGCTTTCACATGGGCTGTCTCATTACGGCATACGTCCACTTCAAGGGCGAAATTTCGTCTCATAGGAGGCGTCTGGAGAGCGCTCTCCGGATGGCTTTTGGACCGCGTCAAACGGTCCAGCACATTACGTGAGAGTTAACTTAACACTTGACAGAAGTTCCCGGCTGAGGGGACATTTTGCGTGCAGGGAGCGCTCCCCGACACTCGCCCTCCCGAGGAACCGCCTCGGGCTCAGCACGCGGACGGCGACCCGTGTGTCCCCCCGGCTGTTCCGCCGATGCCTGGAGCTCGCATGACCATGTCCTTCCGCGCCCGCGTCCCGGGCCGGACCCGCTTACGCCTGGCCACCCTGCTCGCCGCCGTCACCGCCCTGCTCGCCACCTCGCTGTTCGCCACGGCGGAGCAGGCCTCCGCCGCGGTGCTGTCCCAGGGCAGGCCCACGCTCGCCTCCTCCGTCGAGAACGGCGGCACCCCGGCCGGGGCGGCCGTCGACGGCAACGCCGGCACCCGCTGGTCGAGCGCCTTCTCGGTGCCGCAGTGGATCAGGGTGGACCTCGGCTCCGCCCAGGCGATCAACCAGATCGTCCTCAACTGGGAAGCCGCGTACGCCACCGCCTTCACCATCCAGACCTCACCCGACGGCAACACGTGGACCACCATCCACACCGTCACCAACGGCACCGGCGGGAACCAGACGTACAACGTCAACGGCAACGGCCGTTACGTCCGCCTGCACGCCACCGCCAAGGCCACCGCGTACGGCGTCTCGCTCTGGGAGTTCCAGGTGCACGGCCCCGGCAGCGGCGGCGGGGGAGGCGGCGGCCCGATCATCCGGGTGGCCGAGTTCCTGGCCGACTGCCCGTTCAGCCACCGGCTGCCCGACGACCCGATCGTCGCCCCCAACCTGCCCGGCGGCTCGCACATGCACAGCTTCTTCGGCAGCACGGTCACCAACGCCTTCACCACCCTGGCGGACCTGCAGAACGCCCCCACCAACTGCAATCCGTCAACCGACCTGTCCTCGTACTGGGTGCCCACCCTGTACGTGAACAACGTGCCCGTGGAGCCGACCGGCACCACCTTCTACTACCTGGGCGAAGGCGTACGCGACGACGTGATCGCCAGGACCCAGCCGATCCCGCTGGGCCTGCGGATCGTGGCGGGCAACGCCAAGGCGACCGCGCCCGACGCGAGCTCCACCGCCCGCTGGTCCTGCCTGCACGCCGGGCACGTGCCGCCGGGCAAGGACTTCGTGACCTGTCCCGCGGGGACCATGCTGGAGTCGTACCTGGACTTCCCGCAGTGCTGGAACGGGACGGCGCTGGACTCGCCCGACCACAAGAGCCACATGGCCTACCCGGTCAACGGCGACTGCCCCTCCACCCACCCGGTCCCGGTGCCGAAGCTCCGCCAGGTCCTCCGCTATCCCGTCAACGGAAGCCCGGCCACCTTCCGCCTCGCCTCCGGGCCCGGATACACGATGCACGGCGACTTCTTCAACGCCTGGCCGGTCGCCGAGATGGAACGCCGCGTCCGTGACTGCATCCGTCCCATCATCAAGTGCGGCGCCAACGGCACGCCCTGACCCCACGCTGACGGTGGCGAGGAAGGACATCACATGCGAAAGCTGCTGATCCTCTCCTTCCTCGCCGCCTCCTGCGCCCCGCCACCGGCGGCGGTCACCCCCCAGGTTCCCGCTCCGCCGCCGGTGGCGACCACCATCGCGGCCACCCTCGACCCGAACCCGCTGAGCACCGGCACCCTGAACGCCACCGACATCGCCTGGGCCCAGCTCATGGTCCCCATGCACGAGGGCCTGCTCCGGCTGCTCGACCGGGCCCCCGACCGCCTCACCGACCCCGACCTGGCCCGCCTGGCCGCCCAGGTCGGCACCGCCCACCGCGCCGAGCTCCCCGCCCTGCGCCGCATCCTCACCCGCGCCGGAGTCACCGGCCAGAACCCCCACGAGGGTCACGACATGCCCGGCATGGTCACCCAGGCCGACCTGACCCTCATCACCCCCCTCACCGGCCCCGCCTTCGACCGCCTCTTCATCGCCCACCTCCGCGGCCACCTCGAACAGGTCGCCCTCGTCTCCACGGCCGAGGGCAAATCCGGCACCGACCCCGCCGCCCACACCCTCGCCACCACCATGGTCAAGTCCCGCACCACCCAACTAGCCACCCTCAACCGCCTGACCCGCTGAATGAGTTACACTTATTTCAGATATCCAACTGGGAGGCGGTCATGTCGCGAACCGGTGTTCTCGCCAAGGCGACACGTGTCCACGCGGACAGTGGTGAGCGGCAGCTCTTCGAGCGCCTGGAGGCCACCGCGGAGAACGCGGCGCAACTCCTTCTGCGCGGAACCGACGGTCAGGACATCGTGCTACCCGAGTCGCTGCTCACCCTGGTGCTGGCCGCGGTCCACGACCTCGCGAGGGGAAACGCCGTCCTCGCCCTCCCCGTGGAGACCCGTCTGACCCCCAGCGAGACCGCCCAGCTGCTCGGCCTTTCACGCCCCTTCGTGTCCCGGCTGATCGACGAGGGGGAGATCCCGGCACAGCACCTCCCCGGCAGCCGCCACCGGCTGGTCCGACTGGCCGACGTCCTGGCCTTCCAGGCCCGCCGGGAGCGCCGCGCCGAGGGCCGCCGAAGAATCAGTGACATCGTCGAGGACGAGGACCTGCCCTACTGAGCGCGCGGGAGAACTCCTGATGGCACGGGTTTTCGTCGACACCAATGTCCTGTTCCCGTTCTCGCTCATGGATCTCATGCTCGCCTTGACCGAGGACGCCGTGCATACGGTCGTCTGGAGCGACCACCTGCTCGACGAGTGGGAACGGGTCATCGTCCGTGAAGAGCACCGCTCAGCGTCCTCGGCCGCGCGAATCTGTGCCGTGATCCGTGGTTCTTCGCGGACACTCGCGTCCCTGAGGGCGACTACAAAGCCCTTGTCGAGGAGATGGAGGGCGACGACCCCGACGATCGATATCACATGGCCGCCGCCATCGCCGGCGGAGCTCAGAGCCTCGTGACCTGGAATCGGGGAGATTTTCCGGCCGGCTTCCTGGCTCGGTTCGGGCTGACGGTCACGGACCCGGACACCTACCTGTGCTCGTTGCTGAGCCAGAGTTCACATGAGGTGCTGGCTGTGTTGGCCCGAATGTCGGCAGGCAAACGGCGGCCGCCCATGACCGTGATCGACATTCTCCAGGCCCTGGAGCGGGCGGGCGTCCCTGTCTTCGCCCGCCGGGCTCGCTCACGGGTTCCCGGCCACAGCGAATGAGTACGACCGCTCTTGGCCTCCTGAGCAGCGAGAACCAGCTCATCGGCGGAGAGAAGTGCAGTTATGATAACTGTACTTCTCTAAGAGGGGCGGGTATGCGGAAGCCGTCGGACATGTTCGACCGGGATCGGGAGTGGGCTGCCCTGGTGCGGTTCGCGAGCGATGAGCAGGCCGGGGCGACGCTGGGGGTGGTGTCCGGGCGGCGGCGGCAGGGGAAGAGTTTTCTGCTGGAGTCGCTGTGCCAGGAGGCCGGGGGGTTCTACTTCTCGGCGCAGGAGGCGACGGACGCCGAGTCCCTGGCGTCGCTGGGGGCCGCGCTGACCCGGCATCTGGATCCGGTGGCGCCGTTCGTGCTGCCCGACTGGGCGACGGCGATCGACGTGCTGCTGCGGATCGGCAGGGATCGGCCGGTGCCGGTGGTGATCGACGAGTTTCCGTACCTGGCGAGGGCGCATCCCGCGCTGCCGTCGATCATCCAGGGGGCGTACGCGCCCCGGCGGGCCGAGCGGACGGAGTCGCGGACCCGGCTGCTGCTGTGCGGCTCGGCCATGTCGTTCATGGGCCGCCTGCTGTCGGGCAACGCGCCGCTGCGGGGGCGGGCGTCGCTGGATCTGCCGGTGGACACGCTCGACTACCGGCTCGCGCGCCGGTTCTGGGAGATCGAGGACGTACGGCTGGCGGCGCTCGTGCACGCGGTCGTGGGAGGGACGCCCGCGTACCGTACCGAGATGATCCGCTATGACCGGCCGCGTGATCTCGACGACTTCGACGACTGGGTGATCCGCGCGGTGCTGTCACCCGGCAGTCCCATGTTCCTGGAGGCCAGGTATCTCCTCGCGGAGGAGCCCGATCTGCGGGACGGCGCGCTCTACCACTCCGTGCTCGCCGCCATCGCCGAAGGCAACAACGGGCGCGGCGGCATCGCCGGGTACGTCGGCCGCAAGACCAACGAACTCTCCCACCCGCTGACCGTCCTGGAGGACTCCGGCCTCATCGTCCGCGAGGGCGACGCGTTCCGCGGCAACCGCACCACCTTCCGGATCAAGGAGCCGCTGCTCACCTTCTACCACGGCATCATGCGCCCGTTCTGGCCGCAGCTCATGCGCGCCACCGCCACCGACCGTATCTGGCGGCGCGCCGAGCGCCGGTTCGCCGGCGGCGTCCTGGGCCCGCACTTCGAGCGTCTCTGCCGCGACTGGGCGCTGCACTTCGCCGAGGACCGCTTCGGCGGCTGGCCTGCCGACGTCACCGCCGGAACCGTCAACGACTCGGCCAACCGCACCACCCACGAAGTCGACGTCGCCGTGATCGGCCACGCGGACGGCGCGAAACCCCCGCTCCTGGCCATCGGCGAAGCCAAATGGGGCGAAACCATGGGCGTCGGCCACCTCGACCGCCTCCGCCGCATCCGCGCCCTGCTCACCGCCAGCGACCGCTACGACACCTCGTCCACCCGCTTGCTCTGCTTCTCGGCGGCGGGCTTCACCGACGACCTCCGCCGCCTCCAGAACCAGGGCGAGGTAGACCTGATCACCCTCACCGACCTCTACGACTGACGAGAGGCGTTGATCTACTTTGTAAAGGGATGGGCTCGGCCCGGTCCGAAGAACCAGATGTTGCCGATGTTGCGGCCGCCGCGGCGGAGGACGGTGCCCAGGAGGTCGGTGAGGTCGTCTTCCACTTCGGTGAGCAGGTCGCGGCCGAAGACGCACAGGGATTCCTCCCACGGGTGGCCGAACGTGCCGAGCCGCAGATCGGAGGTGAGGTAGACGTAGTAGTCCCCGTCAGGGTAAGCCCGGCCGGGCCAGCGAGGTTGGCCGGGACCGCCGACTCTGAGGGGGTCGAATCGCGAGCCTGCGTGGTAGCGGTTCAGCCAGTAGAGGGGCTCTCCGGGAACGGCGCAGGCCAGGAGGCCACGCTTGAACGGCTCCACCCGGGAGTGAATCCCGCCGCCGGCAAGTGTTCCGGTAATCGTGTGGGATCGTGCGAGTAGACCTTCCACTCGATCGGTTCGCGGTACACGTCCCCGGAGTTGCCTGTCGTGTTCGTCGCGGAGGTGCTCGGCGGACGCCAACTCAGTCTCACAGGTCAGCTCAGGAGGATCAGGGCCAGGGCGGCGACGAGGAAAGCCGTGCCCAGGGCTATGAGTATGCCGCCGACCAAGGTGCCGCGGCCTTTGAGGTCGTTGATGCGGACGTGGTGGGGATTGGCTGGGTCGTACAGGATCGAGACTGTGTCGCCGGGTTGGGCGGGGGCGGGGTTGGCGCCTACCGGGGATTCTGCTTCCACGCGTACGCCGTCGGCCGTCGTGAAGCGGAGGACGGGGTGGTAGACGTGGCTGTAGCGGGGGTGTTGGGGGACGCCTTCGCGGCTTGTGCGGAGGCGGATGACCTCGCCCTGGCCGGGGACGGCGCGGCTGTGGAAGCCGCGCGCGGTGGCGAGGACGTCTCGCCCCCGCGCGAGCAGGTGCAGCCCTAAGAACTCGATGAGGACCGCGACCAGGACGTGCCAGATCATCCGCCGACTTTATGGCCTGTCGGCGGATCCGGCCTACTACCGGATTTCGGGCTGGACCCAGCCGGACTGCGGGATGTCGCCCCGGTACGGGCCCTGGACCACGGGCGGGTTGAGGGTCTCCTTGACGGTGCGGGCGTTCACCCAGCGGATCAGGTTGAAGATCGAGCCGGCCTTGTCGTTGGTGCCGGAGGCGCGCGCGCCGCCGAAGGGCTGCTGACCGACGACCGCGCCCGTGGGCTTGTCGTTGATGTAGAAGTTGCCCGCGGCGAACCGCAGCCGGGCGCTCGACGAGGCGATGACCTGCCGGTCCCGGGCGATCAGCGACCCGGTCAGCGCGTACGGCGAGGCCGACTCCATCTGGTCCAGGACGGCGTCGTAGTCGGCGTCGTCGTAGACGTGCACGGCGAGGATCGGCCCGAAGTACTCGGTCGTGAAGATCTCGTCGGTGGGGTCACCCGACACCAGCACGGTCGGTTTCACGAAATATCCGGTCGAATCGTCGTAGGAGCCGGTCAGGACCTCGATGGAGGACGACGCGCGCGCCCGGTCGATCGCGGCCTTGTGCTTGGCGAAGGCGCGCCCGTCGATGACCGCCCCCAGGAAGGTGGACAGATCACCCGACACGTCGCCGACGGTCAGCGACTCGGCCGTGCCGACCAGTTCGTCCCGGAACCCCGTCCAGATCGACCGCGGAATGTACGCCCGCGACGCCGCCGAACACTTCTGCCCCTGGTACTCGAACGCCCCCCGGATGAGCGCCGTCAGCAGCGTCCCCCGATCCGCGGACGGATGCGCCAGCACGAAGTCCTTGCCTCCGGTCTCGCCGACCAGACGCGGATACCCGTGGTAGGAGCCGATGTTCGCCCCGACACTCGCCCACAGATGCTGGAACGTCCGCGTCGACCCCGTGAAGTGGATGCCCGCCAGCGCCGGATGCGGCACGGCGACCTCGGAGACGGCCTGCCCGTTCCCCGTCACCATGTTGATCACCCCGGGCGGCAGTCCCGCCGCCTCCAGCAGCCGCATCGTGAAGTGCGCCGCGAACTGCTGCGTCGGCGACGGCTTCCACACCACCACGTTCCCCATCAGCGCGGCCGACGCGGGCAGGTTCCCCGCGATCGCCGTGAAGTTGAACGGGGTGATCGCCAGCACGAACCCCTCCAGCGGCCGGTACTCCATCCGGTTCCAGACGCCGGGGGAGGAGACGGGCTGCTCGGCGTAGAGCTGCCGCGCGTACGCGACGTTGAAGCGCAGGAAGTCGATCAGCTCGCAGGCCGCGTCGATCTCCGCCTGGTGCGCCGACTTGGACTGCCCGAGGATGGTCGCGCCGTTCAGCGTGTTCCGCCACGGCCCGGCCAGCAGGTCGGCGGCCCGCAGGAACACCGCCGCGCGCTCGTCGAACGACAGCGCCCGCCACGCCGGCGCCGCGTCCAGCGCCGCCGAGATGGCCGCCGAGACGTCCCCGGCGGTCGCGTCCGCCGTACGGCCCAGCACGGCCTGGTGGTTGTGCGGCTGCACGACGTCGATCGACGCGCCGCCACCCATGCGGCGTTCGCCGCCGACGGTCATGGTCAGGTCCAGGCCGGCCGCGGCGAGCTCCTTGATGCGGCTCTCCAGCGCGGCCCGCTCGGCGCTGCCGGGGGCGTACCCCTGCACGGGCTCGTTGGCGGGTACGGGGACGTTAGATACCGAATCCATCATTTACCCCCAAGAGAGCGCAGGAAGAAGGCGACGTTGGCGGGACGTTCCGCGAGCCGGCGCATGAAGTAGCCGTACCAGTCGTCGCCGTACGGCACGTAGACGCGGACGTTGGCGCCGGACCGTACGAGGGCGAGCTGCTTGTCGGTGCGGATGCCGTACAGCATCTGGAACTCGTAGTCGGAGCGGCCGTCGGCGAGGGTCTCGGCGATGGCGATCAGCCGGTCGTCGTGGGTGGCGACCATCGGGTAGCCGGACCCGGACATGAGCACGCGCAGGCAGCGCACGTAGGCCCGGTCCACCTCGCTCTTCTTCTGGTACGCGACCGAGCTGGGCTCCTTGTAGGCGCCCTTCACCAGCCGCACCCGCGTGTCACGCAGGTCGCGGCAGTCGGCCTCGCTGCGGAACAGATAGGACTGGATGGCCACCCCGGTGTCGGGGAAGTCCGTGCGGAGCGCGTGCAGGATGGCCAGCGTGGAGTCCACGGTGGTGTGGTCCTCCATGTCCAGCGTCACGGTGGAGCCGTTCTCCCTGGCCGCCTCGCAGATCTGCCGCGCGTGGTCCAGGGCCATGGCGTCGTCCAGCGCCTGCCCGACGGCCGACAGCTTCACCGACACCTCGGCCTTGTCCCCGAACCCGAGCGGGCGCAGCGCTTCCAGCAGCCGCACGTACGCCTTGGTGGTCTCCACCGCGGCCCCGGTGTCGCGGACCTCCTCGCCCAGATGATCGATCGTGGACATCAGCCCCAGATCCGCGAGCCGCCGGGTCGCGGTGACCGCGTCGATGGTCTGCTCACCCGCGACGAACCGGTCCACCACCCCCCGGGTCAGCGGAAAGCGGGACACGGCCCGCCGCGCCCGACGGTTCCGGGACGCCGCCAGAAGTACCTCACCAAGCATGTGACCAGCCTAAATCCCCACGTCAGCGGCCATCCACGGACATCCGGCCAAGCGTGTTCAGACAAATGCTCAATAATGGGTGGTGTGCAGGAGCTCGTCGACGAAATAGCCCGCCTGCTGGACGCGTCGGTGACCTTGGAGGACCGGTCCTTCCAGCTCGTCGCGTACGGCGCGCAGAGCGGCGACATCGACGCCGTCCGCGAGGAGGTGATCCTGCGCCGCCGCGCCACCGACGCCACCCGCGCCCACTTCGAGGCCTACGGGATCGCCACCGCGGCGGGCCCGGTCAGGATCCCGCCCATCGCGGGTGTGCTCGGCCGCGTCTGCGTGCCCCTCCGCCACAAGGGCGTCACGTACGGATACCTGTGGCTGCTCGACTCCGGCCACCTCACCGACGACCGGCTCCGCACCATCGAACCCCTGGTGGCGCGGGCCGCCGCCACCCTCGCCCGGGAGACCCAGACCCGCCAGGCCCCCCTCGACGCCCTCTTCTCCGCCGACCCCGACGCCCGCGCGGCCGCCGCCGCCGAACTGGCGGGACCCCTGGTGGCGATGGCCACCCGCGCCGCCCCCGGCCAGGTCGCGGCGCTGTGGACGCTCCCGCACGACGTGCGCATCGACCTCACGCTGACCCGCCCGGCCTTCCTCGTCCCCGCCGACCAGTCCCGCGACGTCGCCCGCCGCGTCCAGGACATGTACGGCACCGCCACCGGCGTCGGCGCCCCCCGCAGGGACCCGGCCGACGCCTGGGAGTCCTGGCGTGAGGCGCTGGGCGCGCTGCGGGTGGCGGAGGCCAGGGGCACGCCCATCGCGTACTGGGACGATCTGGGCGTCTACCGCTATCTGATCAAACTTCCGCACAGCGACCTCCAGGACCTGGCCGCCGAGGCCGCGCCGCTGGGGGAGCTGGCCGCCACCGTCGAGTGCTACCTCGACCATGGCGGCCACGTCCAGGAGACGGCGGCCGAGCTGGGCGTGCACCGGCAGACGCTCTACTACCGGCTGGGCCGGGCGGCCGAGGCGACCGGCCTCGACCTGGCCGACGGCCAGAGCCGCCTGCTCCTCCACCTGGCCCTGAAAGCCGCCCATCTCTAGGCGCAGACGTTCTCGTACACCCGGATGAGCTCCTGGCTGACCCGCTCCAGCGAGTAGCGCGAACGCGCCCGGTCCACCCCGGCGAACCCGAGCGCCGTGCGCAGCGTGCGGTCCCCGAGCAGCTGCCGCATCCGCACCACCACCTCGGCGGGGCGGCGCACGTGGAATCCGGTCACCCCGTGCACGACCGCGTCCAGGTGCGCGCCGGTCGCCGACACGATCACCGGCACGCCGCAGGCCATGGCCTCCACGGCGGCGATCCCGGTGGGCGCGGCGGGGGCCAGCGCCAGCGCCACGTCGGCGCTGCGGATCAGCTTCGGCATCGTCGCGTGCGGCACCCGGCCGAGCAGCTCGACCCGGTCCTCCACGCCCTTCTCCCTGGCCAGGATGCGCAGCCGGGCCAGCACCGGCCCGTCGCCGCCGGCCACCACCAGCTCCGCGCCCGGCACCAAGGCCAGCGCGGAGATCGCCATGCCCGCGCCGCTGTCGCCGATGTGCAGCAGCCGGGCCCGGTCGCCGCGCGGCAGGGCCGGGCCCTGGCGGCGGAACCGCTCCACGTCCACGCCCGTCGGCACGACCGCGATGTTGCGGCGCGGCACGCCCAGCCGGATCAGCTCGGACTCCTCGCCGGCGCAGCTCGCGATGACGGCCCTGGCCCGGCGGCCGATCGCCCGCTCCAGCCGCAGCACCGGCGCGGACGGCACGTCGCCGTGGTGGAAGGTCTGCGTCACCGGCACGCCGAGCCCGTCGGACCCGGCGATCGCGGCCAGGCCGCCGGTCCAGGAGTGGGCGTGGATCACGTCGGGCCGGTCCTGCCGCCAGCACCGCTTCAGTCCGTCGCTGAAGTCCGAAATGTAGGGCAGGAGGTCGTTCTCGGAGAGCTCACCGGCGGGCCCGGCGGGCACCTGCTCCACCCGTACGCCCTTGATGGCGGACGAGCCGCGGGTGTAGACGGTCACGCTGTGGCCGCGGCCCAGTTCACGGGCGATGGCGGGGGCGTCGCTGGAGAGGTCACTGGTGGAAACGATGGCGATATGCATGGCACACCTCATGGCGTTGATCGCGATGAAAGGGTGTGCCTGCGTCTTAGGCACCAGATATGTAGCTGTCCTTACCGTACATCGACTGGCGCTAAACGCAAACTTTTCCACAAGTTTTCAGCGGGCGCGGCGGAGCGTGAGCACTGTGATCTCGTCGATGACCCGGTCTCCGGCGAAGGCGCGGTGGTCCTCCTCGATGGCCTTGACCACGGCGGACGGGGGCTGGCTCGCGCATCTGGCCAGCACCTCGGTCAGCCGGTCCTCGCCGTAGCCGGCGCCGTCGGCGCTGCGGGAGCCGACCAGGCCGTCCGAGTAGAGCACCAGCGTCTCCCCGGCGGCCAGGGTGAGCTCCTCGGCGGCGGGTTCGGCGCCCTCCTCGAAGCCCAGCGGGACGCCTCCGCCCTCGGTGAAGCGCACGCCGCCGTCGGGTTGCAGCAGCGCGGCCGGGTGGTGGCCGGCGGAGGCGAGCCGTACCTTCCGGCCGCGCACGAAACCGGCCGCGGCCATCACGAACAGGCCCGTGTGCTGGGCCAGCAGCGCGTCGTTGACCTTGCGCAGGGCCGCGCCGGGGTCGCGCTCCCAGGCGCTCATCACCCGCAGGCCGTTGCGGACCAGCGACGTCACCGAGGACGCCTCCTCGCCCCGGCCGGCCGCGCTGCCGATCACGAAGCCCCAGCCGCCCTTCATCGGGAAGACGTCGTAGAACTCGCCGCCGATCGCGCGCAGGCCGGAGCCCGGGTGGTACATGGCGGCGAACTCGAAGCCCGGGATGTCGGGCAGCGTGCGGGGGAGCACCCCGCTGCGCAGCGCGTCGGCCGCGTTGGAGCTGCGCTGGAAGGTCCGCTGGGCGCGCAACGCCAGGCCCAGGTGGCCGCCGATCTCCTCCAGCAGGCCCAGGTCGGCCAGGCCGAACGGGGGACGGTCGCGGAGCCGTACCAGCGTGAGGACGCCGCTGACCTCCTCGTCGGTACGGATCGGGACCGACAGCAGCGAACCGGCGCGCATCTGGGCGAGCACGTCCGAGCCCAGCAGGGACTCGTCGCTGAGCATCTCGTGGATGATGCCGCTCTGGGTGGCCAGCACGTGCGCGACCAGCGGCGCCTCCGCCGGGGGCAGGGCCTCGACCGCGCGGTGCAGGCGGGCCACCGGCTCGGTGCTCGGCGCGATCACCGCCGCCCGGTGCGGCACGCCGTCCCGCAGCACGTCGGCGATCACCCAGTCGGCTGTCTCGGCCGCCAGCAGCCGGGCCGCCCGGATCAGCGCCACCGGCTCGCGCAGGCTCTCCTCGTCCAGCAGCAGCCGGGTCAGCCGGGACAGCAGCTCGTGCCGGCGCGCCGCGGCCAGGAACAGCGCCTCGTCCGGCGCCTCCGCGGGGTGCTGCGCCTCGGTCAGCTGCACCTCGGTCGGCAGCGCGACCGCGGCCACCATCTCCTGCGGTTCGCCCGGCATGCGCAGCCGGCTCAGCACCAGCCGCACCGTGTGCGTGCGCCCCTGGTGGTTGAGCCGGGTCTCGAAGGTGATGCTCTCCTCGCCGCGCAGCGCCGCGTTCAGCTGCCCCCGGAACGCCGCGCGCCGGGAGGACTCGATCAGCAGCGGGAAACCGCGGCCGATCAGATAGCCGGCCGGGCTGCCCAGCAGGCGGGTCGTCTCGTTGTTGATGCGCCGGACCGTTCCGCCCGGGTCCATCACGATCACCGGAACGGGCAGCGTCCGGAAGATCTGCCTGAGCAGTTTCTGCTCCCGCTGCGGCCCGCCGTCGCGGCGCTTGCGGGCCCGGCCCAGCTCGGCGAGGGCGTCCCTGACCAGCTCCTCGGCCGCCGCCAGCTCCGCGCTGGCCGGCATCGAGGCGACCCGGTCGGCGAACTCGGCCAGTCTCTGCTCAAGTTCGGTCACGGACATATGCTCCTCTGTACATCAACCGTCGAACTAGGGGAACGGTCTTCCCTGTGATTCCCATTCTTGCGCGCGATCTAGCCGCCCTCGGACGGGTCACCGAGGGAGCCTCCCTCGAGAGCGTGCTGCGCGGCGTGACCGAGGCGATCGCCCGCGGCGTCCCGGGCTGCGCCGGCGGCACCGCCGAACTCTGGCAGGACGAGCGCGTCCTGTTCGCCGCCTCGCACAGCGAGCTCATCGCCGTCACCGACCGCGAGCGCGCCCTGCGCGAGGGCCCCTCCCGCGAGGCCCTCGCCACCGGCCGTCCCGTCGTCGCGGCCGACGTCATGCGCGACCCGCGCTGGCCCCGCTACGCGGCCGCCGCCGTCCGGCACGGCATCCGCTCCGTCCTGGTGCTGCCCGTCCGCGCCGACGGCGCCGTCGTCGTGGTCGGCCTGTACGGCGTGCGCCCCGGCGTCTTCGCCGACCACGTGGTCCTGGCCGACCTGCTGCGCGAGCAGGTCACCGTGGCCCTGGCCAACATCTGGGAGTTCGACGACGTGCTGACCGGCGCGGCCCAGATGCAGGAGGCGATGGCCGGGCGCGCGCTCATCGACCAGGCCAAGGGGATCATCATGCAGGCCAGCGGCTGCTCCGCCGAGGCCGCCTTCGACGAGCTGCGCCGCGTCTCCCAGCACCACCAGGTCAAGGTGGCGGACCTGGCCAAGCTCCTGGTGACCGAGCACCAGCAGAAGAACGCCAAGTGACCTGACCGGGTGACCTAACCGGCGAAGGCGGCCAGGGCCTCGTCGAGGGTGTCGAACATCGGGAGCCGCTGCGACAGCCCGGTCACCCACATCACCTTCGAGTTCGGGTACTGCACCGAGATCAGCGCGAAATGGCCGCCGGCCCCGACGGACCGCTGCCAGTGGTGCACGATCAGCCCGAGCGCGCGCGAATCCATGAACGAGACTCCGCCCAGGTCGAGCACCATGTCGGGCCCGTGATCCTCGGCCACGGTGTCCAGGTACTCGGAGAACTGCTCCCGGGTCGTCGCGTCGAGGATGCCGTCGATATGAACCACCACGATGCCCTCGGCAGCGGTCGAGCGCATGGTGAGATTGGCCACGTGTTCCTCCTTCGGCGCAACCTTACTGTTATCCCGGGGGTGGTGAAACTCCCGGATCTGGGGCATTATTGCGCCAGAGGTCCAGCAGAGGGCTTCGTCTCGATCGTTGAGCGAGGCGCGCCTTCTGCACGGTAAGGCGCGGCCCGCGATCATATAAGGGGCCTGCCGAGATGCCTGCCGAAATCATCTGCGAACCCACCGCCGAAGACCTGCTCGCCGAACTCGTCGACGACGCCACCACCGAGGAACGCCGCGTACGCCTCCGCGAGCTCATCGTGGAGATGCACCGCCCGATGGCCCGCGACATCGCCCGCCGCTACCTGCACCGCGGCGAACCCATGGAAGACCTCCTCCAGGCCGCGTACGTCGGCCTCATGAAGGCCATCAACGGCTTCGACCCGACCCTCGGCCACAGCTTCCGCGGCTACGCCATGGTCACCATGACCGGCGAGGTCAAGCGCCACTTCCGGGACCGCACCTGGGCGGTCCGGGTCCCGCGCCTCTACCAGGAGCGCCGCTCCGAGCTCAACCGCCTGGTCGCCGACATGACCCAGGAGCTGGGCCGTTCGCCCAAGGTGCCGGAGCTGGCCACCCGGATGGGAATCTCCGAGGAGGACATGATCCTCACCCTGGACGCCTCCGCCGCCTACAGCACGCTCTCCCTGGACGCCCCGCTGGGCGCCGACGACGACGCGGCCGCCCTCGGCGACGTCATCCCCGACAGCGACGACAGCCTCTCCGTCCTGGTCGACCGCGAAGCGGTGAAACCGCTGATCGACGATCTGCCGGAGCGGGAGAAGACCATCCTGTTGCTGCGCTTCTATGGCAACATGACCCAGGCGGAGATAGCCGCCGAGTTCGACATCTCGCAGATGCACGTGTCCCGGATCCTGCGCAAGGTTCTCGACCAGCTCCGCTCCGAGCTCGTCGCCGGATGATGATCGTTCGTGACCTACCCCGGGGTATCGACCGACTTGGGGTGATATCCCGGGGTATCTTCGTCGGTGAGTCGCCACTACTGGGAGGCGTTAGCGGGTGAACGAGGACGGCGTCACGCCCGTACCTGGGGGCGGCAAGGAGATCACGTTCTCCCTCGCCGACCTTCCCGACGTACGGGAGTTCGCCGCTGCCCTCGCCCGCCGGGGCGGCATGACCGAGGAACGCGTCGGCGACTTCCTGGTCGCCCTCAACGAGGTCACCACCAACGCCGTCACCCACGGCGCCACCAAGGCCCGCCTCCGCCTCTGGTACGACACCGGCGACCTGGTCGTGGACGTCCACGACGAGGGCCGGCACTGGGTGCTGGACGGGGTGCCGGGCCACACGCCGCCGGGCGAGCACGCCACCAGCGGCATGGGCCTGTGGGTGGCCCGGCTGCTCAGCCGCTCCCTCAACGTGCGTACGGGCGAGAACGGCACGTCCGTCGTCATGCGCTTCATGCTCTGATTCTCTTCTTCACGTATTGCCTATTGATTGTGTAGGAAATATCGGAAATAGTCGAGAACAGCCTCGAAGAAGCGGAGGAGACCCGATGAGCGTCACCGACGAACTGCTGGCCAACGCCGAACGGTACGCCGAATCCTTCGACCAGGGCGACCTGCCGCTGCCGCCGGCCAAACAGGTGGCCGTGCTCGCGTGCATGGACGCGCGGCTCAACGTCTACGGCCTGCTCGGGCTCCGGGAAGGCGACGCGCACATCATCCGCAACGCGGGCGGGGTCGTGACGGCCGACGGCCGCCGCAGCCTGGCCATCAGCCAGCGGCTGCTCGGCACCCGCGAGATCATCCTCATCCACCACACCGGCTGCGGCATGGTCACCTTCACCGACGAGGCCTTCAGGGAGAGCATCCAGGCGGAGGTCGGCATCAAACCGGACTGGGCCGCGGAGACCTTCCCCGACCTCGACGCCGACGTGCTGCAGTCCATCGCCCGCATCAAGGCGGACCCCTTCATCCCGCACAAGGACTCCGTCCGCGGCTTCGTCTACGAGGTCGAGACCGGACGGCTGCGCGAGGTCAAATAGCCCCCCGGACACGAGTGTGCCGCGCGACCTGGCCTGAAGGATCGCGCGGCACGGTTCTCGGAGGGCTCAGCCGTTCGGCGGGGCGGCGCTGATGTCGGACAGCGCCGAGGTGGGGTCGCGCTCCAGGGCCATGTCGCCCAGGGTGACGATCCCGATCGGGCGGTTGTCCTCCACCACGGGGATGCGGCGGATCGCCTTCTCGCGCATCAGCCGTACCACGTCGTCGGAATCCTGCTCGGGACCGACCGACACGACGTCGGCGCTGCACAGGCTGCCCAGGGGAGTGAGGTTGACGTCGCGGCCCTCGGCGACCGCCCGGACCACGATGTCCCGGTCGGTCACCACGCCGCAGAGCAGGCCCTCCTTCGTCACCAGCACGTCGCCGATGCCCTGGTCGCGCATGAGCTTGGCGGCCTTGATGAGCGGGGCGTCCACCGGGAGCGTCGTCGGATGGGTGGTCATGACATCACGTACCGTCTGCACCGGAATCATCTACCTTCTGGTCCGGCCGCGGTAGCCGCGCCAGGAGTTGACGCCGGCCGTACCGATCCCGGCCTGGTGCAGGGCGAGCAGGCACAGGCCGAGCGCCACCAGCGCGGTGATGCCGATGCCGATACTGGCGTTCAGCAGATCCAGCAGGAAGGCGATGCCGAAAACGACGGCCGCCGCGATTGCGAACATCTGTTCATCCCTTCAGCTTGTCGAACAGCGAGCGGTACTCGCGCAACGCGAGCCGCAGCTGCTCGGTGTCGTTCTGGTCGCCGTTCTTCCAGCCGTCCACGAGCGCCTGCCGCCGCGCGGCCAGCGCGCTCACGGCCTCGTCGATCAGCGCGTCGGCCTTCTCCACCGAGTCGCGCGGGTCGTCCACGAAACCGGCCTTGATGTCGTGCCAGCGGGCGTCGAAGTCGATGTCCTGCGGGTAGACGTCTTCGGGGAGACGCTGCTCGGGGACCGTCACCGCGTCGGGGGCGAGCACGTCGTCCGGGGTTTCGAGCCGGGCGTCGCTCTCCTCGCTCAGCGGGGCGACCACGGGGGCGCCGTCCGCGGCCAGCGGCTGATGCACGGGGCCGGGGCCTACCCGGACGTCGTCACGGCCGAACTCGCCGGGGCGCGGGTCACCGAACTGATCCTCATCGGTCGGGCCGCCGGTCTGGAACGGATCGTCCAGCCGGTCTCGCGTGCCGGTCGCGTCCGGGTCGCCCAGCCGGTCGTGTGTGCTCGTCGTGTCCGGGTCGTCCAGGCGGTTGTGCGTTCCGGTCGCGTCCGGGCCGCCCAAGCGGTCCTGGTCGCCGCCTTTGTGGCGGTCGCCAGTCTTATGGAGATCGTTCAGCCGGTCGCCAGGCACGTCCCGATCGTCCAGCGGGTCCTGGGTTCCGGTCGCGTAGGGGTCGCCCAGCCGGTCCTGATCCGCGGCCAGGTCGTTGGCCGCGTTGAGATCGTCTTGGGCGTCCTTGTGGGTGCCCTCGCCCGCCACCAGCCGATCACCCTCGTGGGCCGCCGCCTCGCGGCGCTCCTCCTCCGTCAGCGGTTCGGGCGACTCCGGCACCGGCTCCTCGTCCGGCTCCCGGCGGGTGTCGTAGGGAGGGTTGTACGGGTTGCGTTCCATCAGCGGTCGGCCTCCTTCGGGCGCGGGGAATCCATGAGCAGCTCTTCGAACAGCGCGCGATAGTGGACCATCGCCTGGCGGAGCTCCTCGGTTCCGGCCTCCTGCCGGGCCGCCCGTCCGCTGATCTCGTGCGCCTGCCGGTATCGGTCGAGCGTGTTCCCGTACTTGACGGAAAGCACGTTCAGGCGCTCCTCGAATTCGTCGGTCGGGAAACCGCGGTCGGCCATGACCGCCGTCACCAGCGCGTCCGCCTCCGTCACCGCGAAACCGGGCGCGTCGACGAAACGCTCCTGCACTTCCATCCACTTCTTCGCGTACGTCTCACGCGTCTCGTCGTCCAGCGGCCGGATATCGAGTTCGGCCACCCGAGCCTCCCGGGCCAGCAGCTCCTGCTCGGCCACGCGGCGGTTGTCTGTCTCCTGGATGGCGCGGTCGTACTCCGGACCGAAACGATCCTGAAGACGGCGGCGGCGGTTCTGGGTCGCGAGGAAATAGCCCACGGCCCCCAGCGCCACCAGCACGACTACGACGACAGCCACCCAACCAATGGCATTCATTGTCTGCCTCCGGGTGTTCTGTTGAGTTGACTCTCCGCACTGCCCGGGAAAGGCGCGAGTAATCCACGTTCTCGCGGGTAGAGCGGTTCGTCGTTGACGCCGAGACGTCATTCGACCGAGGAGGTTCGCCATGGGCTTCGGAGCCGGTCTTGCCTTCATCGCGATCGGCGCGGTGCTGGCTTTCGCGGTGAAATGGGACGTGCCCGGGATCGACCTGCAGATGATCGGCTGGATCCTGATGGCGGTGGGCGGCGTGGGCACGCTGCTGACCGTGATCTACACCCGCCGGCCGCGGCCCGAGGAGGCCGTGGAGACGATCGAGCCCGACCTCATGTACACGGTGGATCCGGCCACGGAACCGTACCGGCACGTCCACGAGGAAGAAACCCACGCCAGGGTCCACCCCTCAGAACGCCACGTCCACGTCCGCCGAGAAACCCACTACGACGACTGAGCCCCCGCTAGCAGCCCCCTTCGCCGCCTGCTCAGATGTCCATGCTCAAGAGCCGACGAAGGCCATGAGCGGGGCGAGTTCATTCGGTCAGGACGTTTTGGATGCCCTAACCGAATCAACCGGTCGCGCTTGACACCGGTGCGACGGCATCAACGGCGCCGAGTTACGCGAGAAGAATGAGATGGTCGTGGCACAGGATGAGTCGGCCCCTCTTGGCGCCGGTGTGGCGAGAAGGCCTTACCTGCGTTAACGGCGCCGGATAACGGCGAGAACCAGCATCTGGCCCATTCTGATAAGTACCCACGAAGGGTGTCAGCTGGGCAGGCCGGCCGATCTGCGCCGGAGATGGCCCAGCGCGGCCGCGTCCCCAGGCCCGTCCCGCTCCACAAGCCGTTCCGCCACGTACGCCCGATGCTCGGCGTCCACATTCCCGCCGTACTTGAACTTGCCCTTGATCTCCCTGACGGTCAATTCCAGGCCACGAATCCCGCGGAAACGCCGTACATGCTCGTCAGGGTCAACCAGCCCTTCATCCAGCGCAGCGATCTGCTGCCGCAGAATCTCGGCCTTCCCCGCATCATCCGCCACCACCCGCGCCTGACACACGAGCTGAACCGCCGCGTAATACGTCGTCGGAATCCCCGCCCCCGGCTCGCCCTCACCCGGCAAGACCTTCCACGACCCCCGCACATACGCCCAGTCACCCGCCACCGAGAGCACCACATTCGGGTTCTCCTCGATCGCCTCCCACACCGGATTGGGCCGCGCCAGATGCAACACCACGCGCCGCTCATCCACCAGCAAAAACTGCGTAGGCACGACTACCGGAACGTCCCGCCCCCGCCCACTCGCGATCAACTGCCCGAAGGAGTTCTCCCGCACGAACGCCAACGACTCCTCATCGGAAGCGGCATCCCAAGGATGAATAAGCATGCACCAGACGGTAAAAGAATGAGCGAAGCCACGCAAGCGGTTATCGTCCGCTCCCGTGATCCAGGCGTAGGCCGGTACCCAAGCGTCGGTGCTCACAGCAGACATTGACGATCGGCTATGCACCGAACGACCGGCCACGCGCCAACGACCGACGGACACCCATCACCCGAGCACCAACGTTTGGCAGGGCGACCCACCCGGACGTCATTCCGGCGAACCAAGCGCCTCCCGGGCCGCCGCCAACACCCCACCGACATGCGACGACCCACCCGCCGCCACCTCGTAGAACCCCTGCACAGGGTCGTACGCGATATCCAACCCCTGCTCACCCAACCGCCCCGCCCACCGCAAGGCCGTATTGAGCTTCTCCTTCGGGATCGTACGCCCCTGCGCCACGGCCGACAGATTCCGCAAGTTCGTCGCCGGCCCCGACTGACTGTGCTCCCGGCTCAACTTCCACGGCAACGCCGCCGAATGATCAGTCATCGGCCGCGACAACCCCGCCGCCCGCTTGGCCTGCAGAACCCCCGACTCCGTCACCCCGAAGTGCTCCGCCAACTCCCCATTCGACCACCCCTGCGCCACCAGCCGCGCAAGCTCCCCCTGATCGACCCGAGCCTTCCTTCCCATGATCGCCACCCTAGGCCCGCCACCGTAACCATGTGCACACCCGCACCGAATCTACGCTAAGGTTGTTCTCGCCTGGTCAACCAGGCAACGGGACGTAGCGCAGCTTGGTAGCGCACTTGACTGGGGGTCAAGGGGTCGCAGGTTCAAATCCTGTCGTCCCGACCAGGTTCTTCCTGGTCACAAGGGGTTTCGGAGTCTATCCGAGGCCCCTTTTCCGATCTTCGGGAGCCAAACGGGGAGCCAGAGGGTCAGGCGGACGTCGTCCGCTTCTTGAAGATCTTGTCCATGGCCTGGGCACCCTTGGTGAGCCTACACCTACGTCGGTGGCAAGAAGGGCAGCGCCAACGCCGAGATCGACGCGTCGTCGGGCAAGCATGGCCGTGACACTGTCTTCACCTGGCGCTTCGAGAAGCCCAGGTACGTCACCGGCAGCGACCTGAGGTACTTCACACCGATGAAGGTCAGGGCGGGCGTGGTGACGACATCGCAGTGCCAGATCCAGGACGGCGGTCCGCGAGATGGCGCACGGATCGCCAAGAACGCCACTCTGGCCACCTGGGCCGCCCAGCCTGAGGCGGAGTGGACGATCCACTCGCCCAAGAGCATGGGAGCGGGCAAGGACCTGGTGACCACCTGCAAGATCATGCCGACCGTCGGCTTCGACTCACCCCAGACCCCCGCCACTCCCGGCGGGGACATCACGGCCGATGTCCCCCTGCAGAGGCCGGTGGTCAAGTGTGACACCTCCCCGCTCATCAAGAACTACACCGGTGGATGCGTCCTGGCCGACGTCGCGCCGGTGCTGGCCTTCGACGCCGTCAAGAACGACGGGGTGAAAGAGTCGGCCAAGCACGTGTGGGACGCGTACTTCAACGCCGACAAGTGGACGAAACCGGAGAGCGACAATCCCAAGAAGGTTCCCGGCCACGCCCCTTACGGGCCTTTGCACCGTGAGGTCGAAGGAGCCAATGCGGATCTGGTCGACCCCGACTTGGCGCCCACCGGGACTATCAAGAAGAACCGCACCCATTCGATCAGCATCTGCCGCACGGAATGGCCGGTCGTGAGACCGAAGGAGGAGAAGCTGGACTGCGACGAGTTCCCCTTCGCCAGTACGAAGGAAGGCTCGCTCTCGGCCAACGGCAACTTCTCGGTGCGGTACATCAACGCGTCTGACAACCGCAGTTCCGGCAGCCAGCTCGGCGGCTTCTACCAGCAGACGCGCAGGCTCGGCAACGACCCCTTCTATGTCGCCGCCAACCCGCGCGCCCAGGACCGTGACCTGCCTCCGGTCCGCTGACAGCTAACATCGTGGCCCGCCCGTGAACCGGACGGGCCACGATTCTTCGAAAGGAAAAAGGTGCACCCCGCCGACGCGAAGTACGCCGAGCTGACGGATGGCGGCCTCCCGGACCAGCTCTGCCTCACCTGGGTCCAAGAACCCGACATCGACGAGGTCGCCCGCCGATTCGGGGCCGATGTCGAGTCCAAGCAGTGGGCCGACGAGGACACCATCGCGGAACTCGAGGAGGACTACCAGGCCGAGCTGATCCACCTCGTCACGATCGGCGGCTGGACGCTCGCGCTGGCGCCCAACGGCTACCAGGGATCCAGGAGCGAGGTCATGGAGTCCCTGTCGGCCCAAGGGCGGGCCTTCAGCGTCTACTGGAGCGCCGCGATGGACAGTGCCGTCAGCTACGCCGTCGACGGCGTGGTCCAGACCGAGTTCGACCTGGCCGAGGTGGAGCAGAGGACGGGCGCCGACCCTTCGGCGCTCGACCCGTTCCTGGCGGAGCTGGGCGTGAGCGACGAGCTGAGCCTGCCCGAGCTCCAGGCCCGCTGTCTGGCCCTGGGGCAGAAACTCAGCGGGGCCCTCTTCCCTCCCGAGTGGCTGCACTCTCCCCGCTACGTCTTCAAGATCGTCGACCCGCTGCCCGACGCGATCGTCCCGCCCGCCTACCTCGACCCCCGGGCGCCCTTCCTGGACGAGCCGGAGTTCGCCCGCATCCTCGCCGATCCCTCACCCGCGATGGCACCGGCCGTCAACCGCAAAATCGCGACCACCGTCATCGCGATCGCCGGAATCGAGGACCCGATCGCGGGCGAGGTCCTGCGCCTGCTCGACACCGGCGAACGCTTCCCGGGAGAGCGCCAGGAACTGAAAGACCGGTTGATCCGGCAGGCCGACGCAGCCATCGACCAGGCGAAGTCACTCGGAGGCGGCCCTGAGGCCGACCGGGTGAAGCTGACCGCCAACGCCCTGGCCATCCTGCACGGGACCCTGTGGCCCGAGCCCGCCGAGGCGGCGAGCGCGGCCTCAATGCAGGTCGTCAGCATGAAGGTGCCGAACAGAATCGACTTCATGCGCCTGATCGTGCTGCGCAACGTGAGCGAGCACATCATGCGCGCACTGCGCGCTGATCGTTAGGAGAAACGCCGCCACGAGAGGAGTCTCCTCGGCACGGGCCGCCCACGTGCGGGCGTTCTCCAGCCGCGATCCCCGGTACAGCCTGCCGCTGTCCCGGCCGTCGCGGTCCCATGCGGCGGCGTCCTGTTCGAGGTCTTGGTGCAGCAGGTGACCGGCGCGGTCGGCGTCGATCCACTGCCTCAGGCGAGGCCAGGCGTGCAGCAGCGCCTCGTGCGTGATCTCCACCGTGTCCTGGTGGTGGGTGAGCAGGCGGCCGCGCGTGAAGGCGTCGATGACCGCGGTCACCTCGGCGCTCGACGGACCGCTCGCTTCGAGTAGTTCGGCGCGGGGCATGCGGCGGCGCGTGTCGTCGGCGTCGTCGCCGATCCTGGCCAGGCGCAGGAACAGCGCCCGCGCGGCCCGCTGACCGGCGGCATCCAGGCCGGTGTACAGGCGCTCGGCGGTGGCCGACACCGCGTGGTGGATGCCGCCCGTGGCCCGGTAACCCGCCACGGTGAGGGTCTGCCCGTGACGCTGCTGCCAGGTGGCCCGCAACGCGTGCGCCAGCAGCGGCAACCGGCCGGCCTGATAGCCGCCCGGCAGGCCGAGGTCCCGCAACAGCAGTTCGGCCAGTCCCGCCTCGGCGCGCAGGCCCACATCACGCGCCGGGAACAGGATGGCTTCGCGCACCTGCGCCTCGCTCATGGGGCCGACCAGAATCTGCCCGGTCTCCAGCGCCGCGCGCAGCCACGGATGATCGGCGCACGGGGTGTAGAAATCCGACCGCAGGCCGAGCACCACGACGGCGGCCGGCCCGTCCTCCGACTCGGCCCGGCTCAGCGCGGCGAGCGCGGCCAGGAAGTCTCGGCGTTCGCGTTCGTCCTCACACAAGGTGAACAGCTCTTCGAGCTGATCGACTACCAGCACCAGCCGTCTGCCGCTCGCATGGACAAGCTGAGCAAGCCGGTCGGAATCGACAAGCCGTCGGAATCGACGCGGCCGACGGGGCCGGGTGCGACGGCGTCTGCGCTGACCGCGGACAGCTGGCCGATTTCCGGCTTATCCAGCGCCGCGCCCAGGCCCGCCATGAGGGCCCGCAGGGGATGCGCGGTCGGCGTCGTGAGGATCTGCGGCCAGTGCGCCGACCCGCTCACGGCGAGACCGCCACGGGCCAATGCCGGGAGCAGACCCGCGCGCAGCAAGGACGACTTGCCCGCCCCGGACGGCGCGACAATCATCAGCGGGCCGCCGGTGCGCCACCGCTCGTCCAGGCGTACCAGCAACTCCGCGGTCATCTCGTCGCGGCCGAAGAACCACCTCGCCTGCCCGGCCTCGAACGCGGCCAGACCCGGGTAGGGGCATTCCCCGGGCTCGGCGCCGCCCTCGGCTCGCCTGGCCTCCCGGACCCCGTCCTGGTAGTGCAGATGCAGGTCGCCGCCGGCGATGTGCTGGTCACGGCCGGCCTGTACGGCAATTCGCTCGGATTGCTGATGGGGGCGATCTTCGTCCTGACGTGGCTGGGGCAATCGGTCGCGGGGACGGCCTCCTACAACCGGGAGCGCCTGGCGCAGTTGCAGGACCCGGTGAGCTGGGGCGGATATGTCGCCTCCGCCGATTTCTGGAACCGCACGTTGCAGAACTGGCAGTCGGAACTCCTGGCGGTGCTCTCGATGGTGGCGTTTTCAATTTTTCTACGCCAGCGGGGGTCACCGGAGTCCAAACCGGTGGGAGCACGACACGAACCACCGGCGAAGAGAACTGAACGGGACCGATGGCGGCAAGCCACCGATCCCGAATCGACGTCAGCCGAGCGCTTTCTCCAGCTGCGCCTTGCTCATGGCGGAGCGCCCCTTGATATTGCGACGCTGAGCCTCCGCGTACAGCTGCTGCTTGGTACGCCCACCAGCACCCGAATGCGACCGCAGCCCCCCACGGCGAGAGGACGAGATGTCATCGATGGAGGTCCGGCTCGCGGTCTTGGATTCACCCGCCCGGGCACGCTCCTTGTTCACCGTCCGGGCGGCGATCTCGGTGGCACGCTTGTCGCTCACGCCGCGCTTCTTGGCGCTGTCCTTGATGTGCTCGTACTGCCTTTCCCGTTTGGGACTGGAACCCCTTGGCATGATTCTCACCTCACTCGTCCCCTACCCGTGAGGTTCGACCCGACACAGCCGTCAGCCGGCGGTGCTCTCTCTGACGATCAGCCGATGCGGCACGACGATCTCGGCTGCGCCGGAGCTCGCCGTGCCGTTGATCGCTGAGAGCAGCGTGTCCACCGCCGTACGCGCGATGACGGATTTGTCGGGCGCGACCGTGGTGAGGCTGGGCGTGCTGTACAGCCCCTCCTCGATGTCGTCGACGCCGACCACGGCGACATCCTCGGGCACCCGCACCCCCGCCCTGGTCAGCGCCCGGATCGCACCGAGCGCGAGCAGGTCGTTGTAGCAGAACACCGCGTCGGGCGGCTCCGGCAGGGCCAGCAGCCGGTCCATCGCCTCCGCGCCCAGCCGTCGGTGGAAGCGCGCCGTCGGCACCACGAGTTCCTCCGCCACGGGCAGGCCGCGGCGGGCGTGCGCCTGCCGGTAGCCGATGGTCCGCAGCTGCGCGGTCTCCCCCGTCGCGTACGGCTGGTCGCCGATGGCGGCCACCCGGGTGCGGCCGAGGCCGAGCAGGTGGGCGGTCGCGTCGTGGGCGGCGGCGACGTTGTCCATCGCCACATGGTGGAAGCTGCCGTTGTAGATGTGCTCGCCCAGCAGCACGATCGGCACCCGGTTACCCCGTTCGCGCAGCTCCTTGGCGCTGATCGTCAGCGGGCTGAGCAGTAACCCGTCGAACATGGTGGCCCGGGAGTCGCGGCCGAGCAGCGCGCGTTCGTGTTCGGCGTCCCCGTCGGTCTGGTCGATCATCACCACGTAGCCGTGCGCGCGGGCCGCCGTGATCACCTCTCGCGCCAGTTCGGCGAAGTACGGCACGTCCAGCTCCGGTACGACCAGCGCGATCATGCCCGTACGCCCCTGCCGCAAGTTCCTGGCGATCAGGTTCGGCCGGTATTCGAGCTCGTCGAGCACCGCCTGCACCCGGCTGCGCAGCTCATCGGAGACCGGGGCATATCCGTTGACGACGTTCGAGACCGTGCGGATCGAGACGTTGGCGCGCCGGGCGACGTCGCGCAGTGTGGGTCCGGCCATGCGTCTCCTATACCTCCACCAGTCCGGCTTTGCTAGACACTATCTGGCACTTGCATCGTTGCATTGCTATATGCATGATGTCTACATCGTTGCAGAGCCCTACAACGGCAGATCGGGGCACGGTTAAGGAGCACCACATGTCCACACCCCCTATCGGACGGCGCGGCTTCCTCAGAGGCGCACTCGGCGTCGGCGCGCTCGCCGTGGCCGGCTGCGCGCCCGGCGGGGGCGGCCAGGCCGCACCGAGCAGGCTGGCCGCGCCGAGCGCCACCGCCTCGGCCGTCAAGGGCGAGATCACGATCTGGAATCGCTCGGGCGACCTGTTCAAGGTCTTCGACGCCGCGATCGCTAAGTTCAAGCAGGCCTATCCGGGCGTGACGGTCAACCATCAGCAGGTCGACATCGACGCCAAGCTGGCCAACACCCTGATCAGCGGCACCGACGTGCCCGACGGGAGTTTCTGGGACGACGCCAAGATCGGCGGCCAGGCCGAGCATCTGTACGATCTGACCGATCTGGTCGCCCCCTACAAGGACCAGACCGCGCCGTACAAGATCTCGGTGAACACCGTGGACGGCAAGATCTACGGCGTGCCGTGGGATCTGGACCCGGGGCTGCTCTGGTACCGCGCGGACATCCTCGAAGACGCCGGGGTCGACATCGCGGGCATCGCCACCTACGACGACCTGCTCGCCGCGTCGCGGACCATCAAGGAGCGGAACCCGGCCAGCAAGCCGATCCACCTGGACAAGAACCCGTTCCTGTCGCAGCTCTGGCTGGAGATGCTGGCCAACCAGCAGGGCACCAGCCTGACCGACGCGAACGGCAAGCTCCGCCTCGACTCCCCCGAATACCAGAATATCTTCGCCTGGATCCGGCAGGCGACCGGCGACGGCCTGGTCACGCACGCGCCCTATCTGGAGCCCGCCGACGTCAACACGCTCGACAGCGGCCAGCAGGTGTTCGTGCCGTGGGCCATCTGGTGGTCGTTCGCACCGCAGAACCTGCTCAAGACCACCAAGGGCAAGTGGCGCGCCGCGCCGCTGCCCGCCTGGACGCCCGGCGGCGCGCGCAGCGGCGCCATGGGCGGCAGCAGCTTCGTCATCCCCGCCAAGGCCAAGAACCCTGAACTGGCCTGGCTGCTGTACGAGTACCTCTGCTTCAAGGACGAAGGCATCCAGGCCGTGTACGGCCCGAACAGCGTCTACCCGGGCGGCCTGTCCACCTCCGTCCCCAGTTACACCCCGGCGCTCGACCCGGCCAAACCGCTCTTCCAGCCCATCGAGGCACTCGGCGGCCAGGACCTGTGGAAGGTCGCTACGGAGGCGGCGGCCACGATCCCCGCCGCCGTGCCGATCCCGTGGTGGTGGGCCCAGTCGGTCGACTACCTGGGCAACAACGTGCAGCGGCTCATCGAGGGCAAGATGTCGCCCGACGACGTGATCGCCGACTCGGCCAAGAAGATCCAGCGCAACCTCATCGACCGCGGCTGATGCGCGTCCGCACGTGGCTGACGCCGTACGTCTTCGTGTCGCCCTTCTTCCTGGTGTTCGCCGCGTTCGGCGTCTACCCGCTGATCTTCGCGCTCCAGCTCAGTTTCACCCGGTGGCGCGGCGCGGGCGAGGCCGTCTTCGTGGGGCTCGGCAACTATTCGTACCTGCTGAGCAGCCCTGACTTCTGGGCCTCGCTGGGCAACTCGGCGGTCCTGTGGCTGCTGATCGTCCCGGTCCAGGTGGTGGCGGGGCTGGGTGCGGCCGTCCTGCTGGCGAACGCGAAGTTGCGGCTGCGCGGGTTCTTCCGGGTGGCGTTCATCGCGCCGTTCGTGACGCCGCTGGTGGCGATGGCGCAGGTGTGGATCGTCGTGTTCGACACCGACTACGGGCTGGTCAACTACGTGCTCAACCTGGTGGGCCTGCCCGATGTGGGCTGGCTGACCTCGACGACCTGGTCGAAGCCGACGCTGGCGCTGCTGTTCCTGTGGAAGACGACCGGTTTCGCGATCATCATTCTGCTGGCGGGGCTGCAGGCCGTACCGGGACAGGTCTATGAGGCGGCCGGCCTCGACGGCGCGTCGCGGTGGCGGCAGTTCTGGTCGCTGACCGTCCCGCTGGTACGGCGCAGCATCGCCTTCCTGGTGGTGGTGCAGACGCTGGCGGTGTTCCAGATGTTCGCCGAGCCGTACGTGGTCACTCAGGGCGGGCCTTACGGCTCGACGGAGACGGCGGGGCTCTACCTCTACGACCATATCTCCGCGTCCGACCTCGGCACCGGGGCGGCCAACTCGTTCCTGCTGGTCCTGCTGGTGTTCGGGCTCTCGCTCGGCGCGGTCAGGCTGCTGCGGCCCAAGGACGGCACGTCATGAAACCCGGTATCGGCCAGTACACGATCCTCGGTGTGCTCGCGGCAGGCTTCCTCTACCCGATCTGGTGGGCGATCAGTTCCTCGTTCAAGCCGCCGAACGACATCATCACCGACCCGCTGACGCTCTCGGGCCCGACGCTGCACAACTACGAGGCGATGTTCGCGGACGTGCCGATCGGCACCGGTTTCGCGAACACCGCGCTGGTGCTGGTCGTGAAGGGCGCGATGACGATGCTGTTCTGCCCGCTGGCCGGGTACGCGTTCGCCAAGTTCAGCTTCCCCGGCAAGAACGTGCTGTTCGGCGTGGTTTTACTGACGCTGATGCTGCCGACGCTGGTGCTGATCATCCCGTTGCTGCTGGAGATGAGCGCGTTGGGCTGGGTGAACACCTACCAGGCGCTCATTCTGCCGGGGTCGATCGACGCGTTCAGCATCTTCTGGATGCGGCAGACGATCGCCGCGATCCCGGGCGAGCTCATCGACGCCGGGCGGGTGGACGGCTCCTCCGAGCTGGGCATCTTCTTCCGGGTCGTGCTGCCGGTGATCCGGCCGGGGCTGGCGGCGCTGGCCGTGCTGACCACGATGAACGTCTACAACGACTTCGTCTGGCCGGTGGTGGCCGTCAACGACACCGAGCACCAGACCCTGCAGGTGGTGCTCTCGACACTCGCGCAGAACATCACCGGAAACAGGATCGGCTCCGATTTCACCACGGTCTGGGGCGAGCTCCTGGCCGCGGGCAGCGTCGCCATGGTGCCGCTGCTGGTGATCTTCGTGGTCCTCCAGCGGCATTTCATCAACGGCATCCTCGCCGGCAGCGTCAAAGGCTGATTTTTCGCTGAATTTCATGGAACGGAGAAGCATGTCCGCCTACCCCCGCCCCCATTTCGACCGGTCGCACGCCTGGTCGAGCCTGAACGGCGAATGGGACTTCCGCGCCGACACCGATGCGGACTGGGGCAGCATCACGGTGCCCTTCGCGTGGGAGACCGCCGCGTCAGGGGTGGCGCGGCACTGGGTCCCCCTGGCCTGGTACCGGCGTGCCGTCACCGTTCCCGCCGCCTTCACCGAACGGGTGATCCTGCACTTCGGCGCCGTGCACCACGAGGCGACCGTGTGGGTGAACGGCGTCGAGGTGGTCCGGCACGTCGGCGGGTACACGCCGTTCGAGGCCGACATCACCGACGCGCTCGTCCCCGGCGAGCAGGAGCTCGTCGTACGCGTGCACGCACCCCTGGACAAGCGGGACATCGCGCACGGCAAGCAGCGCAGCGTGCCGCGGGACGACTTCGACGGAGTCTGCTTCACGCCGTCGTCGGGGATCTGGCAGAGCGTGTGGCTGGAGGGCAGGCCCGCCGACCACATCTCGGCGTTGCGGCTGCGGCCGAACGAGAGCCTCGACGGGATCGAGGTGGCGGCGCTGGCCTCCGGCGGCACGCTGCGGCTCTCGCTGCGCGGGGGCGACTCCGTCGAGGTGCCCGTGGTCGACGGGGTCGCGCGGGCGTCGTTGCCGGTGGCGGAGCCGCTGCTCTGGTCGCCGGAGAGTCCGCACCTCTATCACGTCGACGCCGAGCTGTCCTCGGGTGACCGGGTCACCGCGTACACCGGATTGCGCAGTATCGAGGCGGTCGGCGAGGAGCTGTACCTGAACGGGCGGCGGTTCTTCATGCGCGGCGTGCTCGACCAGGGGTACTGGCCGCTGACCGGGATCACGCCGCCTTCAGACGAAGCGCTCGTCGCCGACATCGAGGCCGCCGCGGCGGCCGGGTACAACCTGGTGCGCAAACACCTGAAGCTTGAGGATCCGCGCTTCTACCACCTGTGCGACACGATGGGCATGCTCGTCTGGGCCGAGCCGGCGGCCACCGGCCGGTTCTCCGCCGAGTCCGTCGCCGCCTTCGAGGCGCAGATCGCGCCCATGGTGGAGCTGCACGGCAATGCTCCGTCGATCGTCGTGTGGGGGCTGTACAACGAGGAATGGGGGCTGGACTGGGACATCCCGGGCGATCCGCTGAAGGCTGAGGCGGCCGTCCGGGCGTACGACCTGGTCAAGGAGCTGGACGCGAGCCGGCCAGCGGTGGAGAACTCGGGCTGGGCGCACGTGAAGACCGACCTGCTCGACTGGCACTACTACGACGAGTCGCCGTCGGCCTGGGCGCGGAACGTGGCCGGTCTGATGAACGGCGACCGCGACGACTTCCCGGTGAAGCTGGGGCCGGACTTCGTGGTGCGCAAGGCGCTCTCCGTCGCGCCGCTGCCGGGCGTGCCGAACCTCAACAGCGAGTACGGCGGGGGCTTCACCAGCGTCGAACGCGCCTGGCACCTGCGCTGGCAGACCCAGGAGCTGCGCAGGCACGACCGGCTGGCCGGTTATGTGTACACCGAGCTGTACGACATCGAGCACGAGTCGGCCGGTCTGCTCGACACCGAACGGCGGGCGAAGGACCTCGCGGGGGTCAGCCCCGCCGAGGTGAACGCCGTGACCACCCTGGTCGTGGACGTGGTTCCGGTGGCCCCCGGCCGCGACTTGCTCACCGAGTCCCGAAATTTCACCATCGATGTGCATGTCTCGCACCACGGTCAGGAGCCCGTGCACGGCGTCGTCCACACCCTGTGGACCGGCCTGCTCGCTCCCACTCCCGTGGACGGCGCCTGGGCTGAAGGGTCCGCCGCGAGCGCCAAACCATACGTGCTCGGCTCCGCCGTCCAGGTGGCCGCCGAGTTGCCGGTGGGTCGGCAAGCGGGCCGGCTCCACCTCGCCCTCGTCTCCGGTGGCACGGTCATCGCCCGTACGGCGGTGGACGTGAGTTCCCACACGGACCGCGTCATCGGTGACGACCACCCCCTGTAGGAGATCCGTCATGCGCCGTTTCTTACTACTGCTATCCCCGTTGGTGCTGGTGGCAGCGATGTTTACGGCACCCGCCCTGGCCGCCCCGCCCGGCCAGATCCTCTACTCGCCCAACCTCGGCACCTACCCGCAGGGTGACGCCAGCTACCCGCGCGCGATCCGCCTCGACTACGACGGATCACCGAACGAGACCATGCTCGCCACCTTCGCCCGCCGGAACCACGGCGCGCCCTCCTCGCTGCCGATCTACCGCAGCACCGACGGCGGCGCGACGTGGACGGCCAGTCCCATCTCGACGATCACGTCCAACACCGCCGGATGGGGTATCGAGGCCCCGGTTCTCTACGAGGTGCCGAGGACCGCGAACGGGCTGAACCAGGGTGACCTGCTCGCCAGCGGCACGGCCTGGCAGGTGGGCAACTACACGGCCCAGAAGGTCGAGGTTTTCAAGAGCACCGACCACGGCGTCACCTGGAGCTACCTGTCGAACTGCACCTCGACGAGCGGCCAGCCCAACAGCATCGGACACGGCATCTGGGAGCCGTGGTTCCTGCTCGCGCCGAACAACACCCTGGCCTGCTTCATCTCCGACGAACGCCCGTCGGGCACGCCGACCAACAACCAGGTGATCGGGCACTACACCTCCACCAACGGCGGCGTCACCTGGAGTGCCTCCCTCACCCAGGACGTGGCCTTCCCCGCCGACAACCTGGCCAGGCCGGGCATGTCCATCCTCACCACGCTCCCCAACGGCACCTTCCTCATGGCGTACGAGCTTTGCCGGGACGCGACCAACGCCGACCACGCCTGCGAGGTCTACGTCAAGACCAGCTCGAACGGGCTGAACTGGTCGTCGGCGGGCACCCTGGTGCAGACCGTCGACGGCAGGCAACTGCTGCACACGCCGTACGTGGCCTGGCTGCCCGGCGGCGGCCCCAACGGCACGCTCCTGCTGTCGGGTCAGCGGGTCGTGAGCGGCCCGACCGGCAGCAAGGCGGTCCTGGGCGAATCGGGCTCCGTCCTGTTCAGCAACACCAACCTCGGCGTCGGCGCCTGGACCGAGATCGAGGCCCCGGTCAACATCAACCCCACCGGGGGCTACGCGGCGGGCGTGCCCTCCTGCCCCGGCTACAGCTCCCCGATCGTGCCCTCGGCCAACGGCACCACCTTCCTCTATCTGGCCGCCACCCAGCTCACCGGCAACCAGTGCCAGGTCAGGTACGGCATCGGCAGGCTGGGCGGCCCGGTCGGCCAGATCACCGGCCCGGCGACGGCCGGTAAGTGCGTCGACGTGGACACCAACACCAACGTCAGCGGCCGGCACGTGCAGCTCTGGGACTGCGGCGCCGCCACCGGCCAGCGCTGGTCCTTCCCGGGCGATGGAACCATCCGGGCGTTCGGCAAGTGCCTGGACATCGTAGGAAACGGGACAGCCAATCTCACCAAGGTGCAGCTCTGGGAGTGCGGCACCGCGGGCGGTCAGAAGTGGCAGCCGCAGCCCAACGGCTCCCTGCTGAACCCGCAGTCGGGCCGCTGCCTCGACAGCCCCAGTGGCGCGACGGCCAACGGCACCTGGCTCCAGATCTACGACTGCAACGGCCTCAACCCCCAGAAGTGGAACATCCCGAGTTAGCCCGCTGAGATGAGCTCTGGCCGACGACACCCGGTTCCGACCGTCACCGCAGGTCGCCGGCCAGGGCAGATCCCCCATACTCACTTGACGCTGCGGACCAGGACCTCCAGCTCCGAACTGGCGTACATGGTCGAGCTGGTGGGATCGACCACGGTCGTGATCGCGATGGCCAGGCCCGTCTCGACGGTCCAGATGAACCGGCGGCCCTGCAGGGGTCTCGGCTCGCCGTTGACGCGGCCGGTGTCGGTCCAGGTGCGCATGAAGCCGGACACTCCCTCGACGACGGCCCGCTCCTGCGTCGCGGTGGGCGTGTCCGTCGACCAGGGCTCGCGTCCTGTCTGCTGCCAGTCCCCGGCGTCCACCGCCTGGCCTCGGTACACCGTCATGGCCACGTGGGGGCTCTGACCTGTCGCTTCTCCCCAGTAGCGGGTGGTCCGCTGCCATCCTTCGCCGAACTCCACCCTCTCGTTGCCTTTCCCGAGCCCCTGCGGTGCCCTCATCCCGTCCACCGGCTCCGCGAGGGTGTTGGAGATCAGCTCGATGCTTTCCGAGAGCCGTCGCAGGTCGTCGGTGAAGTCGCTCGATGCCCAGATCCGGATGCCCAGGCCGGGCCGGATGACCCACAGGCGCATGCGGCCCTTGTCCAGGCCGCGGCTCGTGCCGACGACTCGGCCTTCGACGGCCGGTGATCCGTTGACGGAGGTTCGGCGCGCGTCTTCGAGTTGCTCGTCCGTGGGGAAGGAGATCCGTTGCAGTGACTTCAGGTCGTTCGCGCGCAGACCGTACACCGCCTCCACCGTGACCCATGCGGCTTGGCCGTGCGACCAAGTCCTGGCGATGCCGTCGTTGAACAGGACGATCTCACCCGAGTTTCGCCAGCCATCCGGCAGGTACGTCACCCGGAGGTCTCCGATGTCTCCGGTCCACTGGATCCGGATGCCGCCGGCGATTCGGTCGAGGTTGTCCTTCGGGAAAGCGATCTCCGGTGGGTGTGCCGCGGGTTCCCGGGAGGGAAGCGTTCACGTAGCACCACCGGGCCGAAGCACCCAACGGGACCTGCCTGGGTTCCTCGCGTGGGCGGCCTCAAGCGCCTGCCGCGCGAGGTCGGCACCATCAGGTGAGAAGCGGTAGTACCGGCGGCGCGGCCGTGCGGCCTCGTGCGGGTCGATGTCTTCCCACCGTGATTCGAGCCAGCCGATGCCTTCGAAGCGGGCCAGGATCGGCTGGATGGTGCCCGGGGCGAGGCCGGCGGCGTGGCAGATCTCCAGGCCGTACATCTCGCGGGTGGGGTCCTCCAGGAGGGCGCGCAGGACGAGCTGCGTCGGGAGGGTCATGCGCGGAGTGCCCATTCTCGTACTCTAACTAGGGTCGGCTTTGCGTGGGGGTGAGAGCGACCTAACCAGCGACCATTCGCACCGCAAGTTTGCAGCCCACGCGCAGCCGTACGCGCGGACCGAATGTCGATAGCATTCGCCGACCAATGAGCTTTTGAGTGACTGGAGAACCTTGAGGCGTTTCATTGCTTATGTCGGTACTGCGCTGGTTGTGCTCATCGCAGGATGCGGAGGTTCGGCCGACCCATCAGCTGACCCGACAGCCAGTCCGACGGTCAACCCGCTGGCGGCGCTGGAAGCGCAGTTCGTGGCCAAGCGCGGAGTCAAAGTCAGCGAGATTCAGGAGACCCACGTCGACGGCGAACTCTTCAACAACGGGAACCGCGACGGCGTCGTACAGTTCAGCGGCATCGGCGTCGACGGATACGACATTACGATGAAAACCGAGCTGATGGACGCCCCCATCCGGACGCTTGCGATCGGTTCCTCCTCCTACCAGTCCGGCGGAACGATCGCGGACGTCCTGCCCGACGGTAAGAAATGGCGGAAGTCGGAGAGCGAACCGGGAAAGCGGACCCCGTTCTTCACCCCGATGTTGATCCTCGAACCCGCCACCCTCAAAGCCGTGCTGGCGACGATGGCGAAGCAGTCCGGCGGCGTGTACGAGGGAACGATCACGCTGGGCGCTCTCCACGCGGTATCGCCGTCATTCCAGGCCGAGGACCTGACCGACACCCGAGAGGCCGCACTGGTGATGTCATGGCGGATGTCGGTGGGCCTGGACGGGCTGCCGACACGACTGGTCACGAGCTATTCCGATCCCGAATACACTCTCGGCCCCTTGGAGAAGAAGAGCGACATTCGCTTCTCCTCCTGGGGAACTCCAGTGGAACTCGCATCCCCGCCGGAGAAAGAGACGAGCACCTGACGTCCCGGATCGGGTTACGGCGCTGATCCGACGTATTCTCCAACCGGGGGACACAGTCCACCCCTCTCAGCCATCGCCCGGCGAGGAAAGGTCACGCTGATGACCGTTCTGCACGAGAGCGCCACCCACACTGCACTCACCGGCTGGCACGTCGCGCTGGCGCTGACCGGCCGCGCCAGTTCGCTGTGTCCACTGCTACGCCGACTCCGGGCCGGCCGCCTCGCACGGCACCATGACGGGCGGCGACTGGTGCCACCTCATCGGCGTCGCTGCGGCGCTGGGCGCCCGCGTCCAGTTCATCGGCGGCGAACCGACGCTGCATCCGGACTTCGCGCGGATCCTCGCCCACACCGTGGAGCTCGGCGTGCCCGTCGAGGTGTTCACCAACCTGTACCGGATTCGCGAATCCTGGTGGGAGCTGCTTGCGCGGCCGGGAGTGTCCCTGGCCACCAGCTGGTACTCCGACCAGGCCGACGATCACGCCCGGATCACCGGACGGGCTGGCAGCTACGAGCGCACCCGAGCCAACGTGGCCAAAGCGGTCGGCCTCGGCATCCCCGTGCGTGCTGCCATCGTGGGCGTCCTCGACGGCCAGCGCGTCCGGGAGGCTGAGGCCGATCTCCGCTCGCTCGGTGTCACTCGTGTCCGCGTCGGCCACGTGCAGGACCTCGGTCGAGCCCAGATAGGCAGTCGGCCGGACCCCGCCCAACTCTGCGGCCGCTGCGGAGACAGGCGGCTGGCGGTCTCCCCGACCGGCGATGTCACCCCGTGCGTGATGTCGGGCTGGATGGTCGCCGGCAACGTCTTGGTTGAGCCGCTGACAGTGATCGTGGGCGGCGCCGCATGGCGTGACCATCTCGTCCAGATCCCACGTCAAGGCAGGGTCTGTCCTCCAGAATGCAATCCGGCTTCGGATGGCAATGACTGCCCTCCGGCACAGCAGGTCGACGGAGAATAAGCCCATGGACTGGGCATCGCACGCGCAACGCCTCGCAGAGCAGGTCACCCATCCCGGCTCGCGATGGCGCGAACCCGTCACCTCGACGCCCCGTCACCTACTCGTACCCTGCTGGTGGGCACCCGGACCGGGCGGCCGCACCGTCCAGGACGGCCCTGCTGACCCGAGCGCGTGGATGCGCGCCGCCTACTCCGACCGGACATTGGTGACCCAGATCGGCATCCTGCACGCCGACCACGCCACGCCCGAGGACCACCCCTGCGGCTACCCGACTTCGTCCTCGACCTTGCCGTCCCTGGTACTGACCATGTTCGGCCACGCCAACGTCCATCCAGGTCTGGACGTGCTCGACGTCGGCACCGGCTCCGGGTACGGGGCGGGGCTGCTGGCTCACCTGCTCGGCAGCGAGCGGGTCACGAGCATGGACGTGGACCCCTACCTGGTGAAGGTGGCCGGCGAACGGCTCGCGGCGGTCGGCCTGTACCCCACCCTCGCGACCGTGGACGCGACCGGACCACTGCCGGGGGAGTACGACCGGGTCGTGGCCACGATGTCGGTGAAGCCCATCCCCGCGTCCTGGCTGGAGGCGCTGCGTCCCGGCGGGCGGCTCGTCACCACCATCGCGGGCACGTCGCTGATCGTGGTGGCCGACAAGACCGAAGACGGTGGAGCAGCCGGGCAAGTCGCCCGGGACTGGGCGATGTTCATGTCCAGCCGCGAGGGCGCCGACTATCCGCCCAGACTCGACGATCTGGTGGCCACTGCCCAGAACGCCGAGGGCGACAGCGTGGAGCCGTCCCGGTTCCCGGTGCTGGACATGGTCAACGGCGACACATGGGAAATCCGCTCGATGCTGGAGATCGCAGCGCCGGGCATCGAGCACTCCTACGGGGAGGACGAGGACTCTCGTACGGCCGTCATGGTCCACGAGGACGGGTCATGGGCCCGCGCCGAGTCGACCGGGGGAGACCCGCCGACCGTCCACCAGGGCGGTCCACGCCGCCTCTGGGACGAGCTCGACCATGTCCGCGACTACTGGCTCCAGCACGGCGCACTGCCGCTGTACGGGGCCCGTGTCCGGGTCTCGCCGGACGGGGCGATCCGCCTGCAGCGTGGCCGCTGGACTGCCACCATCGCCTGACCTTCCGACGATGCGCCGTCTCACAGGCGTCTCACAGACTCCCCCGGAAAGGGCGAACCGATTCGGACGAAGCGGACTAATGGGCGGCCCTGAGCTGCATTCCATGGACTGACAGGACCGCAACGACCCCCACTGGGGGTCAAGGGGTCGCAGGTTCAAATCCTGTCGTCCCGACAGAATGGCAGCAGCCTGTCGGCCTGGTGAATAGCCAGGTTAACAGGCTGTTTCTGTTTGCCGACAGCGATCCTTGAGCTCGATTACCCAGCGTAGTTGGGGACCAGATGGGGACCCTGGGTCGGCCGTCGCCCAGCGAGACGAGCGCTCAGGGCGGTCCCGGCAGCGGTCGCCGAACCGAGATTCGGGTGCAGATAGCGCTGTGTGGTCAGCGATCCATGGCCGGCGACCGTGCGGAGCACGTGAACGCGTACGCCGGCGTCGGCCATCCACGTCAGGCCCGATTCGGGTGCCCGATGGGTGGTGGTGGAGCTGCGGTTGAAGAACACGGGCGCGACCGTCTTCGACGACGCACCCGGCAACGGGCTCAAGCTGATCGACACGGAGGGCCAGCATTACACGCACACCTTCGGCGGGGTGAAGGAGGGTGTGGTCTTCTCGTCCGTCACGGCCAACCCGGGCGATTCGCGTAAGAGCGTGGTCCTCTTCGGTGCCCCAGGACGGCAGACTCGCGAAGCTTCAATTTTCGCTGAACAGCGGTTTCACCAGCGAACGGGCGCGTGGGCGATCCCGTAACGCCCGTCCAGCCCCGCGTATCGGTAGCGCAGGGCACCGTTCGGGCGCCGACGGGTGTCCTACACGGTCGCGTCGATGCGTTTCGCGAGGTCGATGTCCGCCGCGGTGATGCTTCCGGTGGTGTGCGTCCAGAGCCGTAGCGTCACCTGGTTGTAGCGGACGTCGATATCCGGGTGGTGGTCCACCTTTTCCGCGATCAGTCCGACGCGGACGACCCATCCGAGCGCAGCCCCGAAGTCAGGGTGGGCCACCGTGCGGACAACGGCGTCGCCCTCCCTCGCCCATTCCGGCAGTTCGGCGAGTGCTGCAGTGATCTCGGCCTCGGAGAGCCTGACACGGGGCGTTGTCATGGCCGCATCATATGATCGCAGCCGTTCGGTGAGCAGGTCGTAGCACGAGGCGCAGGTGCACCCGCACGGAACTGACCGGCACAGGACATTGTGGAATCGGAACAGAACCGCCGCGATCGGCGGGCCATCAGAAACATTTACTCATATTACGCACATTCTCGGCAACTAGCCCGATTCCGCACCAATTCGGAAAGCCGGGGCGGTCCGTCTTTGCTTTGTTCAGCAATTCCGGAGCTGATTTTTCCTGATCATCTTTATGGACCCAAGTGGCGGCCAACAGGTGGCTCTAACTTAGAGTCATGAAGCGAAACCCCTACGTGGCACGCCAGCGATCACGCCTCACGTATCAGCTGACTTACGCCCTGCGTCATCCGGACAAGGTCTGGCCGCACCTGAGACGGCTGACCCGTGACGCGAGGTTGCGGGCCACGACTCGGGATCATGTTTCCTACTACCGCGAGGTCATGCGCGCCGACATCGAGGAGATGAGCGCGGACGGCGCCATCGGCAGCCACCGACAGAAGAGTTGGCTCCGGGTGGGAAAGATGCAGTTCGACTACCTGGTGGGGCACGGGCTCACCCCACAAGATCGGGTCCTGGACATCGGCTGCGGCAACCTGCGACTCGGCTGGCGGCTTATCGGATATCTCCAGCCTGGTCACTACTACGGCGTCGACATCTCGCCGGAGATCCTGCTAGCGGCCGCGGAAACCCTCGCGCAGCAGGGGTTGCAGTCCAAGCTGCCCCATCTGAGCCTGGTGAAGGACCTCACCTTCGCTGCTCTTCCCGACGCGCACTTCACGGTGGTACATGCGCACAGCGTTTTCTCCCACAGCCCGATCGAGGTGATCGACGAATGTCTTCGCCACGTCGGCCGGATCCTTCATCCGGCGGGCTTCTTCGACTTCACCTTCGATCGCACCGAAAAGGCCGAACATCATGTGCTGCGCGAGGACTTCTACTACCAAACCGAAACGCTGGTGAGCCTCGCCAACCGATACGGCCTCCGGGCCGAGTTCATGGACGACTGGGAACAGTCCCAGCACAAGCAGTCCAAATTGCGTATCACTCATGGCCGGTGATCGCACTTCTGATGGAGACGGTCCCGTGGGGCCGGCAAGCCATCCGACCCGGCTAAGAGTGATCCGAAAATCGGTCGATCAGTGGGCAGGCGGCCAGCGAACCCCGGCCCTGCTGTGTGGGGCTGTCTTCTGCTCTACGCAGTAAATCTCGGGTGGTTGCTCGGTTCTCAGTTCACCGCCTTTGCGCGAGGGCCCAGCGCGCTCCCCAACGGCAGCACGGTCGAGGACGAGGAGATCGGATTCGCTGACCGGTTTCGCCTGGACCTGCCGGTAACCGGACGTTAGCGCCGTGCGCGCGGACACGATCACCTGGACGCGGGCGGGCGTCACCTACACCGCCACCGTCATCGGCACCCACAGCTCCAAGTCGTCCACTACCGGGCGGAGGGCACAGCTACCGCGCCGACCGGGGAAGGGCCGGATGAGTCGGCTCGAAGCGTCGTGGTTGACCTGCTCGGCGCTTCGATCGATGACCGGCCGGGCTACTTTGAGGAACTGCTGACGCGTGCCGTCGCTGTGCGGGGCGCGTCGGCGCGTGCGGCCTGTCGCTGCTCATCCGGCTTTGCCGTGGGACTCGTCGCCGGGCCCCGGAACCCGGCTTTCGGCGTTCAGAAATCGGGATTCAGGCTGGTGAGTAACCGGCAGTGGAAGGGTCGGTGAATTGGGTCGTCTTGAGTTGCCGGGTGTGGAGGGAGCACAGCAGGGTTGGGTAACGACCGCCGTTCCTCCTGACGGAAGTGCTTGCCGTGCGTCTCGTGGCCTTCCTCGCCGCCCTTGTTGCCGCCCTCCTCGTCGCCGCTCCGGCGCGGGCGCACGTCCGCGCGACCTCGGTCGCGGTCGACCTGCGCAGCCAGGGCGACGGCGTCACGGCCGTCGTCGACGTGGAGTACGACGTCCTCGGCCGGCTGCTGAGTCTCGACGGTGTCCTGAGCCCGGACGCGGTCGGCGCGGACGGCGTGGACGGCGCGGACGGCGCGGAAGCCGAGGTGCCGACCGAGGTGCGGCGCAGGTCGCTGGACGCGCACGCGAGCGAGGTGGCGGCATACGTCGGCGGGCGGTTGCGGTTGAGCCGGAGTTCGATCGGGTGCACCGCCGGGGACGACGCCCGTGTCGAACTCGCCGACTCCGGCGCGGTGCGGGTCGCGCTCGCCTACGAGTGCCCGGCGTCCGGCGCGCTCACCGTACGCAGCGACATCTTCCGCGCCTCGGACGGCGTCGTCGACGACACCAAGACGATGGTGGCCTACGACATCGACGGCAGCCGCGGTTCGACGTTGCTCGACACCGACCGCACCAGCGCCACGGTGGGGGACACCGACCTGCTCAGCGAGATCCCGCGGTTCGCCTGGCTCGGGGCGGAGCACCTGCTCTTCGGGTTCGACCACGTGCTGTTCCTGCTGGCGCTGCTGCTGGGCGCGAGGCGGCTGCGTGACGTCGTCGAGGTGGCCACGGCCTTCACGGTCGCGCACTCGGTGACGCTGGTGCTGGCCGCGATCGGCTGGGTCAGCCTGCCCGGGTGGATCGTCGAGCCGCTCATCGCGCTGTCGATCGCGTTCGTCGCGCTCGACAACCTGCTCTCGCCGAGGACGAGCCACCGGCTGCCCGTGGTCTTCGGGTTCGGGCTGCTGCACGGGCTCGGCTTCGCGGGCGCGCTCAGCGTCGACGGGCCGCTGTCGGCCTCGACGCTGGTCGACCTGGTCTCCTTCAACGTCGGCATCGAACTCGCCCAGCTGGCGATCATCGCGCTCACCTTCCCGGCGCTGCTGTTCCTGCGGAGGGCCGCGACCACGCCGCCCGCCGCCCGCGCCCTCACGCTCGGCACCGTCGCGGCGGCCGTCGCCGTCGCCGGTGCCGGTCTGGTCTGGTTCGCGGAACGTTCCCCGCTCCTGACCTGAGATCCACCTCTCCCCACCCCGAAGGATCCCGATGTCCGCCTTAACATGGACGCGCGCGCGCCTGCGCGTCGTCCTGTACACCACCACGCTGGGGCTCGCCGTCAGTGTCGTGGCGGGCCCGCTCACGTCGTACGCGGCGAACGCCATCGACCCGCCCGAGGCCACCGTCAGCGGCGTCGTGTACGTCGACGCCAACGCCGACGGCCAGCGCAACCCCGGCGAGGCCGGCCTGGCCCGCGTGCGCGTCTCCGACGGCACGGTCGCCACCACGACCGCCGCCGACGGCTCCTACTCTCTGACGATCTCCACCGACCGTCGCAAGACGGACATCGTCTGGGCCGGTCAGCCGCGGGGCTACCGGTTCGGCCTGGACCAGTACAAGGAGCCGAGGTTCTGGGCGAACCTCGGCGAACTCGCCGACGACGCCACGCCGACCGCTAACTTCGCGCTCATCCGTGACAGCGTCTCCGACGGCGACACCTTCTCCTGGGCCAACATCGCCGACCCGCACGTCAACGCACAGCTGCCCGACCAGATCCGCGAGATCAACTCCACCGGCACCGACCTGCGCTTCATCGCGGTCAGCGGCGACCTCACCAACGACGCCAGCCAGGGGCAGTTCGACACGTATCGCCGCGGCACCCAGCAGTCGGCCGTCGGCGTGTGGCCGGCCGTCGGCAACCACGAGTACGCGAGCGGGTCGGCGTACGCGGACAGGATCGACAACTACCGCAAGAACGTCGGTCCGGAGTGGTACTCGTTCAACTACGGCAACCGGCACTTCGTGGTGCTCGAGAACAACGGTTCGGCGCCGTTCGACGAGGAGCTGAACTGGCTCAAGGACGACCTCGCCGCGAGTGTCCCGCTCGACGACGACCCGGCCAACGACATCGAGGTCGTCGTCCTCACCCACCAGCCGATGAACGTCCCGTTCGGCTCGCCGTCGACGTACGACGCCTTCGGCGACGTGCTGGAGCAGTACAAGGCGCAGCTGATCCTGGTCGGCCACGAGCACTCCAACCACGTCGAGAACAAGTCGGCGTTCGCCTCGACCGCCAAGCACATCCAGACCGTGTCGAGCTCGTACACGATCGACAACGCGCCCCGCGGCTTCCGCTACATCCACATGGCGGGCCCGGGCTTCGACAACCCGTTCCGGATGTACGGCGAGAACGAGCACATCACCATCGTCAACCCCGCGCCGGGCTCGAAGGTGCCGGCCGCGGGAATGCCGGACGTGCAGATCAACGCGTACGACACCGGCGACGAGGTCGTCTCGGCGCGCTTCCAGATCGCCGGCGACAAGAACTGGCGGCCGCTGTACCGCAGCGGTGAGTTCACCTGGCGGGGCAACCTGCCCAACAGCCAGCAGACGCCCGGTGAGCACAGGATCGACGTGCAGGTGGTCGACGCGGCGGGCAAGACCTGGACCAAGTCGGCGGACTTCACCCTGACCGACGAGCCGGAGCTGAAGACGGTCGCCGGTGACGACTGGAACCAGCACCACGGCGACCAGTCCCACTCCGGTGTCGCGCCGGCGCAGGAGGCGGGCCGCCGCCTCGCCTGGAGCTTCCGCACCGAAGGCACCTTCCTCACCGGCTCGCCGGTCATCCACGACGGCGTCGTCTACGCGGGCACCCGCGACGAGAACGGCGACGGCAACAGCCGGATCCACGCCGTCCGGCTCAGGAACGGCAGGGAGCTGTGGAACGTCGAGGTGCCGCAGTCGATCCACGGCAGCCTCGCCTACGGTGACGGCCTGATCTTCGCGCCGACCCTCGGCTCGGAGCTCTACGCCGTCGACGCGGAGACCGGCGAGCTGCGCTGGAAGGCCGTGCCCGAGCAGGCGCCGGCCCCGAACAACCAGCGCACCTACGGCTACTACTCGCCGGCCGTCTCCGGCCACACGGTGCTCTGGCCGTACCAGACGCGCTTCGGCATCGGCAGCCAGGGCGTCCTCAAGGCGCTCGACACGCGTACGGGACAGCAGATCTGGGCTTCTCCGATGTCGGGCGCGACCATGAGCGACGGCACGCCCGCCGTCATGGACGGTACCGTGTACGTCGGCAACGAGACCGCCGACCGCGTACTCGCGTACGACCTGGCCACCGGAGCCCGCAAGTGGACCGGAGCCGAGGCGCTCGGCAGCTGGCAGGACGGCGTGCCGACCGCGGCCGAGGGCAAGGTCTTCATCGGCGCCAGCAACGGCATGGTCGCGCGTGACGCCAAGACCGGCGCGACGCTGTGGACGTACAACAGTCCGCGCTCCTCGCTCGTCTCGAGCGGCTCGACCCCGAGCGCCGCGGCCGTCAAGGACGGCGTCGTCTACATGGGCTTCCCGAGCGGCGCCGTCGTCGCCCTCGACGCCCAGAACGGCAACGTCTTCTGGGAGCGGGTGCTGCCCGGCGACGTCTACCACGGCGGCGTCATGTCCAGCCCGGTCGTGGCCGGAGAGACGCTCTTCGTCGGCGCCAACAACGGCAGGTTCTACGCCCTGGCCACCGACACCGGCCAGATCCTGTGGAGCCACGAGATCGGCACCTGGGTGGGCGCAGGCCCGGCCGTCAGCGGCAACACCGTCGTGGCGGGCGCCTGGGACGGCAACCTGTACGCCTACGTGCCGGGCGGCGAGTCCGCGCAGCGCTGGGCGACCGTGACCGGCACGGTCAGCGACCCGGAGACGGGCGCTCCGATCGCCGGCGCGAAGGTCACCGCCGTCGCCGCCGGTCAGGACACCGCGGTGACCAGCACCGACACCAAGGGCCACTACCGGCTCGGCCTGCCGGCGTCGACTTGGAGCGTCACGGCGGCCAAGCGCGGCCTGATCGCCGACGACCGCTCGGTGGCCAGCGTCACGGTCGGCGCCACGGGCACCGAGAAGGCCGACCTGAAGCTGATCAAGGTGACCCACCCGGTCGCCGGCAAGTCGACGTACGCGCCGGACTACGGCAACGGCAGCACGCGCACGGACGTCGTCACGGGCAGGGAGTACTACTACCTGGCCAACGACAAGATCCGGGCGTCCGTGACGCCGTACGCCGCCGGAAACAACGGCGTCGGCGGCAACAACGGCGTCGGCGGTCTGGGCCAGGGCGCGCTGTCGGACATCATGCTCAACGACGCGAACGGCGCCGAGACCCTCGACTGGGGCGAGATGCTGCTGCGCCCGAGCCTCACGCCGCCCGACTCGTGGGAACGGCCGAACGACCAGCTCGACCTGCCCGACCTCGCGGTCTACGGCGCCGCCGTGGTCGGCAACGGCCAGTACCGGGCGAACCCGGCCATCAAGGCGCAGGTACGCTACGAGACCCTGCCCGACGCTCCGATCGTGAAGATGACGGTCAAGCTGACCAACACCGGCACGACGGGCTACCAGGGCTACTTCAACTACATGATCGACCCCGACAGCTCGGTCGACAACGGCCGGATCCCCGGGTTCAGCGGCACCAACCCGGGTCTGAAGACCTCGGGCTGGACCGGGAACTACGTCTACGTCGGCGCCGACGCGGCCACCACGAACGGCCAGGCCGCCCACGGTCTCGCCTGGGCGCTGGACACGCCGGCCGCGGTCGGCGCGTACGGCTACGTCGAGGGTCTCTACTACGACGCCACGATGGCGCCCGGCGCCACCAAGCAGTTCAGCTTCTACCACCTGACCGACTACGCGACCGCCGGTGGCGACCCCACCCGGAACATCGCGAAGTGGGTCGACGAGATCGACCTGCACGACACGACCGTCCCGGACGCCGCTCGCGCGGCCGGCACGATCACCGCGGGCGGCGCCGCCGTCTCCGGCGCCCGGGTCGCCCTCGAGCAGGCCGGTACGGTGGTCGCCGCCACGAGCACCGACGCCCAGGGCAAGTACCTCGTCAAAGCCCCGGCAGGTGAGTACGACCTCCGGGTGTCCAAGCTGGGCTACCAGACGGCCACCGGCAAGGTCACCGTGCCGGCGGCGGGCAGCGGCGTCGCCGACGTCGCGCTGAGCCCGGTCACGGTCGAGGCGAGCTACGGCAAGCAGATCGGCTCGGGTCTGGTCGAGGCGGGCTCCGGCGACGTCATGCTCGAGAACGACAAGCTCTCGATGGCGATCGCCGACGCCTACAACGATTCGCAGCTCTCCGGCGGCACCCGCGGCAAGCCGGTCGACATCGCCGTCCGCGGCATGGCCGACCAGTTCGACTGGATCAACCTGCCCTACGTCTCGGCGACCCAGCCGACCGGCGGCAGCGCGTGGGACATCCGGTCGGTGGCGGCGACCGAGGTGCAGATCGTCCAGGCGACCGGCGACAAGGCCGTCGTGCGGGTGTCCGGGCCGGTCAACGGCATCACGGGTCTGACGGCGACGACCACGTACACGCTGAAGCCGGGCGACGACTTCGCCACGGTCTCGACGGAGTTGAGCAACTCCGGCTCGGCTCCGCTCAATGTGTGGACCGGTGACGCGATGGACCACGACGCGGCCGGCCAGGCCAGTGTCATCCCGGGCGCGGGCATCGTGGTGCCGGGCGCGGCGGCGGAGTACGTCCCGGCCAAGCCGTACATCGGCATGACCGGGACCGACCCGCAGGTCTTCGGTCTCGTGTACGGCACGCCGGCCAGCGCCTTCGACGTCTACGCCGCGGGCAACTGGGTGATGAGCCGGTTCAATGTCGAGGTGCCGGCGGGTGGCTCCTACACCCTCACCCGCAAGCTCGTCGTCACGCCGGGCACCGACGCGGTGAGCATTCTCGACGGCGTCTCCGCGCCGTAACGCGCGCCGCACAGGGCCGGCCCGGAATCCACCCGGGCCGGCTCCGTGCGTTCGCGGGTCGCGTCAGGGGGACCAAGCACCTTGGGGCTCCTGCCGGACATGCGATTTCAACGCTTCCGGCACTGGAGACGTACGCTGATGGCGTGGAGTCACTTGATCGGTATGACCATGTCGATTTGTCGCATCCGCCGGTACAGCAAAAAGTCCGATCAAACCCTGTCGCCGACACCATCGAGGCTGTCCTGTCGTGGCCGCTGACGGCCGGCATGGCGTTGTTGATGGCGTCGTGGAAGTTGTGGCAGACAAGGGTGCCACCCATCATCAAGATCATTTCCCTGGTCGCCCTGATCCCTCCGGGCCTTCTGCTGGTCTACGTGGCGTTGGCCGGATAGCTCTCATCGGCGTTGCTCAAGAGTCCGGCCTGCGGGGACAGCGACTCAGTCGATTGCGGCGAGATAGTCAGATACCGCCGAGATGTCACCGGTGTCGGAGATCAGTGCGACATAGCCGTCGGGGCGGATCAGCACGAGGGTTCGGTTGGTCGCGCCGTAGGTGCCGGCAAGATGGCCTTCGGTGTCGGTGATGTCGTTGGGGCCGGTCGGTCGCGCGACGACATGGAGAGTCCTGAGGCCGGGCCGAGAGGCTTCGACCGTTGGCGTGGCCCCGAAGTTCAGTAGCGTGAAGCGGCCGCCGCGGATCAGGTCGAACAGTCGGCGGTCACCCTCCACCGTCGTCAGCTTGGTCGCGTCGGGGGCGCGGTCGCCGGCGCGGAGCAGGGCGGTGTCGTCGCGGTCGTCGCGCGCCAAGGCAGAACCGCGGTAGCCCACGCTGAGCTGCGTCGTGCTCGCATCGCGGCGGGTGGGGATGCTTTTCTGCTCGATCGCCTGTTTGAGGCGCGCGTTCGAGAGCGCGAGTACGCCGGCCGCGACCGGTCGCCGTTCGGCGTCGTAGGTGTCGAGCAGCGCCGGCGAGGCGCCCTTCGCGACCGCCGCGAGTTTCCAGCCGAGGTTGTGCGCGTCCTGGATGCCGGTGTTCATCCCCTGGCCGCCGGCGGGCGAGTGGATGTGCGCCGCGTCGCCGGCGAGGAACACGCGACCTTCGCGGTAGCGGTCGGCGAGGCGGATGTTGGCGCGCCACAGCGACGACCACTCCGGCTCGTGGAGGCGGATGTCGGTACGGCCGCTGCGCCGCTCGAGGATGGCCCGCATGTTCGCGAGGCTGAGTTCGGGGTCCTGTTCCGGCGTGATGCCGGCCTGGTATTGGAAGGTGCTGGTCGAGGGGAGTGGGCAGAGGCTGACGAGGCCCTCCTCATGCCGCCACATGTGCCATGCGTCGCGATCGAGCCCGTCTACCTCGACATCGGCGACGATCATCCGTACCGTCTCGCGGGTCTCGCCGTCGAAAGCGATACCGGCCTGGTTGCGTACGATGCTGTGGCCGCCGTCGCAGCCGACCAGCCAGCGCGCGGTGACCGTCTCGGCCCCGCCGCTCTTGACGAGCACCGCCGACACGCTCTCGTCCGACTGCTCGAAGCTGCTGAGCGCAGTGCCGAACTCGACCGCGCCGCCGAACTCCGTCAGGCGCAGCCTCAGCGCTTCCTCGATCCGCCATTCGGGCGTGATCAGGCTCGCCGGATAAGGGATGTCGGGGCGATCCCTCACCGCTTCGGCGCCGCCCAGTGTCACCTGGCCGTTGGGAGCGGTCGAACAGATCGGCATCGCCATCCGGCCGTTGGCGATCACGCGATCGACGATGCCGAGATCGTCGAACACCTCGAGGGTGCGCGGCTGGACGCCCTTGCCGCGTGAGCCGGGCTGCGGGCCGGGGGCGGCCTCGATCAGGCGGAAGGAGACGCCGCTGCGGGCGAGCTCGCAGGCCAGCGTCAGACCGGTCGGGCCGGCGCCGACGATCAGCACCGTCAGCGCGTCCCGCACCTGCGTTCTCGTCATCTCATCCCCTTGTGTAAGAAAGGAATCCCTTTCTACCCGGGTTTGCTAAGAAATGAAAGCCTTTCTATCGTGGAGTGGTGATTACCCAGGCGTCCGAACCCGTCCGCCGGCGCCGGCACGGCAAGCAACTCGAGTCCGCGCTGCTCGCCGCCGGATGGGACGAGCTGGTCGAGGTCGGGTACGCCCGTCTGACGATGGAATCGATCGCCGTGCGCGCTCGTACCAGCGAGGCCGTGCTCTATCGCCGTTGGGCCAACAAGGATCAGCTCGTGCTGGCCGCGATCGAGCACTACCGGTGCGCCAACCCGGTCGCGGTCCCCGACACCGGTGCCCTGCGCAGCGACCTGCTCGCCCAGCTGACCGCCGTGAGCGAAGCCCTCGCCGGCTTCTTCGCCATCGCCGCGGCCGCCGCCTTCTCGGGACTACTGGCCGACACGGGCCTCACGCCCTCACAGGCCCGCGACAAGGTCATGGCCACCCAGCCGCTCCCGCGTGTCCGGATCATCTACCAACGCGCCCACGACCGCGGCGAGATCGACCTCGAACGCGTCCCCTCAGCCGTGCTCGCCATGCCCTTCGAACTGGTACGACACGACATGCTCATGGACCTCGAACCCCTGAAGCCCGCACGCATCCAATCGATTGTCGACGAACTCTTCCTGCCGCTCGTGCAGAACCATCAGGCGGGCCAGACTCCGGAACCGTAGAAGCGCGTCCAGACGGCGTGTTACCGGGGCGGCTGAGGAACGAGAGGGTGCGGGCTCCATCGGAACCAGGCGTGCTGCCCGCTGATGTGGAGAAGGAAGTCCGCTGCAGGCGGGCCATCGGGTGTGATCAACTCCAGTTGGGCGCTGATCCGCTCATACACGGCGTCCCAGGCTTCGTAATCGAGGTCGCCGTCTGCCTCGATGAGGGCGAGTTCCTGATCGAACAACGGTTCCACGGCCGCGTACCCGGGGTGGGCGACGAAGCGTCCCGACAGCCATGGGAAATCGTTGTCGTTCACGTGTATGTCGCCGACGATTTCCTCGCCGCGACGCAGTTGCCAAACCTGCTCGGCCACACCTGGACGATACCCCTGTCGATCAAGCAGGGGCAGTCAGGGTACGCCAGGTGGCGGGCCGCCTGTAGAGCCGTTTCGGGCGGCCGAGGGCCCGGGCGAGTTCAGGGTTCTCTCGATGAGCGGTCAAGGAGGATGCGACGGAACGGCTACGAGCTGGGTTCCGCGAGGTTGTAGTCGGAAAGCCCGGATTGATCGGGGGTGCCTGAATATGCTGCGGTGATGGGTCATTCGTGTTGCTGGTGATGATCGGGGAGATATGGCGACCATCGTTTTGTTTCATCACATACTGGGGCTCACGCCGGGTGTCACCGCGTTCGCTGATGACCTGCGCGAGGCCGGGCACATCGTTCATACGCCTGACCTCTTCGAGGGCCGCACCTTCGGCGGCATGGAGGAGGGGATGGGTTACGTCCAGGAGATCGGCTTCGGTGCGGTGATCGAGCGTGGTACCCGAGCGGTCGAGGACCTGCCCGCCGACGTGGTCTATGCCGGGTTCTCGCTCGGTGTGCTCTGTGCGCAGAAGCTGGCTCAGACGCGGTCGGGTGCGCGGGGGGCGTTGCTGTACTACTCCTGTGTGCCGCTCTCGGAGTTCGGCGACGCCTGGCCGGACGGCGTACCGGTCCAGGTGCACGGCATGGACGCCGACCCCATTTTTGTCGGCGAGGGCGACGTCGACTTCGCTCGGGAGGTGGTCGAGTCTGCGGAGCAGGGAGAGCTCTTCCTCTATCCCGGTGACCAGCACTACTTCGCTGACCGCACGCTGCCCTCCTACGACCCGGACGCCGCCGCGCTGCTGTTTTCCCGCACCCTGGCGTTCCTGAAGTCCGCGTGACGAGGCCGTGGCCAAGCCCACGCGACGGACGCCGACCTCGACGTGTCGGCCGGTCGCCGGCCACGGCCGACGAGGTCGGCGCCACTGAGCCGTAGCCCTTACATCGTGCCGCCGGCGCGCCCGCGCACGGTCGCGCCGGCGAGTTCCTTGACGCGTCGTGCGGGCACCGGCGCTCCGGGCGTCTGGAAGACCCAGTGTTGGAACTCCGCCGAGTCCAACCCGGCCGGCACATCCCCGAAGTACGGAACGCAGTACACGGGCGTGTTGGGTTCGCTGCGCCAGCTCTCCGCGAGGGTGCCGACGTCCACCGCGTCGTACCCCAGGGCGTCGAGCAGATCAGTCACCTCCGCCTTCGCCGACGCGTCGTCCCCGGCGACGGTCAGCGCGCTCCGGTCGGCCGCGCCGGTCGGCCGCGCCAGCGAGGACAGCTGCTTCGCGGTGATGTTGTTGAGCGCCTTGACCACGCGGGCGCTCGCCAGGTGGCGTTGCACGAGTTCGCTGGAGGTCAGTTCGTTGGAGTCCAGTACGGCGATCTGCCCGTCGCGCACCGGATAGTAGTTCAGGGTGTCGATCACGACGCGACCGGCCAGCGCCTCTCGCGGCAACTGGTCGTAGGCGAAGAGCGGGACGCTCACGACGACGAGGTCCCCTGCCCTGGCCGCTTCGGCCGGAGTGGCCGCCCGCGCCCCCTCGCCGAGTTCGGCGACCAGCTCGCCGAGGGTCTCGGGACCCCGCGAGTTGCTGAGTACGACGTTCCATCCGGCGGCGACGGCGAGCCGGGCGACAGTGCCGCCGATCATGCCGCTCCCGATGAGACCGATGGTCCTGGTCACGTGTCTTTTCCCCTCTGTGATACTGGTATGCGCTACTGATACTCAGTGTCAAGCTAGCCACTGGGATTCCATATTGCAAGTCAGTGGCGGCTGCCGGGTACGATGGCGGAATGAGCACTCCACGAACCAAGACCAGGGACATCGCGCGGAGCGCCGTTCGCGAAGAGCTGGCTGAGGTGGCCTTCGGGGTGTTCTGCCGCGACGGCTTCGAGAAGGCCACCTTCGACGACCTGGCCGCGGCGGCCGGGGTCTCCCGCAGCACCTTCCTGCGCTACTTCGGCACCAAGGAGGAGGTGGTGCTCTGCGCATTCGACCCCCTCGGCGACGAGATGACCGCCGCTCTGCGGGCTCGCCCCGCCGACGAGGACGACTGGACGGCCCTGCGCCGCGCCATCGATCCCGCCGTCGCCTGCTACGCCAGGGACCCCGCCGACAAACTCGCCCTGCTCCGCCTCGTCCAGGCCACTCCCGCTCTGTGCGCCCGCCTCCGTGAAAAGGTGGTCGGATGGCGTCCGCACCTGGCGCGGGCACTCGCCGAACGCTCGGGGGCATCCCCGCTGGCCGCGCTCGTACGAGTGGCGGCGGCCCTGGACTGCCTGACGCTCGCACTGGAGCACTGGGTCGAACTCGACGGCGGTCGCGCCCTCGACGCCATCACCGACGAGGCTTTTGCTTCCCTCACGGTCGCTCGGGGCCGTCATCACGAGCTTCGATAGGACGCTTCACTTCGCCGAAGCGCAGGCGCCGCCTGGCGGATGCGCCGGCCAGCGGTATCGGTAGAAATCCGTGTTCGGGTGAATGGCTTTGTCGTTAGGGTTACGAGGTGAGCAGGAAGCTGTCCAGGCAGGAGCCCTATCGATGCCCCGTGAAATCATTTCCACCCCTGAGGCGCCGGAGTACCCCACTTACAGCCAGGCGGTGAAGGTCGGTAACACGATCTATGTCGCCGGAACCGTCGGAATCGATGTCGCGACCGGGGAGTTCGCGGGACCTACAGTTCAGGAGCAGGCCCGTCAGGCGTTGCGCAATTGCCAGGCGATTCTGCGCGCCGGTGGCGCTGAGTTGAGTGACGCCGTCATGGTCCACACGTTGCTCATGCGGCCCGAGGACGCGGACGGCCTGATCGAGGTCTTCGATGAGTTCTTTCCCGACGTACGGCCGCCGCGCTGCGTGAGCAAACTGGGCGTCGACCGGCCGGGTCTTCTGGTGTCGATCGCCATGACAGCCGTTACGGACTGAGGTCTACGTGTGATCTCACCAGAGGTCGTCGACTTGCTGTGCCTTGGCGGAGATCGCTGAGCCATCCAGTCCTGTTGCCGTCACGTCAATGCCAACCTCGCTCCACTCGACGAGGATTTCGAATTTCTCGGGCGGAGGAAGGGGATGGATCGCGAAGGCCGCCTCGTAGGTGCGTATGGATGCGTACCCTGAGGAGGATCGAGGCATCCAGGTGTAGCTGAGTCGGGTGCTGCCTTCGGTTTCCTGGGTCGGGTCCACGACGCCGTCGGCGAATCGGATCGCGATCTTGAGGCCGCCGTCCGGAATGATGGAGTGGTTTCGGAACAGGTCGGACGCGGCTGCGTTGGCCTGCCCGCTGAGCAGGGCGGAGTTCTGCGCGATTTCAAGCTCTACCACCACCGAATCCCGGTATACGCGCATCAGCGGGAGGGTGATGGTGATCCCGGGGGAGCGGGCCAGGATTCTCTCGACGGTTAATATTCTCGCTAGCTGCAGGAATGGCGCGCTGAGCACGTCGACGTTTTCCACTTTTCCTCATTTCTCTGAACGAGGACCCGAGGGTGCGGATTTCCATGAACCCTACACCCTCGGGCTTTGGGGAATGCAGGTCAGCTGCCGCCGCAGTCGGCCACCGTGAACGTGAAGGTCCGGCTGTTGTTGTTCTCGTTGACCTCGGGGATGCCGTCGTCGAAGTCGGCGGTGAACGAGACCGAGTGCACGCCCGCCGTGATGTCGTGCCAGATGTGGTCGTGGCTGTCGGCGGTTCCGGCCGGGATGCTGAAGTGGCCGCCGTCGAAGACGGTCCCGGCGTCGTCCACCCAGCGAATGCCGAAGAACCCCGTCTCGACCGTGCCCCTGTTCTTGATCATTGCGCGTACGGTCGGGGAGTTGCCCGCGCAGAGCGGCTCTCCCGGCAGGATCGACATCGAGGTGACCGCCATGTCGGGCCGGGGCCCGGTCGGCCCGCAGGATTTCACGACCAGTTTCACGGTCGCGGTGTTGTTGCTCTCGACGGATTCCTTGATTTCCCGGTTGTGGTCGGCGGCGAACTTGACGATGTGCGTGCCCTGGGAGATGTCCGGGAGGACGAAATCCACCAAGGTCGATCCGCCTGTCGGAATGGCGGTGTGCGTGGAGGTCTCGGCGATGTCGTCGTCGACCTCCCAGCGGTACGGGAACACGCCGGTGGGAGCCTGCCCGCTGTTGTGGACGGTGGCCCGGACGGTCGGTGAATCTCCTGCGCAGATCGGATCGCCCGACGTCTCGGTCACCTTGGTGACGTTGATGTCAGGGCGCGGCCCCGGATTCGGCTCGGGATCGAAGGGCCTCGGAATCAGGAGATGCGCCAGGTCGTAGGCGGCCCCGTCGGCTGTGCCGGCATGGTAGTCCTCGTGCGTACGGCTGCAGAAGGCGTTGCCGTCGTTGCTGCCGTTGAGAAGCACGTCGATACACGCCTGGATCCTGTTCGCCTGGGCCCGGCCGCAGACGGGGTCGCCGCCGTGGCAGTACGACTGCCCGTAAGGCAGCCAGCCCGGCAGGCGCGACTTGATCAGCAGAGCGTCCCGAACGCCGGCCAGGTCGGCCGCCTTGTCGTACATCAGGCTCATGAGTCCTTCGACCATGTTGCTGTAGTTCTTCGCGGCGAACGGATCGTCGCGGTCGAAGGACGGATCGCCGAACAGAACGACGGCTTTGATTTTGGATCCGTACGCCGCCTGGAAATCCGGGGCCAGCATGGCCTGTTTGATCACCCAGGCGCCCTGGGAGTAGCCGACCAGGACGAGTTTCTCCTCGCAGGTGTGGTCGAGCGCTGCGCGTAGGGAGGTGATTCCGCTCTGGACGCTGGGCGGGGTGAAGGACACCGAGTCGATGATCTGGTCGAAGAGTTCCGGGACGCCGACCGCCGGATAGTCGACCTCGTGCGGCGTCATCGTGACCGGGGGATCGGCCTCGTCGAGAAGTGTTTTGAGCACCGTGTAGGTCTTGTGGACGGGTGTGCCCATCTTCACCTGCGCGTCGAGAGGGTCTTCGCCCGAGCCGCGTACTCCCAGAAAGCCCACCTGGGCGCAATCGGCCGCGGCCCGGGCGGCTCCGCCCACTAGGGAGAGCAGCCCGGGGAGTGCCAATGCGGTGATGAACATTCGGCGTAATCGAAGAGCCATGGGATGCGCCTTCCATCGGTATTCGGGCCTCGATTATTACGAGCGACCCGGCAGAAGGGGCACGGCGATTTGTATCGTTTATCGGGCGAAATGTGTCGAAATCCAGATCGGGCAGAACGTAATTCGGGGTACCTGATCACGATCGTGTGCTCTGATCACTGCCCCGTGCCCGGGCCGCCGGATCAGGCTGAGGCGGCGAGCCGCCGCCGTACGGACGCGGACAGCTGGTCGACGGCCACGACCAGGACGAGGACCACGAGGATGTGGGTGGCCATTTCGTCGAAGCGGAAGAGCTTGATGGACTGGTTGATGAGGAAGCCGATGCCGCCCGCGCCGACGAGGCCGAGGACGAGGGACGCGCGGACGTTCACGTCGAAGCGGTAGAGGAGGAGGCCGACGAACTGGGGGACGACCGCGGCGAGGACCACCGTGGCCCGCTGGCAGAGCGCCCGCGCGATCGCGACCCGCTGCTGGCCACCCGACAGCCGTCCGGCCCGTTCGGCGGCCCGGTCGGCCAGGCCCACCCGGTCCAGGCAGGTCATCGCCTCCTCGCGCAGTTCGCGCGGGTACAGCGCGGGTGTGAGCGAGTGGCGCAGGGGCAGCCGCCCGAGCGCCCCCGCGCACACGTTGTCGATCGCGCTGCGCCGCTTCACCAGGTGGATCTGCTGGAACACCATGGCGGGGCGGCCGTCCACGCGGACCGTGCCGGCGTCCGGCGTCTCCAGTCCGGCGGCGCACCGCAGCGCGGTCGACTTGCCGCCGCGGCGGCCAGTCGTCGTGCGTGCATATCGGACTCTCCAGATTCGAGTCGAGCGGGGTTCGGCCGAGCCGGTTCAGTCGTGCAGGTCGTCCAGGACGCGCGGGGCCAGCCCAAGCGCCGTGGTCATGCCGATGCCGGAGGTCACCGCGACCACGCGGACGCCGGGCATCGGGGCGGCGTTGAGGAACGGGCGCTCCGCGGAGGCGTACACGCCGCGCCAGCGTTCGCGGACGTCCAGGCGGGGCACCCCGAGCAGTCGCGCGGTCTCGGCCAGCACGTGCCGGTCGAGCGCGTCGGCGTTGAAGGGGTCGACGGTGGTGGCGTACGCGTGGGTGTCGCCGATGGTGAGGTCCCCGTCGGGGCGCTGGGTGAACATGAGGTTCATCCCGATCCCGACGAGTTCGGCGCTCTCGGCTGCCAGCCGGCCCCGTACGGCGGGCAGGCTCGGGCAGGCCGCGAAGCCGTCGTAGCGCAGCAGCGAGAAGCCGGTCAGCACGGCCGGTTCGATCTCGCGCCGGTGCGGGTCGGCGACGCGGAGCATGTGCAGGACGCACCGGCGTACCCCGTTGGCCTCGGCCAGGCCGGGGAAGTGCCGGTCGACGTCGTGGCCGACCGCGACCACCACGCGTCCGGCGGTGATCCGGCCCCGGCTGGTGCCGACCAGGCCGGGCTCGATGGTGTGCGCGGTGGTGCCCCAGTGGAACCGTACGCCCTGGCCGGCCAGCCAGGCGGCGATCGCGTGCACCGCCTCGCGGGCGTCCACCCGCACGTCCAGCGGGAACCACGCGCCGCCGACGGCCTCGGGTCCCGCCGGAACCCGGGCGGTGACGCCCGCCCGGTCGAGCAGCACGACCTGGTCGCCGCGTTCGGCCTGGAGTTCGGCCAGCACGGCCATCTCGTCGTCGGCCCTGGCGACCAGGACGGTCCCGGCGTCGCGCAGCCAGAACCCGGCCTCCTTGGCCAGCTTGAGCCAGGCGGTCCTGGCCTCCAGCGCGTACCCGAGGGCCTCGCCGGACTGCGCGGTGAAGCAGCCGTGCCCGAAGTTGCGCACCGAGGCCCCGGTGGCGTGGCCGTCACGTTCGACGACGGCGACCGAGAGCCCGCGCGCCACGGCGTCCACCGCGTGCGCCAGCCCGACGATCCCCGCCCCCACGACCACCAGGTCGGCCGAGCCCAGAGAACTTGTCATGACAAGTACGGTGCAACCGTCGCCACGCATCGTCAACAGAGCGTGGGCATATGTCACTACATGTTTTCCTGCCTGTCACCCGGCTCGGATAACTTCCTGGAATGACCTGGCCACCTGTAATGTCAAGTCACATGGACGGCCCCCTGTACGAGCGCATCGCCGCCGAGATCCGCCACCAGATCGCCTCGGGCAACCTGCCGGTGGGCGCGGCGCTCCCGTCGGAGTCGCAGCTCTGCGAACACTGGGGGGCCTCCCGCGCCCCGGTGCGGCAGGCGCTGGCCGCCCTCCGCGCCGAGGGACTCATCGGCGGCGGGCAGGGCAAACCGCCCGTGGTCCGCTCCCAGGCCGTCACCCAGTCGTTCGAGACGTTCCTGTCCTTCTCCCGCTGGGCGCAGGACCTGGGCCGCACGCCCGGCCAGCGCACCCTGGAGATCGCGAAACGCCCCGCCTCGCCCGAGGCCGCGGACGCCCTCGGCCTCGCCGAGGGGGAGCCGGTCGTCGAACTGCTGCGGGTGCGCCTGCTGGACGGCATCCCCGCCATGATCGAACGCACGGCGTTCGTCTGGTCCGTCGGCCGCCTGCTGTTCGACCACGACTGCGACTCCGGCTCGATCTTCGCCTACCTCAGTTCCCAGGGCGTCGACCTCTCCCGGGGCCGGCACGTTTTCGACGCCGTCAACGCCGACTCCACCGACTCCGAGCTTTTGGAGATCCCCGCCGGCGCGGCGCTGCTCCGCGAACGCCGCCACACCTCCTCGGCCGCCGGCGACCCCCTGGAGTACTCCGACGACCGCTACCGCCCCGACCTGGTCTCCTTCACCATCGAGAACTCCCAGCAGGCGGTCCGCCCCGCCCTGCTGCGCACCCAAGGACTCACCTCATGATCGAACTGGCCGTCCTGGACATCGCCGGGACCACCATCGAAGAGCACGGTTCGGTCTACGTGGCCCTCGAACAGGCCGTCCGCGCCGCGGGCGCCACCCCGGCCCGTACGGACATCGAAGCCTGGATGGGCGCCGACAAGCACGAGGCCATCACCGCCCTGCTCGGCTCCTCCGGCCGGACCGACGAGGTCTACGCCGACTTCCGCGCCCGCCTCGACCGACTGTACGCCGAGAACCCGCCCGTCCCGCTCCCCGGTGTGCCGGAAGCGCTCGCCGCCCTCCGCGCGTCCGGGACGAAGGTCGTCCTGACCACCGGATTCGACCGTGACGTCACCGACGCCCTGCTGGCTTCGGTCGGCTGGGACAAGGACGTGCTCGACGCGGTCGTCTGCGTGGACGACGTGCCGGCGGGACGCCCCGCGCCGTACATGATCTTCCGGGCGATGGAGGCCGCCGGGGTGCGCGACGTCCGGCGCGTCCTCACGGCGGGCGACACCGCCAGGGACCTCGAAGCGGGGACGAACGCGGGAGCCCGGTTCGTCATCGGCGTGCTGACGGGCAGCCAGGACGCCGCCGTGCTCGGCACCGCTCCCCACACCCACCTGCTGGCCGGTGTGGCCGACATTCCCGGCTTTCTCACCGCGCAGGCGGCCTGACCGGGGGTCGCTCGCCCGCTGTTCGCCCGGTATTCGCCTGCTGGTCGCCGGGATACACAAGGCTGCTGGAACGTTACTTCGAGCCGTCTGCTGCGGCGACCTGTCAAAAGGGCCTGAATTGCTTAAGAAATGGCGTGGGACAGCCACCCTGTTAGTCGCGTTCCTGACCGCTGCTCCGCTTCTCGTGTCGCCCGCCTCCGCGGCGGAACCGGTTCCCTCCATCAAGGTCAACGAGGTCGAGTCCAACGGCGGCACACCCGGCGACTGGGTGGAGCTGGTCAACACGGGGACGACGGCCGTGGACCTGTCGGGCTGGCTCGTGAAGGACAACGACGACACGCACGTCTTCACGATCGCCCCGGGCACGTCGATCGCTCCCGGCGCGTTCCTGCCGGTGGACGTGGAGACGGCCTACGGCCTGGGCGGCGCCGACTCGGCCCGGCTGTTCCTGCCGGACGGCGTGACGCTCGCCGATTCGTACAGCTGGACCGCGCACGCGCCGATCACGTACGGCCGCTGCCCGAACGGGGTGGGCGCGTTCGCCGCCACCACCACGTCGACCAAGGGCGCGGCCAACGACTGCGGCGCGCCCGCGTCCGCGGTGAAGATCAACGAGATCGAGTCCAACGGCGGCACGCCGGGCGACTGGGTGGAGCTGGTCAACACGGGGACGACCGCCGCCGACGTGTCCGGCTGGATCGTCAAGGACAACGACGACACCCACATCTACACGATCGCCCCGGGCACCTCCATCGCTCCCGGCGCGTTCCTGCCCGTGGACGTGGAGACGGCCTACGGGCTCGGCGCCGCCGACTCCGCCCGGCTCTTCCTGCCGGACGGCCTGACCCTCCGGGACTCCCACACCTGGACCGCCCACGCCACGACCACGTACGGCCGCTGCCCCGACGGCACGGGCGAGTTCGCGGAGACCACCACGCCGAGCAAGGGCGCGGCCAACACGTGCGCCGGGCAGGTCCCCGCCTCGCCGTGGCCCGGCGGAGCGGCCGTCGCCACCGCCGACGACGCCGGCGTGTTCGGCGGCAACATGAGCGGCCTCGCCTACCAGCCCTCCGGCGACGCCGCCCCCGGCGTGCTCTGGGCGGTCAAGAACGGCCCCGGCATGCTGTACCGCCTGGAGTGGAACGGCGCCACGTGGGCGCCCGCCACGACCGACGGCTGGAACGCCGGCAAGACGCTGCGCTACCCGTCGGGCGCCGGCGACCCCGACGCCGAGGGCGTGACCCTGACCTCGGCCGGTCTCGCCGGCGGCGTGTTCGTCTCGACCGAACGCGACAACGGCGTCAGCGGCGTCAGCCGCCCCGCCATCCTCCGCTTCGACCCGTCCGGTACGGCCACCACCCTCACCGCCACGAAGGAGTGGAACCTCACCGCGGACCTGCCCGCGGTCGGCGCCAACGCCGGTCTTGAGGCGATCTCCTGGATCCCCGACTCGTTCCTGACCTCGAAGGGCTTCCGCGACGAGCGCACCGGCGCGGCCTACCAGCCGGCCGACTACCCCGGCCACGGCGACGGGCTGTTCTTCGTCGGGCTCGAGGGCAACGGCAGCGTCTACGCGTACGCGCTCGACCAGAACGGCGGCGCGTTCACCAGGATCGCGACGATCGTGAGCGGCTTCCCCGGCGTGATGGACCTCGAGTTCGAGCCCGAGTCGAAGCACTTCTGGGTGGTCTGCGACGACACCTGCACCGGCCGCACCGCCACCTTCGACATCGACGCCACCGGCAGGTTCACCGCCGGCAACCGGTACGAGCGCCCGGCCTCGATGCCCAACCTCAACAACGAGGGCTTCGCCATCGCGCCGCAGCAGGAGTGCGTGGACGGCCACAAGCCCGTCTTCTGGACCGACGACAGCAACACCGGCGGCCACGCGCTGCGCAGCGGCACGATCAACTGCACCGTCCTCGATCTCGACGCGGACGACGACGGCGTCAACGACGACGTGGACGTGACGTTCCCGCCGGGCACCTCGCAGGCGAACAACCCGGCCAACGAGACGTTCTCCGACCGGCTCCGCGGCGGCACCACGTCGGGCAAGATCCTCGACCGCGACGGCCGTACGCTGGCGGTCTCCGACGCCGCCGCCCCCGCCGGGGTCCTGGTGGCCACCGGTCCGGGCTCGCTCCCGGCACGGATCCAGCTGGCCGACCACTTCGGCACGATCGACCTGGGGCAGGGCTCCTACAAGCTCACCGCCTCCGGCAAGACGGCCACGATCACGACGGTCACCGGCGAGCAGGCGGTCGTCACCGTCACCGTGAACGGCACGCCGATCACCCAGACCGTCGGCGCGGGCGCGTCCCTCACCTTCACCGAAGTGCCGGGCAACGGCACGGTCGCCGGTCTGACCGGCATCCGGCGCACGGGCGCCGTCACCCTCCGCGCGAACGGCCTGCCCGCTGCCGCCTGCGCCGGCATCGACGTCCAGAACGTCATGGTCGCCACCAGCGCCACCAGCGTGATCTCCGGCACCGGCGGCAACGACCTGATCATCGGCCGGTCCGGCGACGACCGCGTCAACGGGAACGGCGGTGACGACTGCGTCGCGACCCAGGGCGGCGACGACGAGATCGTCACGGCCGGCGGCGGCGACTGGATCGACGCGGGCAACGGGAACAACGTGGTGACCGCGGGCGGCGGCGACGACACCGTCACCGCCGGGAACGGCGACGACAGCGTGGACTGCGGGGCGGGCGTGGACGTGGCGCGGCCGGGCCGTGGCGCGAACACGAACGTCGGCGAGGGCTGCGAGACGTTCTGAGCCTGACCAGCCCGTGGCCTGCTCGCGCAGGTCACGGGCTCTGTCGTTGGCGTGTCGGTGCCTGCCGCACGGGTAGGGGAACAGCGTGGCAGTCGACAACGGCACAGCGAACGCAGTGAGGTGAGGACCATGCCACGAGGTTCCAGTCCCAAGCGGGAACGGCAGTACAAGCACATCAAGGACAGCGTCAAGAAGCGCGGGGAGAGCGAGAAGCGGGCCGAGGAGATCGCGGCCAGGACGGTCAACAAGGAGCGTGCCCGATCGGGTGAGGCCAAGACGGCGAGCCGTACCTCGCTCAAGGACATCTCCTCCTCCCGGCGCGGCGGGCTCCGCTCCCACACGGGCGCGGGCGGCCGCACCAAGCAGCAGCTCTACTCGGAGGCGCAGCGCCGGAACATCAAGGGCCGTTCCGCCATGACGAAGGCGCAACTGGAGAAGGCGCTCGGCTGACCGCGTTAGGGAGGCGTTCCTCCGGGCAGTCGGGTGCTCATGGTTACTCTGCTTTGGCTCATCGCCGTAGTGCTGGTCATCGCCGGGATCTACGTCATCCTGGCCCGCCGGGACATCCTCTGGGGGATCGTCCTCATCGTCGTCGGCCTGCTCGTCGGACCGGGCGGCGTAAGCATCTTCAACGTCTAGCCGCCCCGGGGAGGGCGTCAAGCAATCTCAAGCTGGGCGAACACGACGATTCCGGCCATCAACCAGGCCACGCAATCGCCGACATGCCCTGAATGCACGGTGTGCAATGCATCCCTGATCGGCCGGGTGCCGGTCCTGGCACGTACTGCCAGGTCCGGCACCCGGCCGTCCCACACGCCCAGCACGGCCACCGCCAGCGCGGCGAGTATCTTCGGAAGCCACGCCAGCCACTCGATTCCGGTCGGATCGTACGGGCTACCGGTCCCAGGGGGCGGTCTCGCCCATCTTGTCGTAGTACTTGGCCAGGTGGGCCTTGACCCGCCCGACCTCGCCCTGCGGAATGTCCACCCCGCCCCGCGCCCCCTGCATGATCCCTCCGGCCGCCATCACCGCGCGCGGCACGGCCTTCAGCTTCCCGTCGACCACGTCGGCGATGAGGAGCTTGTAGCTCCCGAAGTTCTGGGGTTCGTCGCCGTCGTACCAGACGTGCGCGTCACGGTAGGCCGCGTCCGGGGCCTCCTCCGCTCCGGCCCACTTGCGGACACGATCGTCGGCCGCGTCCCCGTCCCACTCACGGGAACGATCGGCCAGGGGCAGATTCTGGAATCGCGTAACAGTCATAACAAACCCCTGCCCGCCTACACACACCCAAACAGCCCGTGGAGGTCTGACGGCCCGCTCGTGTCGTCTTTACGTGGGCGGGGGCTTACCCGCTTCGCCGATGGGCACGCGTTCGTTAGGTGATCAGATCGAGGGGCACTGGAGGGGAATGTCCGATAAACCGAACCAGACGCCGCCGGCGCAGACGCAGAGGTATCCGGGGAGCAGCGGGGAGATGACTCCCGAGCCGCGGGATGAGATGCGTGACTACGAGGGGCGTGGGCTGCTTGAGGGCAGGCGGGCGCTGATCACTGGAGGGGATTCGGGGATCGGGCGGGCGGTCGCGGTGGCGTTCGCGAAGGAGGGGGCGGATGTCGCGATCGCGTACCTGACCGAGCATGAGGACGCGGAGCACACCCGCAAGCTGGTGGAGCAGGCCGGGCGGCGGTGCGTGCTGCTGCCGGGGGATCTCGGGCAGGCCGATCACTGCGCGGAGGTGGTCGAGGAGACGGTGCGTGAGCTGGGCGGGCTGGAGATTCTCGTCAACAATGTCGCGTATCAGCAACCGGTGGACTCTCTCGACGAGCTCAGCGATGAGCAGTGGGAGCACACGTTCGCCGTCAACATTCACAGCTACTTCCGGGTGACCAGGGCGGCGCTGCGGCATATGGGCGAGGGCGCCGCCATCGTCAACACCTCCTCGATCAACGGGTTGCGCGGTAACAAGACCCTGATCGACTATGCCGCGACCAAGGGCGCGATCAACGCGTTCACCCAGTCGATGGCGCAGAACCTGATGGAGCGGGGGATCCGGGTCAATGCGGTCGCGCCGGGGCCGGTGTGGACGCCGCTGATTCCGGCCACCTTCCCGCCGGAGAGGGTCGACGAGTTCGGCAAGCAGGCGCCGATGAAACGGGCCGCGGATCCGGATGAGATCGCGCCGTCGTATGTGTTCTTCGCCGCCGGGCGGCTCTCGTCGTACTACACGGGCGAGGTGCTGGCGCCCGTCGGCGGCGAAACGCTGCCGGGCTGACATGGGGGAACTGCGGCCCAGCGATCCCGCCGAACCCGGGATCACGCGCCGCCGCCGAGGGCGTTCCTTCTCGTACGCCTACGCCGACGGCCGCCCCGTGAAGGACCGGCGCACCCTCAAGCGGATCAGGGCGCTGGTTCTCCCGCCGGCCTGGCGGGACGTCTGGATCTGCCGCGACCCCGACGGCCACATCCAGGCCGTGGGCACCGACGCCGACGGGCGGCGGCAGTACCGCTACCACGACGTCTGGCGCGAGGAGCAGGACCGGGCCAAGTTCGAGCGGGTGGGGAAACTGGCCGAACGGCTGCCCGATTTCCGGGAGAAGGTCCGGGCCGACCTCGACGAGAAGGGCCTGACCAGGGATCGGGTCCTGGCCGCTGCCGCGAGGATGCTCGACCTCGGCCTGTTCCGGGTCGGCGGCGAGGCGTACGAGTCCGTCGGCCTGGCCACCCTGCGCGTGGAGCACGTGAGCTGTACGGCGGACCGGGTGACGTGCTCCTACCCGGCCAAGGGCGGCAAGCCGCGCGAGGTCGAGATCACCGATCCGGACGTCCGCGAGGTCGTCGCCGCCCTGTGCGAGGCGCATGACGAGGGCGAGTTGCTCCGCTACGAGCGGGACGGCGCGTGGATCGACGTCAGGAGTGACGACATCAACGCGTACCTGCGGGAACGATTCGACGCCGAGGTGACGGCCAAGGACTTCCGTACCTGGCACGCCACCGTGTACGCCGCCGTCGGGCTGGCGGTTTCGAAGCGGGTGCGTACCAGGACCGGCCGGCGCAGGGCCGTCACCCGGGTCATGAAGGAGGTGGCCGAGTATCTCGGCAACACTCCGGCGGTCGCGCGGGCCTCGTACGTGGACCCGCGCGTGACCGCCGCGTACGAGCGGGGGAAGACGATCGAGCGCGCCCTCGCCGACCTGGGCCGGGACGACGGCCCGGCCACCCACGGCCCGGCCGAACGCGCGGTCGTCGCCCTCCTCAAACGCGCGCCGCGCTAGAACGCACACGGGCAGGTCGAAGAGGCCCGGGTCGGCGGGGAAGGTTCAGGCCAGGAGCGCCTCCCCGATCCAGCCGCCGGGGCCGCAGCCCGGCGGGATGTGGAACACGGCCGACCCGATCGGGGTCGTCCACTCGTTGAGCAGGTCGGCCTCGGCCAGACGCCGCTGCAAGGGGACGAACTGCCGGGCGACGTCGGCCTGATAGGAGGCGAACAGCAGTCCCGTGTCGGGTACGCCGTCCTGGGCGAGGCCGTCGTCGTAGTTGTAGACCCGCCGCAGGATCCGCAGGTTCGGGTCCTCGACCCTGGCGCGGCGGATGTGGGCGTACTCGGAGATGACGGGGAATCCGGCGGGGGTGAGCCGCTCGAAGTCCGGTTCGTCGTGTTCGCGCGAGCCGGTCAGGGGAGCGCCGTCGGACAGGCGGCGGCCGATGGTGAACTCCTTGGCCACGGTGTCGGCGGCGTCCCAGGTCTCCATGTCGGTGTGGATCCGGCGCAGGACCAGCGTGGTGCCGTCGCCCGACCAGACGGCACGCTCGAAGTCGGCGTCTCCGGGGACGGGGTTGACGGTTCCGTCGAGCTGGCCCATCACGTTGCGCTGGGTGTGGGTCGGCTCCTGCGTGTGGGCGGCGCGCCGGAACCCCCGCTGGGTCCATCTGACCGTGGCGAACGACCGGGCGTCCTTGACGATCATCCGGAGGGCGTGGCTGACCGTGAGCGGATCGTCGGCGCAGATCTGCGCGAGCAGGTCGCCGCCGTTCCAGCGCTCCTGGAGCCTGTCGATGGAGAACGCCGGCAGGGGCTCGACCGGCGCGGGAAGGCCGGCCGCCTTGAACAGGCCGGGGCCGAAGCCGAAGGTCACGGTGAGGCGGGCGGGCAGCGCCGCCAGCTCCGGTTCGGTGTCGGCCAGGGCCGCCCGCCCCTGGGTGAGGCGGCGGGCGTCGTCGGTGAGCAGCCGCATCAGGCGGGCCAGGCCGTCCCGGTCGGCGCCGGCGCGCAGGTCGAAGGCGGCGAACACCGCGTGCGCCTGGGCGGGCGTGGCGATGCCCGCCTGGCGTACGCCGTGGAAGGGCTCCACGGCCGCGCCGAGGACGGGAACCGCCGCCGGTGACGCCGCCGGGACGGTCTCCGGTGCCCGGGTCATCGCCATGGCCGTGCCCGCCACCGCGCCGGCGGCGGCCACGGCTCCGCCCGCGAACAGGCCCCGGCGGGTGAGCCGGACCCCGGGGCGGGGGCCCGGCTCATCGCGCGGGTCAGCCATCGGAGTCACTCCCCATGTCCATGCCGGGCTGGTAGTCCTCCTTGGCCCCCGCGAAATCCTTGCCCAGCGCGGTGAACGCGAACGTGCCGCCGTCCTTGAGGGTGAGCGTGAAGGGGATCTCCGCGCCGGGCTTCACCTCTTCCGCGACCTTCATGAGCATGATGTGGTCGCCGCCCGGCTCCAGGGTGTGCGAGCCGTGCGCGGGGATCACGAAGCCGCCCTCCTTGGGCTGCATGACCATCTTCCCCTTGGCCTCCACGACCTCGTGGAGTTCGACCATCGGGGCCAGCGGCGTGCTCGCCGACACCACGGCGATGTCGGCGGCGGAGTTGTTGACGAGGGTGCCGAAGGCGGCGGTCATGCCCTCCTTGGTGGTCTTGACCCAGGGGTCGGTGATGGTGAGCGCGGGAGCCGCGGCGGACGGCGAGGCCACCGCGGCCGGCGCGACGACGGCGGCCGGAGACGCGGTCTGCCGCGCACCGCAGGCGGAGACGGTCGCGACGGCGGCGATGGCGAGTGTGACGAAGACATGACGCGAAGACATGGGAATGCCCTTCCGCAAGCACTGGTGGAATCGGCGCGTACGCCGACGACACCCCTGGTCAGGGGTGCGAAGAGAAACCGAGAAGGCTGCGCCGACCTCGGGGATCAGGCAGTGACAGTGCCGGCGGCGGGAGGTGGGCCGCGTCGCCCCACCTGGTGGCCGAGCATGGCGGAGCGCGGCGTCGGCGCCGACTCCACCAGCGGAAGAACGAACGAGACGTACGCCGGATCGACGGCGGCCACGACGATGAGCCGCAACCGGCTCTCCAGCCGACGCAGCAGCGCCCACACCAGGGCCTCGCCGCGCGACAGCCACAACGCGGTCATGCCCGCCGCCCACGCGTGCGTGACCAGCATCCCGAGACCGGGCACCAGCCCCGAATGCACGTGCCCGGAGTGCGCGGCGGCCAGCGGCTCGACCGTGTGCGCGACCGAGAAGAGCACGTGGAGCGCCGCCTGCGAGGCCGCGAGCGCCAGGAAGATCACGCCTCTGGATCGTTCGCGCCCGGCCACGGCGAAGGCGAGCAGGAAGGAGCCGGCCATCGCGACCAGCAGGGTACGCGCGGAGACGGCCCCGCCCGCGAAGACGTGCGCCCCGAGGCCCAGGACGACCGAGACCACGGCGAACGCGGCGGCCCGGACGGCTCTCAGGAACATCGTGGCTGACATGGCGCCGCCATCATCGCACGGGAACAGGCCGCTCCCCCTCCCGCCCTCACCACCGATCGCCCCCAGCACAGCCCTGGTGGACCCCCAACGGCGAGGACAGGGAGGGCCGGCTCCCGGCCCAGCCCGGGAGCCGGCCTTGCAGCCGACCGGCCCCGAGGCTCTTGGCTCCCGAGCTGCGCAGGACGTCACGAAGGACCTCAGCGCGACCTGCTGACACGGCCGAGCACGACGTCGACGACCAGGAAGGCGAGCAGGGAGATGCCGAGCAGCGGGATGAACACGCCCACCGCGACCGCCACCGCCGCCACGGGCAGGAGCACCGCCTTGGGCACCGCCCGCCAGCCGCCCCGCTCGTACGGCGCGGCGAAGCCGCGGGTGGGCCGCCGCAGCCACCACATCCGGTAACCCCAGACGATCATGGTGATGAGCCCGGCGGCGAGGGCGGCCAGCAGGATCTGGTTGGGCAGGCCGAACAGCACGCCCATGTGGCCGTCGATGCCCCACCGGACCAGCTTGGCCGCCAGCGGGAAGTCGTCGAAGCGCAGCTCCGCGGTCACCTGACCGGTCGCCGGGTCGACGGCGACCTGGTCGTTTCGCTGGGGAATCTCCCGGTCCATCTCCTTGACCGTGTACGCGGCGCCCGCTTCGGCGGGCCAGACGATCTCCAGCGGGCCGGACAGACCGCTCCCGGCCGCCGCCCCCGCGATCCGGTCGGCGTCGGCCCCGGAGGCGGGCTGCGCGGAGGTGCCGGAGTGACCGGCGTGGTCGCCGCCGGAGGAGGGCAGCGACGGCGTGGTCCAGCCGAGCGCCGTCTGGACCTTGTCGACGTTCGCGCCCGCGTAGGTGGACCACGTCAGGCCGGTCGCCGAGAGGAAGAGCAGGCCGACCACGATCCAGATGCCCACGGACCCGTGCCAGGACAGCGTCCGCCGCAGCCCCGTCGCCTTGCGGTCGGGCCGCAGCGTACGGAGGCGGTGGCTCAGCCACAGCACGACGCCACCGAGGGCGACCAGCCACAGCCAACTGGCGGCCAGCTCGCTGTAGAGACGGCCGGGTTCGCCCAGGTGCAGGTGGCGGTGGAGGGTCGAGATCCAGGTACGGACGGGCAGCGCGCCCGAACTCCCGTAACTGTGCTCCGCGCCGAGCACCTTGCCGGTGGCCGGATCGACGAAGACGGCTAACCGCGTGGATTCCGGCAGGCCGTCCACGTTCAGCAGGACCTGGGTGGTCTGCCCCGGTTCGGCGGCGGGGCGTACGGCGCTGATGGAGCCCTGGGGATGGGCGGTCCGGGCCGCGTCGATCTGCTGGGCCAGGGGAAGCGCCGCCTGTCCGGGCTGGGCGGGCGCCGTGGTCAGCACGTCGGAGTAGACGATCTTCTCGATCTGGAAGGAGGCGGCGTACAGCAGGCCGGTGGTGGCGGCCACCAGCAGGAAGGGGGCGACGAGGATGCCGGCGTAGAAGTGCAGGCGCAGCAGGAGGGCGCGCAGCGCGGGCCACGTGGCGGGCCGGGACTTTTCGGGGGCAGGCTGAAGCTCGCGTACATCAGAGGTCATGGGGTTCTCCGTTCACGGGGGTACGCCCAGCGAGGGGTTCGTCGAGTCGACGCAGAGTCGACGCGGCCGCGATGGCCGAGCCGGTCAGCGCGTCCCGCGGCCATGGCGGCGGGACGGCGTACGGACGGGGGCATGCGGTGACACGGTGCGGCCCAGGACGGCCGGCACCGGCGGAAGAGGATTCACGGGCACACGGCCCGGATCAGACGAACGACCCCACGGGCGGCCCACGCCAGGAGACGGCGGCGGCCAGCAGTCGGCTGGCGAACGAAGGCCCGGTTTCCACGGCGGGCCGCGAGACCACCGGCCGTACGGCCGGGATCCGCCACAGCAGCAGCGTGAACACGGCCGCGACGAGCAGGTGCAGCACCGTGGCCAGCGCGGTCTCCCCGCGCTCCAGCCAGTAGGCCGACAGGAGGGCGGTCACGGCGTGGGCCAGCAGCATCGTGAGGCCCACGGCCAGGCCGCCGTGATCGTGACCGGGGATCGGCGGCTGCGGTGCGGCGGCGGTGAACAGGTGGTGCAGGCCGTACTGGGCGGCGAAGGCGGCGGTGAGCAGGGCGCCCATGCCCCGCCGCCGCCGGGCCAGCACGAACGCTCCGGCCGAGACCAGGGCCGAGGCCCCGGCCAGAGTGGTCAGGCCGACGGCAGCGCCTCCGGCGAACACGTGCATGCCGAGCGACACGGTCACGCACACGACCGCGAAGGCGGTCGAGCGCAACAGGCGTAACACCGGCACGCGCATATCCTGACAGAGATCGTCGGCCGTGCCGAGCCCAACGAGTCGATTTCCCGGTCGCCGCCGCCCGCGCGGACGCCGGGAGCAGCGGGATCAGCCCGCTGCGGACGATTGAACCTTCCCGATCCGCTGAATCTTTCCGGATCGACCCTTCGAAGTTCCTCGACGCTCCGGACCTGCGGTACGCCGCACCCCCGGCCCTGGCCGCGACACTGTCCGCGTCCTGACCGGCCTGATCGCCTACAGCACGCGGGAGGCCGCCGGTAACGGGGCCAGGCCGGCGGCACCCGTCGGCACATCGGGGTGGCCACCGGCGTGGGCGGCATCGCCGGAGCTCTGCTGGGAGCCGCCGTCGCCCGCCGGACCCGGGAACGTGCCCTGACCCTGCTCCTGGGCGTGATCGCCACCGCCACCGCGACCAGTCACCTATTACGACCCTGAAACCGAACTCGTGCGTTCTCGGATCTCGGCGGGACCGATTATTTTCAGGGCGCGATATAGCGTCGCCTGAATGGGGCGGGCCCGTGGGTAGTCCGAGTTATTGACGGCGAGCAGTCCCACCCTTAAGAGGATGGGACTGCTCGTGTTGTCAGTTATTGCGGAATGTCGCCCCGAACGAGGTGCCCAGGGACACCCTGCAGGCGAGGTCGTTCTCGTTGATGAACTGGCAGAAGTCGGCCCTGCCGTCCGCGTTGAAGTCGGCCCACCGGGTTGTCCCGCCCGGGCCGGTCCCGGAGAAGGTGGTGCCGAAGCCGCCGCCGGTGGACAGGGTGCAGGTGCCGCGGTTGCCGCCGGTGTCCCGGCAGTAGTCGTCCTTGCCGTCGGCGTTGACGTCGGCCCACGTACCCGTTCCGCCGTAGCCGGCGTCCATCGTCGCGGAGGTGAAGCTGCTGCCGAAGCCGTTCCCCGTGGCCAGGGTGCATCGAACCGTGGTGGAGCTGTAGTTGACGCTGCCGACGATGCGGCAGTAGTCGGCCTTGCTGTCGCCGTTGACGTCGCCCCAGCGCCGGCTGTCGTCGTAGCCCGGGTCCAGGGGCGCGGACGTCACGGTCCGGCCGAATCCGGTGCCGGTGCCGGTGGAGAAGGTGCACTGCACGCTCTTGTCCCAGAACCCGACGATGCGGCAGAAGTCAGACTTGCCGTCGCCGTTGGCGTCGACCCAGGATCGGCCGGCGTCGTAGCCCGCGTCCAGCGGGGCGGACTGGAAGGTGTCGTCCCACCCGTCCCCGCCCGAGACGGTGCACTGCACCGACTTGCTGCTGAGCCCGACGACCCGGCAGTAGTCGGCCTTGCCGTCGCCGTTGAAGTCCACCCAGGCCCGGCCGGCGTCCCAGCCGGCGTCGACGGCGCCCGAGGTGAAGGTCTGCCCGAAATCGTTGTGCGCCGAGACCGTGCACTGAAGCATCAGACTTCCGGTGCCGACGATGCGGCAGTAGTCGGCCGCCCGATCCCCGTTGAAGTCGGCCCAGGCGCGCCCGGCGCCGTACCCGAGGTCTCCTATCTCGATGAACGTGCTCGAGAAACCGGTGCCGGTGGAGAGCGTGCACTCGATCGCCATGTCGGCCCAGATCCGGCAGCCGTCGGCGAGGCCGTCGCTGTTGGAGTCGATCCAGGCGGCGCTGCTCTGCACGTTCTGGAACCCCAGGACGGTGGCGTGAGCCGGTGTGGTGACGCCGGTGAGCAGCATCAGCACGGCGGCGAAAATGATCGCCGACGCCCGTCCGACACCCGCGCGCACGCGCGAGCCCCTCGTGTCGGTGAGTTTCGCGGTCGGGTCCCCGCGATGTAACCGCCCGGCGTGTACACGCATGACGGTCCCCCTTCTTTCGATGGTGAATGTGTCGATGGTGAACGCCGCCGCATGCGCACGTATGCGAATGCGGCAATAAATGCACCATCGGCGAATGGCCTTGTGGCGGCCTTGCGGCGGTCATGTGGCGGCCTTGCGGCGGGCTTGTGACGGCATGAGAAAATGTGTGCCCCCCTCGGAAATGCGTCACCGGCGGGTCTTGTTCTAAGTAATCTCCAAGTGATCCGTGCCGGGTCCTAAGTCGCCGCCAACCCGGTTACCAGTGCTCACCGGGATCTTTTTCCTGTCGCGATTCACCTTCGAAAGGGAAGAACATGAACGGCAGGAAGCGCGTCCTGGCGGCAGGAGTGCTGATCGGGCTGGTCGCCGGCGCGTCGGGGATGGCGGTGGCGGCGGTCGACACCGTGCCGATCAAGGCGTGTGTGAACTCCACCGGCGGCGTACGGATCCTCACCGACACCGGTACACCCACCCCCGGGGCCGCCAAGCCGGGCGAATGCAAGTCCGACGAGACGTTCCTGTGGTGGAACCAGACGGGCCCGGCGGGCGCCACCGGCCCGGCAGGCCCCCAAGGGCCGCAAGGACCGCAAGGCGTACGAGGCCCGAAGGGAGACCCCGGTCCCGCCTCCGGTCAGGTCTACTACGACACGGGAGAAGGGGTCCTCGCGGGCGTGGAGGAGATCGCTCGCCTGGACCCACTCCCCGCCGGCGACTACCTCGTCCAGGGCGATCTCCGCTACAACGGCGGCGACGAGAAGTACGGCGTGCGATGCGACCTCCAGGTCACCAACGGCACGGTCTACCTGCGGGACGGCGGAGCCGGCCAGCACGGACAGGTGCACACCCCCGGGGAGTTCTACGGCGCGATGGCCTTCCAGGACGCCGTCACGCTGACCCAGCCCGGCTCGATCGTCATGGAGTGCTACCAGTACTGGTCCGGCGGCCCGGACGACGTGCACGTGCTGTTCGCCAGCCTGTCCGCGACCGCCACACCGAAACTGACGACGTACTCATAGTCGGGCGATGCCGGCCGTGAACCGGAGCCTCACCCCTCTCCTCGTGCCTGGTGGGAGCCGTCCGGCAGCGGTCGTGTGCGGAGTTCGGGTTTGCGGATCTTGCCGGAGCCGGTTCTCGGCAGGGCGTCCACGATGTCGTAGTACACGGGGATCTTGTATTTGGCGAGCCGGGTACGGAGGAACTCTCCCAGGCCGCCGGGGGTGACGGTGGCGCCGGCGCGGGGCACGACGAAGGCCCGGCCCACCTCGCCCCACGTCCGGTCGGGCACTCCGACCACGGCGGCCTCCGCCACCGACGGATGCTCGAAGAGCACGCTCTCCACCTCCGCCGGGTAGACGTTCTCCCCGCCGGAGATGTACATGTCCTTGACCCGGTCGACGATGGTGAGATGCCCTTCCCCGTCCACGGTCGCGATGTCGCCGGAGCGGAACCAGCCGTCCCCGGTGAACGCGGCGGCCGTGGCCTCCGGGTTGCCCCAGTATCCGGGCGTGACGTTCGGGCCCTGGATGTGCACTTCGCCCGGTTCGCCGATCGCCACGGGGGTGAGGTCGGGCCGTACGACACGGACGTCGGCGAAGAAGACCGGCACCCCCGCGGAGCCGACCTTGCGTACGCTCTCGCCCGCTTCGAGGAAGGTCGCGCCCGGCGCGGTCTCGGTCAGGCCGTAACCCTGGCAGAAGACCAGGCCGCGCTCCTGGTAGGTGCGGATCAGCTGGACCGGGATCGCCGCGCCCCCGGACATGAGGGTGCGCAGCGAGGACAGGTCGGCGTCGGCCCACCGCGGCGAGCGCGCGAACTCGGCGAACATCGCGGTGACCCCGAACATCCAGGTGACGCGGTGCTTCTCGATCAGGTCGTAGCAGGCCCCGGCGTTCCAGGACGGCATGATCACTGACGTGCCGCCTTTGAGGAAGGTCGGCAGCAGCGTCTGGTTGAGCGCCGCCACGTGGAAGAGGGGCGCGCTGATCAGCGTCACCTCGGTGCTCGTCACGTCCACGCCGACCATCATGTTGAGGCAGTTCCACACCAGGTTGGCGTGACTGAGCATGGCACCCTTGGGCCGCCCGGTGGTCCCGGAGGTGTACAGAATGAGCGCGATGTCGTCGAGCGCCACCGGAACGTCGACGGGCGCGGGATCACCCTCCGACAGCCAGCTCTCGAAGTCCCGCTCCTCCGCCCCCGGCGACCGCAACGCCACGACCGTGCGCAGTCCGGGCAGGTACGGCTGGTCGCGCACGACCCCGGCGCATTCCGGCGCGTACACGAGGACCCCCGCGCCGGAGTCGCCCAGCATGTAGGCGATCTCCGGCGCGGCCAGCCGGAAGTTGAGCGGGACGAACACCCCGCCGAGCAGGTGGGTGGCGAACATCGTCTCGGCGAAGGCGACGTGGTTGGGGCCGAGATAGGCGACCCGGTCCCCGGCCCCGACCCCGGCCTCGCGCAGCCGCGAGGCGAGCCGCGCCGTCCGCTCGTGGACCTCGGCGTAGCTGACCTCCCGGTCCGCGAACACGAACGCGGTACGGTGCGGGCTCATCTGGGCCCTGCGCGCGGGCCAGCCGCCGAGTCCGGCGTTACGCATCGCGGCCGGCCTCCGTCACGTCGCGGACGATCCCACCACGGGAGCCGCCGGGGCGCCCGAGGCGAGGTCGTGGTGGCTGGTCTCGCGCAGCGCCAGTACGCAGACCACGGTCAGCAGGCAGCAGCCGGCGATGACCACCGAGATCATCGTCGTCCCGCTTCCCCCGGCCGAGGCGTCCAGCTGGGCGAACAGCAGCGGGCCCAGACCTGCCCCGAGTCCCGCCAGCTGGTAGCCGAGCGAGGCGCCCGTGTAGCGGCTCCTGGTGGCGAACAGCTCCGCGTACAGGGCGGCGAGCGGGCCGTACATGAGCGGATGGATGATCGCCTGGCCGAGCACGAGCGCGAGGACGAGCAGGGGGACGCTGCCGGCGTCCACCAGCGGGAAGAGCACGAAGGCGAAGGCGGCCATGAGCACCGCGCCCACCAGCACGACCGGCCGGCGCCCGACGCGGTCCGACAACGCCGACCACCCGATGATGCTCACGACCGCCAGCGCCGAGGACAGCGTCAGCCCGTTCAGTACGGCCTGCCGAGTGAACCCGGTCCGCACGCCATAGGCGATCAGGTACGTGGTGAGCGTGCCCTGCGCCACGAACGCCGACAGCCCGACACCCACCCCGAGCGCCAGCGCCCTCGGATGGTCGCGCAGCACCTCCAGCAGCGGCGCCCGGGTGGGCCGGTCCTTGACGGCTTCGAAGACAGGCGTCTCCTCGACCTTCAGGCGGACGAACAGGCCGACCGCCAGCAGCAGGATGCTGAGCAGGAACGGCACCCGCCAGCCCCAGCTGAGGAACGCCTGCTCGTTCAGGACGGCCGCGGTGCCGCTGAGCACGCCGGTGGAGAGCACCATGCCGAAGGGCGCCCCGGCGTTGGTGAAGCTGCCCCACAGGCCGCGCCGGCTGGTCGCGTGCTCGGTGGACATCAGCACGGCGCCACCCCATTCGCCGCCGATGGCGACACCCTGCAGGACGCGGAGCGCGACGAGCACGACGGGGGCGAGCACGCCGATCTGCTCGTACGTGGGGATGAGGCCGATGAGGAAGCTGGCGGAGCCCATCAGGGTCATGGTCAGGACGAGCATGCGCTTGCGTCCCAGCCGGTCGCCGAAATGCCCGAAGATCACACCGCCGAGCGGTCTGGCCAGGTAGCCGGTGGCGAAGGTGCCGAAGCTCGCGACGGTCGCGGTGAGCGGGTCGAGGGAGGAGAAGAAGACCTTGCTGAAGACCACCGCCGAGGCGGTCGCGTAGAGCAGGAAGTCGTAGTACTCGATGACGCTGCCCAGGAAGCTGGAGGTCACCGCGCGGCGGAGCTGTACCTGGTTGGGGGGTGTGACCGACTGATCCGGCATGACTGAGCTCCTCAGTCCGGGTACGAGAGTCCGCGTGCGAGCGGACGCTGCCCTTGCTGCCCCGGAGGTTAGGCATATCTGTAACGGACGTCAATACATTGCCCAATATCAGGCTTTGGTGAGGCCGAGCAGGCGTACCGCGTTGTCCTTGAGGATCTTCGGGCGGACCTCCGGCTTGATGTCGAGGGCGTCGAAGTCGGCCAGCCAGCGGTCCGGTGTGATCACCGGGTAGTCGGAGCCGAAGAGCACCTTCTCCTTCAGCAGCGTGTTCGCGTACCGGACGAGCTGGGGCGGGAAGTACTTCGGCGACCATCCGGACAGGTCGATGAAGACGTTCGGCTTGTGGGTGGCGACCGCCAGGGCCTCGTCCTGCCAGGGGAACGACGGATGGGCGAGGATGATCCGCAGGTCGGGGAAGTCCACGGCGAGGTCGTCGATCAGCATGGGGTTGGAGTACTTCAGCCTGATTCCGCCGCCGCCCGGCACGCCGGCGCCGATGCCGGTCTGGCCGGTGTGGAACAGCGCCGGTACGCCCAGGTCCTGGATGGCCTCGTAGAGGGGGTAGGCCGCGCGGTTGCCGGGGGACATGCCCTGGAGGCTGGGGTGGAACTTGAAACCGCGCACGCCGTACTCGCCGACGAGTCTGCGCGCCTCGCGGACGCCGGCTCCGCCCTTCCACGGGTCGACGCTGGCGAAGGGGATGAGCACGTCCGCGTGCGCGGCGCAGCTTTCGGCGATCTCCTCGTTGGAGATGCGCGGATGTCCGGTGGCGTGTTCCGCGTCGACGGTGAACACCACGGCGGCCATCCTCCGTTCGCGGTAGTAGGCGGCCATCTCGGGGATGGTCGGTCGCGGGTGCTCCTTGAAGTACTTCGCCGAGGCGCCGAGCAGGTCCGCGCTCAGCGAGGTGTGCCCGTCGGCGGAGACCTCGGCGTGGGTGTGCACGTCGATGGCGACCAGTTCGTCGACGTTCATGGGCTCTCCTCGCGGACGCGTCAAGTGTGGCACTTGTATGACTGTCGTTAAATATTTGCATGATGTCCGGGTCCGTCTAGGCTTTTGCCGTGACGATCGGCGGCGAAGACGACCAGATGGCGCCGTCCGCGCGCCCGCAGTCCCTGATGTTCAGCTTCCTCGGCATCTACGCGCTGGACCGCGGCACGGCCGTCTACTCGGGGAGCGTCATCGACGTGTTCGCCCGGCTCGGCGTCTCCGAGGAGGCGGTGCGGTCCACGATCGCGCGGATGGTGAAGCGGAATCTGCTGGCGCGGTATCGGCGGGGGCGGAAGGCGTACCTCGGGCTGACCTCGCGGGCCGAACAGGTGCTCAAGGACGGGCGCAGGCGGATCTGGGAGACCGGCGCGGTCAACCGCGACTGGGACGGAACCTGGACGCTCGTGGGGTTCTCGCTGCCGGACAGCCGGCGCAGCGCGCGGCACGATCTGCGGTCCCGGCTCATCTGGGCGGGATTCGGGCCGTTGCAGAGCGGGTTGTGGATCGCGCCAGGCGCGAAGGACGTCACCGGGGTGCTCGACTCGCTGGAACTGGGGGAGCACGTCACCGTGCTGACCGCCAAGGCATTCAAACCCACCGAAGCCGCCGACCTCGTCAGGAAAGCCTTCGACATCGAACAGATCGCCCTGCGCTACCGGGCGTTCCTCGCCCGCTGGGACGTCGCCCGGCCGCTTCCCTCCGCGCCGGACGACCTCGCCAGGCAGCTGCTCCTGCACACCGACTGGCTCCAGCTCGTCCGGCAGGATCCCCATTTGCCCGCCGAGCATCTGCCTCCCGACTGGCCGGCCATCCGGGCCGAGCAGGTCTTCCACGCGCGCGCCGAGCAATACGAGCGCCCCGCCAGAGAGTTGGCCGACACCGTCCTGGATGAACTACCCGGTGGCGCGGGCGAACCGGGCCGGGGCTGAGTCGGCGGCGGTCTCGGAAATGGCCCCTGCAGAATGAAGCCGGTCACTTTTGGCGCCGGTGCGGCGAGAAGCGTCACCCGCGTTGACGGCGCCGGATATCGGCGAGAGCCGGTGCCTCGGGTCAGTGCGGTTCGCGGTGTCTTCGGCGGAAGGCTTTGACCTTGGCGCGGTTGCCGCATTCCGACATGCCGCACCACTGGCGGTTCCCGCCGCGTGAGGAGTCGATGTAGAGGCGGGTGCAGTCGGTGTTGGCGCATCGTTTGATCCGGCCGAAGTCGGGGTCGCCGAGCAGGTCGAGCAGGTCGGCGGCGAGTGTCGCGAGCAGGCCGGACAAGGTGCCCTCGCGGCGGGTGCTCCCGTCGGGTAGCAGCGTGGGCACGAGCCGGGGGCGCGTCGCGTGCGCGTTGAGCAGGTCCACGTCCGCTTCCGTCGGGGGCCGGTCCTCCAGGCGGGCCCACACGGTGCGGTAGACGGCCTCCCGCACCTCGACCGCCTCGGCGAGATCCCGCGCGGTGAACTCGGGCGTCTCATCCAGCAGTCCGGCGGCCCGCGTCCATTCGGCCAGGCTCGCGGGAGAAAGCAACTGCTCCTCCGGTACGGCGCTGCGGCGCCACTTCCGCGTCCCGACGTAATCGAGGCAGGGGCGCCCGCTGACGAAGACAAATCCCATGTAACTAGCTTGACAGGTTACTGGTTCGGCATGCAAGCATGGTAACCATGCTAGATGGTTACGGAGCCGCCGAAGTGACGCTCACCTGCGAAGATTTCCTCTTCTTCGCCGAGCGCGCGGTGACGGGAATGAGTGAGATCCTCGGCGAACTGGGCGACGAACTGGCCAACACCCGGCCCGCCCTGCCCGGCGCCAACACCCCCTTCGCCCTGCTCACCCACTGCCTCGGGGTCATGGAGTACTGGGGCGGCCACCTGGTGGCCGGCCGCACCGTCGTACGTGACCGCGCAGCCGAATTCCACGCCACCGGTCCCGTCAACGCCCTCCAAGCCCGAGCCACCCAAGCCCTGGCCACCCTCCGGGCCGACATCCACTCCTCCCAGCCGTTCGCACCCCTGCACGAGCAGCCCGACCCCGCAGTGCTCGGCCCCCTCCGCGAACTCACCCGCGACTCCGCCCTGCAACACCTCTACGAGGAACTGGCCCAGCACCACGGCCAAATGCAGATCATGCGCGACACCCTCCTCACAACCCACCCGCCCACCCCACCAAGTCACCCCGGCCACCCCAGCCACCCACCCAGCCGACCGCTCGCACCGAGCCCGCAGCGCTTGCCGCCAAGTCCGTCGCCCGTGTCGAGCCCGTCGAGCGCAGGTCCGCTGAATCCCGCGAGCCCGCCGAACTCGTCACCACGTCTGTCGCTCGTGTCGAGCCCTCCCAACACAAGTCCGCTTGACCCATCGAGCGCAGAGCGGGCAGAGCGTCCCAATCCAATCGACGCGCCCATTGACTGGCTGCGCTCCAAGCGCGGCGTGAAGTGGCATCGCCCCGGACCCCTGCTGCTGCCCGCGTGGGTCGCCGACATGGACTTCCCGCTCGCCCCGGTGATCGTTGACGCGATTCGGGAGAGCCTTGCCCGAGGCGACGTCGGCTACCCCGACTGGGACGGCCACCCCCTGGCCGAGGCGTTCGCCGGGCGCATGCACCAGCGTTTCGGCTGGCAGCCGGACCCCGGTCAGGTGCGGGGCGTCACCGACCTCATCCAAAGCCTCCAGCTGACCCTGACGCTGCTCACCGAACCCGGTGACGGCGTGGTCGCGTTCACGCCCAACTATCCGCCGTTCCTGCGGACCCTGGAGACGATGCGGCGCCCGCTCATCGCGGCACCCCTCGAAATCGGTGCCGACGGCCTCTGGACGTGGGACCACGACCTGCTGGAACAGCGCGTACGAACGCGGGGCGCGAAAGTGTTGCTGCTGGTGAACCCGCACAACCCCACCGGCAAGGTCTTCACCACCGCCGAACTCGAGCGCGTGGCCGATCTGGCCGGCCGGTACGACCTCGTCGTGATCAGTGACGAGATCCACGCCGACCTCGCCCACGCCCCGCACCGGCACCGCCCGTTCGCCGCCCTGGACGAGCGCACGGCAGCCCGCACGGTCACCGTGACGTCGGCGTCGAAGGCGTTCAACATCGCCGGCCTGCGCACCGCGGTCGCCCACGTCGGCCCGGCCGCGCTGCGAGAGGCATGGGACGCCCAGCCGCCCGACCTGTTCGGCGCCACCAACGTGCTCGGCGTCGAAGCCACCCTCGCGGCGTGGACCCACGGCGACGAATGGCTCACCGCCATCGCCGCCCACCTCCGGCACCAGCGCGACCACGTCGCCGCCCGGATCGCCGCCATGCCTGGCCTGGACACGGTCACGCCAGACGCCGGCTATCTGGCGTGGCTCGACTGCCGGACCGCCGACCTCGGCGAGGAGGCCGCCGCCTGGTTCCGCCGCCACGCCCGCGTCGAACTCAGCACCGGCAGCGAATTCGGATCCGGCGACCTCGGATCCGTCGACGAGTCCCGCGCCCGCCTGAACTTCGCCACCACCCGCGAGGTGCTCGACCTGATCCTCGATCAGATGGCCGCCGCACTGCACCTCCACCGGACAAGCCAAAGCTCACCGGCCACGAGGTGAGTGAACGGCGAAGAGGCCAAGAAGCCCTGACGAGTCGGCCGCGCTCGGCGCCGGTACGGCGAGAACTGACCACGCGCGTTAACGGCGCCGGACAACGGCGAGAAGTCGGCTTTGGCCCGTCTGATAGCCCGCGCTAGACGCGTACGGGGAGGGTTTCGAGGCCGTGGAGGAGCATGGCGCCGCGCCAATGGAGGGTGGAGGCGGGGGAGACGGTCAGGTGGGGGAAGCGGGTGAAGAGGGCGCGGAGGGCGATTTCGGCTTCCAGGCGGGCGAGGGGGGCGCCTACGCAGTGGTGGGCGCCGTGGCCGAAGGCGAGGTGGCCGGTGGCGTCCTGGTCGACGCGGAGGTGTTCGCCGTGGGGGAAGCGGCGGTCGTCGCGGTTGGCGCCGGCCAGGGAGATGAGGACGAAGTCGTTCTCGGGGATGGGGGTGCCGCCGATCTCGGTGGCGCGCAGGGCGAAGCGGACGGTGGCGAGCGTGATGGGGCCGTCGTAGCGGAGGAACTCCTCGATGGCGGAGGGCAGGAGTTCTGGACGGGTTCGTAGCAGGTCCCGTTGGCCGGGGTTCTGGTCCAGGGCGAGTACGGCGTTGCCGATGAGGTTGACCGTTGTTTCGTGTCCGGCCACCAGCAGCAGGAAGGCCATGGCCAGCATCTCGCGGTCGTTCAGAGGGTCGTCTTCGGCTGTGATCAGGTCGCTGAGCAGGTCGTCGGATGGGGCGGCGCGTTTGGCGGCGATGAGCTGTCCGAGGTAGCCCGCGATCGCCATGGCCGCCGCGCCGGCCTGCTCGGAGTTCAGCCTGGCCATCGCGGTCGACCACGACCGGAAGTCGTCCTGGTCTTCCTTGGGTACGCCGAGCAGCTCGCAGATGACGGTGATCGGCAGCGGGAACGCGTACACGGAGAGGAGGTCGGCTTCGCCGAGGGCGGCCAGGTCGTCGAGGAGGGTGGCGGCGATCTGCTCGATCCGGGGGCGGAGTTCGCGTACGCGGCGGCTCGTGAAGGCACGGCCGATCTGGCGGCGCAGCCGGGTGTGCTCGGGCGGGTCGGTGTTGAGCATGTGCTCCGACAGCGCGCCGCCGAGTTCGAGCCCGGCCACGGCCAGCGTGTACGGGTCGAAGCGGGCGCGGGCGGTGTGGATGTCCTTGCTGAGGGCCGGGTCGGTCAGGGCGTCGCGGGCTTCCTGGTAGCGGGTCACCATCCACATGCGCTGGCCTTGGGGGGTGAGGATCTGCCGTACCGGGCCGGTCTCGCGCAGCAGCGCGAAGGCCCGGTGCTGGTCCTGGAGGAAGTCGGGTCCGAGGTCGTGGGGGGTCGTGGTCAACCGGAACACCTACCCGTTCACGTGGTGGCCGAGGTGATCTCAGTTTCGGCGAGTTCCCCGGGGCACGCCAGACGGACGGCAGCCGCACAAGTTGTCGGCGCTGTCAGGTAGAAATCCGGTTGACGGCTCCGACTCATTCCTGAGCGACCCCACTCCGGGGCCGCCGGAACAGGAGTGAGGACATGACCAAGGTGACGGCACAGATGTCGGTGTCCCTGGACGGCTTCTACGCGGGCCCGCGGTTCGGCGGCGAGCCGGGGGACTGGCTGGAGTCGGCGGAGAGCGCGGGCTTCTTCCGGGTCACCCGATGGGTGATCGACGCCATGGCCTGGCGGGAACGGCAGGGCTTCGCGGGCGGCGAGCAGGACACCGCATCGGAGATCATCGCGGAGACGTTCGCCGCCGCGGGGGCGTACGTGATGGGACGGCGCATGGCGGACGGCGGCGAGATCCCCTGGGGCGACGAGCCGCCCTTCCGCGCGCCGGTCTTCGTCGTCACCCACCGCTCCCGCGACACCCTCGTACGCCGGGGCGGCACCAGCTTCACCTACGTGACCGACGGCGTCGCCAGCGCCATCGAGCAGGCGCGATCCGTCGCGGGCGGCAAGAACGTGGCGATCGCCGGCGGCGGCGAACTCCTCCGCCACGTGCTCAAAGCGGGATTGCTGGACGAACTGGAACTGCACATCGTCCCGGTCGTGCTCGGCACAGGCATGCGCCTGCTCGACGCCGACCTCGACCTCGCCGACAAGGAAGCCATCGAACTCACCCCCATCAGAGTGATCCACACCTCCCAGGCCACCCACATCCGCTACGCCGTCAACGGCCGCGCCGCCCTCCTCCTCGACGACCGCGGCAGCGGCTCCGGCACGCCGTAACTCAGGGGCGCCTGAAGAATCCGGTCGCTTCTCGCCACACCGGTGCCAAGAGAAGCAGGCCCAGTCCGACAGCCGTCCCGGAGAAAGCCGCTGCCATGGGCGGGGCCGGGCGGGGCTGGTCCGTGGCACGCAGGCGGGCAAGCGGTGTCAGCCCGTCGTCGAGAAGGCCCCCGCGACGGGGGAGGCAGGGCGGGCGTGGTCGGCGGCGGCGCGGAGGCCGGTGAGGACGCGGCGGATGAGGGGGTGTTCGTCGGCGCCCCGGCGTACGGCGGCGAAGACGCGGCGGGAGGCGGGGGCGCCGGCGACGGGGAGCATGACGACGGCGGGCAGGTCGACGCCGCGGAGGGCGGAGCGGGGGACGAGGGCGACGCCCGCGCCGGCTCCGGCCAGGGCGGCGACGGCGCGGAAGTCGTCGGAGAAGTGGGCGACCTTGAGCTGGAATCCGGCGGATTCGCAGGCGAGCGCGACCACGTCGTGGCAGGGGTTGTTCGCGTACGGGCCGATCCAGGACTCCTCGGCGAGGTCACGGAGGTCGACCTCGGCGGCCTCCGCCAGGCGGTGCCCGCGCGGCAGGACGGCGTCGAACGGCTCGGCGTAGAGGGGGACGCGGGTCAGCCGCTGGTCGTCCTGGGGAGGCGCGCCCCGGTACTCGACCGCGACCGCGATGTCGGCCTGCCCGTCCAGGACCATCACCAGGCTGGCGTCGCCCTCCGAGTCCCTGACCCGCAGCCGGATGAGGGGCGCGGTGTCGGCCAGCCCGGCCATGGCGGGCGCGACCACGGTGGCGATGCCGGTCGGGAAGGAGGCGAGGGTGACCTCGCCCGCTTCGCCGCCGCTGTAGGCGGCCAGTTCCGCCTCGGCGCGTTCGATCTGGGCGAGGATCATGTTCCCGTGGACGACGAGGATCTGCCCGGCCGCCGTCAGCGTGACGCCCCGGCCGTCACGCAGCAGCAGCTGGTGGCCGACCTCGTGTTCGAGGGCCACCAGCTGCTGGGAGACGGCGGACGGCGTCAGGTACAGCGCGGCGGCGGCGGCCGTCACCGTGCCGTGGTCCGCCACGGCCCGCAGGGTGCGCAGTCTGCGGGAGTCGATCATCCAGTCAGTCCTCCAGCGCGTCTCTGGCGGCGGTGAAGGCCGCCACGGCACGCTCGACGTCGTCGGTGCTGTGGCCCGCCGACAGCTGCACGCGGATGCGCGCCCGGTCGCGCGGCACGACCGGGTACGAGAAGCCGATCGCGTACACACCGTACTCCAGCAGCAGGTCAGCGATGCGCCCGGCCCGTTCGGCGTCGCCGATCATGACGGGGACGATGGGGTGCTCGCCGGGCAGCAGGTCGAAGCCCGCGGCGGTCATCCGGGTGCGGAACAGGGCGGTGTTGGCCCGCAGCCGGTCGCGCAGGGCCCGGCCCCGGCCGGTGGTCTCGTCGGTGAGCAGGTCCAGGACCTTCAGCGAGCCGGCCGCGATGACGGGGGCCAGCGAGTTGCTGAACAGGTAGGGCCGCGAGCGCTGCCGCAGCAGCGCCACGATCTCGGCGCGGGCGGCGACGTAGCCGCCGGACGCGCCGCCGAGCGCCTTGCCGAGCGTGCCGGTGACGATGTCGACGCGGTCCATCACGCCGTGCAGTTCGTGGGTGCCGCGGCCGTTCTCGCCGACGAAGCCGACGGCGTGGGAGTCGTCCACCATGACCATGGCGTCGTGGCGTTCGGCCAGGTCGCAGATCTCGTCGAGGGGGGCGATGTAGCCGTCCATGGAGAAGACGCCGTCGGTGACGATCAGCCGGCGGCGGGCGCCGGAGGCGTCCTTGAGCTGCTTCTCCAGGTCGGCCATGTCGCGGTTGGCGTACCGGAGGCGGCGGGCCTTGGACAGGCGGACGCCGTCGATGATGCTGGCGTGGTTGAGGCTGTCGGAGATGACCGCGTCGCGTTCGTCGAGCAGCGTCTCGAAGACGCCGCCGTTGGCGTCGAAGCAGGAGCTGTAGAGGATCGTGTCCTCGCTCCCCAGGAAGGCGGAGAGACGTGCTTCGAGTTCCTTGTGTACTTCCTGGGTGCCGCAGATGAAGCGGACCGAGGCCATGCCGTAGCCCCAGCGGTCCAGCGACTCCTTGGCGGCGGCGACGATCTCGGGATCGTCGGCGAGGCCGAGGTAGTTGTTGGCGCAGAAGTTCAGCACCTCGCCGGGGCGGCCGCCGGCGGTGACGCCGACCAGGGAGCTCTGCGGGGTGCCGATCACCCGCTCCGGCTTGTGCAGGCCGGCGGCCCGGATCTCGTCGAGGGTGGTGCGCAGGTCGGCGCGTACGGAGTCGAACATCGGGGTTCCTCGGATCGGTGGATGGGGTGGTCAGGCGGTCCAGTCGAGGATGATCTTGCCGCAGCGGCCGCCCGCCGCCTCGTCGAACGCGGCGTCGAAGTCCCGGTAGGAGTAGCGGCCGGTGATGACCGGGCGCAGGTTCAGGCCGCCCTCCAGCAGCACCGACATGGAGTACCAGGTCTCGAACATCTCCCGCCCGTAGATGCCCTTGAGGGTGATCATCGACGTGACGACCCGGGCGAAGTCGATCGGGAACTCCTCGGCGGGCAGGCCGAGCATGGCGATCCTGCCGCCGTGCGTCATGTTGGCGATCATGTCGCGGAGCGCCTCGGGGCGGCCGGACATCTCCAGTCCGACGTCGAAGCCCTCCCGCAGCCCGAGCCGCCGCTTGCCCTCCTCGATGGTGGCCGTGCGCACGTCCAGCGCCAGGCTCACCCCCATGCGCTCCGCCAGCCCCAGCCGGTACGGACTGACGTCCGTGATCATCACATGCCGCGCCCCCGCGTGCCTGGCCACCGCCGCGGCCATGATCCCGATCGGCCCCGCGCCCGTGACCAGCACGTCCTCGCCCACCACGGGGAACGACAGCGCGGTGTGCACCGCGTTCCCGAACGGATCGAAGATCGCGGCGACGTCCAGGTCCACCGGGACCCGGTGCACCCAGACGTTCGAGGCGGGCAGCGTCAGGTACTCGGCGAACGCGCCGTCCCTGCCGATGCCCAGCCCGATCGTGCTCCGGCAGAGGTGGCGCCGACCGGCCAGGCAGTTGCGGCACTTCCCGCAGACCAGGTGCCCTTCGCCGCTGACCAGGTCGCCCGCCGCGACGTCCTGCACGCCGGGGGCGACCTCGACGACCTCGCCGACGAACTCGTGCCCCAGCACCCGCGGCGTCCGTACGGCCTGGCGGGCCCACGCGTCGTAGGTCCGGATGTGCAGGTCGGTCCCGCAGATGCCGGTGCGCAGCACCTTGATCAGCACCTCGCCCGGCCCCAGCTCGGGCTCCGGCACGTCCATGAGCCAGAGGCCGGCTTCCTCCTTGGCCTTGACCAGCGCTTTCATGACGTCCTCGACCTTCCCCCAAGCGATGGACCCAGCCTCCACACCCTGCCCCCCGCGCGGCGGCCGAGTCCATCGAGACTTTCTTAACCGCCCCAGCAGCGCAGCTTCACGCGTCACCCGGCCGGGTCGGTGACGTTCAGCTCGTACGTGGCCGTGGCCGTGTGACTCGCCGCGGTGGCGGTGACGGTGAGGGTGAACCAGCCGGTGGACGCCTGCGGGCCGGCCGTCAGGGTGAGCGCGGAGGAGCCGCCGCTGATCAGCACGCCCGGGTTGAACGCCGCCGTCACCCCGTGCGGCAGGCCCGAGACCGACATGACGATCTTGGTTGGGCCGTTGATCGCCGTGGTCCCCACGTTGACGGTCAGGGAGCCGCCCGCGGGCACCACGCCGCCTTCCGTGTCGAGGTCGATCCTGACCTGCGGCGGAGCCGGCGGCGGCACCGAGCGTACGGCCAGCGCGTGGCTGGACGCGGCGCTCGCGGCGACCGCCAGGACGTTCTCCAGCCCGGTCACGCGTACCGGCACGGCACGGTCGGTCTGGGTGCCGTCGCCCAGCTGGCCGATCCCGTTGGCGCCCCAGGACCAGGCCTGGCCGGGCTCCCGCCGGGCGAGGCTGAAGTCCTCTCCCGCGTCGATCCTGGTGACGCCGCCCAGCCGTACGCGGTCCATGGCGGGGCGGTCGGCGAAGTCGCCGGTGCCCAGCTGTCCCGCCCAGTTGGCTCCCCAGGACCAGACCGTGCCGTCCCAGAGCAGCGCCAGGCTGTGCGAGGCGCCCGCCGCCACCTGGACGAACCCGCTGACTCCGGGCACGAGGATCGGCCGGGTACGCCGGATGTCGGTGTGGTCGCCCAGCTGCCCCGAGCTGTTGTTCCCCCACGCCCAGACCCTGCCGTCGGAGCGCACCACCAGGCTGTGCCCCTCGCCGGCGGCGGCTCCCGTCACCGCGTCCATCCCGGGCACCGAGCGGGGGTCCGGCAGGAAGTCCCCGTACGAGCCGAGGCCGAGCTGGCCGTGCTCGTTGTCACCCCAGGCCCAGACCGTGGCGTCGGACTTCACCGCCAGGACGTGCGCCGTGGCGGCCTCGATGTCCACGACGTTCCACAGTCCCGGCACCTGGACCGGCGTCGGCCGGTTGATCCCGGCGTCGCCCTGACCCAGCTGGCCCCGGCTGTTGTTGCCCCAGGCCCACACCGAGCCGTCGGCGCGCAGCGCCAGGCTGAAGCCCGAGCCCGCCTCCACCTCCACGACGTCGGACAATCCCGGCACGGGTCCGGGGCTCAGCCGCGGGGTCGTGGTGCCGTCGCCGAGCTGGCCGGAGCTGTTGCGGCCCCAGCTCCACACCGTGCGGTCGGCCGCGACGGCCAGGCTGTGCGTCTGCCCGGCGGCGACCTTGGTGAACCGCTGGGGGAGCGCGCCCGCCTCGACGAACGTGGTCTGCGCGATCGCGGTCGCGCCGTTGCCGAGCTGGCCGTGCTTGTTCCAGCCCCAGCCCACCGCGTGCGACGAAACCGGCGCGAGCACGCTCGCCCGCGCCGGTGCCGCCGATAAGGACACCGCCACCATGGCGATGCCGACAAGTCGGATAAATCTCATCCTGATTCCCGATGCAGAGTTGTGTCACCTACATCGGGAAAGGTGTGACATCACGTTCCAGGCGGTGTCACTCCAGGATGAAAGCGGCGCTCCCCCGGAAAGCGGTGGTCCCGTCGTCGCGTTCGACCCAGACGGAGCCGGCGCGGTGCCGGAGGTAGTAGCCCGCGAGGTTCGCCGCCTCGAAGGACACGGTGCCCGACCCGGCCAGGCCCGTACGCCGGGTGAAGGACGCGTCCGCGCGGAACAGCGCCGAGCCGTCGTTGCGCTCCACCCAGGCTTCGTAGTTGCGATGCCGCAGGTAGTACCCGGGGAAGTTGGTCGACTCCAGCGAGACCGTCCCACTCCCGGACAATCCCGTCACGATCCGGAACTGCGAGTCCGCCAGCGGAGCGACGTTCGCCTCCAGCCGCGCCCGGTACTCCCAGTGCCGTACGGCCCGGCCCGGCTGGTCGTACGACATCAGCCGCACCGGCGTGGCGCCGTCCGGCACCGGAATGCCGAAGTCGGGGGTCCCGTCGGCCCGCCAGTAGATCTTCTGTACGCGGGTGCGCCGGTTGGGGTCGTTGAGCGGATCACCGGAGATGTCCCGGTAGTTGCGGTCGTGGTAGACGAGGACGTCGCTCTGGCCGTCCTCGGAGACGGTGAAGGAGTTGTGGCCGGGGCCGTACTGACCGGTCGAGGCGTTGGAGACGAAGACGGGGTTGGCGCTCTTGACCCAGGAGGAGGCCTGGAGCGGGTCGGCGCCGGCCTGGGCGGTGAGCAGGCCGAGGCAGTAGTTGGCGTCGGTGGCGCTGGCGGAGTAGGTCATGAACAGGCGGCCGTTGCGCTGGATGACGGCCGGGCCCTCGGCGACCCGGTAGCCGCGGGTCTCCCACGCCAGGGTAGGCACGGTCAGCCGGGTCGTGGACCCGGTGATCGTCCACGGGTTCGCGCCCATCCTGGCGATGTAGAGGTTGGAGTTGGTGGAGATGCCGGGCTCCTGCTGGGCCCAGATGAGGTAGCGCACGCCGCCGGCCACGAAGGTGGAGGCGTCCAGGGAGAAGGTGTCCCACGGGGTGACGATCCGGCCGCGCTCGGTCCAGGCGCCGGTCAGGGGGTTGGCCGCCGAACTCTCCAGGACGTACATGCGGATGCGCCAGATGTCGTCGGTCCGGCCGGCGGCGAAGTAGACGTACCACTTGCCGTTGATGAAGTGGATCTCGGGGGCCCAGATGTGGGCGCCCATCTCGCCGCTGGTGTGCTTGCGCCAGATGACGGTCTCGGCGGCGCTCGCCAGACCCTGGATCGTGGTCGCGCGGCGCAGCACGATGCGGTCGTACTGCGGGACGGTCGCGGTGAAGTAGTAGTAGCCGTCGGTGTGGCGGAAGATGTGCGGGTCCGCCCGCTGGGCGGCGATCGGGTTGGTGTACTGCGCGGGCGGCGAGGCGTGCGCGGCCACGGGCAGCAGCGGGAGCAGGAGAGCTCCGGCCAGTGCGGCGGCCAGGCGGCGGCGGAGGGACATCGGCCGTCCTTTCTGCTGGGGTCAGGCCAGCGGTGAGGTCACCGTGAACGAGGCGTCGGAGGCGAACACCGAGGTGGACTCCCTCAGGTCGAGCCGCATCGCGTAGTTGTAGTGGCGCAGGTAGCGGCCGGGCAGGTTGTAGGACTCGAAGGAGACCGTGCCGCCGCCCGCGAGCCCGGCCCGGCCGCAGAAGGTGGCGTCGCCCTTGAAGATCGCCGAGCCGTCGTCGCGCTGGAGCGTGAGCGCCATGTTGAAGTGGCGCAGGTACGAGCCGGGCGTGTTCACCGACTGGAACGAGTGGCAGCCGGCGTTGGCCAGCCCCGCGACCACGGTGAACGTGCCGCTCTGGCGGTCCGCGAGGGAGCTGGCGGAGCTGAGCGGGTCGATGTACGCGGGTCCGCTCCGGTGGCGTACGTACCGGTCGGGGAAGTTGGCCGAGCGCAGCGACCGGTTGCCGGTCGGGACGGCCGTGGTGTCGCCCACGTCCTCCCGCAGGACCGTGAAGTGCCTGGCCACGCCGGAGAGCCCGGCCAGTTCGACCTTGGCGCCGAAGGAGGACAGGGTGGAGCTGTCGGCGTAGTAGTACCGGCCGCCCGTGTAGTTGTCGAAGTACAGCCGCCACCGTCCGTCGGGCAGCCGCGTCAGCGCCGGACCCTCCAGCCCGGAGCCCCAGCCCGCCCAGTTCCCGGTCCCGACGAACTGCCACGGCCCGTTGAGCGAGGTGGCGGTGGCGTGCTCGATGTACTTGCTCGTCTCGTTCTTGAGGAAGTTGTGGTACGTCGAGCCGACCTTGACCAGGAAACTGTCGATGTAGTTGGCCGGGATGCCCAGCGCGACCGGCGCGGTCCAGGCCGACAGCGCGGTGTTCGTGGCCGTGATCCGGTACGGCCGGAACTGCCCGGCGGTGCCCGTCGTGGACGCGGAGAAGATCACGTGCACGCTGCCGTCGGAGTCCTTGAACCACTCGGGCGCCCAGGTGCTGCCGGTGGAGCCGTTGAGCCCGACGGCCACGGTGCGCAGGAACGTCCAGCTGACGGAGTCGGCGCTGCGGGCGAAGCCGATCGTGTTGCCCGTCCAGTTGGTGGTGTGGACGAGGTAGTAGTAGCCGTCGGTGTGCCGGATCACGCTGGGGTCGCGGATCAGCCCGGACGGCGGGGTGTACGCGTTGGCCCTGATCAGGTTGTAGTTCGTGGCGTTGAACGAGTCGTAGACGTACATGTTGGACTCGCTGCTGTTGGTGAAGGCGGTCATCAGGTAGTGCGGGACCGGGCCGGCCGCGTGGGCGGCGGTGGGCTGGAGCATGCCGGCGGCGACGGCGGCCAGCAGCGCGAGGGCGGCGGCGAGGGTCCTCCGGGGAGCACGCATGAGACCGTCCTTAGGGAATGTTTGCGTTAACATTCACCACCGCGGGCTTGCCGTGGTGATTTTTGGAGGTTCGCGCGTATTCGTAACGCGACGTGACCCGGGCTGTCAATCCCCGGTCCGGCCGCGCGCCGGTCGGTTCGGAGGGCTAGCGTCGATCGCGACCGTCCCCGTCATGCGGCGATAGGCGACCCGAATGGACGTCATGCGGTACGGAAATCCCGGCACCCATCGATACGCGGACCAGTTCCGCGACCTCTTCCGCCGCCTCATCCCCGAGAACCAGCAGATGGCGCCGGCTACCATCCTCGACCGTGCCGCCGACGGGCGGCTCCAAGGCTTCGCGGACGACGACGCGCCGATGGACTACTCCCTCTATCTCGCGATCCAGGGTGACCGCGTGGTCGGCTTCCTGAACCTGCTCGTCTTCGCCGAACGCAACTACGCCCTCCTCGCCTATCTGGGCGTTCTGCCGTCCCCGGCGGGCGCGAGCTGGAAACTCCTCGAAACCGCCTGGAATGATCACGCGGACACGTTGTCGTCGCCGTTCACGCTGATTTTCGAAATCGCGCCGCCCGTCGCCGAATCGGCCCGATCGAACGCGAAGGCGAGATTGTTCACCGAATACGGCCGCCTGCGCGGCATGGCCACCGCGAAAGCGCCCATCGATTACATCCAGCCCGACATGGACCACCGGGCCACCACCGAACAACCCGCCGACCTGTACGTCGCGACCAGCCCCGACGCCCTCGCCGCCCTGTCGGGACCGGGCTGTCTGCGCCTGGTCGAATCAATCTACTTCGACGTGTACGCGCGGACCTTCCGCGACCTCGGCGACGACTATCCGCGTTATCTGTCCCGCCTCTACGAGAACGTGCGCGCGAAAAGCCCGGCCTGAAGCTTTCAGTTACGCGGGGGATTTCGCGGCAGGTCAGCGGCACAGCGCACCGGCCGTTCTGTACATCCGCCGGAAACGAGTCGAATCTGAGGGCCCCTCTCGGCTCGGAGAAGGCCATGAGAATCCTGCGCGCATGGGCGTTGTCCACCGTCACCGCACTGCTGGCGGCGATGGGACTCGTCACCGCCACCCAGACCGCCGCACACGCGGATATCGCCTGCTCGGTGACGTACACACCGGTCTGGGACAGCGGCGGAGGCTTCGGGGCGAACATCACGATCACCAACCTGGGTGATCCGGTGAGCCCGTGGACCCTGCGCTACACGTGGCCGGGAACGCAGCAGGTCACCCACGGCTGGGGCGGCACGTGGACGCAGTCGGGGCAGAACGTGACCGTGACCGCGCCGTCGTACGCGCCGGGCCTGGCCACCGGGGGGACCGCCACCGTCGGCTTCTACGGGACGTACACCGGCGTGAACACGCAGCCGGCGGCGTACACGCTCAACAACGTGCCCTGCACGGGGAGCGTGCCGCGCTCGGTCACGCTGACCGCCCCGGCGCACGGCCAGAACTTCGCCGCGCCCGCCACCATCGGCCTGGCCGCGACCACGACCCCCGCCGGCTGGGCCGCCAGGGTCGACTTCTACTCGGGCGCGACCCTGCTCGGCAGCGACACCACCGCGCCCTACACGTTCACCTGGTCCGCCGTCCCCGCGGGCCGGTACACGCTCTCGGCCAGGGCCCTCGACAGCAGCGGCGTGGCCTACCTCTCCAACTCCGCCACCGTCACGGTGACCGGCGTCGTGGCCGAGCCCTTCGTCGTGGTCAACCCGGCCTCCGTGAACGTCGCCGTCGGCGGCCCGGCCACCGTCTCCGTCCGCCTCTCCGGACCTCCCCCGATCGCCACCACCGTGACGACCACGCGCGTCAGCGGCGACCCCGACCTGACCCTCCAGTCCGGCGCGACCCTGGTCTTCACCCCCGCCAACTGGAACGTCCCCCAGAACGTGACGGTCGCCGCCGCCGCGACCGCCACGGCCGGCGACACCGCCCAGTTCTTCTCGACCGCCCCCGGCTACCAGCCCGGCATCTTCACCGCCCGCGTTATCTGAGATCGGTCCGCCGCGTTCAGGAGACGGCCTCTCGCGCCGGGGGGCCGGGTTTGTGGGCGGGGCCGTGGGGGTCGGCGCAGTGGCCCTCGGTGGCGGTCGCGCCGATGGTCAGGGTGTCGGCGGGGGCGTGGTCGACCTGAAGGGTGGTGTGGTCGATGCCGTACTCGTCGTGGACGAGGCGTTCGGCGGCGACGCGGACGGCGTGGCAGTCGGCGCCGGGCTGGACGAGGATGTGGGCGGACATCGCGGGGTAGCCGGAGGTGACCTCCCAGATGTGCAGGTCGTGGACTTCGACGACTTTGTCCAGGGCGGCGGTTCTGGTGCCGATCTCGGCGGGGTTCATGCCGGCGGGGGCGGCTTCCATGAAGACGCGGCCGGCGTCGCGGACCAGGCCCCAGCCGGCCTTGAGCATGAGGGCGGCCACGACCAGGGCGGCGATGGCGTCGGCGCGGCCCCAGCCGGTGAGCCAGACGATCGCGCCGGCGACGGTGGTGGCGATGAAGGCGAACAGGTCGTTGAGGATGTGCTGGTAGGCGCCTTCGACGTTGAGGCTGCGCCGGTTGGCCTTGGCGATCAGGCGGGCGGCCAGCAGGTTGACGGCGATGCCGGCCAGGCCGGTCACGACCACGTACAGGCCGGCGACCTCGGGGGGTTCGACGATCCGGCGTACGCCCTCGACGATGAAGTACACGGCCAGCAGTAGCAGGGTGATGCCGTTGAGCTGCGCGGAGATGATCTCGGCGCGTTTGAGGCCGTAGGTGAAGCCGCCGCGCGGGGGGCGGGCGGCGATGCGCATGGCGGTGAGGGCGAAGACGATCGCGATGGCGTCGGTGAGCATGTGCCCGGCGTCGGTGATCAATGCCAGCGACTGGGCGAGGAACCCGATGACCACCTCGATCGCCATGAAGCCGGCGATCAGGATGAGGGCGCCGGTCAGGTAGCGGCGGTCGGCTTCCGCGCTCACCCCGTGCCCATGTCCATGCCCATGTCCGTGGCCGTGCCCGTGATCACCCATCGCCGCGTTCCTCGCTGTGCCCGATGTGCGCCAGAGCCAGGTCGAAGAGCATGCGCACATGGGAGTCGGCCAGCTGGTAGTACGCCATACGGCCCGACCGCCGGACCTTGACCACCCGGTGGGTGCGCAGCAGGCGCAGCGCGTGGGAGGCGGCCGACATGCTCTGCCCGGTGGCGGCGGCCAGGTCGCACACGCACATCTCCCCGCCTTCCAGGAGCGCGGCCATCAGCCGCAGACGGCCAGGGTCGGACAGGAGGGAGAAGACGTCGGCGAGGTCTTGCACGACCTCGTCGGCGGGCATCACCTGACGGACGGCGGCCACCCGCTCGCCGTCCACGACGGAGGTCGTACACGCGTCGGGAGACAGGGACACCACAACGTTTGAATCATTGTTCATATATCGGAGTGTGTGGGCGGGGGTGCGGCCTGTCAACACCTCCCGCGCACACGCCCGTCTACGGATGGAAGATGCTGACGCCGCCCGGTCCCACGAGCAGGCCCACGATGATCAGGACGATCCCCCAGAGGATGTCCCGGCGGGCCACGATGACGTAGATCCCGGCGATGACCAGCACCACGGCGATGAGCCATAGCAAAGTAGCCATGTATTCCCCGTGCCCCTGCGAAATCGGCACTAACAGGACATACAGGGATTTTGCTCTCCAGAGGTGGTGTCGGGAGACTAGGCCGGCCCCGGAGACCCCGACGCTCCCTTTGTACGGCCCAGCGCAGGATTTCACCTCTCCGAAACCTAAGCGGTGACCGTCGCTGGGTAGAGTCACGCCATCCTTCACAACGTTGATCCATTCATCGGCATCGCGGCCACCGACCTGCCCGGGGCACGCGGTCTGGCCGCCACCTGGTGGTGGCCGAAACCCCAGGTGGGCAACACCCACCCGGGCGCCACGTCCCCGCTGGGCATGGTTTCGGCCTGCGCCTACTCCGGCGCCTACCCGACCGGGTACGGGCGGTACGCGAAGAACACCGAGGGCGTGCCCGAGGAGATGTTCGAGCAGCTCCAGGCGTCCGGATTCACCCATTTCCAGCAGTCCGGCACCGGCGCGATCCGCAAGTACTACAACTACGTCCGGGTCACCCCGATGGTGCAGCCGCTGGACGACCTGGGCGAGGCCTGGCCGCTCCGCGACGAGGTGGCGGAGGCCGGCTACTACGCGGCCACCCTCGACACCGGCATCCGCTGCGAGCTGACCGTCGGCACCAAGGTCGCCGTGCACCGGTACACCTTCCCCGAGCACGGCAGCGCCCGGGTGGTGGTGGACATGTCCTGCGGCGGCCTGGCCATCGAGCTCGGCCGTACGGTGCCGCTGCGGGCGCAGGTGCAGAGCATGGGCCACGGCCGCGCCCAGGGCACCGTGTGGATGGAGGGCGTGCCGCTCTCCGTCTACGTGGAGGTGGACAGCCCCGGCTGGCGGCAGATGCTCTGGTACGACCGGCGGCTCGTCGACGGCGGCACCCGCCTGGACTTCGACAGCATCCGCCACACCACGCTGCGGCCCTTCGGCATGCTCTTCATGGGCCCGACCACCGCCGGGCAGACCATCGAGGTCCGGCTCGGGTTCTCGCTGCGCGGGTGCGACCAGGCGCGGCAGAACCTGGAGCGCGAGTGCGGCCACGGGCAGCCGGCGTTCGACCCGGTGAAGTCGGGGACCCAGGCCCGCTGGAGCGAGCACCTGGACCGGGTCCAGGTCGAGGGCGGCACCCCGGCCCGCCGCGGCGTGTTCGCCACGGCGCTCTACCACTCGCTGATCAAGCCGTGCTTCGCCGACGACGAGAGCCCGTTCTGGCCGACCCCGGGGCCGTACGCGTTCGACGTCTGCACCATGTGGGACATCTACAAGACCCAGCTGCCGCTGCTCGCGGCCATCGTCCCGGACCGGGCCGTGGCGCTGCTGGAGTCGCTCATCCGGGTCTGCGAGGAGGAGGGCAACTTCCCGATCGGGTACCGCATGGCCCGCGGCGCCGACCGGTTCTTCCGCCAGGCCAGCGCGCTCGTGCACACCGCGCTGGCGGACGCCCACGCCCTCGGCCGGGCCGGCCTCGACTGGAACTGGGCGCTCGTGCACATGGTCGACGACCTGCGCCGCATGTACGGCGAGGACTTCTGGGAGCACGGCGTCGTGCACCCGATCACCCACACCCTCGATCTCGCCTACGGCCACCACTGCACCGCCCAGGTCGCCCGCGCCCTCAACGACGTGGGCCTCGCCGACGACCTGGAGAACCGCGGCCGACAGTGGTCCAACGCCTTCGACCCGGAGACGGGACTGCTGCGCGACTCGGAGTTCTACGAGGGCGGCAAGTGGAACTACTCGTTCCGGCTGCTGCACGACATGGCCGCCCGCATCGCGCTGGCCGGCGGCGACCGCGCCTTCGTCGGCAAACTGGACAGATTCTTCGGCTTCGGCGCGGCCCCGGTGAAACAGCCCGGCCGCCGCCCCCAGCCGGAGGAGATGGCCGCCGGATACGCCCTCAACCGCTTCGAGGGGCTCAACAACGAGCCCGACATGGAGGCGCCCTGGGCCTACCACTACGCGGGCCGTCCCGACCGTACGGCCGAGATCGTGCACGCGGCGCTGACCTGGCAGTTCGGCACGGGACCCGGCGGGCTCCCCGGCAACGACGACTCCGGCGGCCTCAGCTCCTGGTACGTGTGGGCGTCGCTCGGCCTGTTCCCCGTCGCCGGGCAGAACCTGTTCCTGGTCAACGCGCCCGCGTTCGGCCGGGCCGCGATCCGGGTAGGAGGAGGCGAGTTCGTCATCGAGACCAGCGGGCACCGCGAGACGCCCATCGGCGTCGACGGCGTCGATCGCGACCCGCCGGCGCAGTACGTGCAGTCGGCTACCCTCAACGGCAAACCCCTGCACGCGGCTCACCTGAGCGCCGCCGCCGTGCACCGCGGCGGCGTGCTGCACCTGCGGCTTGGCCCGGAGCCGTCGTCGTGGGGGCGGGAGGTCCGCCCGCCTTCTCTTTCCGACCAGTCCGCGACCTCGGAGGAAGCCCGATGACCCACCCCCGTCGCCGTCTCGTGATCGTGGTCAGGGCCGACCCGGTGATCTGCGGCCACTCCGGCGAGGCCCGTAACCTCGCCGAGGTGGCGCTGACCCGCGGTTTCGACGACGTACGGCTGCTGACCTGGCCCATTCCCGCGTTGCAGGCGGCCGGGCTTCCGCTCAAGCCGCTGGACCGGCTGTTGCCGTACAGCGAGGGGATCACCGTGGAGCGCCCGGACGCGGTCGGCGACTACCGGGTGCCGGACGGGCGCTACCAGGCCGGCCTCACCGGCCGCCTCGTCGAACTGCTCGCCGAGCCGGTGCCCACGACCTGCCTGTCCATGTACATCGTGCCGCACGCCTCGGTCGTCGTGGACGCGGTCGCGTCCGCCCGCGCGGCCGGGTACGCGCCCAACGTGCACACCGTCGTGAAGGCGGTCGGCTCCGACGTGACCAACGTGATCCGGTCGTGCCTGCGGGAGGGCCGGTTCGGCGCGGCCACCGTGCTGTTCACCACGTTCCTGGCCAACGACGAGGTCGTCGCGGTCTCCGAGTACACCCGGGACGAGATCATCGCCTCGGCCGAGCAGGTGGACGCGCACTGCGGCACCACCTTCGCCGAGCAGTGCCGGCGCCGGGTGACCGTCAGCTACCCGCCGATCGACGCGAGCGCCTTCCTCGACCCGGAACCGGCGCGGGTGGACGCCGCGCTCGCGCGGCGCGGCCTGGAGCGGGACGGGTACATCCTGTTCCTGTCCCGGGTGACCCGGGCCAAGGGCATCTACGAACTCCTGGCCGCGTACGGCGAGATGCGCTGCCGGTCGCGGGTGAAACTCGTCGTCGCGGGCACCGGGCCGGAGCTGCCGCAGATCCAGGCGCTGGCGAAGGAGGACGGCCGGGTGGTCGTGCTCACCGACGTGGACGACCAGGAGAAGGCGCTGCTCATGAACGGCTGCGCCGCCTACGCCCTGCCGACCAAGCCGGAGCCCGACTTCGTCGAGACGTTCGGCATCGCGCTGGCCGAGAAGATGCTGGCCGGCGGCGGGCCGATCGTCACCACCATGACGGGCGGCACGCTGGAGGCGGTCGGCGACACCGCCGTCATCGTCGAGCCCGGCGAGATCGGCGGGCTGGCCGCGGCGGTGGACCGGGTGGTTCTGGACATGCCCGCCGCCGAGCGGCAGGAGATGGAGCACCGCGCCCGGGCCCGCGCGATGACGTTCGACCGGGCCGCCGTGTTCGACGCCCTGTTCACGCGGGAGGCGCTCGCCGTCTAGCCTCCGGTTAGATCTTTCGCGTGGAACCGGTGGCCTGAGCGTCAAAGCGGATTGATCGGCGGCGGACACGGAATGATGTCCGGTGAGAGCCTTCGGGAGGAGCCGGGTATGCGGATCGGCGTCGTCTTTCCCCAGACCGAGATCGGCGCGGACGCGGGAGCGGTGCGCGCCTACGGGCAGCGCGTGGAGGAACTCGGGTTCCGGCACGTGATGGCGTTCGACCACGTGATCGGCGCGGACCCGGAGGTCCACCGGGGGTGGAGCGGGCCGTACGACGTGGGGTCCACCTTCCACGAGCCGATGGTGCTGTTCGGGTACCTCGCCGCGCTGACCTCGCTGGAGATGGTGACCGGGATCATCATCCTGCCGCAGCGGCAGACGGTGCTGGCGGCCAAGCAGGCGGCCGAGATCGACCTGCTCACCGGCGGGCGGTTCCGGATGGGCGTCGGGCTGGGCTGGAACCGGGTGGAGTTCGAGGCGCTCGGCCAGGACTTCACCACCCGGGGGCGGCGGATCGAGGAGCAGGTCACGCTGATGCGCCGGCTCTGGACCGAGCGGTCGTTCGGGTTCGAGGGCGAGTTCGACCGGATCACCGGGGCCGGGCTCGCGCCCCTGCCGGTGCAGCGGCCGATCCCGATCTGGTTCGGCGCCCAGTCGCCGCCCGCGTACCGGCGGGCCGGGCGGCTCGCCGACGGGTGGTTCCCGCAGATGGCCCCCGGCCCCGACCTGGCCGAGGCCAAGGCGGCCGTCGACCAGGCCGCCGCCCGGGCGGGCCGTGACCCCGCCAGCCTCGGCATGGAGGGCCGCATGGCCTGGCAGGGCGACCCGGACGCCCTCGCCGCCCTGGCCGGGCAGTGGCGCGAGTTCGGCGCGACCCACGTCAGCGTGAACACCATGAAGGCAGGCCTCACCGGCGTCGACGCCCACCTGGCCGCCCTCGAAACCGCCGCAGAGGCCCTCGGCCTCGGCAAGCCTTGACGACCGGCTCGGAAACTGGTTCATGGGCAAGCCCTGAGCACCGGCTCGGCGAACGGGTTGGGCTGTCCTGAAAGCGCTGCGGACGCCTTCGGCTTGGCCGGACTCTGACCACGGGTCCGGAGGCGGAGCCCTTCCGTCTGCGGAATCGCCGGGGCGTCGCGCCATGCCCGTCCCTGGATGGCCTGATGGGCTTCGGCTGACCCGAAGTTGTGTCCGATTTGTTATCTTATGGTGCTTTGTGTACCTTTGGGGGTGACGGCAGACGTGACTCTGGCCCTGTTGTGGCCTCCGCTGCCGGTTTCGTTGCCCGGACCAATTCGGAGTCAACTCATCTATGCCTACCCATCGGCGCTCCTGGAGCGCACCTACTCGTACGCGTCTGCGCTACGCCCTCGCCGGGCTGTGCGCGGCCATGTCCGTCGCCACCGCCGTCAGCCCGGCGAGCACGGCCCACGCCGCTCCGATGCGGGCGGCCGAACCCGAGTTCACCTACGGCCAGGACATCTCCGCCTACCAGGCGTCCTACGACTGGCACTCCAGCCCCGCGCAGTTCGGCCTGGTCAAAGCCACCGAAGGACTGACCTTCCGCGACTCCAGCTTCGCCCGCCAATGGCACGAACTGGCCAAGAAGGGGATCGTCCGCGGCGCCTACCACTACGGGCACCCGGACGACGACCCGATCGCCGAGGCCAACCACTTCCTGTCCGTGGTCAACTCGCAGCCCGCCAAGCGCGGTGACCTGCTCGCCCTGGACCTGGAGACCGCCGCCGGCCAGTCCGTCGCCCACGTCAACGCCTGGGCCAAGACCTGGCTCGCGCACGTGAAGGCCAAGACCGGCATCACCCCGCTGTTCTACAGCAGCTGGAGCTTCGCCGACACCTACGGCCACGGCCTGTCCGCCTACCCCCTCTGGGTGGCCGACTACGGCAAGACCCGGGGTCAGGTCACCCCACCCGCCGACTGGAAGACCTGGACCATCCACCAGTACAGCGACACCCCGGTCGACCAGAACGTCTCCTCCCTGACCACCCAGCAACTCCGCGTCCTGGGCCGCCGCTGACAGTCACAGCCTCAGCCCTGGGGCGGACCCGGTGAAGGCCGGGAGATCAGGACGTGGATTCGCCGCGTGGGCCGGGGGGCCGTACCGGCCCACGCGGGGTCTCAGCGTTCGGGGGCGCCGGCGGGGACGGTGGCCGGTTCGGTGTCCTGGGCGGTGGCGACGCGGCGGACGCCGAGGACGGCTACGAGGCTGACGAGGCCGAGCGCGGTCAGGAAGAGGGCGATCGGAGTCGAGGAGTCGTAGGCGGCGTAGAGGGCGGGGAAGACGGGGGTGACGGCGCCGGCGACGGTGGCGCCGACCGCGTAGGCGACGGCGATGCCGCTGTAGCGGACCTTGAGGTCGAACATGTCGGTGAAGAGGCCGCCCTGCGCGCCGGCCATGATGCCCTGGACTATCGCGGCGACCAGGAAGGCGACCAGGGCCAGGCCGGTGCTGCCGGTGTTGACCAGGGCGAACATCGGGAGCGGCCAGATGACGGCGGTGACCGCGCCGATGGCGTAGAGCAGTTTGGGGTCGAACCGGTCGGAGAGGATCGCGGAACCGATGATCGCGAGGATCCAGACCGAGGTGGAGGCCAGGATCAGGGTGAGCAGGGTGGTGCGGTCGAAGCCGACGACCCGGGTGCCGTACGTGAGCATGTAGACGGTCACCGCGTAGCCGATCGCGGGCGGGGCGATGGCGGCCAGGGCGCCGAGGATCAGGTTGCGGGGGTGGCGGCGGACCAGCTCGGCGAAGGGGACCTTGATGACCGTCTTCTCGCGTTTGGCCTTCGCGAACTCCGGGGGCTCGGACAGGCGCATGCGGATGATGAGGCCGACGACCACGAGGACGGCGCTGAGCAGGAAGGGGATGCGCCAGCCGTACGAGAAGAAGGCGTCGTCGTCGAGGCCCGAGAGGGCGAGGAACGCGAGGTTCGAGGTGAGCACGCCGACCGGGACGCCGAACTGGGCGAAGCTTCCGTAGACGGCGCGCTGGCGTGGTTTCGCGTTCTCGGTGGAGATGAGCAGCGCGCCGCCCCATTCGCCGGCCACGCCGAAGCCCTGGATGAGGCGCAGGGAGACCAGCAGCAGCGGCGCGCCGATGCCGATGGCCGCGTACGTGGGCAGCACGCCGATGAGGAACGTGGACCCGCCGGTCAGGATCAGGGTGAGGACGAGCATCGACTTGCGGCCGATCCGGTCGCCGAAGTGGCCGACGATCGCCGCGCCGAACGGGCGGATGAGGAACCCGGCGGCGAACGCCGACAGCGACGCGAGCGTGGCGGCCTCGGGGGACGCCTCGGGGAAGAAGAGCGTGGGGAACACCAGCGCGGCGGCGGTGCCGAAGATGAAGTAGTCGTACCATTCGATCGAAGTCCCGATGAAGCTGGCCGCGAAGAGGCCCTTCATCGACGGAGGCTTGGACGTGCCATGCTGGGCCACAAGCGCTCTCCTCACAACGGGGGTGGACGTTTCCGGGACCGTCCGCGAGCAGGCGATCCCAGGTTGCGGGGGTTGTACGGAACGTAGTCCCGCGGGCGGCGCGGGTCGCGGGTCTTCTGCCGCACCCGGACTACGTCATGTGTCGCGGTGTGACGTGTCGCGGTCACCCGGGGGTGACGCGACGGGCGGTGGCGTGCCGGGTGGCCCGCCGTCCACGGTGAGGGTGTGGCCGGAGATCCACCGGGCGCGGTCGCTGAGCAGGAACAGGCAGGCGTGCGCGACGTCCCACGCCGTGCCCTCGGTCCGCAGCCCGGTGCTCAGCCGCCGGGGCTCGCGCCTCTCCTCGGGCATGTTCGCCGCCGCGAACGCGCCCCAGATCATGCCGACCCGTACGCAGTTGACCCGGATGCCCCTGGGCCCCAGGGTGGCGGCCGCGCCGTCGGTGAGGTTCTCCAGACCGGCCTTGGCCACGGAGTAGACCATGCCGGGCCCGCGCGTCCCCACCGTCACCGAGGAGATGTTCACGATCGCCCCACCCCGCGGCAGCACCGGTACGGCATGCCTGGTCACCTGCCACGCCGAGGTCAGGTTCACGTTCATCAGCTCGGCGAACCGTTCCGGCGTCACGTCGAACAACCCGGCCGGATCCCCGGACGCGACGTTGTTCACCAGCGCGTCCAGCCCGCCCAGCCGATCCACGGCCGCGGCGACGGCGTCCGCGCACTGCCGGTCCGAGGTCACGTCGGCGACCACGGCGCTCGCCTCCCCGCCGGCCGCGACGATCGACGCCACGGTCCGCTCGGCGGCGTCCGCGTCCCGGTCGAGTACGGCGACCCGCGCGCCGTGCGCGGCCAGCACCCGGCTGACGGCGTAGCCGACCCCGGGCAGCGCGCCGTTCTGTCCGGCTCCGGTGACGAGCGCGGCCCGGCCGGCCATCCACCGCGGGCCGGCGTCGGCGAAGGGATCGCTCAGGGGATCTTCGGGCATGGGGCTCCTCCACGGTCAGGCCGCGTCCCCGGAAGGGAAGGGCGGCTCAGGACGGGGGCGTTCACCCCGATGCCCCATGATCCCGAGCGCGGGTGTGTCAGGTCCCGTTTCGCGGCCTCGGCGCCCGTGCGTGGCCGTCGTGGGGTCAGGGCGGACGCGCCCGCTCCGGCTGTGCCTCGTCGCGCATCTTTTCGCCTCACTTCCGGGCCGCTGAGGCCCTGCTCAGAGCAATGTAGAACTCGGCGACGGCGAAGGAATCAGGACTTTCGCGACGTGGAAGGGCTAGTCTCACAACGCCGATGAACGCCTGTGAGGGAAGCCGAATTCCACGGAGCGGAAGGGTATTTCGGCTGGTATGGGATGCTATTGAATGGCCGTCCATTCTGTGTAACCTGGGTTGACACTCATGTGATTTCTGTTCACGAATATGGACGGGCAGGTGAAGTGATGGCCGTCCCGACGGGCGATTCCCTGGAATCCCCTCGCCTGACATCGGCCCAGCGCGTGCTCTCAATCCTCGGCGTGTTCGACACCGAGAACCTGTCGCTCTCACTCAGCGAGATCAGCCGCAGGACCGGCCTCACGCTCAGTACGACCCACCGCCTCGTCAACGAACTCCGCTGCTGGGGCGCGCTGTCCCGCAGCGGCGACGGCAAGTACAGCATCGGCCTGCGCATCCTGGAACTCGGCACCCTGACCCCGCAGGGCGGCCAGCTGCGCGAGATCGCGCTGCCGTACCTGCACGATCTGCAGCACGCCACCAGGGCGAACATCCATCTGGGCGTGCCGCAGGGGCATGACATCGTGTACATCGAGTCGCTGCGCGCCCGGGACACCGTGCCGGTGCCGAGCAGGCTCGGCGGGCGGTGGCCGATGCACGCGACGGGCACCGGACTGGTGCTGCTCGCGCACTCCTCGCAGGAGTTCCAGGAGGAGGTGCTCGCCTCCAAGCTGCGCCGGTACACCGAGAACACGCTGACGGACCCCGACGCGCTCCGGCACTTCCTGGCCGAGGTGCGCAAGGCGGGCGTCGCCGTCGTGGAGAGCCAGCTCACCCGCGACGTGATGGCCGTCGCGGTGCCGATCCGCGGCCCCCGGGACCATGTGGTGGCGGCGGTCGGCATCACCGTGCCCAGCGGCTCCGTGTCCCCCCGGTCGCTGGTGCCCGCGCTGTCCGCGAGCGCCCGGAGCATCTCGCGGGCGCTCGGCGCTCCCTCGGCCGCGGCCGGTGGGCCGCCCCGGCGGCCCGCCCACTGGCAGGTACGCGAGGTCAAGTACTCCACCTCGGTGGCACAGCGGGAGCCGGGCCTGGTCGGCGGATAGGTCAGCCGGAGATCCGGGTCAGGCGGGACTTCATCTCGGTGCGCTCCAGCGATCCGGGCGGCACGAGGGTGACCGCCGCCGGCACGGTCAGCCGGGCCCGGATCAGGCCCTCGATCTCCCGGCGCAGCAGCTCCCGGTCGCCGGGCTCGTCGCCGGGCTCCACCTCGACGCGCAGCGGCGGCTCCACTCCCGGGCCGGGACTCGGCAGCACGATCTGCATCGCTCCGTTCGTCCGGGGATGGAGGGTCTGCACCAGGTCGCGGATCGCCGTGGGGAACACGTTCACCCCGAGCACGATCAGCATGTCGTCGGTGCGGCCCACGCAGCGGATGAGCGGCGCGCCGTCCCCGGCGAGCCCGGTGACCAGCACCCGGTCCCGCGTGCGGAACCGGACCAGGGGGCAGCACTCGCGGTCCACCGAGGTGTAGACGAGTTCGCCGGAGACGCCGGGCTCGGGGTCGACGGGCTCGCCGCCGTCCGGGTCGATCAGCTCCACCAGCACGTGCCGGCCGCCGGTGAAGCGCATGCCGCCCGCGCCCGGCGGCTCGGCGAACAGCACCGGCGCCATGTCGGCGTTCCCCAGGCCCTCGGTGACGAGCGCGCCCCACTCCCGGTCCATGTGCCGCTGGAACGCCGGCTCGCCCCCGCCGGGCTCGCCGCCGACGAAGATCTTGCGGATGCCGAACTCCCGCGGGTCCCGGCCCCGTTCGCGTACGTACTCGGCCAGGTAGCGCACATACGACGGGGTGGCGTGCAGCGCGGTGACGCCCAGGGTGTCCAGCGCCTGCACCGCCTTCTCCGACGCGCCGGTGCCGATCGGGACCAGGGTGGAGCCGATGCGCTCCAGCGCGTCCCGGATCGGCAGCCCGCCCACGAACAGGGTCAGCCCGGCGCCGTGCAGCACCACGTCCTCGCGCGTCGCGCCCATGGTGAGGAACGCCCGCGCCACCATCTCGGTCCACGCCTCGGCGTCGCGCCGGGTCACGCCCACCCAGCTCGGCCTGCCGGTGGTCCCGGTGGAGGCGTGGACACGGATCACCTCGGTCATGTCCACGGCCGCGTGCAGGCCCAGCGGGGGAGCGGCGGCCTGGGAGTCGCGCAGCAGCTGCTTGTCCGTGAAGGGCAGTTTGCGGATGTCCCCCAGGGACACCAGCGCCGCCGGATCGGCGCCGTGCTCGGCGAACAGGCGGGCGTAGAAGGGAGAGCGCGCGGGCAGCCCGGCGAGCTGGGTACGGAGCATCGCGGTGACGGCGTCTCGGTCCTCAGGCGCGACGAAGCCGGGTGTGATCACGAATCGTCCTTCCGGGGGGAGCGGGGACTGCTCGTCAAGCGATCGACGCGGCCAAATCTCAACAAATCGGCCAATAACGGCGGCCACGGCGCGGTGGTTGCCTGCCGGCGCCGCGTCCGGCAGAGCCTCGGTGGTTGTCGGCGGTGCCTCACTATGCCCAGGACGCGAACCGGCCAGCCATATGACTTTCATGGCGCGGAAACCGAAATGCCCCGAATGCGATTGTTTACCGTGACACGAAAGGCACGGCGTTTCCCGGCCGTGAACCCGCGACAATGGACGGCAATGGGGACACGGTCCAGCATTCGGGCCGCGCGATCTCCAGAAAACAGGTCCGCCCGGCGGGGCGGCGACGGAGACACGGTCAGCCTTGCAGGCTGCGGCGATCTCCAGAAGGCCCGCGAGGGCGCCCGGCGGACCGCGGCACGGTCAGGCTCTCAGGACGCGGCGATCTCCAGGAGCAGGTCCGCGAGCGCGTCTGGCGCGGTGACCATCGCCTCGTGGCCGGTGGTGATCTCGTACACCGGCCAGCCCCGCGCGGCCGCCCGTTCCGCGTGCGGGGTGAACACCCGCATCCAGTCGGTGCACTCGATGAACGCCGCGGGCACGCCGTCCCCCTTGCCGGTCAGCCGGAGCGGCTCGGTGTAGGACAGCCACGGATGCGGGGTGAGCCGCGGGGTCAGCCAGTCGACGTCGGCGCGCTCGGTGACGCCCAGCACGCTCAGCGAGCGTACGGGGATGAGCCAGCCGAACCCCGGGCCCGCCACCGACTCCCGGTAGTGCCCGGCGACGTCGGCGGGCAGCATATCGATGGCGGGCTCCCCGTCGTCGCCGACGAAGGCGTCGAGGTGGACGCGTCTGGTCAGGCGGTCCCCGATCCGGTCGGCCGCGCCGGTGACGACCTGACCGGCGTAGCTGTGCCCGACCAGCACCACGTCCCGGGCGTCGTGCGCCTCGATGAGCGCCACCACGTCCTGGATGTGGGTGCCGAGCCCGACCTGCGGGGTGAGCAGGTGGGCTCGGTCGCTGACCCCGGTCAGCGTCGGGGCGTGCACCTCGTGGCCGGCCGCGCGCAGCAGCGGAGCCACCCGCTGCCACACCCAGCCGCCATGCCACGCCCCGTGGACCAGTACGAACGTGCTCACGCGTTCTCCATGACGATCATCCCGGCGCCGGTCATCGAGGCGGGCGCGAAGTAGTGCCGGTGCCTGACCACGACCTCGGGGTTGAGCGCGCCCCGCATGACGAGCCACATGATGACCTCCGCCCCCTCCCCGCCGAAGGTGTCGATGTACCGCTGCCGGCTCCAGCCCGCGAGTTTCCCGGGCTCCTCGGCGATCTCCGTGAGGAACCGCTGGTCGGCCTCCCGGTTCAGGAAGCCGGCGCGGGCTCCCTGGAGCTGGTGGGACAGGCCGCCGGTGCCGAGCACGACGAACCGCTCGTCGCTGTCGTAGCTCTCGATGGCCCGGCCCAGGGCCTGGCCGAGTTCGTACAGGCGGGCCGGGAGCGGGATCGGGTACTGGAGCACGTTCACGAAGATGGGCACCACCCGGACCGGCCACGAGCCGGACGGCCGGCCCCAGAACAGCTCCATCGGCACCTGCAGGCCGTGGTCGACCTTGATCTCCTGGATGATCTCCGGGTCGAAGCGGTTCTCCACCAGGCTGTCGAGCAGGTGCCAGGCGAACTCGGTCGCGCCTTCGAACGGCGGGATGGGCCGCGGCCCCCAGCCCTCGTCCACCGGGTGGTACTCGGGGGCGCAGCCGACCGCGAAGGTGGGGACGCGGTCCAGGAAGAGGGCGTTGTAGTGGTCGTTGAAGACCACCACGGCGACGTCGGGCCGGTGCTCGCGGACCCACTCCCGGGCGGGCAGGTAGCCGTCGAAGAACGGCTTCCACTCCGGCGTGTCGCGCAGGCCCTTGTCGAGCGCCGCGCCGATCGAGGGGACGTGGGAGGTGCCCAGCCCGCCGACGATTCTCGCCACGGATCACTCCTTCTTCCCGAGCCGGTCCCGCAGGAACGACTCGTGGTCCATGCCGGCCTGGTGGGCGCCGATCTCGGTGATGCGGATCGGGTCCACCGCGGAGATCTTCAGGATGAAGAAGAGGTTGCCGCCGAGGCGGACCATCTCCCGCCAGTCGCGGGCCAGCACCGCCGCCTTCTCCTCCTCGGTCAGGCCGTACCGGTCCAGGTAGGCGGGCTCGTCGGTGCGGAAGGCCGCGCGGTTGGCGGGGTCGCCCAGGCCCATGGCCATCTTGTTGAGGCGGTAGCCGCGGAGCTGGCGTGGCCGGTCCAGGAGGGGCGTGTCCGGAATGCGGTCCGGCTCTTCCATCTCTTCCATCTCTTCCATGGGGGGTTCCTCCCTCAGGCCGAGGCGCGCCAGCCGCCGTCCGCGTAGACCCTGCGGGCGACCTCGGCGTACGGGACCGGGCTCACCGTGGCGCCGACCTCGACCTGCGCGTGCTCCTCGACGGTGAGCTTGGCGGTGCCGCCGCCGGGCTCCCCCCACACCAGGGTCACCTGGGCGCCCGGCTCGGCGTGCTCGGCGTCGAGCATGGCCAGGGTCAGCATCCGGCGCTCGTTCCAGCTGTAGCCGATCCAGGTCGAGATGCCGGCGGGTTCTCCGTTGACCGTCACCAGGTCGTACGGATGCATCGAGTAGACCGCGGAGGGGAACTCGAACCATTTGGCGGGCAGCCCGTGTTCGAGCTGGGAGTTCATGGCCTGGAGGAAATCGGGGGCGTCCAGGGCGAGGGTGACCTTCCTGCGGTGCGGGCGGGTCGCCATGGCCTCCAGGGCCTCCCGGCCGACGAAGTCGTGGTCGAACTTGACGAACGGGCCGTAGCCGAGGTCCCACGGCGTCAGGTAGTAGTCCTCGACGCGGTCGGACACGAAGCTGCCGCCGATGGAGGCCGCGGCCTCGTAGCCGTCGGCCGGGAGCCACTGGCGGTAGCTCTTGAGCGCGTCGCCCGTGTAGATCGCGGGCAGGGGCGAGGGGATCCAGCCGGACTCCAGGGTGTTGGTGGAGTACGCCCGGCCGCCCACCAGGCGCATGCCGTACTCCCGGCCGGCCTCGACGAGCGCGCGGTGGATCTCCTCGCCTTCGGTCCACGGCCCGAACAGCTCGTAGCCGGGCTGCCCGGCCATGCCGTGGCGGAGCGCGCGCACCGGTCGGCCGGCGATGGTGACCGTCGTCATGTGGAAGAACTTCAGGTCCGGGGCCGGCCCGCCGGTCGCCTTCTCGATCACCCTGGCCGCGTTCGGCCCCTGGATCTGGTACCGGTACGACGTGCGGTTGAACGGATCCGGCCGGGCCGCGGAACGCTCGTCGAGGGTCACGCGCACGTCGTGGCCGCCGGTCTCGGCGTGGAAGCGCACCCAGTTCAGGGCCGGGATGCGGCCGACCAGGTTGAAGGTGTCCTCGGCCAGGTGGAAGAGGATGCCGTCGCCGATGACGTAGCCGTCGGGCGTGCACGGCACGTACTGCTTCGCCGTGTTCACCGGGAACCTGGCGAAGCTGTTCACCCCCAGGGACGACAGCAGTCTGAGGGCGTCCGGGCCTTCGACCAGCAGTTCCGCCATGTGGTACGACTGGTTGAACAGGACGCAGGTGTGCTGCCAGGCGTGCTGCTCGTCGCGCCAGTTGGTGTACTCCGGCGGCACCCCGGGGTAGACGTTCGGCCCGGCGGGGAGATTGCGCAGATGGTCCGCCGGGTTCGCGACTCCGTGGAGAACGTCTTCGAGGCTCTTGCGGGTCATGTGTCTCTCCTTGCTGATAGGCGAGGCGCTGCTAGTCCCGGTCCGCGTCATCGGCGTCTGCGTCGGCGGCGTCTACGTAGCGGACGCCGAGGCGGTCCAGGGTGGCGCGCAGGCCGTACAGGTCGAGGCCCAGGACGCCCTCCCGGAACTTGTCGCGTCTGGCGGCTTCGGCGGCCATCCGCGCGGTGGCCTCCCCGGCCACGGCGGGCGCGTCCCGGCGGGCCACCACGAGGACTCCGTCGTCGTCGGCCACCAGGACGTCGCCGGGACAGACGCGCGCGCCGGCGAGCACGACGGGCACGTTCACCGAGCCGGGGCTCGCCTTGACCGTGCCCTGCGCGCTGACCGCCCGCGACCAGACGGGGAAGCCCATCGCGGTCAGCTCCCGCACGTCCCGCACGCCCGCGTCGATGACCAGCCCGGCCACGCCGCGGACGCGCAGCGCGGTGGCGAACAGCTCGCCGAACATCCCGTCGTGGGACAGCGACGTGGTGGCCACGGCCAGGATGTCGCCGGCGCCGCACTGCTCGATCGCGGCGTGGATCATCAGGTTGTCCCCGGGATGGCTGAGCACGGTGACCGCGCGGCCGGCGATGCGCGCCCCCGAGTAGATCGGGCGCAGCGCCGGCGAGAGCAGCCCGCGCCGGCCCATGGCCTCGTGCGCGGTGGCCACCCCGGCCTCGGCGAGGACTTTCACGGCCGCCGCGTCCGGGCGGGCCTTGGTGCGCACGATGACGTGCCCGTCGCTGAAGCCGCTCATATCAGCTCGTCCCCGACCACGGGGAACACCCGCTGGAACGCCTCGGCCTGCACGACGCCGGCGGGCGCGCCGTTCCGCCTGGCCTGGACGCCTCGCCGCCGCCCCAGCTCGGTGTAGTACTCGATCAGGTGCCCCTGGGCGGACATGACCTCCATGGCCTTGCGCTTGCGGTCGAACACCGGCGTGACGTCCAGCAGCAGGTTGGGCGTGAAGCCGCACACCTCCGGCTGGTGCGGTTCGAACATGAGCACCTGCGTGGCGCCGATGGGCGTGCCGGCCGGGTCGTGCCCCATCGCCTGCGCGATCATGCGCGTGCGCAGCGCCGTCGCGTGGGCGGTGTCGTGGTCGAGGTTGTACGGGTCGTTCGCGACATGCGTCAGCAGCACGTCCGGCCGCGCCTCGCGCAGGGCCGCGACGATCCGGTCCCGGTCCCCGTCGGCCACCGTCAGCGGGTAGTCGCCCAGGTCGTAGAAGTCGACCCGCACCCCCAGCGCGGCGGCGGCCGCCTCGGCCTCCTCGCGGCGCACCCGCTTGACCGTCTCCATGTCCATGCCCGGCCGCGACCACAGACCCTGCGACTCGCCCCGCTCGCCGAAACTCAGGCAGATCACCCGTACGGCGTCGCCCCGCGCCGCCGACAGCGCCAGCGCGCCCCCCGCCCGCCACACGAAGTCACCGGAATGCGCGGTGACGGCCACGATCGAGCGAGGCGTCCGAGATTCGGTCATGTCTCCGCTTCCCGCTTCCGCCGGACGAGGATGCGCCCCCGGCCTGGTCCCCCGGGGCTGGTAAGGACGTTACACACGGCCCGTCGAGGCACGGATTGCGCAATTGACGCGCTCCACGTAGGACACATGACGTAGAGCCGCGCGGGTCAGATCGGGGGCGAGACCAGCCCTTCGCGCATGGCCACGAGCACCGCCTGCGTGCGGGAACGCAGCCCCAGCTTGCCGAGCAGGTTGCTCACGTGTGTCCGCGCCGTACGCTCGCTGATCACCAGTTCGGTGGCGATCTCCCGGTTGGAGCGGCCCTGGGCGATCAGCACGAGCACGTCCCGCTCCCGGCTGGTCAGCGCGGCGACGCCGCTGTGCGGGGCCCGCATCTTCTGGGCCAGCCGCCGGGCCACGGCCGTGTCCAGGAACACCTCGTCGTTGGCGGCGGCGTAGATCGCGGCGGCCACCTCGGAGGGGCCGGCGTCCTTGAGCAGGTAACCGGCCGCGCCGTTGGCCAGGGCGGCGTGGATGCGCTGCACCTCGCCGAAGCTGGTCAGGATGACCACCCGCACGCTCGGGAAACGCCTGGTGATCTCCGCAGTGGCCTCGACGCCGTCCATCTTGGGCATCATCAGGTCCATCAGCGCCACCCTCGGCAGCGGCTGCCGCCGTACCTTCAGGGACTCCAGGCAGTCGAGGGCGTCCCGTCCGTTGGCCGCCTCCCCGGCCACCTCGACGTTGTCCAGCGCCTCCAGGTACGCGACGACGCCCCGCCGTACCACGGCGTGGTCGTCCACCACGAGGACTCCGATGGTGCCGGCGTCCGGCTGCGCGGTCATGGACGCCTCGGCCTACGGGCGGTCGGGACCCGGTGGAGTTCCGCCGGCAAGGAGGGAGGAAGCGGGAGTTCCAGGCGGACGACGGTGCCCTCGCCGGGGCCGGAGCGGGTGGTGAGCACGCCCGCCCAGCGGTCGGCGCGTTCCCGCATCGCCGTCATGCCGAAGCCGCCCTCCTCCGCGGGCAGGCCGGCCAGGCCGCACCCGTCGTCGGCGATCTCGCAGGTCAGCCGCCGCCGGGTGCGGCGTCCCGTCAGCCCCGCGGTGATGGTGACGACCGAGCCGTGCGAGTGCTTGACGCTGTTGTGCAGGGCTTCGGCGATGACGCGGTAGGCGTCCTCCCGCAGCTCCGGCTCCAGGTCGTCCAGCTCGTGCCGCGGATCGATGATCGACAGCCGTACGTCGAGACCGGTCCTGGCCGTGGTCGACTCGGCCAGGGCGGCCAGGGCCGCGGGCAGCCCCTGGTCGGCCGACGGGGTGGGATGCAGCTCGGTGACCATCGCCCGCAGGTCGCCCAGGACCGCCTTGGAGATCTGGCCGAGTTCCCCCGCCACCCGCATCACGTACGCCGAGTCCACGACGCTGCCCCGGCCGGACAGCATGCCGAGGGACTCCACCTGCATGCCCATGGAGAAGACGTGCTGGACCACGGAGTCGTGCAGGTCCCTGGCCAGGCGCTGCCGCTCCTCCCGCCGCGCCACCTCCCGCTCCCGCTCCAGCAGGCTGGCGTAGTGCACGGCCAGCGCCGCCTGGTCGGCCATCGCCAGCAGGAAGTCCAGGGTGGTCCCGCCGATCTCCTGGCCGGGCGCGTAGAAGGCGTTGAGGATGCCGACCGGCTCGCCGTGCACGAGTAGGGGCACGCTCGCGAACCAGTCCCATTCCGGCGCCCGCATGAGGTCGCGCAGGGGCGCCCAAGCCGGGTCGGACATGACGGCGTCGTATCGGTGCGGTACGACGACCGGCTTCCGCGACGTGAACGCGTCGATCATCCGCAGCTCGGCGCCGGCCTCCGCGCACTCCAGGAGCAGGTCGAAGAAGTTCGCCGCCTCGCCGAACCCGGCCACGCCCATCAGATCCAGCGAGGGGACTGCTGAGCCTACCCTGCGGGGGAGTCGCCTCCCTGATATAGTTCTGGTGTTCGAAACGGGCAGGGCTTGTCCGTCGCCTACCTCAAGCGGGGAAAGCGAGAAGCCGCTTCCTTCAGGGAGCGGAGGAGTCACGACCTGGAAACGTTCCCGGGCGGAGTTGACGGTCAGGATCTGCACGCTGGCCAGGGCGTCGGCTTCCAGCACCTCGTTGGCGAGCGCGTCCAGGGTGCTGCTCAGCGAACGTTTGGCGGCCACGCGGCTCGCCGCGCTGGCGATCGCGGCGAGCCGCCGCTGGTGGCGCCGGCTCTCGGTGACGTCCTGGAAGACCACCAGGCGATCACCCCGGCCGGTCAGCCGCGTGATCCGGTACGCGAACTCGCGGCGCGTCCCCGACGGCGGCTCCCACCCGGTGACGCCTTCGGTCTCCGCGTCGTCCGCGCCGAACGGGGACGCGGCCCCCGCGACGCCGGCCGCCTCGCAGAGCCGTACGGCGGCCGGGTTGGCCTGGACGAAACGCCCGGCCGGGTCGATGACGGCGATCCCGTCCGGCGTCCGCTCCAGCAGAGCGCCCGCGTCGAAAACCGGAGCCGCGTCCACCACCGCCGACGTCCTCCTCGCTGGGCCGCCTCACCGGAACCCATGATGCCCCCGTTCCCCTGCGGGGGCACTACTTCGGCCGCGACGGCGACGCAGAATACGCCATTTGACGTAGGCGAGATGGCCGCCACACCCATGCCCGCGCACCCCGGGCGCTCTACCGTCGGAACACCCGCATCTCCCCAGGAGGATTCGATGGAGTTCCTCGTCCGCTTCGAGACCCGCCTGCCGGACGGCATGGGCGACGCGGAACGCCTGCGCCTGCGGGACGCGGAACGCGCCCGGGCGATGGAGCTGCGGGAGGCCGGGATCCTGAAACGGCTCTGGCGGGTGCCGGGCCGCCGCGCCGTCGTCGGCCTGTGGGAGGCCCCCGACGCCACGGCCCTGCACGACGCGCTCGCGTCGCTGCCGCAGTTCCCGTGGCTGGACGTGACCGTGGAAGCCCTGGCCACGCACCCGCAGGAGGCCTGACCCTACGTCGATTGTCGTGCTCCGGCTAGGACGGGCGCGGGCCCGAATGCCGTCATCCGCGCCGTTTCCGGGAACGCGCCGATGCCTACCGTCGGTGGGGACCCTCCGGCGAAAGGCCCGCGATGCCCCTGCCCAGCGTGGCCGCTCCCGCGCTCGCCCAGGCGTTGAACACCGTCAGCTACGAGATCCTGCCGCTGCGGAGCGCCGAGGAGTCGGTGCTCGCCCACGTCCCCCGCACCATCCCGCTGACGATCACCACGACCGAGGCGAAGGGCCTGGCGCCCACGCTGGACCTGGCGCGGCGGCTGGCGGGCAGCGGCTACTCGGTCTCCCCGCATCTGGCGGCGCGTCTGGTGAGGGACAAGCGGGAGCTGGCCGACATCGTCGGCCAGTTGCGGGAGGCGGGGGTGGACAGCGTCTTCGTCATCGCGGGGGACGCGGCGGAACCCGCCGGCTGTTTCCCCGACAGCCTCGCGCTGCTGGAGGTACTGGAGGTGAACGGGCACCACTTCCGGCGGATCGGGATCGCCGGCTACCCCGAAGGCCACGCCGGCATCAGCCGGGAGCTGATCGACCGCGCGCTGGAGCGCAAGGCCGGGCACGCGACGCATGTCATCACCCAGATGTGCTTCGACGCGGCCACGACGGCCGCCTGGGCGCGCGGCCTGAAAGCGCGGGGGATCGGGCTGCCGATCCACGTCGGCCTGCCCGGCGCGGTCAACCGGCAGCGGCTGATCCGCATCTCCGCCGGACTCGGCCTCGGCCAGTCGGCCCGCTTCCTGCGCAAGCAGCGGGGCCTGCTGTGGCGTTTCCTGCTGCCCGGCGGCTACCGGCCCGACCGGCTGGCCGTACGGCTGGCGCCGCGCATCCCCGACCCCGGCGACGAGATCCGGGGGTTCCACCTCTTCACGTTCAACGAACTGGAGCGGACCGAGGCGTGGCGCCGTGCGCTGCTGGCCCGCATCACCGACCTGGAGCACCGATGACCAGCTATGAGCAGACCGACGGGCAGTGCGTGCTGACGCTGTCGTGCCCGGACACGACGGGCGTCGTCTTCGCCGTCGCCGGATTCCTGTACGAGCGGCGCTACACGATCGTGCAGTCCCAGCAGTTCGAGGACCCCGGCACCCGCACCTTCTTCATGCGCGTGCAGTTCGCGCACGAGGACGGGCACGCGCTCTCCGTCACCGGCCTGCGGGAGGAGTTCGAGGACGTCGCGGCCCGGTACGGGATGACCTGGCGTCTCGTCGGCGCGCACGAGCGGCAGCGCGTGCTGATCATGGTGAGCCGGTTCGGGCACTGCCTCAACGACCTGCTCTTCCGCAACTCCCTCGGCGAGCTCAACCTGGACGTGGCGGCGGTCGTCTCCAACCACCCCGATCTCGCGCCGCTGGCCGTCGGCCACGGCGTGCCGTTCCAGCACATCCCGATCTCGCCCGCCACCAAACCGGAGGCCGAGGCCCGGCTCCTGGAGCTCGTCCGGGCCGAGCGCGTCGACCTGGTCGTCCTGGCCCGGTACATGCAGATCCTCTCGCCCGAACTGTGCAAGCACCTGGACGGCCGGGCGATCAACATCCACCACTCCATGCTGCCCAGCTTCAAGGGCGCGCGCCCCTACCAGCAGGCCCACGAGCGCGGCGTCAAGTTCGTCGGCGCCACCGCGCACTACGTCACGCCCGACCTCGACGAAGGCCCGATCATCGAGCAGCAGGTCACCCGGGTGGACCACTCGATCAGCGCCGAGGAGTTCGCCGCGCGCGGCCGGGAGGTGGAGTGCCGGGCGCTGGCCCGCGCCGTACGGTGGCACACCGAGAACCGCGTGGCCCTCAACGGCCACAGAACCGTGGTCCTGCGCTGATCATTCCGCTCGGCGGGCGCAGCCCGGCAGCCGCCGGGCGACCTCGGCCGGGATGGATCATGTGTGTCCTTTGACCCAGATCGGAACCACCGCCGCCGAGCCTCGCGTACCGGTACGCGAAAGTCCGAAAACCACTGAACACAAGGACATGACATGCGTACCACCATGAAGAAGAGATTGGCCCGGATCGCCCTGCTGGCCGCCGGCTTCACCGCCCTGGCCACCACGCTGGCCGCGCCCGGCCACGCTTCCTCGGCCGCGTCGGCCGGCACCGTGGGCCTCGCCAACGGCAAGGTCACCTACACGGCGGGCGTGGGCGGGATCAACAGCGCGTCGATCACCGTCTTCAACGGCCTGATCGCCGTCTTCGACACCGAGCCGGTCAACCCGCTCCCCGGCTGCCAGCGGCTCACCCCGCGCGCGGTCACCTGCGGGGCCGTGGCCAGTGAGTTCGCCGCCAACCTGGGCGACATGAACGACGTCTTCAGCGTCGGCGTCTCCTTCCCGGGCACCGTCAACGGCGGGGCCGGCAACGACAGCCTCATCGCCAGCACCAAGTCCCCCGCGGGCCGGGCCATCACCTGGATCGGCGGCACCGGCACCGACACCGTCTCCTACAAGAGCAGCGAGCTGTCGGTGCGGGTGAGCCTGGACAACCGGGCCAACGACGGCCGCAACGTCGACTCCGACAACGTGCGCGACGACGTGGAGAACATCGTCGGCACCACCCTCGGCGGCGACTTCCTGATCGGCAGCGGCGCCGTCAACCGCATCGACGACGCCGGCGGCTCCGGCGACAAGATGTTCGGCCTCGGCGGCAACGACCAGCTCCTGGCCAAGGACCTGGCCAAGGACAGCGACCTGGACTGCGGCCTGGGCGTCGACTCGATCGTCATCGACAAGAACGGCCTCGACCCGGAGCCGGTCAGCTGCGAGACCATCGAGCGCTTCTGATTCCCCTCCCTCCGGCGCCCCAGCCCATCCCGGGCTGGGGCGCCGTTTCCGTTTCCAGGGTCTTGCCGACGATTACTCGCCTACGTATACTCGTGTACGAGCAAGTGACTGAGAGGCAGGAACGATGGCGAAGCGGCGCAAGGTGGCGAACCTGATGGCGCTGGCCGTGCTCTCGTCGGTCGCCGTCCGGCCCATGCATCCGTACGAGATGGCCGCCGCCCTGCGCGGCTGGAACAAGGACCACGACATGGGGATCAAGTGGGGATCCCTCTACACGGTCGTCGGGAACCTGGCCAGACACGGGCTGATCGAGGAAGTGGAGAGCTCCCGCCAGGGCCGCCGCCCCGAGCGGACCGTCTACCGCATCACGGAGGCGGGCCGCGCGGAGATGATCGACTGGACCCGGGAGCTGCTCAGCGTCCCGCACGCGGAGTCCCCGCGCTTCCGGGCCGGCCTGTCGGTGATGGCGGTCCTCGGCCCCGACGAGGTGATCGCCCTGCTCACGGAACGGCTCGCGGAACTCGACCGGCAGGTCGCCGACCTGAAGGCGGCCCACGAGGCCCACAGCGCGGAGGTCCCGCGCCTGTTCCTCATCGAGATGGAGTACGACCTGGTCGTCCTGGAGGCCGAGACCGCCTGGGTGCGCGCCCTGCTGGGCGAGCTGACCGGGGGCGCCTTCCCCGGCCTGCGCGAGTGGCGGACCTTCCACGAGACCGGAGAGATGCCCGACGACCTGCGGGAACTCGCCGAAAAGAAGATTAATTAGTCCTGGTGGCGGTGCTGGAACACCGCCACCAGGAGACCAGCGAACCGGCCGGACGGACGGCCCGAAGGTGGCAACCCGAGGATAACGGGTCCCCTCCCCGGCCGGTTCGAGCGCACATCGACCGCTCAGGAGGAGACATGAAGCACGTAGCGATCATCGGTGGCGGCATCGCCGGACCGGTCACCGCGCTGGCCCTGCGCAAGGCGGGCATCGACGCCACCGTCTACGAGGCGTACCCGGCCGCCGCCGGCGGCCGGGGAGGCACCATCGCCCTGGCCCCCAACGGCGTCGCCGCCCTGGACATCGTCGGCGCGGGGGACGCGGTCCGCGCCGCCGGCCGGCCCAGCTCGCGGATGGTCATGACCGTCGCCAGCGACAGGCGCATGGAACTGCCCGCCGTGGCCGACGCCGGCCCGCTCTACGTGGTGGCCCGCGCCGACCTCCACCGCGCCCTCAACGACGAGGCCGCCCGCCAGGGCGTCAAGGTCGAGTACGGCAAACGCCTCGTCGGCGCCGACCGCACCACGGCGCTCTTCGACGACGGCAGCAGAGCGGACTTCGACGTCCTCGTCGGCGCCGACGGCGTGCACTCCACCGTGCGCCGGCTCATCGACCCGGCCGCGCCGGGACCCCGGTGGACCGGCATGCTCGGCTTCGAGGGCCTGTCCTCGTACGAGGTGCCGGAGGACCCCGAGACCATGGTCTTCGCCTTCGGCAGGAAGGGCTACTACCTCTACTGGCCCGCGCCCGGCGGCACCACCTGGGGCGTCAACCTCCCGTACGACCGGCCGTTGCCGCTCACCGAGGCCCGGAAGACGCCCGCGGGGGAGTGGATGCGCAAGCTGCGCGACACCTACGGCGACGACGTCCCCGGCGGAGACCTGATCCGGCACACGCCGGTCGAGTCGCTGCAGGCGACGGGTTCGCTGTACATCATGCCGAGCGTCCCGCACTGGCACCGCGACCGCATGGTCCTGGTCGGCGACGCCGCCCACGCGCCGTCCAACAGCTCCGGCCAGGGCGCGTCCCTGTCCATCGAGAGCGCCGTCCAGCTGGCCCGCTGCCTGCGCGACATCGACGACGTGCCCCGCGCGTTCGCCACGTACGAGCGGCTGCGCCGCGCCCGCGTGGAGAAGGTCGCCGCCCGCGCCAGGCGCATCAACCACAGCAAGACGCCGGGCCCAGTGGCCCAGCGCGTGATGCCGGTCCTGATGCCGCTCATGCTGAAGACGGTCATGAAGCCGGAGAAGACCCTCGGCCCCGAGCAGCTCTACCGCATCCCGTGGGACGCCCCCGTCACCCGCGACGCGGCGGCCTGAGCCGACGCGGCCGATCTGGCCGAAGGTTGGTGCCTCCCATGGGTTGTCTTCCGGACGGCCCGGGGAGGTACCCCGGACAGCGGCGGACGCGGGCGGACGGGGGCGTTCACAGGTGGTCGGGCCATGAACTCGGGCGGGCTGGCAGCGGCGGCGGATGCCGTACGGGAGGCGGATCTGCTCGCCGCCCGGATGCAGATGGCGCTCTCCCTGGGCTGGCACATCATCCTGGCCTGCCTGGGCGTGGGCATGCCCGCCATCACGCTGATCGCCGAATGGCGCGGCCACGTCACCGGCGACCCGCGCTACCGGCTGCTGGCGCGGCGGTGGGCCCGCGCGATGGGCGTGCTGTTCGCGGTCGGCGCCGTCTCCGGCACGATCCTGTCGTTCGAGATGGGCCTGCTCTGGCCGGGCCTGATGAGCACGTACGGCCAGGTCATCGGGCTGCCGTTCGCGCTGGAGGGCGTCGCCTTCTTCATCGAGGCGATCTTCCTCGGCATCTACCTGTACGCCTGGGACCGCCTGCCGCCCATCCCGCACCTGCTGGCCGGCGTCCCGATCGTGCTCGCGGGCGTGGCGAGCGCCTTCTTCGTCGTCACGGCGAACGCGTGGATGCAGCAGCCCACCGGGTTCTCCGTCGAGAACGGGCGCGTCGTGGCCGTCGACCCGTGGGCGGCCATGTTCAACCCGGCCACCCCGCCCCAGACCGTGCACATGATCCTGGCCGCCTTCATGGTCGCCGGGTTCGCGATGGCGAGCGTGTACGCGGTGGCCATGCTGCGCGGACGGCGGGACCGCTACCACCGGACGGGCTTCCTGCTGCCGTTCGCGGTCGCCGCCGCCATCACCCCCGTGCAGATCGGCGTGGGCGACTGGGCCGCGCACTTCGTCGCCGACAACCAGCCGGTGAAGCTGGCCGCCATGGAGGGCGTCTTCGAGACCGGGCGCGGCGTCCCCCTCCACCTGGGCGGCATCGCGGTCGACGGGCAGCTGCGGTGGGCGCTGGAGATCCCCAACGGGCTGTCGCTCCTGGCCCACTGGGACCCGGACGCGGAGATCGTCGGCCTCAACGAGACGCCCCCGGCCGACCGGCCGCCCGTCAACGTCGTGCACTGGGCGTTCCAGATCATGGTGGCGATGGGCTTGGCGCTGCTGGCGCTCGCCGTGTGGGCCGCGGTGTCCTGGTGGCGGCACCGGGAGATGCCCCGTTCGGCCTGGTTCCTGCGGGCGTCGGCCCTGTCGGGCCTGGCCGCCGTCCTGGCCCTGGAGGCGGGGTGGGTCGTGACGGAGGTCGGCCGGCAACCCTGGATCGTGTACGGCGTGCTCCGCACCAGGGACGCCGTCAACCCCGCCCCCGGCCTGGTGTGGGGCTTCGTCCTGGTGTCCGTGATCTACGTGGCCCTCACGGTGGCCTCCGTCTACGTGCTGCGGCTGCTCGCCCGCGGCCGGCCCGTCCCGGCAGCCCCGCAGGAGTCCGACGTCACCGGCTACCCGGTGACCTGACATGGCCGAGCTGATGCTGGCCGTCATCTGGCTCGGCCTCACCGCGTACGTGCTGTTCGGCGGCGCGGACTTCGGCGCCGGGGTGTGGGACCTGATCGCCGGGAACGAGGAACGCGGCCGGGCCCAGCGCGGGCTGGTCGAGCACTCCATCGGCCCGGTCTGGGAGGCCAACCACGTCTGGCTCATCTTCGTGATCGTGCTGACCTGGACCGGCTTCCCCGGGGTGTTCGCCGCCGTGGCCTCCACCCTCTACATCCCGCTGACGCTGGTGGCGCTCGGCATCATCGCGCGCGGGGCCGCGTTCGCGTTCCGCAAGGTCAGCGAGGAGCTGTGGCAGCGCCGCCTGTTCGGCGCGACGTTCGCCTTCTCCTCGCTGGTCACGCCCTTCTTCCTGGGTACGGTGGCGGGCGCGCTGGCCTCGGGACGGGTCCCGCCCGGCATCGCCCGCGGCGACCTGGTGACCAGCTGGCTCAACCCGACCTCGCTGGTCGCGGGGGCGCTCGCGGTCGGCGTCACCGCGTACCTGGCGGCCGTGTACCTCACCAGGGACGCCCAGCGGGGCGGGGAGACCGCGCTGGCGGAGACCTTCCGGGGGCGCGCCCTGGCCGCGGGGGCGGTGACCGGGGTGCTGTCGGCGCTCGGCCTGGTGGTGCTGCGCGCGGACGCGCCGGCGCTGTTCCGCGAACTGACCTCGGGTCGCGCGCTGCCCCTGGTGGCGCTGTCCGTCGTGGCCGGCGTCGTCTCCCTGGTCCTGCTCTGGCGCCGCGCCTACCTGGCCGTACGGGTGACCGCCGCGCTGGCCGTGATCGGATTGCTGTGGGGGTGGGGGGTGGGGTGGTACCCGTGGCTGCTTCCCGGGGTGAGCGTCCGGGACGGTGCCGCGACCCCGGCCGTGCTGACGGTCACCCTCTGGGCGATGGCGGGGGGAGCGGTGCTGCTGCTGCCCTCCCTGTGGTGGCTCTACACGACCTTCCAGCGCGCGCATCCGGCGGACGGTTCCGATTCGAGCACGCCCGTGTAGGCGGACACGGTCTCGGCGGCGATGCGGGTCCAGCCGTACCTGGCCCTGGCGCGGTCGGCGCCCGCGATGCCGTACGCGGCGCGGCGTACCGGGTCGCCGAGGAGTTTGCGCACCGCGCGGGCCAGGATGACCTCCTGCCGGGGCGGCACCAGCAGGCCGGTCACGTTGTTGACGACCGTCTCCCTCTGGCCGCCCACGCACGAGGCGATCACCGGCGCCCCGCAGGCCATCGCCTCCAGGGCGACCAGGCCGAACGGCTCGTACCAGGGCACGGTGACCACGGCGGCGGCCGCCCGCATCAGCGCGGGCACGTCCCGCCTGGCCACCTCGCCGACGAAGGTCACCCGGTCGGCCACGCCGGCCCTGGCGGCCGTCTCCCGCAGCCTGGCGATCTCGGGGTCGCGGTGCAGGCCGTCCAGCGGCGGCCCGCCCGCCACCACCAGCTCCATGCCCGGCAGGTACGGCAACGCCCCGATGACCGTGTCCACGCCCTTGCGCGGGGCCGGCCGCCCGAGCGACAGCAGGCGCGGCCGGCGCGGGTCGTACACCGGGCGGCCGTCCGGGCGGAAATGCTCGAGGTCCACCCCGCACGGCACGACGTGGACGCGGTGCCGGGGCACGCCCATCCTGATCAGCTCGTCCACCTCGTCGGGGCAGGCGGCGACGACGGCGGCGGCCGTCCCGCCGATCCGCGCCTCGGCGTCGATCCTGCCCGGCGCGCCGGGGATGTCGCCGGGGATGTCGCCGGAGATGTCGCCGGAGATGTCCTGGTGGCGGCTCTGGACCGTGGCGAGCGCGTGGCAGGTGTGCACGACGGGCACGCCCAGCGGTCCGGCCGCGTCGAGCGCGGCCAGGCCGCTCATCCAGGCGTGGCTGTGCACCACGTCCGGGCGGTCGGCCCGGAATCGCCGCTCCAGCCAGGACGAGAATTCGGAAATATCCGGAATATCCCCGGCCGGGTCATCGGGCATGCGCGCGACGGTCACGCCGGGAGCGGGCGGCGCGTCGTCCCCGCGGAGGTAGACGGTCACCTCGTGGCCGAGCCCGGCGACGGCCGCGGCCAGCGCGGTCACGTGCACGTTCCGGCCGCCCGCGCCGGCCCCCGCCAGCGGGGGAACCATCGCGATCTTCACCGGGCCGCCTCCAGGAAAACGTGCCGGGCGGGGATTCTCAATTCGACCACCTCCGGGATGTTCAGGAATCAGGGAGGTGCGAGCTAAGTGCACCTTATCCGCGCGGATCACCGCCAAAACGGAGGGTTCAGCCGATTGTTTCCGGGGGAGCGTTCCGGCCGGTTCGCGGGGAATTGCCGCGCCGCGCGGGACGCCCGTACATGGCCGAGATCGAAACGCCGCCGATTTATTTTGCGGAAAAGTGAAGAAGAGCGGAGATCGGCTATCGCCCAGCGCCGAGTTCCCGGAGCGGCAGGGGGTATTGAGGGCGTAACGGGGGAGGTCGGCGATGGTCGACGAGTGGTTCGGGCAGGGCTGGACACAGGTCGCGAACTTCGGGGTCGCGTTCCTGCTGTCCTCCGTCATCGGCCTGGAACGCGAGATCAAGCAGAAGGCCGCCGGCCTGCGCACCTACACGGTCGTCGGCATCGGCGCCGCCCTGTTCACCCTCCTCAGCAAGTACGGCTTCGCCGACGTCATCCACCCCGGCCGGGTCGTCCTGGACCCCTCCCGGGTGGCGGCCCAGATCGTCTCCGGACTCGGCTTCATCGGCGCGGGCCTCATCTTCGTCCAGCGCGGCTCGGTGAAGGGGCTGACCAGCGCGGCCGCCATCTGGATGACCGCCGCCGTGGGCGCGGCCGCCGCCGCGGGCCTGACCCTGCTGGCGGCGCTCACCACCGTCGCCTACTTCGCCGTCGCGTACGCGGTCCGGCCGCTCTCGCACCTGCTGCCCCGGCTCGCCGAGCGGGAGACGCACTTCCGCGTCACCTACCACGAGGGCCACGGCACGCTGCGCGACCTGGTGGATCAGTGCGTCCAGGCGGGGTTCTCCCTCACCGAGCTGACGACGCTGAGCGCCATCGGCGCACGCCCGGAGCAATGGCCGCGCAGGGCCGCCCCCGAGGCCCCGTCCGAGCCGCCCGAGCCGTCCGAGCCGCCCGAGGAGGGGAGGACCGTGCAGGTGGCCCTCACGGTCTCCGGCCGGGGAGACACGAACGCGCTGGCCGCCCAGCTGGGCTCCGTCTCCGGCGTGCTGGCCTGCAAGAAGATGGAGAGCGACGACGACTGAACGCCGTCCCGGCCGCCCTGTTCTCGGGGCCGGAACGGCGTCCGGTGTGCTCAGCGGGTGCTCAGCGGGTGCTCAGGGCCTCAAGCAGGTCGCCGACCCGGTTGTTCGGCATCGCACGGGCCACGTCCGCCAGGGTGACGATCCCGGCCAGCCGCTTGCCGTCGATCACGGGCAGCCGCCTGATCTTGTGGTCGGCCATGGTGCGGAGGACCTGCATCGCGTCGTCGTCCGCGCCGATCGTCACGGGCTTGCCCTGCGCGAGCTCCTCCACCAGGCAGGACTTCGGGTCCTTGCCCTGGGCCAGCACCTTGACCACGATGTCGCGGTCAGTGATCATCCCCTTGAGCCGGTCGTCGTCGCCGCAGATCGGCAGAGCGCCGACACCCAGCCGCGCCATCTTCTCCGACGCCTCGTTCACGCTCTCGTGCATGCCCGCGCACTCCGCGTTCGGGGTCATGATCTCTCTTGCGGTAGGCATACCTTCCTCCAGGTGTCTTGGATGAAAGCTGCTTCTCCTGTCCCACGCTACTCCGGCGGCCGGCGCAGCCCGTCGATGGCCTGGCGGAGGCTGACCTCCAGATAGCTGATGCGGTCGGTCGCCTGGAGGAGGGTGGCGCCGCCGGTGATGGCGGTGAGGATCTCGGTGGCGGCGTCGTCCGCGTCGACGCCCGCGCCGATCTCGCCGCTTTCCCGGAGGGCGCGGACGCCGGCGGCGATGTGGGCGTGCCAGCGCTCGTACAGGTCGGTGATGATCTCGCGGACGGCCGGGTTGGCCATGCCCAGCTGGGCCGTCAGGGCGGTGAGGGGGCATTTCTGGCGCTGCGCGTCGTACCGCTCGATCACGCGCAGGCGCCAGGCCTCCCATTTGGGCCAGGAGGTCAGGTCGCCGAGCATCGGCTGCTGCTCGGCCAGCACCTGCTCGGCCTCGTAGGTCGCCACGGCCAGCAGCAGGTCGGCCTTGCCGTCGGCGAAGTAGTGGAACAGCTGGCTCTTGCTCGTCGCGGTGGCCGCGCGGATGTCGTCCAGCCCCACGTTGGCGGGGCCGTGCTCCCGCATCAGGAGCGCCGCGCCCGCCACGATGCGCTGCCGGGTGGCGGCGCCCTTCGCCGTGAGCGCGCGCATGTGCGGTCCCTCCGGTGACGTGGCCATGGGCGTACCGAGCCTAGCAGATACTGGACTGCTTGGTCCACTTTGGGGTCCTGTCACGGGCCGGACGCAAAGTATCGCCCCCGGTACGACGGACACCGCGCTGGTCCGGCCGCAGGCCCTCCCGGACGCGCTCTGGCAGGGCTTCGAACGGGCCTGGGGCCCGCTCAACGTCTCCGGTCTCCAGCGCATGGCCACCCCGGAGGAGACCGCCAGGGCCGTCGTCTCCCTGGCCACCGGCGAATTCGGCTACATGACCGGTTCGACCGGCCTGGCCGGCGGCGGTCCCTTCGGCGGCGGTCCCTTCGGCGGCGGCTCGATGAGAATGCCCCCGGGGTTCCCGGCGGCCGGATGAAGCTTTATGGCTATTTGGGTTAAAACGTCTGCTTCTTCAGGGCATGCACCCAGGGTGAACGCACCCTGGGAGGCGGACGGCAGGACCGCCCGCCACACGGCGGTCGGCGGCGCCCTCCTCGTCGCCGCGCTGCTGACCGGCGCGGGGGCGGCCGGGACGGAGGCGCGCGGGCCGTTCCCCTGCTCCTCCCAGGACCACGTGAAACCCACGGTCGTCCTGGTCCACGGCGCCTGGGCCGGCACCTCCAGCTGGTCCGGCGAGGTGGCCGCCCTCACCCGGGCGGGCTACACCGCCAGGGCCGTCGCCAACCCGCTCCGCGGCCTCACCGGCGACGCCGCCACGGTCGCCGACTTCCTGAAGAGCATCCCGGGCCCGATCGTGCTCGTCGGCCACTCCTACGGCGGCTCGGTGATCACGAACGCCGCCGCGGGCCTCCCGAACGTCAAAGCCCTGGTGTACGTCGACGCCGCGGCCCCCGACGTCGGCGAGACCACCGGCGCGCTCAGCGGCGCCACCTCCGACCTGGGCAGGAGCCCCGCCACCCTGTACGACATGGTGCCGTACCCGACCGCGCCCCTCGGCGCCACGGACCTCTACCTCAAGCAGGACGTCTTCCTCCGCTCGTTCGCCTCGGACCTGCCCCGCGACACCGCGCTCCAGCTCTGGGCCGCCCAGCGGCCCGCCTCCACCCGCGCCTTCGACACCCCGTCCAAGGCCGCCGCGTGGAAGACGATCCCGTCCTGGTACTTCATCAGCGGCGGCGACCGGATCATCACCCCGGACTCCGAGCGGTCCATGGCCCGCCGCGCCAACGCGAAAGTCACCGAATTCCCCGGCGGCTCCCATCTGACCCTCATCTCGCACCCGGAGGCGGTCACCGCGGTCATCGGATCCGCCGTCTGTTCCGTACGCCGATAACGCGCCGAAAAGATTTGCCGGAAAATTACTCGGGCCGTGAATCGACAATTCCGCCATGGGCAGGGCGGTGAGTCATTCGGGCGGCGTGCTCCCCGTATCCCGGCTCGCGTTCGTGTGATTAACTGACGTGGGGGCACGGAGCATGAATACGAGACGCCAAACCTCGATCATATCCCGTATCACTTTGTTCACCAGCACGGTGGCGATCCTTTTGTGCGCCACCCTGGCCACCGTGCTCATGATCGCCTTCGACCGGTTCACCGTCACCTCCCTCACCGAGGAGGTCACCGCCGCCGGGGAGCGGGTGGCCATCCAGATGAGCCATGGCCGGCTGGACTTTCCGCTCGCCGACCACAGGGACCGCAACATCCAGGTGGTCGACTCGCAGGGCAAGGTGGTCGCCTCGACCCCGCAGCTCCAGGGCAAGCCGCCGATGGCCACGTTCCAGCCGGAGCGGACGAACGTCGCCACCTCCATGGTGTGCGGCGGCGTCTTCATGCGCAGCCAGTGCGACATCGTGGTCGCCCACCGCGCCCACCGCGGCGACCAGAGCTGGACCGTCTACGCCGCCTCCCCGACGACCCCGCCGTGGGCCGACCCCAAGCTGGCCGTGATGATCGGCGGAGGCGCGGCGCTGCTCGCCATCGGCATCACCTACCTCGGCAACCGTACGGCCACGGCCTCCCTCCGGCCGGTCGCCGCCATCCAGGAGGAACTGGACGCGATCAACGCCGCCTCCCCCGACGGCCGGGTGCTGGTGCCGTCCACCGACGACGAGATCCAGCACCTGGCCCAGAGCGTCAACCACACGCTCGGCCAGCTGCACACCGCGCTGAGCCGGCAGCGCCAGATGGTCGCCGACGTCTCCCACGACCTGCGCACGCCCATCACCGCCCTGCGCGCCGAGATCGAGGACGCCCTCGTCGCCCCCCAGGAGACCAGCGTGACCAAACTGGGCGCCACCCTGATGGGCGGCCTGGAGCGCCTCCAGGCCATCACGCAGGACCTCACGACCATCGCGCGCCTGGACTCCGGCATGGCGGCCTTGAACGAGCCCGTCTGCCTGTCCGAGCTGGTCACCGGCGTGCTCCGCGCCCGCCGGCCGGTCCAGCAGGTCGAGTACGAACTCGAACCCGGCGTCGCCGTGAACGCCGACCGCTCCCAGCTCACCCGCCTGTTCACCTGCCTCGCCGACAACGCGGAACGGCACGCCGCCAGCACGATCAAGGTCACCGTACGGCGCGAGCCGCACGCACTCGCCGACGATCCGCGCTTCGCCGACGGCATCGCGGTGCTGGAGGTGCTCGACGACGGCCCCGGCATCCCGCGGCACAAGCGTGAGATGGTCTTCGAGCGCTTCACCCGGCTGGACGCGGCCCGGACCAGGACGGCCGGTGGCGCGGGCCTGGGCCTGCCGATCGCCCGCCAGATCGCGGAGTCGCTGGGCGGCACCCTGCACATCGAGGACAGCGCCGCCGGCGCCCGGTTCGTCCTCTACCTGCCGAGCGCCGCGCCCGTGGGCGAGCCGGCCAGGCCCCTGCCCGAGGACGTCGGCTAGGCGGTTCCCGCGGCACCCGTATGAATCGCGTCAGTTCTCGCGCTGACCGCGTATGGAAGGCGTCAAGGGCGAAAGAAATCGGCGGATTAGGCGATTTGCTACCTCTGCGGCTCGCCCGACCGGGCGGTCGCGAGGAAATCTGTCCGAGGAGTGGGGATGGCTGACGTCATCTTCGTCGCCCTGACGATCGCGATATTCGCGATCTTCGGGCTTGTCGTCAAGGCGGTGGAGCGCCGGTGAGCGCCATCAACGCGGCCGGGCTCGTGGTGGCCGTCGGCCTGGTGGTCTTCATGGTTGCCGCGATGTTGTTCCCGGAGCGCTTCTGATGAGCATGACCACCGCCGGGATCGTCTTCGTCGTGTCGCTCGCGGTCGCGATGATCCTGGTGCACAGACCGCTGGGCGACTACATGTACCGGGTCTACACCGGCGCCCGGGACACCGCCGCCGAGCGCGTCGTCTACCGCGCCCTGGGCGTGCGGTCCGGAGCCGAGCAGCGCTGGAGCGTCTACGCGCGCAGCCTGCTGGCCTTCTCCGTGATCTCCATCCTGGTCGTGTACGGCCTGCAGCGCGTCCAGGAGCATCTCATCCTGAACGCCGGAATGGCCGCCGTACCCGACCACATCGCGTGGAACACCGCCATCAGCTTCGTGACCAACACGAACTGGCAGGCGTACTCGGGTGAGTCCACCATGGGCCACCTGGTGCAGATGGCCGCCCTGGCGGTCCAGAACTTCGTGTCCGCCGCCGTCGGCATGGCCGTCGCCATCGCCCTGGTGCGCGGGTTCGCGCGCAACCGCGCCGAGACCGTCGGCAACTTCTGGGTGGACCTGGTCCGGGGCTCGCTGCGGATCCTGCTGCCCATCGCCTTCGCCGGCGCGATCGTCCTGGTCGCCGGCGGCGTCATCCAGAACCTGGCCTCCGCGCACGAGCTGACCACCCTCACCGGCGGGACGCAGCACATCACCGGCGGCCCGGTGGCCAGCCAGGAGGTCATCAAGGAACTCGGCACCAACGGGGGCGGCTTCTACAACGTCAACTCGGCCCATCCGTTCGAGAACCCGACCACCTGGACCAACTGGTTCGAGATCTTCCTCATCCTGCTCATCCCGTTCGCGCTGCCGCGCACCTTCGGCCGGATGGTCGGCCAGGTCAGGCAGGGCTACGCCATCCTGGCCGTCATGGCCACCCTGGCCGTGGCCAGCATCGTGCTGACCAACGTGTTCGAGATCGGCGGCCACGCCACCGTGCCGCAGGCCGTCGGCGCCGCCCTGGAGGGCAAGGACGTCAGGTTCGGCGTCTCCAACTCCGCCACGTTCGCCGCCGCCACCACGCTGACCAGCACCGGCGCGGTCAACTCCTTCCACGACTCGTTCACCCCGCTCGGCGGCATGATGACGCTGTTCAACATGATGCTGGGCGAGGTCGCGCCCGGCGGCGTCGGGGCCGGTCTGTACGGCATGCTCGTCCTCGCCGTGATCACGGTCTTCGTGGCCGGACTCATGGTCGGCCGTACGCCCGAGTACCTGGGCAAGAAGATCGGCGCCCGCGAGATGAAGCTGGCGTCGCTGTACTTCCTGGTCACCCCCGTCCTGGTGCTGACCGGCACGGCCGTCGCGATGGGCAACGCGGAGGGGCGCGCCGCCATGCTCAACAGCGGCCCGCACGGGTTCTCCGAGATCCTCTACGCCTTCACCAGCGCCAGCAACAACAACGGCTCGGCGTTCGGCGGCGTCACCGTCAACACCCCCTGGTACGACGTCGCGCTCGGCCTGTGCATGGTGCTCGGCCGGTTCCTGCCGATCATCTTCGTGCTGGCGCTGGCCGGGTCGCTGGCCGCGCAGGCGCCCGTACCGGTGTCGGCGGGCACGCTGCCCACCCACCGTCCCCAGTTCGTCGGCCTGGTGGTCGGCGTGACCGTGGTCCTGGTGGCCCTGACGTTCCTCCCGGCCCTCGCGCTCGGCCCGCTCGCAGAAGGAATCAGCTAGACATGTCTTCCCAAGCGCTCGAAACCCCGAGCCGTACCCGGGCGAAAGTGGGCGGCGGGCTGCTGGACCCCAGGCAGCTTCTCACCTCCCTGCCGGACGCCTTCCGCAAGCTGAATCCGGCCACGCTGTGGCGCAACCCGGTCATGCTCATCGTCGAGATCGGCGCGGTGTTCACCACCGTGCTCGCGGTCCTCGACCCGTCCTTCTTCGCGTGGGCCATCGCCGGGTGGCTCTGGCTCACCGTGCTGTTCGCCAACCTGGCCGAGGCGGTCGCCGAGGGGCGCGGCAAGGCCCAGGCGGCGACGCTGCGCGCGGCCAAGCGCGACACCACGGCCCGCCGGCTCAGGGGGCAGAACGGTCCCGACTGGGACACGGTCGGCGCGTCCGAGCTCCGGCAGGGCGACCTCGTGGTCGTCCGGGCCGGGGAGATCATCCCCGGGG
>NZ_BOOA01000015.1 GCF_016862995.1 Acrocarpospora phusangensis
AAGGAGGACTCCGGTCCTCAACCCTGGGGTGCCCCGCGATCCGTCGCGGGGCACCCTTTTCTCCGTTCACACTGCCGTCCGATACGGTCAGATGCTGTGACAACGCCTGAGATCACCGTCGCCTCCCCGGCGGACCGGGCCCGGGTCGTCCGTACGCTGGTGGCCGCGTTCACCGGGGACCCCACCCTGCGGCACCTGTTTCCCGACCCGGTGAGCTTTCCGCGGTATGCCGCCGTCTTCTTCGGGAACCTCTTCGACAAGCGCGTACACAAGAAGACGATCTGGACGGTTCAGGGCGGCGCCTCCGTCGCGATGTGGGAGCCTCCCGGGGACGGGGATGGGCTGGCGGACGGGTATCTGGCCGCGCATCTCCCGGGTGACGTGCTGGAACGAGTCCGCGCGTACGACCAGGCCGTGCACGCCGCGTTGCCTGCCGTCCCCTTCTGGTACCTCGGGGTTCTGGGCACCCATCCGGACAGCGCGGGCCGCCGCTGGGGGCATGCCGTCATGCGGGAGGGACTGCTCCGCGCCGCCGCGGAGGGACTTCCGGCGGTTCTGGAGACCGGCAGTCCCGGCAACGTGGAGGTGTACCGCAGGGCCGGGTGGGAGGTCGTGGGCACCCTGGCGGAGCCCGTGCCCACGTGGATCATGCGGCGGCCGTGAGCGTTCAGCGGGGCAGCAGGTAGAAGACCTCGGGGTCGCCGTCGTCGAGGCCGTGCACCAGGCCCGCCGGTTGCCAGCCGGTCCGCTGGAGCAGCCGCTGCATGGGGTGGTTGGAGAGGTTCGCCGAGGTGAACAGCTTCGGGGTCCGGCAGGAGTCCGCCGCCGCGCGCAGCAGTCGTGCGCCGACGCCGCGGCCCCGGGCCGGTTCGGCCACCATGAGCATGGTCACGAAGCCCTGCTCGAAGAAGGTGTACTCCAGGACGCAGTAGCCGGCCGGTCCGGCTCCGGTCTCCGCGAGGAGGGCCGATCCCCGGCGGCACCAGCGTCCGATGCTCGCTCGCCGCTCGCCGCCGTCGTGTCCGGCGACCGGGTCGAGGGCGGTCAGGGCGTCCGCGTCCAGCGGGGTGGCGCGCCGGACGGTCAGGTCGTTCATGCGAGGGGGAGCGCTTCGGTGAGGTCGGCGCCCGTCTCGATGACGAGGGCGTCGCCGGCGAGGTCTTCGGGGAGGTGCCTGCGCTGGCTCTCGCGGACCAGTAAGGCGGGGAGATCCTGCGGCATGATCACCAAGTCGAGTTCGTGGGCCAGGCGGACCAGCAGGTCGGTGACCTCTCCGGCGGAGAAGCGGGTGACCATGAGCCCCTCCGTACGCCCGTGGATGTCGGCTTCTCCGCCATCCGGCGTGCGAATACGAACAGAATCCTCATTCTTCTCATAAACGCACGGCTGTAATAACTCCCAGAGCCTGGCGCCGTCGACCCGCGCCGCATCCCCGCCACGAAAGCGCTGGAGAAACACCGAATAGCCCACACCGGAATCGTACGGCCCCAGCCCCCACGTAAACGAGCAGGTAAAACCCCGGAGTCGGGAACCGGGCGGCGGCCGGGCCGAGCCATAACCTTCTCGGATGGGGTTTCGGGTGCTGTACGTCTGCACGGGCAATATCTGCCGCTCGCCTATCGCGGAATGCCTGACGCGCACCGCCCTCGCGGCGGTCCCGGGAGTCGAGGTGGGCAGCGCGGGCACCCGTACGGTGGCGGGGGTGCCGATCAGCGCCGGCGCGCGGGAGGTGCTGCGCCTGCTGGGCACCGAGGCGGGGGAGTTCGTGTCCCGCCCGCTCGGGGCGGAGATGGTGGAGGAGGCCGATCTGGTGCTGACCGCGACGCGGCGGCACCGGGCCGAGGTGGTGACGCGGGTGCCCGCGTCGATGGGCCGGGTGTTCACCATCGGGGAGTTCGGCGCGCTGGTCCGGGCGGTCCCGGAGGCGCTGGTGACACGGTTCCTGGAGGTCGGGGAGCGCGGCCGGGCGCTGCTGGCCGAGGCGACGGCGCGGCGGGGGGTGGTGCGGGTGGCGGACCCCGACGTGATCGATCCGATCGGGCGGTCGGGCAGGGTCTACCGCGCGGTGGGCCGGCGGATCGCGGCCGAGCTCTCCGTGCCGCTGCGCCTGCTGGCCGGCGGCACGGAGAGCGGCGGGGACCGGAGCTAGACCCCCGCCGGCGTCTGGACCGGTTCGTAGTTGTAGTCGTAGCCGTAGACGCCGGCCGACTTCACGGGCGTGAAGTTGAGGATCGACCCGATCAGGTGGCCGTTCACCGAGTCGAGCTGGGTCCTGGCGCGTACCAGGTGGTCGTGCTGGGTCTTGGCGCTGCGGGCCACCAGCAGCACCCCGTCCACGACGGCGGCCAGGGTGGCGGCGTCGGTGACGGGCAGCAGCGGCGGCGCGTCGACGATCACCATGTCGTAGGACTTGCGGACCTCGGCGAGCAGCTGCCGCATCTGGTAGGAGCTGAGCAGTTCGCTCGGGTTGGGCGGGATGGGGCCACTGGTCAGCACGTCGATCGGGTCCTCGCCCCAGGTCTGCAGGGCGTCGCTCACCGTCGCGGTGCCGATCAGCACGTTGGTGAGCCCGATCGCGCCCTCGATGCCCAGGTAGTCGGGCACGCTCGGGCGGCGCAGGTCCGCGTCCACCAGCAGCACCCGCCACCCGGCCTGGGCCAGCGCGATGGCCAGGTTGACCGAGGTGGAGGACTTGCCCTCGCTCGGCAGGCAGCTGGTGACCACCAGCGAGCGCGGTTTCTCGTCGATCCCGACGAACTGCAGGTTGGTGCGGACCGCCCGGAACGCCTCGGCCCGGGTGGAGTTGCCGTTCTCCCGCACGATCAGCGGGTACTGCTTGGCGTCCTTCTCGAAGCCGACCACGCCGAGCACCGGGCCCCGGGTGGCGTCCTGCAGATCTTCCGGGGTCTTCACGGTGGTGTCGAGCCGGTCGTACAGGACGATCATCGAGCCGGAGGCGAGCAGGCTGAGCAGCACGCCGATGGACAGGTTGACCAGGGGGCGCGGGCTGACCGGCCGGTCCGGCGTGACCGCCTTGTCGACGATCGTCACCTTGATGCTGGACTTGCCGTCCTTCTCCGGGCGCTCGATCTCGTCGATCAGCTCGGTCAGCTCCTGCCCGACCGCGTTGGCCATGCGCGCGGCCCTGATCGGGTCGCCGTCCGTCACCGTGGCCTTGAGCAGGACCGTGTCGGGTACGGCCTCCGCCTTCACGTGCCTGGCCAGCACGTCGGCCGCGATCCCCTCCGGCTCCGCGACGGCCGCGACGACCCGGCGGCTGCCGATCAGGTTCGCGTACGACTTGACCCGCTGCTGCGACAGCAGGTTGGCCTGGTACGCCCCGGCCGTGGTGGATTCGTCGTCCTCGGCGGACACGAGCATCGACACCGTGGCGGCGTACCGCTCGGGCATCTGCTGGGTCACGAGCATCGCGCCCCCGGCGCCCGTGCCCGCCGCGAGGGCCATCAGCCACCAGCTCCTGCGGGCCAGCCGCAGGTAGGAGAGAAGTTCCAAAGGGTTACCGCCTTGAGGGTTGCAATGCGGGGCGGGTGGCCGGATAGGCGTCCACACGCTGCATCAGGACGACGATGGTCACGCCCGAGCCGAGGGCCAGGGCGAAGGCGATGAGGGGGGCCAGCGCCTGCGCGGCCACCGCGCAGGCCAGGCCGCAGGTCAGTGCGGTGACCGCGGCGAGCGCGAGGACCGTCTCGGAGACGGTCAGGCCGAGCAGCCGCAGCCGGTGGGAGACGTGGTCGGTGCCGCCGGACAGCGGCGAGCGCCCCGCCCGGCGCCGGGAGATCAGCACCACGCAGGTGTCCACGGTGGCCACGAAGGTGACCAGCAGCAGCCCCGCCGGCGCCTGTCCCGGCGTGTCGAAGACGAGCACGGCGGAGCACGCGAGGGCGAAGCCGATGAACAGGGACCCGCAGTCGCCCATGAAGATCCGCGCCGGGGTCCAGTTGTGCACCAGGAATCCGCCGCAGGCGCCGGCCAGCGCCAGCGGGATGACGGCGGCCGCGGGCGCGCCCGCGAGGTACGCGACGACGGCCAGCATGCCGCCGGTGACGACGGCGATCGCGCTGAGCGCGCCGTCCATGTTGTCGAGCAGGTTGTAGGAGTTGGTGACGACCACGATCCAGACCGTGGTCAGCGGGATGTCCAGCCAGGTGCCGGTGACCGGGGCCTGCACCCCGTTGAACACCACGGCGAGGGCGGCGAGCGTCTCCACCAGCAGCCGGGGCAGCGGGCCGAGCGGGCGGAGGTCGTCGACGAGCCCGACCAGGGCGAGCACCGCCGCGCCCAGGATGACGGCGCGTACCGCGGGGTCGCCGGCCTGGAAGGCGACCGGCGGCAGGGTGGCGACCAGGATGGCCAGTCCGCCCAGGAAAGGGGTGGTGCGGCGGTGCGCCTTGCGGCCGCCGGGCTGGTCGGTCAGTCGCGTCCACAGCGCGAAACGCCGGACCGGAACGGTGGCGGCTGCTCCGATGACCGCCGCCGTCACCACCGTCCCCAGAATCGCAGCGAGGCTCACCGGTGGTCGGTCCCCGTCTCTTGCGCCTGCCGCCCGCGGGACATCTCCCGCATGGTCTCCGTGATGGTGTCGAGCAGGATGTCGTCCAGGTTGCGCTGCGGCCGCCAGCCGGTCAGCGCCCGCAGCCGCGAGCTGTCCGGCACCCGCCGGGTCATGTCCTCGAAGCCCTTCTGGTACGCCTCGTGGTAGGGGATCATCTCCACCCCGGAGGTGCTCCGGGTCAGCTCGATGACCGTCTTGGCCAGCTCCAGGATGGTGACCTCGTCGGAGGAGCCGACGTTGAAGGTCTGCCCGACCGCCAGCGGCTCGTCCAGCAGGCGCAGCAGCGCGTCGACCACGTCGAGCACGTGCACGAAGCACCGGGACTGCGTGCCGTCGCCGTACACGGTGAGGGGGCGGCCGGTGAGGGCCTGGCGGACCAGGCGCGGGACGACCATGCCGTAGGCGGGGCTCTGCCGGGGCCCGACGGTGTTGAACAGGCGGGTCACCACGGTCGGCAGGCCGCGTTCCCGGTAGTACGCGTTGGCCATGATCTCGTCCACGGCCTTCGCGGTGCTGTACGACCAGCGGGAGACGGAGGTGCTGCCCAGGATCCGGTCGGCGTCCTCGGCCAGCGGCCCGCCCGCGTTCTTGCCGTAGATCTCGCTGGTGCTGGCCACCAGGATCTTCCGGCGGTACCGGTGCGCGGCCCCGATGACGATCTCGGAGCCGCGGATGTTGGTGGTGAGCGACCGCAGCGGCTGGTCCACGATCAGCTGCACCCCGACGGCGGCGGCGAGGTGCACCACCACATCGCACTGGTGCACCAGCTCGTCCACGACAAGTTCGTCCAGGACGGAGCCGTTGATCACCCGGAGCGCCGGATGCGCGGCCGAATGGCGCAGGTTCTCGGCGCGACCGGTGGACAGGTTGTCGAGCACCGTCACCGAATCACCCCGCTCCAGCAGGGCATCGGTCAAATGCGACCCGATGAAACCACTGCCGCCGGTTACCAGATAGTTCATGCCAATAGCAGCCAAGGTGACTCCTCTGCCGAACACTCGCTCGACGTGTCATATCTGTGCCAGTGAGACGGTAGAGATGGCGGAATGAACGCCCCCGGCGCCACGCGCGATCATGCGGCGCCTTTTGCCGTCATTTTCATCGGCGGCACCGAATGGTTTAGCCGGACCGGGCGGGTACGAGGTCGGCGCGCCGGGGCACCAGCTCCCGCGGCGCGGTCCGGGACGCCCGGACGAACCAGGTCAGTTCGATCACGGCGATCAGCGTGTACGCGGCCGTCGAGGACAGCGCCGCGCCGACCGCTCCCCAGTGCGGGATCAGCACCCCGTTGAGCACCAGGTTCACGCCCAGGCCGATGATCGCGACGGCGGTCATGGTCATCGGGCGGGAGAGCCGTACCAGGAACTGTTCGACCGGTTTGAGCAGGGCGAGCATGATCGCGCCCGGGGCGAGCGCGAGCAGGGGGGCGACGCTGGGCGCGTAGGCGGGGCCGTACACGAGGGGGATGAGGATCGGGGCGGCGGCGGCCAGGACGGCGACGACGGCGGTGACGGCGAACAGGTTGAGGCGCAGGGCGCGGGTGGTGGCCAGGCGGGCGCCGTCGCCGTCCGCGTCGGCCTGCCGCGCCAGGCTCAGCTGGCGTACGGCCTCCGCCGGGGCGGCGGCCAGCGAGAGCACGGCCACCGCGACCGTGTACAGGCCCGCCTCGCGCGGGGAGGCCAGGGCGCTGAGCAGCAGCACGTCCACGGTGAGCAGCAGATAGAAGGCCGTACGGCCGATGTGGTAGCGCCCGGCCAGGGCGAGCTGGCGGCGGGCCAGGCACATCCGGCCGCGCAGCGAGCGCAGCTTGATCGCGGCGGCGAACAGCAGGAACGGCGCGGCCGTGGACAGCGCCCAGCAGACGATCACGGCCGTCACCGACGCCTTGCCCAGGGCGATCAGAATGAGCAGCGGCACGCATTGGGTCAGCCCGGTCAGCACCCAGGCACGGTTGACCAGGCGCTGCCGCGCGCGCAGCAGCATGATCCCGTTGAGGTTGACCCCGGCCACCCCGAACGGCACCGCGAGCAGCGCCAGCGCGAGCAGCTCGGGCGAGGCGAGCGGCAGCATCAGGTTGGCGGCGAAGGCGACGGCGGCGCAGACCAACCCCAGCAGCAGTCCCAGGAAGAGGCCGTTGGCCAGCAGCGCGCGCCGTTTGGCGACGTCGGGCCAGAAGGCGATCTGGGACTGCTGCAGGGACAGGTGGCCGATCTCGATGGTGATGCCGGCCGTGGTGGCGACCACCGCGTACATGCCGCGGCTCTCCGGTTGCAGCGCGCGGGCGAGCAGCACCCCTGTCACCGCCGCCAGGCCCAGCCGCAGGAGCTGGCAGGCGGCGGTGTCCAGCGCCCGGCGCCTGCTGCTCCAGCGGGCACTGCTCGTACGGGCGCCGCTCATACGGGTACGGCGGGCCGGTCGGCGGAACGGTGCCAGAGCTCCAGCTGGAGCAGCGTCCACAGGTGGGTGGCGTGGTCGCGGCCCGCCATGTGCTCGGCGAGCAGCCGGGACACCAGGTCCGGCCGGAAGATCCCCCGGGAGCGGGCGGTCTGGTCGGTCAGCGTGTCGTGCGCCACCTCGCGCAGCGAGGTACGCAGCCACGAGGCCAGCGGCACCGCGAAGCCCTTCTTGGGCATGGCCAGCGTCTCGGCCGGCAGCCAGGGCGCGACGGCGGTGCGCAGCAGGTGCTTGGTCCTGCCGTGCCCGACCCGGAACCGGTCCGGCAGCCCGGCCGCCCACTCCATCAGATGGTGGTCGAGGAAGGGCGAGCGCGCCTCCACGGAGTGGGCCATGGTGCTGATGTCCGCCTTCACCAGGAGGTCCCCGGGAAGGTAGGTGGAGATGTCGGCGTCCACGGCCCGGCCCAGCGTGGTCTGCGCGCGGGAGGCCGCGAACGCCTCGTCCAGCAGGCGGGCGCTGTCCAGCCCCGCCAGCGCGGCGGCCACCTCGGGCGTGTAGAGCGCGAGCTTGGCCTCGTGGCCGAAGCAGGTCATCAGGCCCGCGTACCGGCGGGCGGGCGGCTCGCCGAGCGTGCGCAGCGCCCACCCGGCCCGGCGCGGCAGCGTGCCGGGGGAGCCGCGGGAGATCAGCGCGGCGCCGGCGGCGGCCAGGCAGCGGCCGAGACCGCCGGGGGCCCGCATCCGGTCCAGCCGCTTCATCAGCAGGTGGCGCCGGTAGCCGGCGAAGCACTCGTCGCCGCCGTCGCCGTTGAGCACCACGGTCACGTGCTCGCTGCTCATCTGGGCCACGTACAGGCTGGGGATGGCCGAGGCGTCCGCGAACGGCTCGTCGAAGCGGCGGGCCACCTCGGCGATGGACTCGGTGGCCGACGGGGTGATGACGTAGTCGCGGTGGTCGGTGCCGTACCGGGCGGCGACCGCGCGGGCGGCGCCGCGCTCGTCGAAGCGGGGGTCGGTGAAGCCGATGGTGAACGTGCGCACCGGCGCGTCGCCGACCCGGCACATGGCGGCGACCACCGCGGCCGAGTCCAGCCCGCCGGACAGGAACGCGCCCACCGGGCGTTCCCCGGCCAGCCGCCGCCGGGTCGCGTCCAGGAGCAGCTCCCGCAGCCGCTCCGCCTCGCTCGCCTCGTCGCCCACCGGCCGGGGCGAGGCGTCCAGCCGCCAGTAGCCGCGCACCTCCGTCCGGCCCGCCCGCCAGACCAGCAGGTGCCCGGGCGGCAGCTTCCGCACCCCGGCCAGGATCGAGTACGGCGCGGGCACATACCTGTATGTCAGATAGTGGTGCAGCGCGGTCAGGTCCACCGTCCGCGGCACGTCCATGGCCTTCAGTTCGGAGGCGAAGGTCAGGGCCGCCTCGTGGTCGCGGTAGTAGAGCGGCTTCTTGCCGACCCGGTCCCTGGCCAGCAGCAGCCGCTGCCGGGCGTCGTCCCAGAGCGCGAAGGCGAACATGCCGCGCAGCCGGTGCACCAGGTCGTCGCCGTGCTCCTCGTACAGGTGGGGGATGAGCTCCGAGTCCGAGGAGCTGGCCAGCCGGTGGCCCTTGGCCAGCAGTTCGGCCCGCAGCTCCGGGAAGTTGTAGAGCTCGCCGTTGAACACCGCCGTGACGTCGCCGCGCTCGTTGCGGACCGGCTGGCCGCCGCCGGCCACGTCCATGATCGCCAGGCGGCGCATGCCGAGGCCGGCGATCTCGCCCCGGTGGTAGCCGTCCCCGTCGGGCCCGCGATGGGTGAGCGCGTCACACATGCGCCGGACCAGCGCGTGGTCCGCCCCGGTGGGGGAGATGTGTCCCGCTATTCCGCACATAGCCGCTCCAGTTGCTCTCCGTACAGGCGAATGTGCTCGGCCACCAGCTGATCGGTGCCGAGCGAGGACAGGGCCCAGGCGCGCGCGTTCGCACCGAGCCCGGGATGTGCTCCGCCGAGCACCTCGGAGATCACCCGGGCCAGCGCGCCCGGGGTCTTCGGCGGCACCAGCAGGCCGCGCCGGGGCGAGCCGCCGAGCAGCTCGGGCGTGCCGCCGACCGCGGTGGCGATCACCGGCCGCCCGGCCGCCATCGCCTCCATGACCGCGTTGCTCAGCCCCTCCACCAGCGACGGCAGCACGACGGCGTCGGCCCGGTACAGCAGCGGCCGCACGTCGTCGATCGCGCCGAGGAACCGGCAGTCCACCCCCAGCCGGTCGGCCTCGCGCGCCAGCGCCTCCCGCTCGGGCCCCTCTCCGGCCAGCACGACCGTCCCGCCCGTACGGCTCACCGCCGCCAGCAGATCCCGCTGCCCCTTCTCCGGCCGCAGGTTGGCCACACACGCCAGCACCGGCCCGGGGGCGTCCAGCGGGAGCGGCCGTACCCGTTCGAAGGCGGCGGCCGGCAGCCCGTTGTAGACCACGGCCAGCTTGCCCAAGGACAGCGACTCGGCCTGCGCCGTCCGGTTGGCCACCGCGTACGCGTTGGCGATGACCAGGTCCGTCATCCGGTTGACCCCCCGTACGGCGGCCTTCCGCAGCAACCCGGCGGGGACGGCCGCACTCCGGCGGCCGGACACCACGACCGGCACCCCGGCCAGCCGCCCGGCGGGCACCCCCAGCAGATAACCCCTGGTCAGAAAGGTGTGCAGCACGTCAGGGGTCTCCCGGCGGAGCATCGCCACCAGCCGCCCGAGCGCCCACGCGTTCCCCGCCGCCGCCCACGGCGCCCCCGCCGCGCGGCCCACCCGCCGCAGGCCGAGCCGGAGCACCCGGACGCCCGCGTCGCGGAGCTCCCGCCCGCGCGGCCCGCCTTCGAACAGGACCAGCACGGTGACGTCGACGCCCTGCTCACTCAGGCCGCCGGCGAGCAGGACCAGCTGTTTCTCGGTTCCGCCGCGCCCGAGCTGGTCGATGAGGAGGCAGACCCGGCGGACACGGGCCGGAGCCCTGGTCAAGATCGGCATATCGCGCAGGGTAGTGGACCGGCCGCGCACCGCAATGATCGTGTTTTCTATCTGCCGGACAGCAGTTGTCCATAGATGCTCAAATGCCGGTCCACGGTCACCCCGGCGTGCAGGTGCTCCACGCTCCAGGCCCGCGCGGCGGCGGCCAGTTCACCGGCCCGCGCGGGGTCGCGCAGCAGGCGTTCCAGGGCCGCGGCCAGCGCCTCCGCGTCGCCGGGCGGCACCAGCAGGCCGCGTCCCGTCAGGAGTTCCGGGATGCCGCCGACCGCGCTGGCCGCCACCGGCACCCCGGCCGCCATGGCCTCCATGACGGCGATCCCGAGCGGCTCCGACAGCGACGGATGGGCGACCACGTCGGCCCTGGCCAGCCAGCGGCCCACGTCGGGCCGGGAGCCGGGCAGTCGCAGGTCCAGGCCGAACGCCCGCGCCTGCCGGGTCAGCGACTCCCGCTCCGGGCCCTCGCCGAGCACCACCAGCGTGCAGTCCAGGCCGCGCTGCCGCAGCAGGGCGGCCGCGCCGACCAGCACGCTGTGGCCCTTCCAGCGGTGCAGGTTCCCGATCGCCAGGATCACCGGCCGCTCGGTGGCCAGGGCGGCGGGCTGGTGCCGGGCGAAGGCTCCGGCCGTCAGCCCGTTGTAGGCCACTCCGATCTTGGCGGCGGGCGTCCTCGTCACCGTCCTGACCTGCCGGGCCAGCTCCTGGCTGACCGCGATCAGATAGTCGGCCCGCCGGCTCGCCCGCCGGTCCAGCAGGCGCATCGCCGCGGACAGCCGGTGCTGGTCCGGCGCGGTGTGGCGGCCGGCCACCAGCACCCGCACCCCGGCCGGCCGGGCCAGCGCGGCGGCGGCCACGTAGCACTGGAACAGATGCGCGTGCAGCACGTCCGGGCGGGTCCGCCGCAGGTACCGCACCATCCGGGCGCTGCCCCGCACCAGGGCCGGCACCGCGCGCCACCCGTCCCGCAGGAACGTGCGGAAACCCAGGTCCACCACCGGGATGCCGGCCGAGCGCAGGTGCGCCTCGCGGGGCCCGCCGCCGAACATCACCAGGACCTCGGTGCGCACCCCCCTGGCCTTCAGCTCTCTGGCCAGTAAGACGACCTGGTGTTCCGCCCCGCCCAGGCCGAGGTGGCCGATGAGCTGCACCACCATCCCGGGACGGCGCGAAGTGTTACGGAGCATGACCGTGATAGTACTCAGCGTGATCATCGGTGCAAGGAGGTCGCGTGGAGTTCCTGGTCGTCTTGATTGCGGCGGTGGCGGTCGCCTGGCTGGTCAGGGCCGCCCTCCCGGGCCGGGTGGCGGCGCGGGCGCTGCCGGTCCTGCTGGTGGCGCTGGCCGTACGGCTGCTCGTGCACGTCCTGGTGATCAGAACCGACCTGCTCGGGTACGGCGGCGACAACCTCACCTACGAGGCCTGGGCCGGCGAGATCGCCCAGTACTGGTCGCTGTCGGACTTCCATTTCATCACCGCGGCCGAGATGAGCAGGCTCCACGCGGTGGCCGTGCCGTGCAACCTGTTCGCCCTGGTCATGATGGTCTGCGGCGGCCCGGCGCCGCTGGCCTGCACGGCCGTGGTCGGGCTGGTGGCGTGCGCGCTGTGCGTGGTGCTCTACCGGGCGGCGCGGCTGGTGGGGGCGGACGAGCGGGCGGCGTTCCGGCTGCTGGTGCTCACCGCGTACATGCCGTCGTTCCTGTTCCATACGTCTGACACGTTCAAGGACGGGATCAACGCGTTTCTCGTGGTGTCCTGTCTGTATCTGATCCTCTCGTATCTGCGCCGCTTCGACGTACGCAAGCTGCTGCTGCTGGCGCCGCTGCTGTGGGCGCTCTGGCATGTGCGGCCGTACATGGTGTTCATGTGCGCGCTGCCGCTGGCGGTCGGGCTGCTGCGCTCGAAGTGGGTCATGGGCGTCGGCGCGGTGGCGGCGGTGGCCGCGCTGCTCATGCTGCAGGACCTGCCGCTGGACGTGATGCGGGAGCAACTCGACCGCGGGCAGTCCGCGATGGTGCGCGGCGCCAACGCGGCCGGCGGGTCCGGGGTGGTCTTCGCCGACGGCGGCGATCCCTGGGCGGCCCTCGGCCCGAAGGTGCTCTACACCGTCTTCTCGCCGTTCCCGTGGGCGGACGGCAGCCTCGTCTTCCAGCTGGGCAAGATCGAGACCCTGATCTGGTACGTGCTGCTCGTCATGGCCGCCATCGGGGCCCGGCGGCTGTGGCGGCGGGACCCGCGATTGCTGCTCATCCTGGCACTCTTCCTGCTTCCGGCGACCCTCGCGTACGCGACGACGATGGCAAACGTGGGCCTAATCCTTCGCCAGCGCATGCCAATCGTCATGGTCACGACCCTGCTGTCGGCACTCGCGTGGACCAAACTTCCGGCCGAGCCGCAACCGGCTGCCGAAGAGAACGACACCACCAGAGAACACACGGGGGCCGTGCATGGGTGAGCGAATCAGGGTCATGAGGGTGATCGCGCGGATGAACGTGGGCGGGCCCGCGCTCCAGGCGGTCACGCTCCTCGAGCACCTCGACCGGGACCGGTTCGACCAGCGCATCTACACCGGCGCGCTGGCCGCGGGCGAGGGCGACTACCTCGACCTGCGCGGGCAGGGCGCGACCGCGATCCGGGTGCCGGGCCTCGGCCGCTCGATCGGCCCGCGCGACGACGTCCGCGCGCTGGCCCGGCTGGTCAGGGAGATGCGCGAGTTCCGGCCGCACATCGTGCACACCCACACCGCCAAGGCCGGCGCGCTCGGCCGGGTGGCCGCCACGATCGCCCGGGTGCCGGCCCGGGTGCACACCTTCCACGGGCATCTGCTGCACGGCTACTTCACCGGGGCCAAACGGGCGGCGATGATCGCGACCGAGCGCGGCCTGGCCCGGCTGAGCCACCGCCTGGTGGCGGTCGGCGAGCAGGTCCGGGACGACCTGCTGGCGGCCGGCATCGGCCGGCCGGAGAAATACGTGGTGCTGCCCCCGGGCACGCGGGTGCCGCCGCTGCCGGCCAGGGAGGCGGCCCGCGCCAAGCTCGGCCTCCCGCAGGAGGTGCCCGTGGTCGCCTACATCGGCCGGATCACCCAGGTGAAACGCCCCGACCGCTTCCTGGCGGCGGCCCGGCTGATCCGCGGCGCGGTGCCGGACACGCGTTTCGCCGTGTGCGGCGACGGCGACCTGGCCGAGACCCTGCGCGACGAGCCGGGCCTGCATCTGCTCGGCTGGCGGCCGGACCTGGAGACCGTGCACGCCGCCGCCGACCTGGTGCTGCTCACCTCCGACAACGAGGGCACCCCGCTGTCGCTGATCGAGGCCGGGCTGTCCGGCCTGCCCTGCGTGGCGACCCGGGTCGGCAGCGTGCCCGAGGTGGTCGCGGACGGCTACACCGGCCTGCTGGCCCGCTGCGACAGCCGTGAGCTGGCGGCCGCGGCGATCCTGCTGCTGACCGACCCGGCGCTGGCCGGGCGGATGGGCCGGGCCGCCGCCGCGCGGGCCGAGCAGCTGTTCGGCATCCCGCGTTTCGTGGACGACGTGCGCGCGCTGTATGAGGACCTTTATCAGCACAACCCGGTTCTGGCGGATATTTCCGGCGGACGGTGAATGGCAATTTAAACCGCCAGGCGACACGGAAATCTCGGTACACGCATTTCCGCGACCCCGGTCCTAAAGTGATCTCGAATATCGATCACATGCCATTGGGGTGGGATATGCGATTGCTGATCACCGGTGGCGCGGGATTCATCGGGGCGAATCTCTGCGCTTTTCTGACGGGATTTCCCGGGGTACGCGGAGTGGTCGCGCTGGACGATCTGAGCACGGGGAGCGCCGCCAACCTGGAGGGCGCCTCGGCCGAACTCGTCGAGGGCTCGATCCTGGACCGGCCCCTGCTGGACGGGTTGGCCGCCGCCGCCGACACGGTGGTGCACCTGGCCGCCAGGCCCTCCGTGCCCAGATCGCTGGCCGACCCGGTGGCCAGCCACGACGTGAACGCGACCGGCACGGTGAACGTGCTGGAGGCCTGCCGGAAGAGCGGGGCCCACTTGATCCTCGCCTCCTCGTCCTCCGTCTACGGCGACACCGAGGTCTCGCCCAAGCACGAGGACCTGGCCACCCGCCCGCTCAGCCCGTACGGCGCGAGCAAACTGGCGGCCGAGGCGTACGCGCTGGCCTACGGCAAGTCCTTCGGGCTCCCGGTGCTGCCGCTGCGCTTCTTCAACGTGTACGGCCCGCTCCAGGCCGCCGGGCACGCGTACGCCGCCGTGATCCCCGCCTTCGTGGACGCGGCGCTGCGCGGCGAGCCGGTCACCGTGCACGGCGACGGGGAGCAGACCAGGGACTTCACCTACGTCGGCACGGTCGTCCGGCTGCTGGCCGACGCGGCCCTGCGCCGGGTCACCGGCGACACCCCGGTCAACCTGGCCTTCGGCACCCGGGTGCCGGTCAACCGGCTGATCACGATGATCGGCGAGATCCTGGGCAAGGCACCGGCCGTCCGGCACGTGCCCGCCCGGGTCGGGGACGTGCGCCACTCGCAGGCCGCCTGCGACCGGCTCGGCCGCCTCTTCCCGACCGTCGACCCGGTCCCGCTCGGGGACGGGCTCAAGCACACCGTGGCCTGGTTCGAACGCACCCTCACCAGCGCCGGGACGGTCTGACATGCGCAAACTCATGGTCATCGGCCAGGGGTACGTCGGCCTGCCGCTCGCCGTGGAGGCCGCCGAGGCCGGCTACGACGTGACGGGCGTGGACGTCGACGTCTGCCGGGTCAAGCTCCTCAACGCGGGCGAGTCCTTCGTCGAGGACGTGAGCTCGGCCCGGCTGGAGGCGGCCCTGCTGGCCGGGCGCTACCGCGCCGTGCTGGACCCGGCCGAGTCGCCCGCCTTCGACGTCTGCGTGATCACGGTGCCCACGCCGCTGCGGGACGGCGCGCCCGACCTCAGCCACATCGTCTCGGCGGGCGAGTCCATCGCGCCGCTGCTGCGGCGGGGCCAGACCGTGGTCCTGGAGTCCACCACCTACCCGGGCACCACCGAGGAACTGCTCCAGGAGATCCTGGAGGACGGCAGCGGGCTGCGCGCGCCCGAGGACTTCCACCTCGGCTACAGCCCGGAGCGCATCGACCCGGGCAACCCGCGCTGGGGGCTGGCCAACACGCCGAAGATCGTGTCGGGCGTGTCGGAGTCCTCGCTGCGGGCCGTGGCGGACTTCTACTCCGACATCGTGGAGCGGGTCGTCCCGGTGTCGGGCACCCGGGTGGCCGAGCTGTCCAAGCTGCTGGAGAACACCTTCAGGCACGTCAACATCGCCCTGGTGAACGAGCTGGCGGTGTTCGCCGCCGAGCTCGGCATCGACGTGTGGGAGTCCATCGACGCGGCGTCCACCAAGCCGTTCGGGTACCTGCGGTTCGTGCCGGGGCCGGGGGTGGGCGGGCACTGCCTGCCGATCGACCCGTCGTACCTGTCGTGGAAGGTGAAGCGGTCGCTGGGGCACAACTTCCGGTTCGTGGAGCTGGCCAACGACGTCAACGAGCACATGCCCGACTATGTGGCGCACCGGTTGATGCTGGGGCTCAACCAGCGGGGGCTGCCGGTGCGGGGGAGCAGGGTGCTGCTGCTCGGCATGGCGTACAAGAAGAACACCGGCGACGCGCGGGAGTCGCCCGCGGCCGAGGTGGCCAAGCGGCTGCGGCGGCTCGGCGCGGACGTCGCGGCCGTGGACCCGTTCGCGGCGCCGCCGGCCGGGGTGGAGCCGGTCGACCTGACCCCGGAGGAGCTGCGCCGGGCCGACGCGGTGGTGCTGCTGACCGACCACGACGTGTTCGACTACGCGCTGGTGCAGGAGCACGCCTCCTACATCTTCGACACCCGCCGCCGGTGCGAGGGGGAGAACGTGGAGCTGCTGTAGCGATTCAAGAGTTCCCAAAGTGAAGCGGATATAGCGCCATTTATACCTATTTGGCTGATGTTTCCTTTGGGTCGGAACTGCCGATACATGTCGTGAACGCCTGGCCTTGCGGTCTGTGCCCGACATCGGCTTTCTGAGCGAATTTCCGCCGATTCGAGGAGTGCGCGCGGCCGGCGTGCGGATTCGTTGAAATCGGGGGAAAGCCATGAATATCGGACGCCTGCGTCCGCGGAGAGCGCAGGTGGTGGGCCGCATCGCGGTCACCACCGCGCTCGCCGGCCTCAGCCTCATCGTCACGACCCTGCCCGCGTTGGCGGAGACGCTCAGTTCCGAGAGCTTCGCCGGAGCCAGGATCCCGGCCGGCGGCTGGGTGATCGGCAGCCCCAAGGGCGTCGACTACCCGTGCGCCACGGCCGCCACCGCCAGCACGCCCGGCCTGCTGCCGGCCTGCCGGGAGGTCGTGGCCGGGAAGGCGAAGGCGGACCCGGACGGCGGCGGCGCGTTCCGCCTCACCGACAACAGCTCCTTCAACGCGGGTTCGCTGCTGTTCGACAAGCCGATCAGGGCCGATCGCGGCGTCACCCTCGAATTCGACATGTACCAGTACAAAGGCAAGCCGACCACCGACAAGTACGGCAAACGCGGCGCGGACGGCATCGCCTTCTGGATCGTGGACGGTTCCCGGACCAAGGTCGACCCCGGCGCGGCCGGCGGCGGCCTCGGCTACAACGGCCTGACGGGCGCGTTCGTCGGCATCGGCTTCGACGAGTTCGGCAACTTCTCCAGCACCCCCGGCGGTCCCGGCGGCCCCGGTCTCAAGCCCAACACCGTCGCCGTCCGCGGCTCGGCCTCGGCCGGCTACAAGTATCTGTTCGGCAAGTCGCTCGACCCGGTCACCCACCCGATCGCCGTCGACGCGGCCACCCGGCGGGCCGACGCCAGACGCCGTGTCAGCGTCGGCATCAACTCTGACAACATCATGAACGTCACCGTCGACTTCCAGGACGGCAAGGGTCCGCAGCCGGTCGTCGTCGACCTGGACCTGGACCGGCTGCCCGGCCAGGAGCCGCTGCCCAAGACGCTGAAGGTCGGCTGGGCCGCCGCCACCGGCAACGCGGCCGCGGTGCACGAGATCGGCGGCTTCACCGCCCGTACGCTGGACGCCGACATCAGGCTGACGGTGGGCGGCGACAGGGAGCTCACCGCGGGCGTCGGGGGCAGCGTCACGCTGACCGCCACCAACGCGCTCAACGCCGGCATCAGCACCGGACCGGTCACCGTCGGGTACGACGTCGGCGCCGGCCTGACCGTCACCAGGGCCGCCGGTCCCGGGTGGATCTGCACCACCGGCGGGCAGAAGGTCTCCTGCACCCGGAGCGACCCGCTGCCGCCGGGCGCCGCGTACCCGCCGATCGCGCTCGACGTGACCGCCGGGCTGGGGGCCGTGCTCGGCAGCGTGCCGGTCACCGCCTCGCTCACCGGGGCGCCCACGGCCGCCGTGGTTGGCGCGCTCACCGTCAAGCCGGCCGCGACCAAGGCCGTCGTGAAGATCGCGTCCAGCCCGAACCCGTACGCGGCCGGCGGCCGGTTCAACTACACCGCCTCCGCCGCCAACCCCGGCCCCGGCCCGCTGACCGGAGCCAGGATCGCGGTCACCTGGCCGCCCGCGTTCAAGCCGCTCAAGTGGAGGTGCACGGCTTCGGGCGGCGCCGTCTGCCCGGCGGCGGAGGGCACGGGCGACGTGGCCGCCACCGCCGACCTGCCCATCGGCGCCGCGCTCACCTACACCCAGGACTGCCAGATCCCCGTGGGCGTGACCGCGTCGTTCACCGCCTCGATCGCGCTGGTGGCGCCGGGCAGCGGCTGCACGGACCAGAAGCCGTGCGTCGCCGCCGAGACGAACAGACCTGGCCTGCCGTAGCCCCTTGGTCCATAGCCGGTTTCGGGCGTGGCCACCGTCGTGGTGGCCGCGTCCGTCAGCGGAACCGGCGGTTCACCCGGCCGGAGATCCTGGCCACCTGGTTCCGCGGCAGCAGCCGCCCGATCCCCACGATCGCCTTGTACCGCAGGCTCGGCACGCTGACCACCTTGCCCAGCGCCAGGTCGCGCATGGACGCCCCCACCACGTCGTCGGCCGACAGCCAGAGGAAGCCGGGGATGCCGGAGACGTCCATCCCGGCCCGCTGGTGGAACTCGGTCCTGACGAGACCGGGGCACAGGGCCATGACCCGCACCCCGGAGCCGGCCACCTCGGCCGCCACCGCGCCGCTGAAGTTGACCACCCACGCCTTGCTCGCGCTGTACGTGCCCCGCGAGAAGAAGGCCGCCACCGAGGCGACGTTGACGATCCCGCCCCGGCCTTTCGCGGTCATGGCGGGCAGGGCGGCGTAGGTGAGCCGGAGCACCGCCTCGCAGTGCACCTTGAGCATGGTCAGCTCGGCTTCCACCGGGACCTTGAGGAACTCGCCGGGCTGGCCGAACCCGGCGTTGTTGACCAGCAGGTCCACCCCCGCGCCCAGCCGATCCTCGACGGCGGCCAGGCCGGCCTCGGTGGACAGGTCGGCGGGGAGGGCCTCGACCGCGACGCCGTACCGCCGGTGGAGGGTCTCCGCGTCGGCGGCGAGCCGGTCGTGGTCGCGCGCGACCAGCACCAGGGAGAAACCGTCGCCGGCCAGGCGGCGGGTGTAGGCCGCGCCGATTCCCGCGGTCGCGCCGGTGATGAGTGCGGTAGGCATGCAGGCAGCCTAGAGCTCACCCCAGGGTGCGCGCGATGATCTCCTCGACCTGGTCGTTCAGCTTCGCGCCGCGGGTCCAGCCGGCGTAGTGGGTGAGGAAGACGACCAGTTCCCGCAGCTCGTCCGCGGTGAGCTCGCCGGCCCGGAGCGCGGCGTCGAGCTGCACGCCGAGGGCGTCGTCCAGGCCCTGCCCGGCGAGCAGGGCGATCAGCAGCAGCCGCCGGTCCCGCATCGACAGCACGCCCCGCCCCCAGACCCGCGCGAAGAGGTGCTCGACCGTCATGGCGAAGAAGTCGCCGGGCGCGTCGCCGACGTGCTCCCAGCCGTAGACCTGTTTCATGATCTCCAGTCCGCGCGTCCGCGGGTCGCCCAGGTCTTGCCCGACCCCGCCGACCTCGTGTTCGCTCATCTCAGACTCCCGGTCCGCGCAGTGGTTTTCCTTTCCATCCTCAGCCAGATCGCACGCCGTGGACAGGCGGAAGAGAGGTTTATACTTCAAGTAAACCCGGATTTACGCGTGCTGTGATCATGTAACAAGTCGAGCTAAGATCTGGGCAAGATTTGGTCAAGTTTTCCAAGATGTAACACGGTCACGGTGAGATGGATACTTGGAAAACGGGCACTACTACCTCGTAGACCCGCAAAGCGGAGGTATGGCCCAGGTGAAAAGATCACGGGTGCGTATCGCTAGTTTGGCAACCCTCGTGGCGGGCGCACTCGTCGCGGGACTCGCCGGATGTGGTGGCTCCCAGTTCACGTATGTCCGGGACAATGAGGGCGAAACCTATTTCAAGGTTCCGGCGTCCTGGCAAAAGGTCGATCACAAACCCATCCAGCAGATCCTCACCGGCGAGGATCCCAACTCGGAGACCGCCCGCATGCGGGCCCAGTTCGTCTGGACGGCAGCCTTCGACGGCGATTCCAAGAGCCCGGGGGCTGAACATTTCATCCCCCTCGGCGTCAAGGCCGACGAGCCGTTCGTGTACTCGGTGGTCCAGCCGCTCACCGAGGAGCAGCGCGACACCATGTCGCTCAACACGCTGCGCAACTGGGTGTGGCCGGTGACCAAGACGTTCCGCGATCAGGTCACGCAGGCGAACCCGCAGTTCCCGCTGCAGAACTTCGAGCTGCTCGCCGACGAGGTGCTCGATCCCGGTGAGGGCGCCAGCGGCGTGCACGTGCGCTTCAACTACCAGCTCGGGGCGACGGGCGAGACGCACACCTTCGACCTCACCGGATATCTCAACGCGGGCAGCACCAAGGTCTCGGTCCTGCTCGTACGCTGCTCGGCCACCTGCTACCGCCAGCGTGCCGCCGAGCTCGACGGGATCACCCAGTCATTCAAGATCAGGAAGACGCTCGGGTAAGGAGCCCCCCTTGTCCATAGATCAGAATCCCGGGTGGTGACGCTGCCATGAAGTCGGCCACCCGACCCCAGTACGAAGGGCTCCGCCCCCCGGGCTCAGGACCCGACGACCGGGATCCGAAGACCAGGAAGAAGATGGCCTTCTGGGACCGCTCGAAGATCATCATTTTCCTGGGAGTGGCGTTCCTGCTGCTCACCATGAAGACCCTCGGCGAGTACGAGGGCATCATGACCTTCCAGGACGCCCTCTACGAACAGGCCGCGGCCACCCCGTGGATCCTCTGGCTGATCGGCCTGGACGTGCTCCGCCAGGTGCACTTCCTGATCAGTGAGAGGTCCGCCGGATACCACCGGTTCTGGACCAAGGGCGTGTTCGGCGGGTTCGAGCGGTGGACCCACCGCAGCTTCAGCGACTGGGGCCGGTTCCGCCTGGCCCGGGCGATCAAGTGGGCGTTCTGGATCACCCTGCTCGCCTTCATCCTGGCCGAGCTGCTGCCCAACGACCCGACGCCGATCCAGGCCCTGTTCCAGGCCCCCGCGCTGGTCTGGTCCTGGCTCCCCATGATCATCCAGTACAGCATGCTGCTGGTCTTCGTGGTGCTCCAGTTCGTACTGATCTTCTGGTTCCTGTCCCGGGGCGGGATGGAGACCTACTTCCCCGACGACATCAAGACCCGGTTCGCCGACGTCTGGGGCCAGGACCACGTCGTCGAGCGGGTCAAGGAGAACATCGTCTTCCTGGAGCGGCCCGACGAGATCGAGGACCGCGGCGGCTACGTGCCCAGCGGCCTGCTGCTGTGGGGGCCGCCCGGCACCGGCAAGACCCTGATGGCCGAGGCGGTCGCGGGCGAGACCGGCAAGCCGTACGTGTTCGTGGATCCGGGCGCGTTCGTGAACATGTTCATGGGCATCGGCATCCTCAAGGTCAAGTCGCTCTTCCGCAAGCTGCGCAAGCTGGCCCTGCGGTACGGCGGCGTGATCGTCTTCTTCGACGAGGCGGACTCGCTCGGGCGCCGCGGCTCGCTGGCCCAGCAGGGCCCGCAGACCGGGCCCGGCATGACCGGCGCGTTCGGGAAGGGCGAGTGCAACGGCTTCTCCTACCTGTCCCGGGAGACGCTGTCCAGCATGTCCAGCACCTTCTCCCCGCCGGAGGAGCCGAAGACCCGCCGCAACTTCTTCATGATGGGCGGCATGGGCAACGGCGGCGGTGACATGGGCACCCTCCAGGCCCTGCTCACCGAGCTGTCCGGCCTGAAGAAACCCCGCGGCATCATCAACCGGCACGTACGGCGGCTGCTCGGCATGCGCCCCAAGCCCCCGCCGAAGTACCGCATCCTCGTCATGATGGCCACCAACATGCCCAACGCGCTGGACGAGGCGCTGCTGCGGCCGGGCCGTATCGACCGCATCTACAAGGTCGGCTACCCGTCCAAGGCGGGCCGGCTCCGCACGTACCAGGGCTACTTCGGCAAGGTCAACCACGAGCTGACCGACGCCCAGATGGAGAAGCTGGCCGTCATCACGCCGTACGGCACCGGCGCGACGATCAAGGACCTGGTCAACGAGTCCCTGATCACCGCCATCCGGGACGGCCGCGAGGTCATCACCTGGCAGGACGTCATCAAGGCCAAGCACCTCAAGAAGCTCGGCCCGCCCGAAGGCGTCGAGTACGTCGAGCGCGAGCGGCACGCCACCGCCGTGCACGAGGCCTGCCACGCGGTCATGGCCGTCCGGGTCCAGCACAACCTGGAGATCGACCTGGCCACCATCGAGAAGGGCTCGTACTACCTCGGCATGGTGTCCCAGATCCCGGTCGAGGACCAGTTCACCGAATGGCGCTCCACCTACGAGGCGGACATCCTCGTCTCCCTCGCCTCGCTGGCGGGCGAGCGCCTGTTCTTCGGCGACGACAACTCCTCCGGCGTCTCCGGCGACCTGGCCAGCGCCACCCTGGTGGCCGGCCACATGGAGTCCCACTGGGGCATGGGCGCGGGCATCGCCTCGCTGCCCGCGCTGCAGCAGATGGGGATCATGCCGGGCGCGCCGGACCAGCGCAAGCGGGGCGGCCCGCCGGGCATCGGCTTCCTGGCCGACAAGCCCGGCATCGGCAAGAACGACCGCATCGTCCCCGACGAGCTGGGCCGGCGGATCGAGTTCGCGCTCAGCCGGCTGCTGGAGAAGGCCGAGGACATCCTCCGGGAGAACCGGGAGGAGGTGCTCGCGGTCGCGCACGCCCTGGAGACCTACAAGACGCTCAGCGGCGACGACGTCAAGGCGGTCATGGACGGCGTGCAGGGCACGGTCGTGAACGGCGCGGTCTACAAGGACGTGCAGTTCATCGAGGAGATCGAGGCCTATCACCAGGCGGCGCTGCAGGCGCACCTGGAGCACGGCCAGTCGATGCTGCCGCTGCCGGTGGCGCGCCCGACGCTCCAGCTGGAGCCGGTGCAGGCGGCGATCACGTCGGGTCCGGGTCTGGGCACTCCCGGTTTCGGGGCGCCCGGGTTCGGCGCGCCGCCGAACTTCGCCCCGTCCGCGGAGATCGTCCCGGTCAACGGCAACAACGGGGCGGTCGCCGAGGTGGCGCAGCCGGACTTCGTGCCGTGGAACGGCGGGGGGCAGCCCGCTCCGCCGCCTCCGCCCGGGTACTCGCAGGCGTACGCGCCTCCGCCGCCGGCCTACGCGCAGCCGTACCAGCCGGTGGAGGAGAAGCCGAAGTCGCGCGGCATGCTGTGGGCGCTGCTCGGGGCGTCGCTGGCGCTGGCCGTGTTCGTGGTCGTGCTGGCCGTGACCTTCGGCGGCGGCATGACGCCGGAGTCGGCGGACACGGTTGCCGCGGGCGGCGGGCTCGGCATGGGCACCATGATCGCCATCCTCGCCGGATTCCTCGTGATCGTGGGGATCGTGGGCGCCATGATCGCGCTGCTGCGGTCGCAGCAGGCGACCCGCAAGCGGGCCGAGGAGGCCAGGGACCGGGCCAATGAGCGGGCCCAGTTGCTGGCCGCCGCGATGGAGCCGGACGTGGCGATGCGGCTGCTCGGGTACGACGGGCGGGACAAGCCGGTCTGATCCGTTTCTTTTCGCGGGCCCGGTCTCCTTTTCGGGAGGCCGGGCCTTCGTCTTCTCCCGCACTCGCGCTTTGTAAATGCTGAAAAATCACAGTATTGGTGAGAAGCGCAGCGATCTGACTCTGTGGCTTAACTCTCTTGACCTTCGCGCGTGTGACGCCCTTGAACCAGGCATGTCGCCAACTCACGTTGTGGACAAGTCTGCTGATGGAGGTCAAAAAGGGTGAAACGCGTCTTAACGGGGTTCGCACTGTTCGTGCTGTTCTGCGCCTGGGGATTCACCGGCGCGAGCGCGTCCCAGTCAGCGGCGGAACCGTTGCCGAACCGTCAGTACCGGGTCGAAGGGGCCAGTACGCAGCCCCAGCGCAGCGACATCGCCGCAACCGGCGCGGCCATCGACGAAGTGGCGGCGTCCTCGGTCGTCGTGACCGCCACCGAGGACGAGGTCGCGGCGATCAGGCAGCTCGGCTACACCGTCACCGTGATTCCCAAACAGCTCGCCCCCAGCGTGCCGAAGCTGCAGGACTTCCCTGCGGCCGACAGCGCGTACCACAACTACGCCGAGATGACGGCGGTGGTGAACCAGGTGGTCGCCGACCATCCCGGCATCGCCAGGAAGATCAGCTACGGCACGTCGTACCAGGGCCGCGACCTGATGGCCATCAAGATCAGTGACAACGTGGCGACCGACGAGAACGAGCCCGAGGTGCTGTTCACCGCGCACCAGCACGCCCGCGAGCACATGACCGTCGAAATGTCGATCTACCTGCTCAACCTCCTGACCGACAACTACGGCACCGACTCCCGGATCACCAACATCGTGAACGGCCGGGAGATCTGGATCATGCCCGACCTCAACCCCGACGGCGGCGAGTACGACATCGCCACCGGCTCCTACCGCTCCTGGCGGAAGAACCGCCAGCCCAACAGCGGATCCTCGGCCGTCGGCACCGACCTCAACCGCAACTGGGGCTACCAGTGGGGCTGCTGCGGCGGCTCGTCCGGCAGCACCTCCAGTGAGACCTACCGCGGTCCCTCCGCCGAATCCGCCCCCGAGGTCAGGGCTGTCGCCGACTTCGTCAGAAGCCGGGTCGTCGGCGGCGTACAGCAGATCAAGTCGACCATCGACTGGCACACCTACGGCGAACTGATCCTCTGGCCGTACGGGTACACCACCGCGAACACCGCCCCCGGGCTGACCCAGGACGACCGGGACGCACACGCGGCGCTCGGGCAGAACATGGCCTCCACCAACGGCTACACGCCCGAACAGGCCAGCGACCTCTACATCACCGACGGCTCCATCGACGACTGGATGTGGGGCGTCTACAAGATCTTCTCGTACACCTTCGAGATGTATCCGGTCAGCTCGAACCCGGGCTTCTACCCGCCGGACGAGCAGATCGTCACCCAGACCACCCGCAACCGCGAAGCCGTGCTCCGCTTCCTCGAATACTCCGACTGCGTCTACCGGATCATCGGCAAGGACGTGCAGTACTGCAACGCCACCCCGCCGACCTCCGTCTACAGCGACACCTTCGAGACGGCCACCGGCTGGACGGTCAACCCGCTCGGCACCGACACGGCCACGTCGGGCCAGTGGCAGCGGGCCGATCCCGCCGCCACCACCTCCAGCGGGGCCAAGCAGCTCGGCACCACGGTGAGCGGCACGTTCGACCTGGTCACCGGAGCCTCGGCCGGGGCCTCCGCAGGCGACTTCGACGTGGACGGCGGGGTGACGTCGATCCGCTCGCCGTCGATCACGCTGCCCGCCTCGGGCACGCTCACGCTGTCCTTCTCGTGGTACCTCGCGCACGGGTCCAACTCCTCCAACGCCGACTACCTGCGCGTGTTCGTCAACGGCACGCAGGTGTTCCAGCAGCTCGGGGCGGCCAGCAACCGCAACGGCGCGTGGACGACGGCCACCGCGAACCTCTCCGCCTTCGCGGGGCAGTCCGTGCAGATCACGATCCAGGCCGCCGACGCCTCGACCGCCTCACTGGTCGAGGCCGGAATAGATGATGTGAAGATCACGCAGCAGTGATGGACGCCACCGCCGTGCGGTGGAAATGTGAAATATGTGGCAGCTGACCGGGTGCGTGGGACAGAACGGGAACTCGCCGTACTCCTCCGGACCGGTCCGTTCGAACGGGCGCTCCGGGCCGCCATCGCGGCCCGGGGCCTCTCCCTCGAACGCCTCCACGTACGGCTCGCCGAACGCGGCGCGCAGGTCAGCCTGGCCAGCCTGAGCAACTGGCAGCGCGGGCGGTCCCGGCCCGAGCGGTCGGCGTCGCTGGCCGCGGTGGGGGAGCTGGAGGTGATCCTCGGGCTGCCGGCGCACTCGCTCGTCACCCTGCTGGGGCCGCGCCGGCCGCGCGGGCGGTGGCTCACCGACGACCCCGCCGCCCACCGCAAGGAGCTCCGCGAGCTGATCGACTCCCTGGCCGACGACGAACTGCCGACTGTACTCGCCGTCCTCCGCGCCCTCCGCTCGTCAGATCGAAAATGACATACGACCTCATTCGACCGGAAATTTCCTGGAAGCTCGGACCTTGCCTCCAGGAAAGGACCCCCAATGCCCTCTTCCCCCCGAGCCCTTGGCCCCGCCTCTCCGAGCGGGTTCCGTCGCGGGAGGTCGCGGGTCGCGGCCCTCCTGCTCGTCGCCGTGTTCGCGAGTGTGGCCTTCCCGGTTTCGGGGGCCGCAGCGGTTGCTGAAGGTGCTGGTGGCTCCGGACGCGATGCCGTATCCGGGGGAGTCGTCTTGGGCGCAGAGTCGCCGGATGCGGTCGCCGGGAGTTACATCGTGGTGCTGAAGGATCCGCGCGAAGGGGACGTGCGGGCTCAGTCGCGTGACCTTGTGGCCGAGAACGGCGGGCAGGTCAAGAATGTCTACCAGCGGGCGCTCAAGGGCTTCTCGTTGCGGGCCAGCGCCGCCCAGGCGCGGCGGCTCGCGGCCGACCCCGACGTCGCGTACGTCGAGCGGGACCAGGTGATCACGCTCCACACCGACCAGCCCAACCCGCCCTCCTGGGGCCTCGACCGGGTCGACCAGCCCGCCCTGCCGCTCAACAACCGCTACTCGTACACGGCCACGGGGGGCGGCGTCACCGCGTACATCGTCGACACCGGCATCCGCACCACCCACCAGGACTTCGGCGGGCGCGCCGTCTCCGGCCGCGACCTGGTCGACAACGACGCCGACGCCACCGACTGCAACGGCCACGGCACGCACGTCGCCGGCACCGTCGGCGGTTCCACCTACGGCGTGGCCAAGGGAGTGCGCCTGGTCGGCGTACGCGTCCTGGACTGCAGCGGCCGGGGCACCACCTCGGGCGTCATCGCGGGCATCGACTGGGTGACCCAGAACGCCACCAAACCCGCGGTCGCCAACATGAGCCTCGGCGGCTCCGCCAGCCAGGCCCTCGACACCGCCGTCACCAACTCCATCAACTCCGGCGTCGTGTACGGCCTCGCCGCCGGCAACAGCAACGCCAACGCGTGCAACTCGTCCCCGGCCCGCGTACCCGCCGGAATCACGGTCGGCGCGACGACCCGCACGGACGCCCGCGCCACCTACTCCAACTACGGCTCCTGCCTCGACATCTTCGCCCCCGGCACCGACATCACCTCCGCCTGGCACACCTCCGCGACCGCCAAGAACACCATCAGCGGCACCTCCATGGCCACCCCTCACGTCGTCGGAGCCGCAGCCCTCATCCTGTCGGTCACCCCCACCGCCACCCCACAGCAAATCCGCGACGCCCTGGTGACCGCCGCCATCCCGGGCAAGGTCACATCCCCCGGCAACGGCTCCCCCAACACGCTGCTCCAAACCACCACGGGCACCACACCCCCGACCCCTTCCACGACCCCCACCGCCTCAGCGACACCGTCTCCTTCCGCAACCCCCAGCCCCTCGGTGACGCCCACCCGCTCCACGACCCCGACTCCTTCCGCGACGCCGACCGCTTCCGCGACCCCCCGTCCTTCCGTGACACCCACCCCGACACCGCAACCCTGCTTCCGAGCGGTGAACAGCGCCCACGCAGCCGCAGGCCGTGCCACCGTGCGCTTCTTCTTCCTCGCCTACGCCACCGGCTCCGGCCAATACCTAGGCACCACCGGCACCACCACCTCCCTCCGCCAAACCCGCCCCGGCTACTGGACCCAGGTCCCCACCTGCACCTGACCCCGCCCAACCGCGTGCCGCCCAATGCCGCGCGGCACGCACCCATCTCAACCACGCACAAGAACCCCGAACTCAAGCCTCGGTCCGCTACAACCCTGTCGCGCTTCGAACCCTCAACCGAGGCTCGGAGCCTTACCGAACTGACCGACAGCTTTGGCGCCGACGCGGCGAGCAGCATCACCTGCGTTAACGGCGCCGGATGACGGCGAGGACTCGGCTGTCCAGTTCGTTCTGATGGGTGTTCATCGGGATGGACCGGCCGTTCTTGGCGCCGGTGCGGCGGGGAGCGTCGCCTGCGTTAACGGCGCCGGATGATGGCGAGGACTCGGCTGTCCAGCTCGTTCTGATGGGTGTTCATCGGGATGGACCGGCCGCTCTTGGCGCCGGTGCGGTGGGGAGTGTCGCCTGCGTTAACGGCGCCGGATGACGGCGAGGACTTGGCGGCTGGCCCATCCGGATACAGCGATTAGAGGCGGAAATCGCGGTCGGGGACGATCTCGGCTACGTCCATCTGGGCTTTCTGGAGGCGGCCGGAGTAGTCCCAGTTCATGGCCTGCCAGCGCGTGAACTGATCGAGCACCCACACACCGGACTGACGGCTGCCGTTGCCGGACTTGCCGTTACCCCCGAAGGGCAGATGAGCTTCGGCACCCGAGGTGGAGTTGTTGACGCTGAGCATTCCAGCGGAGACCGCCTCCCGGAACCGGAACGCGGCGTGCGGATCATTGGTGTAGATCGACGACGAGAGTCCGTACCCGGGCTTGTTGGCGAGTCCGATGGCCTCGTCCAGAGTCTGGAAGGTCGTCACACCGACGATCGGCCCGAAGGTCTCTTCGAGGAAGATTTGGTCATCGGGGCGTACGCCGTCCACGACGACCGGATGGTAGTAAAGGCCACCTTCACCGGTGAACTCACCACGAGGACTGCTCTCGCTGATCCTTCCGGTGGCCCCAGTGACCACCCGATGGTGAGGCTGGACCCACCCCAGATAGTCCTCGAACCGCTCAGCGAACTTGTGATCGAGCAGCGGCCCGCAGATCACATCCCCAGCCGGATCCCCGATCACCGACCCATGAACGGCGGCCGTATACCGGGCCACGAACTCATCGTGGATGGACTCGTGCACGATCACCGTACCGAGCGAGGTGCAACGCTGCCCCGCCGTACCGAACCCGGCGAATAGCGCACCTTCGACGGCGAGATCAAGATCCGCGTCCGGCATGATCACCATGGGATTCTTGCCACCGAGTTCCAGACACGGCGCCTGCAGATGCCGCCCACACAGCTCACCGATCTTGCGCCCCACCGCGGAAGACCCGGTGAACCCGACCTTCTGCACCGACCCGGCCCCCAACGCCAGATCCAACCCCGCGAACGTCGCCTCCCCATCCGCGAACACGATGTTGAGCACCCCATCCGGCAACCCCGCCGCCGCGAACAGCCGATAAAGCGCGTGCGCGGAAGCGGCGGCGTACTCGGCCGGCTTCCAGACCACCGCGTTCCCGCACAACAGCGCCGGAACGAGATACCACGACGGCACCGCCACCGGGAAGTTCCCCGCCGTGACGATCGCCGCCACCCCCACCGGCACCCGGAAGGTGAACAGACTCTTGTCCGGCATCTCCGACGGCACCGTCTGCCCATACAGCCGGCGCCCTTCCCCGAGGAAGAAATCGCAGGTGTCCACGATCTCCCGCACCTCGCCCAGCGCCTCCGCGTACGGCTTGCCGATCTCCTCGGTCACCAGCCGGGCCAGCGTCTCCGCGTTCTCCTCGACCAGCCGCCCGATGGACGCGATCACCCGCCCTCGCACCGGCGCGGGCACCTTCGCCCACTCCCGCTGCGCCTCCGCCGCGACCCGGCAGGCCCCCGCGAACGTCTCCGCGTCCGCGAGCCCCACCTCCGCCACGACCTGCTCCACCCGGGCCGGATTGATCGACCGGTACGACCGGACAGCCTGGCCGTCCTTACCACCGATGACGGAGACGATGTGGCGGGTCACCGTTGACCTCCAAAATCCTTCGCGAAGGGCCTGTTGCCTACAGATTATTTCCGTCATCCCGACGACTGCGCGAGACCTTCCCGGTACGCGATCGCCGCCGCCTCCGTCCGGGTGGCAGCCCCGAGCTTGGCGAGGATGTTCGACACGTGCACACTGGCGGTCTTCTGCGAGATGAACAGCCGCTCCCCGATCTCCCGGTTCGACTTGCCCGCCGTGACCAGCGCGAGCACCTCCCGCTCCCGCCCGGTCAGCGAAGCCAGCACGTTCCGTTCATCCGGGGCGCGCTCATCGCCACCAGCGTCGATCGAGAACCGCGCCCGCCGTCCCAGCTCGGCGAGCACCTGCCCGAGCGGCGCGGCCCGCAACCGCCCGGCGATCTCCGTGGCGATCGCCCACTCGGCCTGCGCGGCCTCCCGGTCCCCGGTCTCCAAAAGGATCTCGGCCAGCCGCCAGCGAGACCGCGCGTCCTCGTAGCAGAACCCGAACGAGAATCCCTCGACCGCTGCCCGCCACACCTCCGGCGTCGCCGTGCCGTGCACACGATGCCACTCGGCTTCGGCGCGGGCCGCCCACCCCCGGCCCTCCGGACCGAGCTCGCCACGTGCTCCGGACATGCCGTTGGCCGCCGCGTATCGCCCCAGGGCGAGGGTGTCGTCGGCGCGCTGCCGCAGAACCCGGAGCTGCTCCGCGCCGACATGAGGATCCGCGGCCAGCTCGGCCAGCGCCCCCAAGCCGGTCGCGGCGATCCGGATCAGCCCGGCGTCGAACGGCTTGAGCGTGTCGATCACCGCCTGCGCGTGGGTCCAGGCGGTCGCGGGATCGCCCTGCCACATCGCCTGCTCGGCGGCCAGCCCGCGCGCCATGTAGACCACCAGCTCGTCCTGCGACCAGAACGGCTCCAGCCAGCGCAGCCGCTCGACGGCGGCGGGCCGCCCCTGCCCGACCTCGACGAACAGCGCGAACGACGACAGAACGGCTTCCGCGATGGTGCCGACGCGGACGCCGAACCCGTTGGCCAGCGTCTCGGCCGTCGTCCAGTCGCCGTCCACGTAGTGCACGAGATATTGCAGGAACCGCAGGTCGGTGCCGTAGATGCTCCAGGTGAGGCCGGTCTCGCGTGCGAGTCTGACCCCTTCCTCCGCGGACTTCCCGGCGGCTGCCAGGTTGCCCCGTTCGTACTGCACTCTGGCGTGGTTGAACCGTGCCCGCAGATTGATGGACAGGTTGGCGGACGTCTGCGCGGCGGCCCCGAACAGCAACTCCTCCGCGCGTTCCGCCGCCCCGGTGACCTCCTCGATCAACGCCAGTGAGACCAGCGCGGCGGTCTCCGCGTCGACCGCGCCGGTCCGCCGCGCCACCTCCAGCGCCCGGACGGCCGTCGCGGACGCCTCCTGCGGTCGTTCGTTGATCCACAAGGTGCGCGCGTAGGTCGCCAGCGCCCGGGCCAGCAGCGGGCTCTCCCCTTCGTCGGCGAGCGCCGCCACGGCGGTGTGGGCCGCCTCCAGCATCCCGGCCGTCTCGTCCGCGTCCGCCTGGTAGTACGCCAGGCGCTCGTTGATCTCGGCCACCAGCTCGGCCGTCCCCACCAGCTGCCGCAGCCGCTTGAGCTGGGAGATCGCCCGATGATAGTCCCCGCTGTCGGCCGCCGCGGCGGCACTGTCCAAGGTGAGCCTGACCCGGTCCGTCCCGGTCAGCTGCTCGGCGTCCGGGACGTGCGCCCAGTCCGCCAGCGCCCGGTCGAAGTGCTGGTGCGCCTCTGCGGGCGCCCCCAGTTCGATGGCCCGCCGCCCGGCCTCGACGGAGGCGGTCAGCGCGCCCCGCAGATCATGCGCCGCCGAATAATGGTGCGCCAGCTCGGCCGCGGAACCGCCACGCTCGGTCAGCAGCCCCGCGAACGTGAGATGCAGCCGCGTCCGCTCGCCCGGCAGCAGATCGTCGTAAACGGCCTCCTGCAGCAGCGCGTGCCGGAACTCGTAACCGATCTGCCGCCCCACCGCCAGCAGCCCCCGCGAAACGATCTCCCGCAGCGCTTCTTCCAGCGGCCCGTCAGCCAGCCCAGCGGCTGCCCGCAGCACCTCGTGATCCACTCGCCGGCCCGCCACGGCCGCCACCCTGAGCACCTGCTGCGCCGTGTCCGACAGCCCTTCCACACGCGCCATCAACACGTCCGCCAGCGTGCCCGGCAGCCGTTCCGACCCGGCCGTGGCGGCGAACAACTCCTCGGCGAAGAACGGATTCCCGCCCGCCCTGCGCACCACCCCGTCGATCGCGTGACTGTCCCCGGCGCCGAGCCCGGTCAGATGCGTCGCCATCGCCTCGTCCGCGAGCGGCGGCACTTCCACCCCGGTGACCAGCGGCAACCGCTGCAGCTCGGCCAGCACCGGCCGCAGCGGATGCCGCCTGTGCAGATCATCCGTCCGGTACGTCCCTACCAGGCACACCCGTTCCCGCTGCAACATCCGGGTCAGGAACACGACCAGGTCCCGGGTCGACCGGTCGGCCCAGTGCAGATCCTCCAGCACGAACAGCACCGGCCGCTGTTCGGCCACCTCCGACAGCAGGCTCAGCGTGGACCCGAACAGCCGCTGCTGCGCCAGCGCCCCCGTCGCCGCGTCGGCAGGCCCGGCGTCCGAATCCGGGAGCAGCCGCGTCAGCACCGGCCGCGCCGCCAGCCCCACCGCCACCGGACCCCCCGGCTCACCCGCGGCCCCCCGCAACGCGTCGGTAAGCGGCAGATACGGCAACGCGTCGCCCAGCTCGGCGCACTGACCCACCAGCACCACGAAATCGCGCCGCCTGGCCCGCTCGATCAGCTCCCGGATGAGCCGCGTCTTCCCGATCCCCGCGTCCCCGCCGACCAGCGCGACCCCCGCCAGCCCGCCGGCGGCCTCGTCGAGCACCCGGACCAGCCGCCCGAGCTCGGCCTTCCGCCCGATCATCCGCTGACCGCTTGATGTCGCACGGGCGCTCTGCGGCTCTTGGCCGGGTTGCCTGTTTCGCGCCATCACGGAGTGAGTATTTCACGCGGGTCCGACAGAACGCGGGCCTGAGCTGGGCGGCATTGAATTGTCGGCGGAGGTGGATATGGTGCGGCGCGTGATCGAACGCTGGAGTCGGGATCAGGTGCTGGCGCTCGCGCCGGACGCATCGTCGCAGAAGGCGGCGGCGGGTGTGAGTTCGCCCGCGAAATGGTCGAGCGCCGGAGTGGCGCGCGAAGCGTTGTGGGGGGAGTGCAAGGGGAGCGGCGCCAAGCCGTACCGGGCGTGTGTGGATCTTCAGGAGCCCGCGTACCGGTGCAGCTGCCCCAGCAGGAAGTTTCCCTGCAAGCACGCGCTCGGGCTGCTTCTGCTCTGGTCGGCGGACGGGGTGCCCGGCGCCGAGGAGCCGGCGGACTGGGTCGAGGAATGGCTGGATCAGCGCCGCGAACGTGCCGCCAAGCAGACGGCCAAACTCGCGGAGAAGGTCGCCGCCATCGTGGCGGAGGAAGCCGCGGGAGGTTCTGACGCGTCTCCTGGCTCTGGGGCTGACGATCGGCGGGCGCGGCAGCGGGAGGAGCGGGTCGACGCCGGCCTCGCCGACCTGGAGCGCTGGCTGGGCGATCAGATCGCGCACGGCATCGCCAACGCCCGGCAGAGCGCCCTGGCCGACTGGGACGAACTGTCCAAACGCCTCGTCGACGCGCAGGCCCCAGGCGTCGCCGGTCTCATGACGGGCCTCAGCCGGGTCTTCCGGCACGAGGACTGGCCGGCCCGCCTCCTCTCGGAGTACGCACTGGCCCACCTGCTCGCGGTCGCCCACCGGCGCTCCGCCGAACTGCCCCGCGAACTCCGGGACACGGTCAGGTCCCGGGTGGGCTTCACCATGCCCAAGGAGAACGTGCTGGCTCGCCCGCCGGTCCGTGACCACTGGCAGGTCATCGGCACCCGGGACGAGGAACGCGACCGGCTGCTCTCCCGCCGCGTGTGGCTGCACGGCCGCGCCACCGGCCGTACCGCGCTGATCCTTTCCTTCGCGCCGCTCGGCCAGCCCTTGGACAGTTCCCTGGTCCTCGGCACGACCGTCGACGCCGATGTCTGCTTCTATCCGGGCTCGGCTCCGCTCCGGGCACTCGTCGCCGCCCGCCACTCGGCCGCCGACCCCAGCCCGATGCCCCCTCGTGGCGTACGGGCCGCGTCAGTGCCCCGACTGATCGCGGACATCCTCACGTGCGACCCCTGGACCGACTCGTGGCCGGTCATCCTGAGCGACGTCGTCCTCGCGAAAGCGGACACTGGCTGGCACCTGGCCGACTACGCCCACGGCGATTCCGCCGGTTATGACGGTGCCGGCCGCAACGGCACCGGGCAGGCCGGCCGAGACCATGCCGACCTCGACCATGATCGTGCTGATCATGCCAGCCCGGGCCATGCCGGCCATGATCGTGATTGTGCCAGCCCAGGCCATGCCGATCGCGACCGTGATCATGCTGATCTTTCTGGCCACGACCGTGCTGGCCGTGACAACGCCGATCACGAGCGCGCCGGTAGTGGCGACGAGGAGGGGAATGCGTTGCCGATATTGCCGTCCGTGGGGGATCCATGGCGGCTGGCCGCCGTGTCCGGTGGGCAGCCGGTGACCGTCGCCGCCGAGTGGACTCCCGATGGTCTCCGCCTCCTGAGTACCTGGGATGAACAAGGACAGGTGGTGGTGCTGTGAACGGCCACACGATCGGCGGCGCCGGGTGGGAGCAGCTGGTTTCCGCCGCGTTGATGGGAAGCGACCGGGGTGCCGGTGCGAGCGCGGCAGGGGTGTTGGAACAGGCAGCTGTGGCGGTGGTGGGGCAACGCGCCGGCCAGACGCCGGTGAAGGCCCAGCCGGTGGCGGCTGCTCCGGCCGAAGTGCTGCCGCTGGCGCCGTCCAAGGCCGCCGATCGGCTGGCCCGGATGCTGGCGGGGGAGCACCCACGCCTGATCGAAGAGTGGCTGGGGCTGGCGGTGGAGCATGGCGTCCGGGTTCCGGCACGGCTCATCCCGCAGTTGCTCGACCTGGGGGCGCGCGATCGGTCCATCCGTGGACACCTCGGTGTGTTGGCCGGCGCTCGGGGACGGTGGCTGGCTGAACTCAACCCCGCTTGGTCCTACGTGCTCCAGGAATCGTCCGGGGCGAGCCTGCTCGGCCAGAGAGCTCTCGCCCAGACGGCTTCCGGCCAGGCTTCTTCGGGACAGGGTGCCCTCAGCCAGGGAGATTCCGGCCAAGGGGCTTCTGACCAGGGCGTTCTCGGTCGGAGGGATCTCGGGGAGGGAACCACTGACCCGGGCGTTCACGATCACAGGCTGCACGGGATTCTCGATCATGGGGTTTGGGAGTTCGGGAGCAGCGGAGATCGCCGTGAGTTCCTGGAGCGGCTTCGGGCCGTTTCGCCGGGTGATGCCCGGGAACTGCTCGCGGTCGGCTGGGAGAAGGAGCCGCCCGCCGAACGCGCCGCCTTCCTCGCGACCTTCGCGGACGGCCTCAGCATGGCCGACGAACCGTTCCTCGAAGCCGCGCTCGACGACCGCCGCCGCGAGGTCCGCCGCGCCGCCGCCGACCTGCTGACCCGGCTGCCGGGTTCCCGGCTCGGCCGGCGCATGGCGGAGCGGGCCGCCCGATCGCTGATCAGGGCGGGAGACACGCTGACCGTCGACCTGCCCGACCAGTGCGACAGCGCGATGGAACGGGACGGCATCAGAAGCGAGCTACCCGCCGGCCGGAGCGGCGGCCGCAAGAGCTGGTGGCTCCAGCAGCTGGTGGCGCACACCCCGCTCGACTTCTGGACCAGGCACTTCGGCCTACCTCCCGAAGAGATCACCCGCCTGAAGATCGCGGACTTCGGACGCGAGATCCTGATGGGCTGGACCAGGGCGGCGATCCTCCAGCACGACGCCGCCTGGGCCCGGGCCCTGTTCGATCAGGAGCCGCTCACCGACCTGCTGGCCGTCCTGCCCGCCGAGGAGCAGTCGGAGCGGGCCGCAGAACTCGTCCGCGCCAAGAGCGTCAACGGCCAGCTGATCATGATGCTCGGCGGTGTCGCCGGGCCATGGAGCGGCCCGCTCGCCGCCGCCGTCCTGGAACGGGTGGTCGAAGTGGCCGCCAGCCAGCCCTGGAACGCCGGCGAACTGGCCAAGCTCGCCGCCGAACGCCTCGACCCGGCCATGCACGACCAGCTGGGACACCTACCCGAAAACCTGCACGTGCTCCCGAGCACGCTGCGTTTCCGATTCGACTTGACCAAGGAGTTCTCGTGACCACGGTATTGCGCCCCCACGCGGAAGATCAGTACGCGGACGAGCTGGCGATCCTGGCCAAGTCCGACGACCGCCCCCGCCCGCCCGGCTGGAAGCTGTCGCCCTGGGCGGTGACCACGTACCTGCTCGGCGACGACGCGTACCCGGGCGGTCCGATCACGCCGAAGTACATCGGCCCGCGCCGCATCGTCGAGGTGGCCGTCGCCACCCTGGCGACCGACCGGGCGCTGCTTCTGCTCGGCGTACCCGGGACGGCCAAGACCTGGCTGTCGGAGCATCTCGCCGCCGCCGTGAGCGGTGACTCCACCCTGCTCGTGCAGGGCACCGCCGGTACTGCCGAAGAGGCCATCCGCTACGGCTGGAACTACGCGCGGCTGCTCGCCGAAGGGCCCTCCCGGGAGGCGCTGACCCCGAGCCCGGTGATGCGGGCGATGGCGGAAGGGCGGCTGGCGCGGGTCGAGGAGCTGACCCGCATGCCGTCCGACGTGCAGGACGCTCTGATCACCGTCCTGTCCGAGAAGACGCTGCCGATTCCGGAACTGAACGAAGAGGTCCAGGCGGCCAAGGGCTTCAACGTGATCGCCACCGCCAACGACCGCGACCGGGGCGTGAACGAGCTGTCCAGCGCGCTGAGACGGCGCTTCAACACGGTGGTCCTGCCGACACCCGCGACCCCCGACGAGGAGGTCGACATCGTCTCCCGCCGGGTCAGCCAGCTCGGCCGCAGCCTGGAGTTGCCCGACACCCCGGCCGGTCTGGAGGAGATCCGCCGGGTGGTGACCGTCTTCCGCGAGTTGCGGTCCGGGGTGACCAGCGACGGCCGTACCAAGGTGAAATCGCCGAGCGGCACGTTGAGCACCGCCGAGGCCATCTCCGTCCTCACCAGCGGCATCGCCCTCGCGGCCCACTTCGGCGACGGCGTGCTGCGTCCCGCCGACGTCGCGGCCGGCATCGTCGGCGCCGTCATCCAGGACCCGGTGTCCGACCGGGTGGTGTGGCAGGAGTACCTCGAGACCGTCGTACGGGAACGGAAGGACTGGCGTGACTTCTACCGGGCCTGCCGCGATGCGAGCTGAACCCCGTACCACCGACGGTTCCCGTGTCACTGCGGGGCGCGCCGAGCCGTTTGTCACGGCATTGCGCACCGCTGCGGGATACGCCGAAGCGCCCGGCGCGGAACTTCGCGACGCTGAGGGGCAGATCGCACGTCGCGTCGGCGTGGGGAGTGCCGAGTCGCGTGCCACGGGATCTCGCGCGGCCGCGGGCCGTGCCGAACCGCGTCTGACCGTCCTGGGGGTGCGCCATCACGGGCCCGGTTCGGCTCGTGCGGTGCGCGCGGAACTTGAGCGGCTGTCGCCGGGCATCGTCCTGATCGAGGGTCCTCCGGAGGCCGACGCCCTGGTCGGCCTGGCCGCGGACCCGGACATGGAGCCGCCGGTCGCACTGCTGGCGCACGTCCCGGGAGACCCCACGAAGGCCGCGTTCTGGCCCTTCGCCACCTTCTCCCCGGAATGGCAGGCCCTCCGGTACGCGGCCCAGGCCGGTATCCCGGCCCGCTTCTGCGACCTGCCGGCGGCGCACTCACTGGCCATGCGTTCCGAACAGGACGACCCGGCCGACCTCGAAGACGGCCCGGCTCCCGGTGCGGATCCCGCAGGTGACGAGCCGGATCGTGATTCAGGCTCTTCCAGCGACGAACAGGGTCTTGGGTCCGGTCCCTCCGGAAACAGGCCGGGCACCGGTTCCGGTGCGTCTCCGGACGGTCCCGAATCGCCGGGCGGGCCAAATCCGTCTGGGGAAGCCGCCCGGGCCGGTTTCCGGGGGGATCCGATCGGGGCGCTGGCGGCCGCGGCCGGGTACGACGATCCGGAACGCTGGTGGGAGGACGCGGTCGAGCATCGGGGGGACACGCCCTTCGAGGTGATCGCCGAGGCGATGGCGGCCGTCCGGGAGGGATACACGCCCGACGAGTACGAGGCCCGGCGTGAGGCGTACATGCGGCGGACGATCCGGGCGGCGGTCAAGGAAGGCTTCACCGACATCGTCGTCGTGTGCGGCGCATGGCACGTCCCGGCCCTGACCCAAGCCAGCACGGCGGTCGCCGATGACCGCGTGCTCAAGGGAATGCCCAAGGTCAAAGCCGAGATGACCTGGGTGCCGTGGACGCACGGGCGGCTGGCCAGCTGGAGCGGCTACGGCGCCGGCATCACGTCCCCCGGCTGGTACCACCACCTGTTCGAGAACCCGGTCCAGCCGATCGAACGGTGGCTGACCAAGGCCGCGCGTGTGCTCCGCGAGGAGGGTTTGCCCGTCTCCTCCGCGCATGTCATCGAATCGGTCCGGCTGGCGAACAGCCTCGCCGTCCTGCGCGGACGGCCACTCGCAGGACTGGCCGAGGTCACGGAAGCGGCCAGGGCGGTGCTCTGCGAGGGCGACGAACTCCCGGTCGAACTGATCCAGCGGCAGCTCGTCGTCGGGGAGAGCCTGGGCCACGTCCCCGACGCCACACCCATGGTCCCGCTGCAACGGCACCTGCGGGACGAACAGCGCCGCCTGCGCCTCAAGCCGGAGGCACTCTCCCGCGACTACGACCTGGACCTGCGCAAACCTCTCGACCTCGATCGCAGCAAACTCCTGCACCGTTTGCGCGTTCTCGGCGTCCCGTGGGGCGTCCCCCGGGAGACCCGGGGCAAGGGCACCTTCAAGGAGTCGTGGACCCTCGAATGGCACCCCGAATACGACATCACCCTGATCGAAGCAGCCGCCTGCGGCGTCACCGTCCCGGCCGCCGCCACCACGAAGATCCAGGAAGTGGCCGGACCCGCTGACACCCGCTCTCCGGGCCTCCCAGGCGCGCCGACCGGTGAAGCCGGCTCCGTCTCCCTCGCCGACCTCACCGGCCTCGTCGAACAGTGCCTCCTCGCCGACCTGCCGGACGCCCTCCCACACGTCCTGACGGCGATCGGCGACAGAGCCGCCCTCGACCACGACGTCCGCCACCTCATGTCCGCCCTTCCCGCCCTCGTCCGCGCCCAGCGTTACGGCGACGTCCGCGGCACCCCCGCCGAAGGACTCGGCTCCATCGTCACCTCGCTCCTCGCCCGCAGCTGCGCCGGACTCTCCCCGGCCGTCACCGGCCTGGACGACGACACCGCCCGCGAAATGGTCGCCCAGATCGACGCCGTCACCACCGCCGTCACCCTCCTGGACGACCCACCCCCCGACCCAATCCCTGGGGCCACCGCCGGAACTTCGGCCGACTCTGGAGCGGGACCCGATGTCGGAGCCTCGCGCGGGCTCGGTGCGGGAGCCGAGCACGCCGCGAGAGAGGCGGCAACTGCCGAGCCCGTGCCCGGCACCGTGCCCGAACCTGCCACCGGAAGCGCTGTTCAATCAGCCTCCGAATATGACGCGGCGTCCGTCGGCGAATACGTCTCTGCCGTGACGCCGAAGAGCAGGTGGCTGGCCGCGTTGCGGGGGGTCGCCGATCGGGCTGACGCGCCTGGCGTGATCGAGGGGCGCGTGGTGCGGATTCTGTTCGACGCGGAGATCATCGACGACGCGGACGACAGGATGGCGCGGGCGATGTCGCTGGGGCATCCGCCGGTGCGGGTCGCGGCCTGGATCGAAGGGTTCCTGTCCGGCGGAGGGCTGATGCTCGTGCACGACGCGCGGCTGCTGGCCATGGTGGACGGCTGGCTGACCGGGCTGCGCGGGGACGCCTTCGTCGATGTGCTGCCCCTGCTCCGGCGTACGTTCGGCGCTTTCGCGCCGCCGGAGCGCCGGGCGATCGGGTCCAGGGTGGCTGCCGGGGCCACGGTGCCCACTGAGATCACTTATGACGCCGGTCAGGCCGCCGGTGCCGTACAGACCGTGCTGGCGATTCTGGGGAGGGCCTGATGGACGAGCGGTTGCGCCGCTGGCGGCTGGTGCTGGGCGGCGAGGCGGACGGCATGCCGGGCTGCGCGTCCGGAGACCTGAGCGCGGGAGACGCCGGGATGGACGCGGCTCTGGCCGCGCTGTACGACCAGGGCGGCACGGACGGATCGCGAAGCGCCGGGCTCGGATCGTCGGCGCCCAAGGTGACGCGGTGGCTGGGAGACATCAGGACGTACTTCCCGTCCACCGTCGTCCAGGTCATGCAGAAGGACGCCATCGAACGCCTCAACCTGAGCCGGCTCCTGCTCGAACCCGAAATGCTGGACGCGGTCGAAGCGGACGTGCACCTGGTCGGCACGCTGCTGTCACTCAACCGAGTGATGCCCGAACAGGCCCGCGAATCGGCGCGGGCCGTGGTCCGCAAGGTGGTCGCCGAACTGGAGCGGCGACTGGTCCAGCGCACCAGGGCAGCCGTCACCGGCGCCCTGGACCGGGCAGCCCGAACCAACCGTCCCCGGCGCACCGCCGACATCGACTGGGATCGCACGATCCGCGCCAACCTCAAGAACTACCTGCCCGACCGGAACACCGTCGTGCCTTCTCGCCTGGTCGGGTACGCCCGCAAGCAGCAGGCGGTGCAGCGTGAGGTCGTGCTCTGCATCGACCAGAGCGGCTCGATGGCGGCCTCGGTCGTCTATTCGAGCGTCTTCGGCGCGGTCCTGGCCTCGATGCGCTCGCTTCGCACCAGCCTGGTCGTCTTCGACACGGCCGTGGTCGACCTCACCGACCAGCTGCACGACCCGGTCGAACTGCTCTTCGGCACGCAGCTCGGCGGCGGCACCGACATCAACCGGGCCATCGCGTACTCGCAGGGCCTGATCACCCGCCCGAACGACTCCATTTTCATCCTGATCAGCGACCTGTACGAGGGCGGCGTCCGCGACGAGATGCTCCGCAGGGTGGCCGCCATGACCGCCGCCGGAGTCCAGGTCATCGTGCTCCTGGCCCTGTCCGACGAGGGCACTCCGTCCTACGACCACGAGAACGCCGCCGCCCTGGCCGCACTCGGCGTCCCCGCCTTCGCCTGCACCCCCGACGCCTTCCCCGGCCTGATGGCCACCGCGATCGAGAGAAGGGACATCGCCGCCTGGGCCGAACGCAACTTAGCCACCCGCTAAGCCGGAGGTCCTACGTCGAAATGCTCATTTCCGGGGGTGTGGGCGGTTTTGTACGGTTCGGATGTGACTTCAGTGGTGTCTTCGACGGAACGAACGCAGATGTTCGACCAGCGGTACCGGGCGCTCAGCATCGGCATGGTCGCCCTGTTCATGCTGGTGGCGTTCGAGTATCTCGCCGTGGCGACGGCCATGCCGGCGGTCGCGGCGGAGCTCAACGGCAACCACCTGTACAGCCTGGCCTTCAGCGGCGGCGTCGCGGCCGCCCTGATCGCCACCGTGCTGGGCGGCAGGTGGGGTGATGTGCGGGGGCCGGGAGCGCCGCTGTGGACGGGTCTGGTCGCCTTCCTGGCGGGCCTGACCTTGGCGGGGGCCGCGCCCGTCATGGAAGTCTTCCTGCTCGGGCGTTTCCTGCAGGGCTTCGGCGGCGGCATGTTCGACGTCGCGATCTACGTCCTGGTCGGCCGGATATATCCGGCGGCGATGCATCCCCGGGTGTTCTCGCTGCTGGCCGCCGCCTGGGTGCTGCCCTCGGTGGTCGGCCCGGCCATCACCGGGTTCGTGACCGAGCATTTCAGCTGGCGGTGGGTGTTCCTCGCGGTCCCGATCCTGGCCGCCCCGGCGGTGTTCGCCCTCTGGCGCGGGCTCGCCGGGACCGCGGGACAGCAGCAGGAAGCGGTGACGGAGGAACCCGCCGACACCACCGACGGAGGGTTCCGGCTGCGCGTGGCCATGGGGGTCCTGGCCGCGATCGGCGCGGGCCTGCTCCAGTACGGCAGCGGATCCGAGAACTTCGTCCTGATCGCGGCCGGGCTCGTGGTGCTGGCGGCATCGCTGCCCCGGCTGCTCCCGCCGGGCACGATGCGCGCGGCGCGTGGACTGCCCTCGGTCGTGGCGCTGCGCGGCATCGCCGCCGGCTCCTTCCTCGCCGCCGAGGTGCTGGTTCCCCTGGTGCTGTTCGACGTGCGCGGGCTCTCCCCGGACCAGGGCGGCATCGCGCTCACCGGGGGAGCGCTGTTCTGGTCGCTGGGGTCGTGGATCCAGGGGCGCAAGCCGTACCGGCGGAAGAGCTTGCTGGCGTGGGGATGCGGGCTGATCGCGCTGGGGATGGCGGTGACCGCGCCGATCGTCGTGCCGGAGGCGCCGGTGTGGCTGGCGTTCGTGGGCTGGTCGGTGGCGGGGCTTGGAATCGGTGTGGTCTATCCCGTGCTGTCGGTCCTGGTGCTGGAGCTGTCGGCACCGGGGGAGCAGGGCAAGAACAGCGCGTCGCTGGCCGTCGGCGAGTCGGTGCTGACCATTGTCGCGATCGCCGTCACCGGCGCGATTTTCACCGTGTCCGCCGCGTACGCGCTGTGCTTCGCGCTGCTCGTGACCATGGCCGCGGCCGGAGTTCTGCTCGCGGGACGTGTCACCATGGAAGTCTGAGCGAGGGGGAATCACGTGCCGCGTGTCCGCGAGATCGAGGTGTTCCGGCTGGTCCTGCCCTATGGGCGGCGGCCGGAGAGCATCCTGGTCAAGTTGACCGACTACGGCGGCATGACCGGATGGGGCGAAGTCGTGCATCCGGGTCCGAAGACGTGGACGGCTCTGGAGGAGACCCTCGGTCCGGCCCTGCTCGGGGTGGACTGGGAGCATCCGGGGGAGCTGGGCGGCGTTCCCGGCGGGTCGGCCGCCGACATGGCGTGCTGGGATCTGTGGACGCGGCTGATCGGTGTGCCGCTGGCCCATGCGCTGGGCGGGAGCCGTACCTCGCTGATGGCGACCGTGCGGCTGAGCGCGGACCGATCACTGGAGAACATGGTCACCCGCGTCAACCGGCACGTCGGCGCCGGATACGGGCATGTCACGCTCGACGTGCATCCGGGCTGGGACGTGGAGCCGGTGCGCGCCGTCCGATCGGCCTATCCGGCACTGGCCCTCGCGGTGGACGGGCGCGGCGAGTACACCGAGATCGCCCAGCTGGAAGCCCTGGACTCCTACGGCCTGGCCGGGATCGAGCGGCCCTTCGCCGACCTGGTCACCAGCGCCGAGCTGCAGGCACGGGTGTCGTGCCCGGTCGCGGTCGAGGCCGCCTCCGTCCAGGAGCTGGACGAGGCGATCGCCATGCACGCCGGCGGCGCGCTGCTGCTGCGGCCTTCCCTGTTCGGCTCCCTCGGCGCGGTCCGGCGAGCGCACGACCGCGCCGTCGAAGCGGGCTGGGACATCACCTGCGCGGACGGCCGGGGCGCCGGTCTGGCCAGGGCCGCCACGGTCGCGGTCGCCAGCCTGCCCGGCTGCACCCTGCCCAGCGACGTCACCGAACCGCCGCGGAACGCCCAGATCGTCGACCCGCCGGTGGGCGCGTCCGGCGGCGTCGTCGCTGTCCCGCTCACCCAGCCAGGACTCGGCCACAACATCGACGAGGACCGGGTGCGGCGCATGGCCTTGGACACCTTCCTCCTGCGCTGACGGCCTCAGATACCGTCGCAGCCCTCTTTGAGCTGCTCGGGCCCGGTGGGGGTCGCCGCAGGCGTGGCGGGCATGGTCGGAGTGGCCACGGCCGTTACGGTGGGCTTGGGGGTTTTCGCCGGGGGCTGTCCTGATTTCTTCAGCGCCCGCGCGGCCACATCCCGGATCAGATCCCAGTCCGGATAGCCCGTGTGGATCAGCGGGGGAATGAACTGCACACTCGTCAACTGTGCGTTCTTCGCCTTCGCCGCCAGCGGCACCAGGTGCTCCAGCATCCCGCGCGGTACATCCGTCTGGATCATGCCCTCGGTGGCCTGCGCGATCCGGTTGAACCTTGTCAGCACCTTCGCCGGGTCGGTCTGGCTGATCAGCGCGTTGAAGACGCACCGCTGCCGGCGCATCCGGGTGAAGTCATCGCTGAACGTCCGCGAACGCGCGAACCACAGGGCCTGCGCGCCGTCGAGCCGCCGGGTGCCCGCGCGTACCAGTCCTTCGTTGTAGCGGCCGAAGACGACGTCCCGGTCGACCGTGATCACCAGGCCGCCCAGGGCGTCGATGATCCGGGCGAATCCCCAGATGTTCACCAGCGTGTACCAGTCAATCTTCAATCCGAGCGTGTAGCCGACGGTCTCCTTGAGCGTCTGGGCGCCCATGTTCTGCCGGCCGCCGAACAGCTCGGGATGCTGGTTCGCGTACTCCCAGACGGAGAAGAGCAGGTCCTCCCGCGCGCCGCCGGGCCCGACCGGCAGCCGGAACCCGTCGGGAAAACGCGAGTGCATCGGGGTTCCGGGCGGGAAGCGCACGTCCTCGAGGTTCCTCGGCAGGCTGAACAGGACCGTGTCGCCGGTCTTCACGTTCACGCTCGCCACGTTCACACTGTCGGTCCTGATCCCGATCCGGTTCTGGTCCCAGTCCCCGCCGAGCAGGAGCACGTTCACCCGGTCGCGCCCGGCCCACGGGTCCCCGATCGGCCCCGACGAAATGCCGAACACCCGTTCGAGCGTACGCTGCGAGACCGACGCGTACTGCGCCGTCACCGCGAACGGCAGCGCCGTCACGATGGCCAGGAATCCGGCCGTCGCCCCCGTGACGATCTGCCACCGCATCGGCAGCCGCCACGGCTTCAGCACCACGAACGAGTGCACGATCAGCGCGAACCAGGCCAGCGCGGCGGCCCACGCGACCACGCTGATGGCCGTCAGCCAGCTCAGCGCGCGCCCGGCCAGCCCCGCGTCCGCCCGCGTCACGATCGCCAGGCCCGTGAGCACGATGCCCAGGTACGTCCCCAGCAGGGCCAGTCCGGTACGGGTCCACCCCGCCCGCAGATGGGCCGCGCCGGGCAGCACGGCGGAGAGCGCGAGCCACCCGATCACTCCCGCTGGCTTCTTCACGTCCACCCCGACTGGAATCATGGATTGCGCCGACCGTGACGCACGGTGTCGTCACGATTACATTGAAGCGCGGGATGGGCCGTCACGCCTTTGCCTTTGCGATGCATGTGCGATGCATGGCGAGTTCATCGGCAGGTTTGACCACGCCGATGCCCCCTAATCGGGGCATTTCCCTACCAGGGGAAGGCGAACAGGCCGTAGTAGGCGGCCGTCACCAGCAGCAGCCCGGTGCCGCCCAGCACGCCGATCAGCGTGATCTGCTGCCACCGGGACGGCCGCCACCCGTTCCGCAGCCCGACGATCAGCGCCCCGGCCGCGCCGACCTCCTGCGCGAGGATCAGTACCGCCAGCAGCCGGATCACCAGCCACCCGGACTGTACGGCAGGCCACGCCCCCGCCTGGTTGACCGAGAACAGCACGATCAGCGTGATGAACGCCAGCACCGCGGCCAGCAGGCCGAGCCCGGTCCAGGCCATCCGCCTGAGCCTGCGCCTGAGCACCGGCCACAGCTGCGTGTTCGTCTGATGGCGCAGGTCACGGCCGCGCAGCCGGACCACCATCTCGGTCACGGGCGCGGCCACGTAGCCGACCGCCGCCAGCATGAGGGTGAGGGTGAGGAAGGTGGAGCCGCCGTACCAGGGCGCGGCCGGCACGTCGCTGGCCTGGAAACGCTGCACCGGCGTGGCGCCCGCCATCTTCAGCTGCGGCAGGTGGGGCAGGCCCTGGATCCAGTTCGCCAGCGTCGGCAGGTAGCCGGGCACGAACCGGCCGCCGTTGATGCGCATGGCGTGGTCGGCGCCGGCCAGGAAGCGGATCGTGTAGTCGCTGGTGGGCAGGGAGTTGATCAGCGTCTCGGTGCTCTGCACGAAGGGGATGGAGGGGTCCATCGTGCCGTACAGGGCCAGCGTGGGCTGGGTGATCTTGCTGAGCGCGGGGACGCTGTCGTACCGCAGGAAGTCGAAGCCGACGCCGCCCATCGCGCGGGTGAGCAGGTCGCGTACGCCGGTCGGCGCGTGCAGGCGCTCCAGTTGCTCGTTCAGCGCGAACGCGACCTGCCGCATGGGCGAGACGTTGGGCGAGGAGACGAGCACGGCATAGGCGACGTCGCGGCTCTTGGCGGCGGCGATCGGCACCACCCAGCCGCCCTCGCTCACCCCCCACAGACCGGTTTTGGCCGGGTTCACGTCGGGACGGGCGCGCAGCACGTCGATCATGTGCAGCGCGTCCTCGGCCAGCAGGCCGAAGTCGCGGCTCCGGAAGGAGTACCCGATCGTGCGCTTGTCGTACGCGAGCGTGACGATGCCGGATTTGGCCAGCCATTCGGCCTGTGAGGTGAACTCGTCGCCGGAGCCCGATCCGGAGCCCTGCACGAAGACCATGGCCGGGTGCCGGCCCGGCGTCTTGGGGGAGCGGATCGTGGCGTTCAGCACTTCACCCCGCGCCTGTACGGCGACCCGCTGCACCTGGAAGGGCGCGCTGGTGTCGACCGCACCGTACTCGGCGGCGGGCTGCGCGGGCAGCTCCTGGAACGCGGGCCGGTTGGCCAGCGGAGGCGGATCGAAGGCGGGCGGCGGCAGCAGGTAGCCCAGTATCGCGAGCGTGGCCACAAACACGCCCGCCACGACACTGACCGTGCCTCGGCCAACCATCATCAGGCCGCTCCCCGAGGGACTATCCACATTCCGAGCCGTGCCCTCCTCCTTACTTGCCCACTGATCACAAGATTAAGACATTACGTGTTGCTACCGGCGTGGCAGGGGGCCCGCAATTGTCGGAGGGACCTGTTAACTTCTCGCGACATGCGCTTGCTGCACACGTCGGACTGGCATCTGGGCCGGTCGTTCCACCGGGAGAGCCTGCTGCGCGCGCAGGAGGCCTTCGTCGACCACCTCGTGACCACGGTCCGCGAGGAGCGGGTGGACGTGGTGCTCGTGTCGGGGGATGTGTACGATCGCGCCCTTCCGCCGGTGGACGCGGTGGCCCTGTGCGGCGAGGCTCTGGCCAGGTTACGCGACCTCGGTGTGCACACGGTGCTGATCAGCGGCAACCACGACTCTCCGGTGCGGCTCGGGTTCGGGGCGGATCTGATGGATCGGGTGCATCTGCGTACCGATCCGGGGCGGTCCTGGGTTCCGGTGCTTATCAACGATGTCGGATTTTTCGGCATTCCGTACTTGGAGCCCGAGCTGGTCAAGGGGCTTTGGGAGCTGGCGGAGCGTACCCATACCGCGGCCATCACCCATGCCATGGACCGGATCCGCGCCGATCAGGCCCGGCGCAAGGTGGTGCTGGCGCACGCGTTCGTGGCCGGCGGCGCGGCCAGCGACAGCGAGCGCGACATCACCGTCGGCGGCGTCGCTCATGTGCCGCTGGCGGCGTTCGACGGCGTCGACTACGTCGCCCTAGGCCACCTGCACGGCCGTCAGCGCATGAGCGACACCGTCCGTTACTCCGGTTCCCCCATCGCCTACTCCTTCTCCGAGACCGACCACGTCAAAGGCTCCTGGCTGATCGACCTCGACACCGGCACCACCGAGTTCATCCCGGCCCCCGTGCCCCGCCCCCTCCGCAAACTCCGCGGCCACCTCGCCGACCTGCTCACCCTCGACCCCTCCGACCACTGGATCCAAGCCACCCTCACCGATCCGGTACGGCCCAAGGCCGCGATGGAACGACTCCGCGCCCGGTTCCCCCATACGGTGGACCTGCATTTCGACCCGGAAGGCGGAATCGAGCCGATCGCCCGCGTCGCCCGCATCTCCGGCCGTCCGGAGATCGACGTGGCCCTCGACTTCGTCCGCGAGGTCCGGGGCGAGCCCGCCGACGCCGACGAACGCCGGCTGCTGCAGGACGCGATCACGGCTTACCGGATCAAGGAGGCGAGTGCGTAGGAGGTAGCGGATATGGTCGGCCGGATCGAGGAAGGCCGGCCCGGCAGGGAGTCCCGGACAGGGTTGGCGTGGATCGAGGAGACAACGCGTAGATGAGGCTGCACCGGCTGCGCATTTCGGCCTTCGGGTCGTTTCCCGGCGTCGAGGAGGTCGATTTCGACACCCTCGGTGAGGCGGGCCTGTTCCTCATCCACGGTCCCACCGGCGCGGGCAAGACCACCGTCCTCGACGCCGTCTGCTGCGCTCTGTACGGAATGGTCCCCGGCTTGCGCAACAGCGCCCGTACGTTGCGGTGCGACCACGCTCCGCCGGATCGGGGTCCCGAGGTCCTGCTGGAGGTGACGATCCGGGGGAGGCGGCTGCGCATCCGCCGTTCGCCCGCGTGGCTGCGGCCCAAACTCCGCGGTCAGGGCCTGGTGACCGAGAACGCCAAAGTCGTCGTCGAAGAGCTCAAGGGCGATTGGGTCGCTCTCACCACACGTCTCGACGAGGCCGGAGACCTCATCGGCGGCCTGCTCGGCATGAACCTCGACCAGTTCGCCCAGGTCGCCATGCTGCCCCAGGGCGAGTTCGCCCGCTTCCTGCGCGCCGACGGCGAAGACCGCCGCAAACTCCTGGAACGCCTCTTCTCGGTACGTCTCTTCACCGAAGTCGAGAAATGGCTCGCCGAACGCCGCCGCGAAACCGGCCGCCAGGAGGAGTCCCTGCGTGCCCAGGTGCACGCCGCCGTCAACCAGCTACGCGGCGCGGCCGGTGCCACCCTCCTCGCCGAGACCTCCCTCGACCCCGAATCCGACCCCCTGGAGTGGAGCGCCGCCCTCCTCGCTGCTGCCGATTCCGCCGCCCGCTCGAGCGCCGCCGGCAGTTTGGCGAGCGAATCCATCCTCGCTTCCGCCCGTGCGCGCCTCGACCAGGCGCGCACCCTGGCGGAGCGACGCGGCCGGCACGCCGACGCCCTGCTCCGCCGCGACGAACTCGAATCCACCGCGGAGGAACGCGCCGACCTGGAAACCCTGCTCGCCGAGGCAACCGCCGCCGACCGCGTCCTCCCTCTGATCCTCCAGCACGACCAGCGCACCACCCTGGCTCACGCTGCCGCAACCCGCCTCGAAGCCGCTCTCGGCCAAGTCGCCGACGTCCCCCCGGACCAGCTGGCCGTCCTCGAACAGACCCACCGAAACGAACTCGTCCGCCTCGACCAACTAAAACCAGACGAAACCCGCCTAATCGTGCTACGCGTCACTCAGGCCGAGTCCGCCCAGGAACTCCTCACCCTCGAGAAGACGGACCAGGAGATCGCCGACCGCCTGGCCGTCCTCCCCGACGACCTCCAGGAGGCCACCCACCGCCTCACCACCTCCCGCCACGCCACAACCACCCTCCCCCTCGCCGAATCCACCCACCAAGCAGCCGAATCCACCCTCACCACCGTCCGCCGCCGCGACTCCCTCGCCCAAGCCCTCGCCCAAGCCCAGACAACCCGCCACACCCTCCTGACCACCCTCAAACAAACGGCCCCCCACCTCTTCACCGACACCCCAAACGGTCAGCCCGCCCACTCCTTCAACGACGAGGCGAATCGCACTCCGACCTCACCCGCCCCAACAAAGGGTGAGCTTTCTGCCCCCGTTCGGGATGTGTGGGAGGGACTGGCTGGTCCTTCTCAATCCGTGCAAGACGGTCCGGAAGGCCGGGATGAGGCCGGAGCGCCCGGCGGGCTTTCTGCCCCCGTTCGGGATGTGCGGGAGGGCCTGACTGGACCTTTTCCATCTGTGCAAGAAGGTTTGGAAAGTCGGGATGAGGCCGGAGTACCGGGCGGGCTTTCTGCCCCTATTCGGGATGAGCGGGAAAGCCTGGCTGGACCTTCTCAATCCGTGCAAGACAGTTCGGAAGGCCGAGATGAGGCCGGAGCGCCCGGCGGGCTTTCTGCCCCCGTTCGGGATGTGTGGGAGGGACTGGCTGGACCTTCTCGATCCGTGCAAGACGGTCCGGAAGGCCGGGATGAGGCCAGAGGGCCCGCTGGGCTTCCTGCCGTTGTTCGGGGTGAGTCGGAAGGTGCGGGTCCGGCAGGCATGTCGGGTGGGCCTTCTACTCCGGTCCAGAGTGAGCCGGAAGGTCGAAGCGGAGGTGCTTTCCCTCGGAATGTGGGAGACCAGGAGGGGGTGTCGGATAGATCCCCTGTTGGGGATGAACTGGATATTCGGGGTATCGCTGGGGAGTCGGGTGGGCTGTCCTCTCCCGGTCTTGGGCACGAGATGTGGCCGGGGGAAAGGACTCTCGCCGCGTGGGAGAGGAGTTGCCGGGAGGAGGCAGCCCGATTGCTGGAGCTGGGTGCCGAGGAGGCCCGGCTGGGGGTGGTACGAGATGAGCTGTGGCGGTTGCGAAGCGAGGTCGAGCGTTGCGAGGGCGCTGGGGCCGAGGTCGGGGTGGTGCTGGCCGAGTTGCCCGGGGAGCTCGCGCGGGTGACGGCCGAGTTCGACGAGTTACGGGCTCAGGTGGCGGAGATTCCCGCAGTCGAGGCGCGGAGCCGGGCGGCGAAGGGCCGGTTCGAGGCGGCGCTGCGGCGGGATGAGCTCGCGGCGGAGCTGGCCGAGGCGGAGGAGGTCCGCCGGGCCGCGACCGACGAGGCGCAAGTGACGCTGGACCGGTTGCTGGCGGTCCGGCAGGCGCGTATCGACGGTATGGCGGCAGAGCTCGCGGCCGGATTGGTCGCGGGGGAAGCCTGTGCGGTCTGCGGGTCCGAGACGCATCCAGATCCGGCGGAACCCGCCGAGGACGCCCATGACGCAGAGGACGAAGAGGCTGCCCAGGCGGATTCGGATCGCGCCCAGAGCGCACGGGAGGCTGCGGAATCCCAGGTGGCCGCTGTCGCTTCGCGGCTGGAGTCGGCGGCCGATCTCGCGGATGGGATATCCGTTGGAGACGCGGAAGCGACCTGGACCGCGGAAGAAGAGACGCTCACGGAGTTGCGGACCCTGGCCGCCACGGAAGGCGACTTGACGGCCCGGGTCGACACGCTGCGGGCTGAACTGGACTCGGCCCGTGAGCGGGCGGAATCGTCGGGCCGGGCGCTCGCGGAGCTCCGAGCCGAGGAGAGCGCACTCCTTGCCGAACAGGCACGCATCGTCGCACGGCTCGGCGAGGCCAGCGGCGACGACGCCTCCGTGTCCGACCGGCGAGCCCGGATCGTCCGCGAAGCCGACCTGATCGCTGCCGCGGCGAGAGCCGTCGTGGAAGTCGCCGGTGCTCGGGCCGAATATGTCGCCGTCCGTGACACGGTTCCCGAGGAGCTCACGGAGGCGGCCGCCGTACAGGCGCGTGCGGAGGCAGGGGCCGAACTGGCGCAGCTTCGCATGACCGCCTCGCGCGAACCGGCGGACGCACTCGAGGTCGCCCGGCTGACCGCCGAATTATCGGAACTCGGCGAACAGGCGCGGCAGAACGCCGTCGATCTGGCGTCAGCCCGTACCAGAGCGGAGCAGTTGGCGGAGGACGAGAACCGGCTGGCCCGGGTCATCGCGGCGGCCTGCGGCGACGACCCGAATTTGGACGCGCGCGCCGCCCGCCTCACCGCCGAGGCCGACCTTCTGCGCGACGCGTCGAACGCTCAGCGCGCCGCCGCGTCCGCCGAAGCGGAACGGGAGACCGCCCGCGAGGCCGCCATGCGCGCCGCGCTCGACGCGGGATTCCGCGGCATCGAGGACGCGCGCGCCGCCGTTCGCACCGAGGGCGAAAGAGCGACTCTGACCGCCCGTCTGAACGCCCTCCGCGACGAGCACGCCGCAGTCGCCGCCCTCCTGTCCGACCCCGAACTCCTCGCCGCCGCCGCGGAACCCGCCCCCGACCTCACCGGCCTGACCGAAGCACGTGATCAGGCCGAACGCGAACACGAAGACCGCATCTCCGCCCGCGACCAGGCCCGCGACCGCCACGACCACCTCACCGCGCTCTCCGCTGACCTCTCCGCCGCGGTGGCCCGCCGCGCCCCCGCCGAGGCGGCCCACCGCCTCGCCCGCCGCATGGCCGAACTCGCCAACGGCACATCCACCGACAACCAGTGGGACATGGCCCTCTCCGCGTACGTACTGGGCGAGCGTCTCCGCCAGGTCGTCGACGCGGCCAACGAGCGCCTCACCCACATGTCCGACGGCCGCTACCTCCTCCAGTACGACAAACGCCGCAGCGCCGGCTCCCGAACCCGATCCGGCGGCGGACTGGGCCTCCGCGTCCTCGACGCCTGGACCGGAATCGACCGCGACCCCGCCACCCTCTCCGGCGGCGAAACCTTCATCACCTCGCTGGCCCTCGCCCTCGGCCTGGCCGACGTCGTCACCGCGGAAGCCGGCGGCACCGAAATCGGCACCCTCTTCGTCGACGAAGGCTTCGGCACCCTCGACGAGGACACTCTCGACGACGTCCTGGACATCCTCGACTCCCTCCGCGAAGGCGGCCGAGCCGTGGGCATCGTCAGCCACGTCCCCGAGCTCCGTACCCGGATCCCCACCCAGCTCCACGTCCAGAAGACCCGCACCGGCTCCACGATCAAAACCCGCAGATCATGAACCCACGGACGAGGGACACATGACCGAGGAACTCACCACCTCCCTACGCGAGGCTGAACGCCGCCTCCAAGCAGCCCAACTCGCCGGCGACGCCGACGCCCTCGACGACCTGCTCGACGACCGCCTCATCTACACCGGCGGACCCGACGGCGCCCGCTACACCAAACAGGACGACCTAGAAATCCAGCGATCCCGCAGACAACGCCTCACCAAGGTCGAAGAGGAAGACCTCATCGTCTTCGTCGAAGGCCACACCGGCGTCACCTGGTTCCTCGGCACCCTCCAGGGCACCTTCGCCGGCACCCCGTTCTCCGCCCGCCTCAACTTCACCCGAACCTGGCTCTACACCCCGGACTCCGGCTGGCGCGTAATAGCGGCCCACGCCAGCCCCGCCTGACCCGGTTCTGGCCGGGGTTGGCTGCCGCTCATGCCCGGTGCGATGCCGTAAACCTTGTCCAGCCATTCGTTTAGAGGCTGAGGCCGGGCTCGAAGTTGCCGGTGTACGACCTAGGCCACGGCGTGGCCACCCGTCGTGCTTCGCGGGGGCAGGCGGTCGTGGAACGTCGGTTTCCGTTAGGACCAGGGGCCGAGATCGCCGGCAAGCAGATCGGCCGAGGTGAGTTTCACGCGCATGCGATTGTGAGCACGCAACGTGTCAGGGTAGTGATCGACGCTCTCTGAGCTGGAGACACCACGGGCTAGCAGTTCGCCGAGAACCCCGACCGTGGAGGAGTCGCGCATGTTGTATCGGCGGTCACGGGCGACCGCTCGGGCACCGTGGTCGTCGCTGATGAGTCGGCCGCTGCCGACCTGAGTCAGCAGGTGGATGCTTGCAGCCTCCCCGAGATGGTCGAGGCTGTCGTCATCGCAGCCGACAGCGATCGCGGCACGAATACTCTCGATCGCGACATGGTCGGCTTCGTCAGTGATCTCGATCGGCTGGCCCAGCCAAGCTATCGCCTAGTTGCATGTACGCCCCGCCTGCGGATGGGGAGGCTTCCGCGTGCGCTGCCTGGTCAGTTCTGTCTGTACCGCACGCGTCCACGCGCCGCGTCCGGCGTACCGTTCTCTGAACAGCGTGGCGACCGGTGCGCAGTACGACAGATTGATGATCGCGCAAGTGTCGAAGAGGAAGGCCGCCGAAGTCCGGGTCATAGGTCAGCCAGGTCGTCCTGAACGGCAGGAGGTTTTATGCCGGCGTCGGCGAGATGCGAGAAAAGAATGTCCGGATCCTCGTCGAGCAATGAGCTGAGCACCCCGAGCCCCACGCGGCCGTTCTGGTAGCCATGCTGGGCGGCCATCCACAGGCGGGGTGGAAGGCGTCGGGTCTCGTCGGGGTCGGTCAGATCATGTGGGGTGAGGTCGCCTGCGGCGCGGAGCACATTCGTAGGAGTCTGCGCCAGCCAGGCGTCTCGCTGAGTGTCGCTGAGCAGACGGACGGAACGGTCGGCGAGCCGGTAGATCAGCGCACGATAGCTGACATCGAACTCCCGTATGAGTTCACCGAGCACGTACTCGTCGAGTGGGCGCCCGGCGACTACCTCCTGGAGCCCGTCGGAGGGCATGAGCAATGCGGCAGCGAAGGCGTTCGCGCGCTGCTCCGCGGGGGATTTCACCATGAACACGTCAGCTTCGACGATGACCTCACGAGGGTCGCCAAGGATGTGATGAGCGAGCTCGTGCGCGCCGGTGAAACGCTGGTGTCCTCGCGGATACGAAGAACTCACCAACATGATCGCGATATCTGCGCCGTGTGCGCAGAGGCCGCTGACCGCCTTGCCTATCGGCCAAACCACTGCGTTCAACCCGAAGTGTCGCTCGCAGAGGGCGGACAGGTCCGCGATCGGCGCGCGACCCAGGCCAAGCTCTTCACGGACGATGGCTGCGAGGTCGGTCCCCGCACGTACCGGCGAACCCTCCGCTGGAAGTTCGGCTCCGGCCCGGCGCATGACGGCGGCGCCGGCTGCCGACAGTGAAGCCGGCCGCAGGCCGACGGCGTCGCTCAGTGCGGCCTCGGACTCCAGGAGTTGCCTGACGCGGCGCCGAGCCGGACGGGTCTCGTCCTGGCCCGGCGCGCTCATCACGCGTGCGGCAAGTGCCAGGGTGCCCTTACGAGTTACGCCGAGTACCTCCGCCAATGTGACGCCGAGTATCTCGGCGACGAGTGCCACCTCGCTGACATCGAGCTTCCGGGTGCCATTCTCGATCTTCGACACTTGGGACTTCGTCAGCCCAAGTGCCTGGCCCAGCTCCCCTCCCGTGATGCCTCGCACCGCCCGCAACGCCGCGATACGCGCACCTATCGACTCCTCCTCCATGCAACTGACTCTGCCTGATAGTTTCTAATTTGGCAACTAGGATTATGCGGGGTTTCCCGCGGCCTGGTCGGGGGTTGGGCGGGTTATCCAGGGAGCGAGGGTGTGGACGCGTTCGGGGTGGCGGTCGTGGGCGATGATGATCGGGGGGTCGTTGTACGGGGTTGCGTCGGAGGAGCGGCGGAGTTTGATGTATTGGCCGCAGGCGTCGATGGCGTAGGGCTCCATGTCGTCCTGGAGGGCGCCGATTACGGTGATGCCGTGGGTTTCGCCTATTCGGCGGAATAGGGAGACGGCTTCTCGGCGGTGTTCTTTGCCCAGGTTGCGGCCGAGTTCGTCCAGGACGAGGGTCAGGTGGGTGCCGCCGGAGGAGGCGATGGCGGCCGCGCAGACGAGTTTCACGGCCTTTTCGTCCATCAGGGCGGTGTTGGCGCGGCGGTTGTACGGGACGTAGGTCTGGGCTTCGCCGCGGCGCCATTTGGGGATCACGCGCCAGGACCAGCGCTGTTCCGGGTCGGCGGGGGCGGCGGGGACGGGGAAGTCGAGGGTGGCGCCGTAGCCGCCGTAGCCGGTGTCCAGCTTGCCGAACTCCTCGGCCACGCGGGTGAGTCTGGCTTTGATCGCCTCGGTCAGGGCGGCGCGGTGGACAGCGGTGGACTGGGCGGCCTCTTCGGCGCCTTTGGTCGCGGCCGAGAGGTCGCGGCGGCGGGAGGTCACCTGGGATTCGATCTGGTGGCGCTGGTGGCGTTCGAATTCTTCCTGGCTGCGGAGGTACGACGCGAGTGAGGCGCAGAGGGCGGGAAACGTCGCCAGTTCCTGCGCCGATCGGCCGCTTCGGCGCTCCTTGATGAGGAAGTCGAGTTCCTCGGGGGTTTCGTCGGTTTCGGAGAAGGTGGCGCGAAGAGCGGCGTCGAGATGGCGCTCGGCGGCCCGCCACCATTCGTCGGCGGTCAGGTGGTCGGCGTCGGCCAGCCAGGCGCGTGCCTTCTCCAGAGCGTGGGCCTCCAGAGCGTGGGTCTCCGGAGTGAGGGATACGGGGACGTGGGACGCCGGGGTATGCGATCCGACGGGGTTCGCCGAGGTTGCAGCCGCCTTCGGAGCGGGAGGGTTGCCCAGCCTGTTGGGTGACATGGGCGGCCAGTGGGCGGACCATTCGCTGGCCAGGGCCGGTAGGTCGAGGGCTTGGCGTTCGGCGGTTACCTGGGCGGCTCGGGTTCTGGCCTGGTCGCGTTCGGATTCGAGGCGCTGGCGGCGGCCGTCGAGGCGTTCGACCTCCATGTTGCGGGTTCTGGCGCGGAAGTCGAGCGCGCTCACCTCCTGCTCGGCGGTGTCGAGGGCGGGGGTGAGTTCGGTGATCGTGGTTTGCAGGATGGTGAGCTGGTCGCGTTGGTTCGTCAGGCGCTGGTGGATTTCGGCGAGGCGGACGGCCGCGTCGGCGCCTTCTACTCGGCGCTCGGCTGCGGCCACGCCGTCCTCGGCTTGGCGTACGGTGCGGAGGGCGCGTTCCTGGGTGTCGCGGGCGCGGACCAGGCGTTGCTCGGCGGCCTTGATGCGGGCGTCACGGCCGGTCACCGCCTCTTCGAAGGCTCCCACGACCGTCACGCCCGCCGAACTGACCAGGACTGAGCCGGGCAGGTCCGCGAGGGCGTGGGCGGCGGCGCGCATGTCGCCGGAGTCGACGATCACGGCGAGGTCGTGTGGCCAGCCGCCGGGGGTCGCCAGCGTGTCGTGGGCATGTTCGGCGACGTCCAGCGCGTCGAGGAGGCCGGCTGCCGGGAGACCGGCGGCGGCCAGGGCGTTGAGCTGGGCGGAGGCGGGGCCGCTCTCGGCTTCCTGGAGGGCGGTCTCGGCGGTCTGGGCTTCTCGGTCGGCCACGCCCTGCGCTTTGAGCGCCTCGTTGAGGACACGCCGGGCGTCGGCGAGTTCGGCGTTGGCGGTCGGGACGTCGAGGCCGTCGGCCTGTCGTTGCAGGTCTTCGAGTGCCGGGATCTGGGCGCGTAGTTCGTCGGCGGTGTTCTGGATGACGGCGCGTTCGGTTTCGAGCTTGTTCGCGCGGACTTGGGTTGAGGCGAGTTCGCGGCGGGCGGAGGCCAGGGCTCGGTCGAGCGAGTCGTCCTTCAGGCCGCTGATCTCGGTTCTGACGGCCGCGATGGCGTCGGCGGTGGTGTCGGCGGTGTCCTGGTGGGCCGCGAGTTCCGTGGCGAGGTCGGCGTCTCGGTCCGCGGCGTCGACCAGGCGGCGGGCGAGTCTGCCGCGCCAGAAGCGCAGCGCTTCGGCCAGACGGTCTCTGGCCTGGTCGCGGCGGTCGAACGTGGTGAGCAGGGCCGCCGAGTCGGATTCGAATTCGCGCAGGCGTTCCTCGGCCTGGGCGGCGCGTACCCGTTTGGCGTGTTCGTCGCGGCGGGCTTCGCGTTCCTGGTCGAGTTCCGCGTCCAGGCCGGTCAGGGCGGCGATGGCCTCGAAGATGCGTTCTGGGGAGATCTCGTTCAGGGGTTGGGAGAGGAGGTTCGTGGCGACCTTGCTCCGTACGGAGGTGGAGAGGAACGACACGCAGCGGACGCGGTCGCCGTAGAGCACCCGGGTGAGGTCCCGGGCGACGACGTCGCGGCGGCCCGCGCTCTTCGGCAGTTCCGCCCAGAGTTCGTCGGCTCGGCTGACTCGGTCGGCCTCGGATGCGGCCCTTGCGAGGCATACGCCATCCGTCCAGCGGACTTCGAGATGGGGAGCCTCCTGGTTCACACGTACCCAGACCGTGATGGGCAGACCGGCCGAGGGCACGTCGAAGACGCCGATGATGTAGCCGTGATCGGCGCTGGCCCACTGCTGGTCGCCCTGTGCCGCCAGTTCGGCGTTGAACAACAGCTCGGAGACGGCTTTGGCGCCCGACGCGAACCGCCACTGCTCGTCTCCGAGCAAGGCCGTGATCGCCGCGATGAACGACGACTTCCCCGCGCCGTTCGAGTCCTTGGGCCCCGCCCCCGCCACCACGATCAACGTCCCCGGCACCGTGGGCACCGGATGCGTCGACAACCGCGAAATGTTGATCGCCTGGACGGCGACCAGCACCCGGTCCCCGACCACGTTCTCCGTCACCTGAGGAGTGAGAACGGAGGAAACCGCCCGTGTGCTCCCCGCAGCCATGGTTCGGGCAGGAACGACTGCCCCACTACCCCGCGACGCATTTACTTCCTTCGCAGGGATGCTCTCCCGCTCAACCGCGTCCGCCTCGCCGACGGCGGTAGCGCCCTGGTTAACCGAGACTTCCTCGGTCCCGGTGGTGCTCAGCTCGACGGTATCCGTCTTGCCTGTGGCGATGTCGCTCTGGTCGGCTGCGGTTTCCTTGGTCGCGGTGGTGCTCAGTTTGACCGTGTCCGTCTCGCCTGTGGCGGTGTCGCTCTGGTCGGCTGCGGTTTCCTTGGCCGCGGCGGTACTCAGTTCGACCGTGGTTCTCTTGCTCGGGGCGGTGGTGTCCTGTCCGGTCATGGTCGCGTTGTTCGCGGGGGTGATGTCTTGTCCGATGGGGGTCGCGGCGTTCGCTTTATCCGAGTCGGCTGATTGCGGGGTTTCGTCCTGTCCCGCGAATGGGGATCCAAGGTCGGAGCTGGCGGTCGCCGAGGGAGTCGGTTTGGTCGTTGCGGAACGGTTGGTCTTGGTTCGGCGGGTTGCGGTTTCGCGGGTTGGTTGCGGCAAGGTCGGTACGCCCCTGACGGTGCTCCTAACCGACGAGGCGGTCGAAGGACTGGTCGCCGGGGGGCGTACGGGGGCTGAAGAGGACGGGGTGGGGGTGCCTTCCGTGGGGGTCTGGTTGGTGGTTGGCGGGGTGGGTTCCGTCACTCTGAGCCCCTTGTGGTGGCGGTACGGCGGGAGCGGATGGCGATGGCCAGGGGGGTTTGCGGGCCTGCGGCGAGGATGAGTTCCTCCTGGAGGCGGGCGCGGGCGGCCTGGGTGAGGCGGTGGAACTGCGGGCCGGGAACGTAGCCGCCGGAGACCTCGTCGGCGCCCTTGATCTGGGTGAGGAGGCCGGCGTGGCGGAGGGTCCTGAGGGCGGTGTCCAGTTCACCGATGGGAAGAAGGGTGCGTTTACGCAGTTCCTCCACCGGTACCGGGTACGGCGAGAGCCAGGTGTCCTCGGACAGCAAACCTTCGGAGCGCGGGATGGCCACGGAATGGATGAGCACCAGGGTCAGGACCGCGCGCTCGCCCTCGGACAGCCGACTGTCGTCTGAGGGGACCCCGTCCCGGTAACCGGAGATCCAGGTGTCCCGGCGCTGGATCAAGGTACGGCCACGGCGGGCCAGCATGTCGGCGAGCGTCCGGCGTAGCGCCGGGTCGCGCAGGGCGGCGAACCTCGCCTCATGTACGGGTTCCGCGACGTGCTCGACCACCATGAACGCCGCGACCAGCTCCGCCCGCCGCCGTTCGTCAAACGGCGACAGCAGATCGTCGAGATCCGGAGGGCCGTCCTGCCGGTAACCGCTCACCGGTACCGGCATCGGCACCTGCTCAAGCTCAGAACCTTCGGCCGGCGGGGGAGCGGGCATTCTCCGCATCAGCTCGCGAAGTTGGGCATGCGAGTCCGCAGGCCAGGCCGCACAGCGCGGCCCGAGCTGCACGTACGCCTTGGACAGATCCCCGAGCCGAGCACGCCCACCACGCGCGGCGACATCCGGCCCCGACGTGATGGTGATCCAAGCGGTGTCGTTGAGACGGCGCAACGCACCGACCGCCCAACTGCGCGTGGCGTCGTCCGGACGCCCGGTCAGCGTCCGATAACAGGCGAGAACGGCCGCCGCCGGGACGGCCACACCAGGCCAAGGGTCGGTGGACAGATCGGTCCAGCACACCCGCAAACAGGCGGCCAGCATGCGACGCGTCTCACCCGAACGCTCAACGGGAAACGCAGGAAGCTGGTACTCCTCCAGCACCGAGGGCGTAGCCCCATCCGGCCACTGCGGAAGACCCAGACTGCCCCGCCCACCCGCCAGCCGAACAAAACCCGCCGGAACCCTCTCGTCCGAATCCAGCTCAAGAACACCGTCAATCCGGGCACGAGCATGAACCCGATCGACCGGAACATCATCCACCCGCACCCGCGCTTCTGCGCGACCGGATTCCTGGGCATCCACGCGGACGCGGCTATGGTCGGCCTGTGCGTCGCCCGTGCGTGGCCGCATTTGGGTCTCGGCTAGATCGGACCCCTGGGCATCCACGCGGGCATGGCTCTGCTCATCCTCGCGTGCGCCTGCTTCGGTGTCGGTCTGGTCGAGTTCCGGGAAATCCATCCGAGGCCGGGGTTCACGCATCGTTGGGCAGCCTTTCCAGGGTGCCGTGGGAGAGCCAGCTGGGATGCCCCTCCGGATGCGATGTCAGTGTGTCGGACCACGTCAACCGGTACGGCAGTTCAGGGCGCAGGTCCGCTGCCGTGAGGTCGGCCAGTAGGCGGCGGATGGCGGGCCAGCGGTCCGTGAGGATCTCGGACAGGGGGACTTCGGAGCGGCCGGCGAGGGCGGCTTCCGCGACGGTGGTCAGGCGGTCGAGTCCGGTGAGGACCGGTGCGTACGAGTTCTCCGGGCCCGGATCGGGGAGCGAGGAACGCGGGGGAGTGGGACGGATCGGGGTGGGGCGGGGTGCTTCGTCGACGGCTTGGGCGATGGCGGCCGGGTCGTGCCAGGGGGCGGCGGCGTCGAAGGCGAAGCCGTCCAGGACGGCGGCGAGGCGTTCCCTGGTGGCGGTCTGGGCGAAGGTACGCCAGGTCTCGGCGGGCAGGAGAGTGAGGTTCCTGGTGGTTCCGGCGGAGTCGGCCAGGCGGCCGGCGGCGCGCCGGGAGGCGTCGCTGTACGCGTAGATCGCGGTACGCAGGTCGGTGCAGGTCCGGTCCAGGTCGGGCCAGCGGCCGAGGATCGTGCCGTGCAGGTTCTGGGCCCGCCGGGCGATCTCTTCGGTGCCCCACAGTTTGGGCGCCTGCTCCCGCAACTCCTCGATCGTCCCGGTGCTGAGGGTGATCAGCTCCAGTGCCCACAGCCGGAACGCTCTGGCGAGGTTGTCCGCGGACTGCCGGGCCTGTTCTCTCGTGGTGCGCGGGTCCGCGACGTTCAGATCCTCCAGGGCCAGCAAACGGTGCATCTCGCTCTGGCCGCCGTCGTCCATCATCCGCCTGATGAACATCAGCCCGACGACCGAGGTGAAGGACGCGCGATACCGCAGCTGGTTGGGTTTGGGGAACACCTCGCGGACCGCCCCAAGCCCGCGCAGCACCCGCAGCCGGTTCTCGAACTGGTCGGCCGGATAGGCGCGGCAGGCCTGCCGCATCTGCTCGTGCGTCAGCCACTCCTCGCCGGCCTCCGCGAACGCCGCGAACAGCGTCTCGGCGATGTCCACCAGCGCCGGATCCTCGACGACGGCGCCGCTGTCCTTGGCCAGCGCCGCGAACATCCTGCGATAGGTGACCAGCACCGCCTCGTCGGTCAGCGCGGAGTCCAGCGTCTCCGGCACTATCTCCTCAAGCACGCGCCCTACCGTAGGACACGCCTCCGACAGTCCGGGTGCCGCCAGACCTTCCTAGGATGTGCCCGTGAACGATCTGTGGCCTGCGCGGGCGGCGTCGCAGCTGCTGCACCGGCCACCTGGAACTCCAGTCGGGGTGGTACGGCATCTGCTCGCCGTTCAGGCGCAGGACTCGCGGGCGGCGGCTCTGGCGCTTCGGGCAAGAGGGACAGGGTTCCGCAGAACGGATGTGGATCAGGCCCTCGCCGCGGGCGAGATCGTGCGTGCCTGGGGCCCGCGCGGAACCCTGCACTTGGTCGCCGCGGACGACCTGCCCTGGCTGCTCTCCCTGGTACGCCCCGGAGTCCAGAACGCGATGCGCAGACTCCGGCAACTCGGCGTCGAAGGACGAACTCCTGAGGAACTCGCCGGCCGGGTGGATCGGGCGACCCGCGAACAAGGGCCGCTGACCAAGGCGGAACTGGCCGCCCGCCTGGACGTACCGCCAGATGCCCAGACCGTCATCCACCTGGCCGCTCTCGCCGCCGAGCGGGGCCTTCTTGTGCTCGGCCCCGATCGTCACGGCAAAGCCACCTATGTCCACACCGGCGACTGGCTGGGCGCTCCCCTCACCTTCGAACCCGACCGCGACAAAGCACTCCGAGAACTGGCGAAACGCTATATCCGCGCCCACGCTCCCGCCACGGAACACGACCTCGCCGCCTGGTCAGGCCTCTCTCTGGGCGAATCCCGCCGCGCCTGGCAACTCGCACGCCATTCCAGCAGTCCACCCCCCGATCCGGCGCCCCATCCGGTACGGCTTCTGCCTGCCTTCGACGAATACCTCCTGGGCTGGCATACCCGCGAGGGAATGCTGTCCGACGTCCGAAAGATCCACCCCGGCGGCGGAATCATCCGGCCAACGATCATCGCCGACGCCCGCGTAGTAGGCACCTGGACAATCCGCCAAAACCAGATCACTCCCACCACCTTCGCCGCCCACCCCCCACCAAACGACGAAATTTCCGACATCCAAGCCTTCCTGGCCTAGGAGCGCCATCCGAAGGACTAGGCACCGGGTCCTCGCCGTTATCCGGCGCCGTTTACGCAGGCGATGCTGCTCGCCGCACCGGCGCCAAGAGCGGCCGGTCCTCGCCGCACCCGCTTCCAAGATTGACTAATGGCCGGTCCTCGCTGTGCGAGCGTCCAAGATTGACTAACGGCCGGTCCTCGCCGCAGCCGCTTCCGAGATCGACTAATGGCTGGTCCTCGCTGTGCGAGCGTCCAAGATTGACTAACGGCCGGTCCTCGCCGCACCCGCTTCCGAGATCGACTAATGGCCGGTCCTCGCCGTGCGAGCGTCCAAGATCGACTAATGGCCGGTCCTCGCCGCGCGTCTAAGGTCGATCAGCGGCCGTCGCTTTTGCTGGATGCTTTCCGTCCTCGGATGTGTCTCAGCCCAGGAAGGCCACCGGCAAGGTGATCTCTGATCGGACCAGTAAGTACCCGCCGTACCCGAGGGCCGCCACGGATACCAGGAAGAACAGGAGGACCCAGAAGGTGCCGGGGATTCGGGTCAGGCGGGCTAGTTGGTCGGCGTCCGAGTCGGGGGCGCGGCCGCGGCGGCGTTTGCCCTGGAGTTCCAGGATCGGGCGTACGCCACCGAGCATGAGAAACCATGCCGACCCATACGCGATGACTCCCTGGACGTCGGGAGGCGCGAACCAGGACACCGCGAAGACGGCGCCGCCGACGGCCAGTAGGGACACCACGCCGAACGCGTTGCGGATGAGGAGGAGCATGCAGGCGAGCAACGCCAGCACGCCCCACAGGAGCAACGTCACGTAGCCGGCCGCGGTGAGCCAGGCCGCGCCGACGCCGACGAGGGACGGCGCCACGTACCCCGCCGCCGCGGTAATGATCATTCCGGGGCCGGTCGGGTTGCCCTTTGTCAGGGTCACGCCAGACGTGTCCGAATGCAGCCGGATGCCGCGGAGCTTGCGGCGGGTGAGGACGGCCGCCAGCGCGTGCCCGCCCTCATGGGCGATCGTGATCAGCCCGCGCGAGACATGCCAGGACGGCCGGTAGCCTACGATGACCAGCGCGACCAGCCCGGACACCCCGATCAGCCACAAGGGGGGCGCGGCCTGGGTCGAGATCAGCTGGTTCCACAACGCCTCCAGCGTGGCCACCTCCCGGAAAGCGAAACTTCATCGGCGATCATTGTTCCGTATGCCGAACACCATCGGTATACGTCACCATTTCGGGGATAACGTCAACATGTGGCCAGACTTCGTTTGCGTTCGTGGATGAGGCGTGAACTCGCGCCCGAGCACTCGATGGACCCCCGGGGCACGGGCGAGGAACCGGTCAAGCAGAGTGTGATCGACAACGCGATCTACCTGGACGGCCGGCGGGTCGACTCGCCCCAGTCCCTCGGCGGCGCGATCGAGTGCCTGCGCGACCGCCCCGGATCGATGGCCTGGATCGGCCTCTACCGCCCGGAGGACGACGAGCTCATCAAGGTCGCCGAGGAGTTCTCCCTGCACGACCTCGCCATCGAGGACGCGATCGTCGCCCACCAGCGCCCCAAGGCCGACAGGTACGGCACGACCCTCTTCGTGGTGCTTCGAGCCGCCCAATACCTGGACCAACCGGAGAAGGTCGCCTTCGGAGAGCTGCACGTCTTCCTCGGCCCCGACTTCGTCATCACCGTACGGCACAGCGAGGCGCCCGACCTGGCCGTGGTCCGCCGCCGCATGGAGGCCGACCAGGAGCTCCTCCGCCAGGGCCCCCAGGCCGTGCTGTACGCGATCCTGGACGCCGTGGTCGACGGCTACGCCCCGGTCGTGGCCGGGCTCCAGAACGACATCGACGAGATCGAGGTTCAGGTCTTCGGCGGCGACCCGGCCGCCCCCCGGCGCATCTACGCGCTCTCCCGCGAGGTCATCGAGTTCCAGCGCGCCACCACCCCGCTCATCGCCATGCTGGACGGCTTCATCGCCGCCTCCCCCAAGTACGGCGCCGACGAGGAACTCCAGCGTTACCTCCGCGACGTCGCCGACCACGCCATCATCGTGACGGAACGGGTGGCCGGTTTCCGGCAGATGCTCCAGGACATCCTCATCGTCAACTCGACCCTGGTCAGCCAGGCCCAGAACGAGGAGATGACCAAGCTCACCGCCGCCAGCATCGCGCAGGGCGACGAGGTCAAGAAGATCTCCGCCTGGGCCGCCATCCTCTTCGCGCCCACGCTGGTCGGCACCATCTACGGCATGAACTTCGACGCCATGCCGGAGCTCCACTGGTCGTTCGGCTACCCCCTGGCCATCGTCCTGATGGGCCTGGTCTGCAGCACTCTCTACGTCGTCTTCAAACGCCGCGACTGGCTGTAACCCCCGAGAACCCCAAGACCAGTCTCTTAAGACCCCGCGAAAAGGCGTTGTCATCCCAAATATCTAGATATATCGTTCACGTATCTCGATAGTTGAGGTGATGTCATGGAAGACAGACTGATGTGGACCGCCGGACCCCCCTTCGGCCCGCCCCACGATTTCCCGGACGGCGAGCCGTTCGAGGTCCCCCTGCCGCCCCCGCCGCACGCCGGCCCGCTCCCGGGCCCGCGCGTCCGCCGCGGCGACGTACGCCAGGCGCTGCTGCGCCTGCTCCACGAGGAGCCCCGCAACGGCTACCAGATGATCGAGGAGATCTCGCGCCGGAGCGGATCGATCTGGCGTCCCAGCCCCGGTTCCGTCTACCCCGCCCTCCAGCAGCTCGAAGACGAAGGGCTGGTCCGCGGGGAGGAGTCCGGCGGTAGCCGTACCTATCGGCTGACCGAGGAGGGGCGGCGGCGCGCCGATGCGCGGCCGGGAGCCGAGCCGTGGGACGAGGTCGCCAGGAGCATGCCGGAGGACCGGCACGAGCTGCGGCTGCTCTGGGGCCAGCTGGGGGAGGCGTTCGTGCACCTGACCCGGGTGGCGTCGGACGACCAGGTGGCGCGTACCAAGAAGTTGCTCAAGAACACCCGGCGGGAGATCTTCAGGATCCTCGCCGAGGACGGGGAGACGGAAGCGGAGGAGGGCCGATGAGCGCGGCCGTGGAGGTCCGGGGGCTCCGGAAGTCGTACGGGAAGGTCGAGGCCGTGAAAGGTGTCGGCTTCGAGGTCCTTCCCGGGGAGGTGTTCGGGTTCCTCGGCCCCAACGGCGCGGGCAAGACGACCACGATCAGCATGCTCTGCACCCTCGTCAACCCGACCGGCGGCACCGCCACGGTCGCCGGCCACGACGTGGTCACCGAGCGCGACGAGGTGCGCCGCAACATCGGCCTGGTCTTCCAGGACCCGACCCTGGACGGCTACCTGACCGCCGAGCAGAACCTGCGCTTCCACGCCGAACTGTACGGCGTGCCCAAGCACCTGGTCGCCGACCGTCTCCGCCAGGTCATGGAGATGGTCGCCCTCTGGGACCGCAAGGACAGCAAGGTGATGACCTTCTCCGGCGGCATGAAGCGCCGCCTGGAGATCGCCAGGGGGCTGCTGCACTCCCCGCGCGTCCTGTTCCTGGACGAGCCCACGGTCGGCCTGGACCCCCAGACCCGGGCCGCCATCTGGGGATACATCAACCAGCTGCGGCAGACCGAGGACATCACCATCTTCATGACGACGCACTACATGGACGAGGCCGAGTACTGCGACCGGATCGCGATCATCGACCACGGCGAGATCGTCGTCGTCGACTCCCCCGAGGCACTCAAGGCCAGCGTCGGCAAGGACCGCGTGCAGATCCAGACGGGCGACGACCAGGCCGCCATCAAGGCCCTGCGCGAGCGGTTCGGCCTGGACGCCCAGATCCGGGAGGGCCAGGTCACCTTCGGCGTGCCCGGCGGCGAGGAGTTCGTGCCGCGCCTGTTCGCTGAGCTCGGCCTGCCGATCCGCTCGGTGAGCGTCTCCCGCCCCTCCCTCGACGACGTCTTCATGGAGTACACCGGCTCGACCATCAGGGACGCCGAGTCCGAGGGCTCCAAGAACCAGTGGATGAAAGTGATGGCCCGCCGATGACCATGACCGACGTGGTCCGGGTGACCCTCCCGCGCGGCGGCGCGGCGCACGACGTGCGGGCGATCAAGATCGTGCTCCACCGGGAGCTGCTCCGGTTCGTCAACGACCGCACGCGGATGCTGTCCTCGCTGGTCCAGCCCGTGCTCTGGCTGTTCGTGCTGGGCACGGGGATCGGCTCGCTGGTGCGCGACTCCATCCCCGGGATCGACTTCCGCACGTTCATGTTCCCCGGCATGATCGCGATGACCGTGATCACCACCGGCATGTTCTCGGCGGCCTCGATCGTGTGGGACCGCGAGTTCGGATTCCTCCGCGAGATGCTGGTCGCGCCCGTCAGCCGGGGCTCGATCGTGCTCGGCAAGTGCCTGGGCGGCGCGTTCGTGGCCACCGCGCAGGGCGTGATCATCCTGGCCCTGGCCGGGGTGGTCGGCGTGCCGTACGCGCCTGGGCTGCTGCTCACCCTGCTCGGCGAGATGTTCCTCGCGGCGTTCACGATCACCGCGTTCGGCACGCTGCTGGCGGCCCGGATGAAGTCCATGCAGTCGTTCTTCGGCGTGATGCAGATGGCGATCATGCCGATGGTGTTCCTGTCGGGGGCCATGTTCCCGCTGGCCAACCTGCCGTCCTGGCTGCACGTGCTGACCACGGTGAACCCGCTGACCTACGCGGTCGATCCGATGCGGCACGCCGTGTTCGCCCACCTGAACGTGCCGCCGCAGGTGGACGCGGCGCTCAATCCGGGCATCGTGTGGTTCGGGTGGCGGCTTCCGATCGGGCTGGAGCTGGGCGTCGTGACCGCTCTGGCGCTGATCCTGCTGGGTGTCGCGATCTCCCAGTTCAAGCGGGCCGAATAGGAAACAGCCCGGGGCTGGGAGCCCCGGGCTGTCCGTCGAACAATGAGATTTACCGCTTCACGCGCACGTGGTCGCGCACGCTGGAGGACGGGTCCACGTCCCGGTCACCGGAGAAGACGGCCTTCCAGTAGCCGGACTTGGTGGCCTTGGTCTTCGTGTAGAACGCGCCGGAGCCGTTGGCCCAGGTGGTCTTCACGTACTTCCAGGAGCCGAACTTGGTCTTGAACCAGATCGTCACCTTGCCGTCGTAGCCGTCCCAGCTCCAGCCGTCCTTCACCTGGAGAAGGCCGCGCAGGTACACGTACTTGCCGTACTTGACCGGCTCGGGGGAGGCGTTGAACTTGATGATGCGGCTGTCCAGGTCGGGCTTGGGCGCCGGCGGGCGGGGCTTGTGCCGGACGTCGACCTGGTCGCTGTCACTCGTGCTCGGGTGGAACTTGTTGCTGACGCCTTCGTACTCGGCGCGCCACCAGCCCGACTTGAAGACCTTGACCCGCTCGGAGAAGAAGCCCCGGTGGTCGGTGCGGTCCCAGGCGATGCGCTTGTACGTGGAGCTGCCCCGCTCCTTGAAGGTGATCCAGACGCCCTGGTCAGCCAGGCCCTTGAAGCCGGCGAGGCTGTTCGCCAGCAGCTGGCCCCGCAGGTTCAGGTACTGACCGGCCTCGATCGGCTCGGGGAAGGCGCTGAAGCCGCGGATGTCGGTCTCCCAGACCTGGATGACCTTGAACTCGCGGGTCTCCTTGGTCACCTCGTTGCCGCTGGCGGCGGTGATCAGGAGCTTCCAGTCGCCTTCGGCGGACTGACGGGTGAAGTCCGCCGTGCCGCGCCATTTGGTGCTGTTGTCGGAGGAGGTCAGCGAGACCGACGTCGGGTTCCCACCCGGCGCCTGGATCGCGGCCGAGACCTTGCTGGCGTCGGCGAACTGCGTGCCGAAGCTGAAGGTCGCGGTGACCGCGGTGCTGCTGGTGACCACCACCGGGCTCGGGTTGACGGCGATGTCCTTGATGACCGGTTTCGCCACGGGCGTGGCGTTGGCCGCGGGAGCGACGACCAAGGTCGCCGTACCCATGGCGGCCGCGATCAGCACGGCGCTGATGCGTCTCAACATGCGGGTCCTTTCTCCTACCCGTTGCTGTTGAACGCGGCGTTTGAGGGTGCCACGTCTTTTTCCTTACTAGTAGACGGTTCAAAGGGGCGGGTGGTTGGAACTCCTGACAAGTTGTCATTAACTCCTGTTGAATCGGCAGCGCTCTGCAACAAGACATCAACGGAACGAGCAAGGCTTGTGACGGAGCCCTCGTCGTGGCGACATAATCGGGCTTGTGGCGCGGGACACTGTTGAGACGCATTTCGCCGAAGCCGTCGGTGCTCTCCAGCCGGGCACCCCGAGGGACCCCAGCCTGCCGGTGCGGCCGGGGACCACCCTGACGGGGGCCCAGTGCAGGGAACTCTTCGAGGTCCAGCTCGGCAGCCGCCTGCTCGACATCGCCGCGCGCGAGCTGCGCGCGCAGGGGGAGGGCCACTACACGATCGGCTCGTCCGGGCACGAGGGCAACGCGGCCGTGGCGGCGGCCCTCGAACCGACCGACCCCGCCCTGCTGCACTACCGCTCCGGCGCCTTCTACCTGGCACGTTCCGCGCAGACCGGCAGGCTCCCCGAGGAAGGGCTGCGGGACGTGCTGCTCGGCCTCGCCGCGGCGACGGAGGAGCCCATCGCGGGCGGGCGGCACAAGGTGTTCGGCCACCCCGCGCTGGCCGTCATCCCGCAGACCTCCACGATCGCCAGCCACCTGCCGCGCGCGGTCGGCGTCGCCTTCGCCATCGAGCGGGCCAAGCTGCTCGGCGTGCCCGGCCGCTGGCCGGCCGACGCCATCGCGGTGTGCAGCTTCGGCGACGCGAGCGTCAACCACGCCAGCGCCCTCACCGGCTTCAACACCGCCGCGTACGGCGAGTACCGCGGCCTCCAGCTGCCCCTGCTGTTCGTCTGCGAGGACAACGGCCTGGGCATCAGCGTGCGCACCCCGCCCGGCTGGATCGAGTCCGGGCATCACCCGCTGCTGCCGTACTTCGAGGCGGACGGCTGTGACCTGCCCGACGTGTACGACACCGCCCGCCGCGCCGCCGACCACGTCAGGGCCGGCCGTTCACCCGCCTTCCTGCGGATCAGGACCGTACGGCTCATGGGTCACGCCGGGTCGGACGTGGAGATGTCGTATCGGACCCGCCGGGAGATCGTCGCCGACCTGGAGCTGGACCCGCTGGTCGGCACCGCCCGCCTGCTCGTCGAGGCCGGCCTGGAGACCCCCGAGACGCTGCTCGCCCGGTACGAGGCCGAGCGTGACCACGTGCTCAAACTCGCCGCCGAGTCCAGCCGGCGCCCCCGGCTGGAGTCCGCCCGCGAGGTGATGGAGCCGCTCGCGCCGCGCAGCCCTTCCGACGTGGCCGCGGACTCGGCGCGGGTGCCCCCGGCGCGGAAGCAGGTGTTCCGCGTCCTGCCCGAGGACGAGGAGCGGCTCACCGTCGCGCAGGCCGTCAACCGTACGCTGGCCGACGCGATGGCGCTGGACCCCGGCGTGCTCGTCTTCGGCGAGGACGTGGCCCGCAAGGGCGGCGTGTACGGCGTGACCCGCGGCCTGCTCCGCCAGTTCGGCATGTCCCGGGTCTTCGACACGCTCCTCGACGAGCAGGCGATCCTGGGCCTGGCCCTCGGCGCGGGGGTGTCGGGGCTGCTGCCGGTGCCGGAGATCCAGTACCTGGCGTACCTGCACAACGCGCTGGACCAGCTCCGGGGGGAGGCGTCCTCGCTGCGGTTCTTCTCCCAGGGGGCGTACCGGAATCCGCTGGTGGTGCGGGTGCCCGGATACGCGTACCAGAAGGGGTTCGGCGGGCACTTCCACAACGACAACTCGGTGGCGGCGCTGCGCGACATCCCCGGCCTGGTGATCGCCTCCCCGGCCCGGCCGGACGACGCCGCCGCCATGCTGCGCACCTGCCTGGCCGCGGCCAGGACCGACGGCAGCGTCTGCGTCTTCATCGAGCCGATCGCGCTCTACCACACGAGGGATCTGTTCGAGGACGGCGACAACGGCTGGCTGGCCAAGTACGCGCCGCCGTCCCGCTGGGCCGAGACGCACGTGCCGATCGGCCGGGCCCGCTCGTACGGCGACGGCCGCGACCTCACCATCGTCACCTTCGGCAACGGCGTGCGGATGAGCCTGCGCGCGGCCGTCAAGCTGACCAAGGACAACAAGAGCTGCCGGGTGCTGGACCTGCGCTGGCTCAACCCGCTGCCGCTGGACGACCTGCTCAGGGCGGCCGAGCTGACCGGCAAGGTGCTGGTCGCGGACGAGACGCGGCGGACCGGCGGGGTCTCCGAGGGGATCGTCACGGCGCTGGTGGACAACGGCTTCTCGGGGCCGATCAGCCGGGTGACCTCCCAGGACAGCTTCATCCCGCTGGGTGCCGCGGCCGACCACGTGCTGCTGAGCGAGCACGAGATCGAGCAGGCGGCCAGGAAGATGCTCTCCTGAGTTAGTCGCCGCTAACTGTGAGGGCGGCCAGGGCCATGCGGTGCAGCAGCCCGGCCATCTCCTCCCTGGAGAGCTCGCCGGCGCTGCGCGGGGTCGAGTTGATCAGGCCGAGCACGGCGTGGACGGCTGAGCGGAGCCGGGCCTGCGGCACCGCGGGGTGCAGGTCGCTGAGCACGTGCACCCACTCCTCCAGGTAGAGGCGCTGGAGCCGGCGGATCTGGCGGCGCGCGGCCTCCGGCACGTTGTGGAGCTCCCGTTCGTGTACCCGGATCAGCGCCGGATGGCTCAGGGCGAACGCGATGTGGCCGGTCAGCAGGGCCGTCAGCGCCTCCGGCGGGGGCAGTTCGGCGGTCGCGGCGCCCTGGCCGTGCAGCCGGGCGCTGATGTCCAGCAGGATCTCGCTGAGCAGGGCCTCCTTGCCCCGGAAGTGGCGGTAGAGGGCCGGTCCCGTGATCCCCACGGCGGCGCCGATGTCCTCGATCGACACCCCGTGGAAACCGCGCGCCGCGAACAGGTCCGCCGCCGCGTCCAGGATCTCGGCCCGCCGATCGCGGGTAGGAGTAGCCATGCGGCAATGTTAATCTGCGTTAACGTGGAGAGGGGAGGTGACAGGTGAACTCGTGGCCCGTGCTGCCGAGCACCTGTGATCAGGGCTCGGACGCGTACAAACGGAACGCGGAGGCCAATGAGCGGCTGGCCGCCGGCCTGCGGGAGCGGCTGGACGTCGCCGCGCGCGGCGGGCCGGAACGCGCCCGCCTCCGGCACGTCGGGCGCGGCAAACTGCTGCCCAGGGACCGGGTCGACACCCTGCTCGACCCCGGGTCCCGCTTCCTGGAACTGTCCGCCCTGGCCGCCACCGGCATGTACGGCGACGACGCGCCCGCCGCCGGGATCATCACCGGCGTGGGGCGCGTGGCGGGCCGGGAAGTCGTCGTGGTCGCCAACGACGCCACGGTGAAGGGCGGGACGTACTACCCGATCACCGTCAAGAAGCACCTGCGGGCGCAGGAGGTGGCCCTCCACAACAACCTGCCCTGCGTCTACCTGGTGGACTCGGGCGGCGCGTTCCTGCCCCGGCAGGACGAGGTCTTCCCCGACCGGGAGCACTTCGGGCGGATCTTCTACAACCAGGCGACCATGTCCGCCCGCGGCATCCCCCAGATCGCCGCCGTGCTCGGCTCCTGCACGGCGGGCGGCGCCTACGTGCCCGCCATGAGCGACGAAGCCGTGATCGTCAGGAACCAGGGCACGATCTTCCTCGGCGGGCCGCCGCTGGTCAAAGCAGCCACCGGCGAGACGGTCACCGCCGAGGAGCTGGGCGGGGGAGACGTGCACGCCCGGGTCAGCGGCGTCACCGACCACCTGGCCGAGGACGACGCCCACGCCCTGCGCATCGTCCGCGACATCGTCGCCACCCTCGGCCCCCGGGCCGAACGCCCGTGGACGGTCGAATCGGCCGAAGCCCCCCGGCACTCGCCGCACGACCTCTACGGCATCGTCCCCGAGGACACCCGCACCCCCTACGACGTGCGCGAGGTCATCGGCAGGATCGCCGACGGCAGCCGCTTTCTGGAGTTCAAGGCCGAGTACGGTTCCACCCTCGTCACCGGTTTCGCCAGGATCCACGGCCACCCGGTGGGGATCATCGCCAACAACGGCATCCTGTTCGCCGAGTCGGCGCTGAAGGGCGCGCACTTCATCGAGCTGTGCGACCGGCGCGCCACGCCGCTGCTGTTCCTGCAGAACATCAGCGGGTTCATGGTGGGCAAGGCGTACGAGGCGGGCGGGATCGCCAAACACGGCGCGAAGATGGTCACGGCGGTCGCCTGCGCCCGGGTGCCCAAGTTCACGGTGATCATCGGGGGTTCGTTCGGGGCCGGGAACTACGCCATGGCCGGCAGGGCGTACCAGCCCAGGTTCCTGTGGATGTGGCCGAACGCCCGCATCTCCGTCATGGGCGGCGAACAGGCCGCCAACGTGCTCGCCAGCGTCGGCAACGCCGACCCCGCCGAGATCCGCGCCCAGTACGAGACGCAGGGCAGCCCTTACTACTCGACCGCGCGCCTCTGGGACGACGGCGTCATCGACCCCGTGGACACCCGGACCGTGCTCGGCCTGGCCTTGGGCGCCGCCGCGAACGCGCCCCTCGAACCCGTCGGCTACGGCGTATTCAGGATGTGATCCCATGTTCGACGCGGTTCTGGTCGCGAACCGGGGCGAGATCGCCGTCCGGGTGATCCGCACCCTGCGCGCCCTCGGCGTGCGCTCCGTCGCCGTCCACAGCGACGCCGACTCCGGCGCCCCCCACGTCCTCGCCGCCGACACGGCGGTACGGCTCCCGCACGGCTACCTCGACGTCGACGGCATCATCTCCGCCGCCCGCCGCTCGGGGGCCCAGGCCATCCACCCCGGCTACGGCTTCCTCGCGGAGAACGCCGGATTCGCCCGGGCCTGCGCCGAGGCGGGCCTGGTCTTCGTCGGCCCGCCGCCGGAGGCCATCGAGGCGATGGGCGACAAGATCCGGGCCAAGGAGACGGTCGCCAAGGCGGGCGTGCCCGTGGTGCCAGGAACGACCGGCGACCTGTCCGGCTGGACCGAGTTCCCGGCGCTGATCAAGCCCTCCGCCGGAGGCGGCGGCAAGGGCATGCTCCTCGTGCGCTCGGCCGCCGACCTCCCCGAGGCCATCGAGTCGGCCCGGCGCACGGCCCTGGCCGCCTTCGGCGACGGCACCCTGCTCATCGAACGCTTCGTCGCCAACCCCCGGCACATCGAGATCCAGGTGCTCGCCGACTCCCTCGGCAACGTGGTCCACCTGGGCGAACGCGAGTGCAGCCTCCAGCGCCGCCACCAGAAGATCATCGAAGAGGCCCCGTCCCCGTTCGTGGACGCCGCCACCCGCGAGCGCATGGGCTCCGCCGCCGTCGAGGCCGCCCGCTCCGTCGGGTACGTCGGCGCCGGAACCGTGGAGTTCATCGTCCCCGGCGGCGAGGGCCCCGGCGAGTTCTTCTTCATGGAGATGAACACCCGCCTCCAGGTCGAGCACCCGGTCACCGAACTCGTCTGCCGCGTCGGCGGAACCCCCATCGACCTGGTGGCCCTTCAACTCCACGTAGCCGCGGGCGACCCTCTCGGCTTCGACCAGGACGACGTCACCCTCACCGGCCACGCCGTCGAAGCCCGCGTCTACGCCGAGGACCCCCGCCGCGGCTTCCTCCCCACCGGCGGCACCGTCCTCGCCCTCCACGAACCCGCCGCCCCCGTACGCGTCGACTCCGGCCTGGCCCCCGGCCTCGTCATCGGCAGCGACTACGACCCCATGCTCTCCAAGGTCATCACCTGGTCCCCCACCCGCGCCGCCGCCCTCCGCACCCTGCGCGAGGCCCTCTCCGAAACCGTCATCCTCGGCGTCCCCACCAACATCGCCTTCCTCCGGGCCTTGCTCGCCCATCCCGACGTCGTCGCAGGCCACCTGGACACCGGCCTGGTCGAACGCCACCTCGACACCCTCCTCACGAACCCCGAAATCTCGGAAATTCCACCATTCGTCCTGGCGGTGGCCGCACTGCACTTCCACCCCGACGGATCCACGAGCGACGACCCCTGGGACGTCCCCGACGGCTGGCGCCTGGGCGAACGCGCCTGGACGACATACCGCCTCGAATCCGGCGGCGACCTCACCGACGTCCGCATCCGCGGCACCCGCCACAACGCCGAGGTCGCGATCGGCGACACTGTCCTGTCCGCCGCCCTCGGCCAATCCGGAACGGCAACGGTCGACGGGATGACGAGGCGCTATGTCATCGCGCGCCCGGGTCTAGCCCTCGAGGGTGTGGGGCGCAGGCCCGAGTGGGCGGGCCAAAGCCTTGAGAGCACAGGACGACACCCTGCGGTGGTGGGGCAGAACCCTGAGACCGGGACGAATCCCGAGGCGGTGAGGCAAAGCGCTGAGACCGTTGGGTCGAGTCCTGTTTCGGCGACGCGGAGCCCCGAGGTGGCGAGCCGTGAGGGAATGGGGCGGAGCCCCGAGGTGGGGAGCCGTGGGGGGGCGGGGCGGAGCCCCGGGGGTGGACAAAGGGTGGGTGGGTGGGAGAACAGCGGTAACACGCTGTGGATCTCAGCCACCGGAACCTGGTCGGTGACGCTTCACGATCCAGGGGATCCGAGTGATCGTGCGAGCGCAAGCCGTACAGCCGACGGAACAGTTCGCAGTCCTATGCCGGGGACAGTCCTCATGGTGAAGGCCGCCGTCGGGGACAGAGTCGATGCCGGCCAGCCGCTCCTGATCGTCGAAGCGATGAAGATGGAACACGTCGTCACGGCCCCCATCGAAGGCATCGTCACCGACCTCCCCATCCGCGCGGGCCAACAGGTCGCCATGGACACCCCCCTGGCCACCGTCACCCCGGAGGAACCGTAATGCACCGCATCGACGGACTACCGACACACGTCACCATCTACGAGGTAGGCCCCAGAGACGGCCTCCAGAACGAATCCACGATCGTCCCCGTGGAGATCAAAGCGGAGTTCGTGGAACGCCTGGTCGACGCCGGCCTCACCACCATCGAGACGACCAGTTTCGTCCACCCCTCCTGGGTCCCCCAACTGGCCGACGCCGCCGACCTGCTGGCCAGAATCGAACGCCGCCCCGGGATCCACTATCCCGTCCTGGTCCCCAACGACCGAGGCCTCGACCGCGCCCTCGAAAGCGGCGTCACCGAAATCGCCATCTTCGGCAGCGCCACCGAATCCTTCGCCCAACGCAATCTCAACCGCACCGTCGACTCCCAGTTCGACATGTTCGCCCCAGTCGTATCCCGCGCACTCGAACACGGCCTGCGCGTCCGCGCCTACATCTCGATGTGCTTCGGCGACCCCTGGGAAGGCGAAGTCCCCATCCCGCAGGTCGTCGACGTCGGAATGCGCCTCCTCGACCTGGGCTGCTACGAACTCTCCCTGGGCGACACCATCGGCGTCGGCACCCCCGGCCACGCCCGCGCCCTGATCGAAGCCTTCCCCTGCGGCCCGTCCCAACTGGCCGTGCACTTCCACGACACGTACGGCCAAGCCCTGGCCAACACCCTCGAAGCCCTCCGGTGCGGCGTCACCGTCGTGGACGCCTCCGCGGGCGGCATCGGCGGCTGCCCGTACGCGGCGAGCGCCACCGGCAACCTCGCCACCGAGGACCTCGTCTGGATGCTCCACGGCCTCGGCATCGAGACCGGCGTGGACCTCGACTCCCTGGTCGCCACCTCCAGCTGGCTCGCCGCCCATCTGGGCCGCCCCAGCCCTTCCCCCGTTGTCCGCGCCCTCTCCAAGGAGCCGTGATGCTCACCGACGAATACGACGACCTGCGGAAATCCGTCGAGTCCTTCGCCCGTGAGGTGGTGGCTCCGGTGATCGGCGACTTCTACGAGCGCGGCGAGTTCCCGTACGAGATCGTCCGCAAGATGGGCGCGATGGGCCTGTTCGGCCTGCCCATCCCGGAGGAGTACGGCGGCATGGGCGGCGACTACTTCGCCCTCTGCCTGGCCCTGGAGGAACTCGCCCGGGTCGACTCCTCGGTGGCCATCACCCTGGAGGCCGGGGTCTCCCTGGGCGCGATGCCGCTGCTGCGGTTCGGCTCGGACGAGCAGCGGACGCGCTGGCTGCCCGCGCTCGCGGCGGGCGAGCGGCTGGGCGCGTTCGGCCTCACCGAGCCCGGCGGCGGCTCCGACGTGCCCGGCGGCATGCGGACCACGGCCACCCTGGACGGCGACGAATGGGTGATCAACGGCTCGAAGGCGTTCATCACCAACTCCGGCACCGACATCACCGCCTTCATCGCGGTGGCCGCCATCACCGGCCGCCGCGCGGACGGCCGCCCCGAGATCTCGACCATCCTCGTCCCCGCCGGCACCCCGGGCCTCACGGTGTCCAAGAAGTACTCCAAGGTCGGCTGGTCCGCCAGCGACACCCGCGAGCTGGCGTTCACCGACTGCCGCGTCCCGTCCGGCAACCTGATCGGCGAGCTCGGCCGCGGCTACGCCCAGTTCCTCCAGACCCTGGACGAGGGCAGAGTCGCCATCGCCGCCCTCTCCGTCGGCCTCGCCCAGGGCTGCGTGGACGAGTCCCTGCGCTACGCCCGCGAGCGGCACGCCTTCGGCCGTCCCATCGGCGGGTACCAGGCCCTCCAGTTCAAGATCGCCGACATGGAGACCAGGACCCACACCGCGCGCCTGGCGTACTACCACGCGGCCGAGCGCATGCTGGCCGGTCTGCCCTTCAAGAAGGAGGCGGCGATCGCCAAGCTGGTCTCCTCCAACGCGGCCATGGACAACGCCCGCGACGCCACCCAGATCTTCGGCGGCTACGGCTTCATGAACGAATTCCCCGTGGGCCGTTTCTACCGGGACGCGAAGATCCTCGAAATCGGCGAAGGCACCAGCGAGGTCCAGCGCATGCTGATCGCCAGGGAACTCGGCCTTTCCGCTCTCTGACCTGGCGCGATTGATTTCTCAAAACAAACCGCCCTGTTCCCGATCGGGGAACAGGGCGGTTCGTTATCGCGGCCGACAGCTCAGTTGAAGGGGTTGTCGTAGGTGCCGCTGCTCTTGGTACGCGTCATGTACTGCCATCCGTTGACGCTGCTGAACCAGCCGGCGGTCACGTCGAAGCGGAGGTTGCTGACGGTGATGCCGGGGGTGGCCTCGGCGTCGTACACGGTCACCTGCTGGCATCCGGTGGCCGAGGAGTAGCCGGTCAGGACCGGGTAGTTCACGGTCGAGCCGTTGAGCACGATGATGAACGACGGCATCGGGTACGCGTTCTGCCAGCACAGGGTCAGCGCGTAGCGGTACTTCGTGTTGGAGTCGTCGAACGCGACGGTCCCTTCCAGGCGGGCCAGCTGCTGTCCGGTGCCGTCGTTGGCGGTCACCTGCACGTAGACCGACTGGTTCGGGCCGTACGTGGCGTGGGCGGGCGTGGCGGGCAGGACGATGACGGCCAGGGCCGTGACGGCGAGTGCGATCGACGTCGTCAGGCGACGTCCCCACGAGCGCTCGGTCAATTCACACCTCGTTAATTCAGGAGTGAGGAACTCCCGGAGGTTATATAAGTGATCTTGGGCCGTCCAGCACGGCGATTTCGAGCCCGATCCCAAAAGCACCTCGCGCATCATTGGCATGCCATTCTTCGGGCGACCAGGGAATTGAAGGAAAATCAATCCGTAAAAATACGCTTTGGCCGGTGAAAGTTTCATGTTCGGGTGAACGGGTGCGTGGTGACGCAGGTCACATCGCGGGGGGCGGCCTCGGGGACCCCGGAGGCCGAGGTAACCTCGCTGTTCGTGGCCGGGCAGGCAGAAGGCCGGGCGAGGGCCACGGGGCGCCGGCGGGCGGGGCCGCATTAATAAACGATGAGAAATGTGATCAAGAGTGCGAGGCCGCTCCAGCCCGGTGGTTGGCTTGGCCGGGGGCCAGTCAATCGGATGAAAGGGCATATTCGTGGATAAGAACGTCACGCGTCGGCATGCGCTCAGTGTGGCCGCGCTCGCCGGAGCCGGGGTCGCCGTGGCGGCGTGCTCGGGCGGCGGCGACAGCACCGCGGCACCGCAGACCACGGAAGGCGGCGGCTCCTCCGCGCCCGCCGCGGGCGGCGCCCTGACCACCACGGCCGAGGTTCCGGTCGGCGGCGGCGTCGTGCTGGCCGGAGTCGTCGTGGTGCAGCCGGAGGCGGGCACCTTCAAGGGCTTCAGCCCCACCTGCACGCACCAGGGCTGCAAGGTGACCAGCGTGGCCGACGGCCAGATCGTGTGTCCCTGCCACGGCTCGCACTTCTCCATCGCCGACGGTTCAGTTTCCTCGGGCCCGGCGACGAAGCCGCTCCCCGAGGTGCCGATCAAGGTGGACGGCACGAACATCACCATGGCCTGACACGCGCCTGACACGCGCGGACGCCCCCGACGCCGAGCCGCCTCGGCACCGGGGGCGTCTTGAATTTCGGTCCTAACCAGTTGTTACGGCCATGGTGATGATGGACGTATTTGGCGCGCGAATTCTAGAGTCCTCTCATGACGGGCGATGATCTCCAGGATCTCCAGCTGCGCAGGGCCGAGAAGACCGATGCCGACCAGATCTTCGCGCTGGCGCGGGAGTTCGCGTTGTCGTTCCGGCCGGAGCGCGCCCCCTTCGACGCGGCCTTCCCCCAGTTGATGGCGAACGAGGACGCGTTCCTGATGGTGGCCACGGTCGACGGGGTGGTGCGCGGGTACCTGCTGGGGTTCACCCATCTGACGCTGTTCGCCAACGGGCGGGTGGCCTGGGTGGAGGAGGCCATGATCGAGAGCGCGTTCCGGCGGCACGGCCTCGGCCGGCTGCTGCTGGAGGAGTTCGAGGTGTGGGCGCGGACCAGGGACGCCGGCTACGTCGCCCTCGCCACCCGGCGCGCCGCCGAGTTCTACCGGGCGCTCGGGTACGACGTCTCCGCCACGTACTACCGCAAGATGCTGACCCGCCCGCCGGACGGCGAGCGGGCCTGAGGCGTACGTCAAGAAGCCTGAGCGAACACCCTGGGGCGTGTCAGAAGGGGCTAGGACGTTAGCTGGGCGTCCAGCCGGTACCCGTCCACCGTCACGTACACCGAGTCGCCCGGACGGGCGTTGAGGCGCATCAGGACCGGCTGGAGCGAGTCGAAGACCGGCTGGCGGTCCCGCCACACCAGGACCACCGCGTTGTCGCCGGGCCCGGTGACCGACAGCAGGGTGCCGGGACGCATGCCGAGCTGCGCCGCGTACCCCTCGGGCACGGCCACCGGCTCGCCCCTGAGGTGGCCGCTGGTCACGTCGATGCGCTGCCAGCGGCGCGGGTCCGACGACGGGCTGGCGGTGGTCCGCGGGCTGGGCACCAGGTGCGGGCGCGGCGTCTGGCCGGTCAGCGCGTTGAGCGCCGCCAGCGCGGTCGCCGGGTCCGGACCGCTGTTGGCCATGGACGGGATGGGCATGCCGCCGCGCTGCTGGTGCCCGTTGGCCCCCGGCGTACGGCGAGGCAGCGGCGACTGCGGGTCCAGCGCCCCGGGAGGCGGGGGGAGCGGCGCGGAGCCGGGACGCTGCGGCTGCGGGGCCGGCGGCATGGACTCCATCCAGGCCTTGGCCGAGTGCGCCCGGATACCGAGCTGGCCGAGCAGTTCGATCACGTCCGTGTCGGCGGTCTTGCCCGCGAGCACCTGCCGCGTACGGTCCCGCAGGCCGCCCAGGTCGCCCACGACCAGCCAGCCGTCCTGCAGACGCCGGTCCGGCATGAGGGTGACCAGCACCCGCCACAGCTGGGTGCGCAGCGACGGCACCTCGATCGGGTGCGACGGGTCGGCGCCGATCAGCTGCTCCTGGGTGGCGGCGGTGCCGAGCCACTCGGTGAGTCCGAACAGGTGCCCGGTCAGCGCGGCCGAGTCGGGCGAGCGCAGCCACATCAGCACCCGCTCCTCGGCCGCCCGCTGCGCCTGGGACAGCATGTCCCGGTCCACGTTCAGCTGGTGGGCGAGGGTACGCAGGCTGACCGGCTCGTCGGCGAACAGCCGCTCCGCGGCCACCGCGCGCTCCAGCGGGTTCCACTCCCGGAACAGGCTGTCCACGAGCGCGACCATCGGGTGCTCGCTCGCCGACACCGGCGCGGCCAGCGGCGCGTCAGGCTGGAGCACCGGCGGCAGGGCGGGCGTCGCGGCGGGCGCCGCGGGGGCCACGGCCGGGGGCGCCGTGGGCGCGGGCGTGGCGGCCATGGGGCCGGTCTCGGCCCGGCCGTTGCGCGCGGCCGGGGACTGCGCCCCGGGACGGCGCGGAAGCGCCGGAGCCGACGCGGCCGGAGCCTGTGCGGCGGGAGTCTGGGCGGGGAACTCGCCGGTCGGGTACTGGGCCGGCGCCTGCCGCGGCGGCACCGTGGCGACGGCCGGCTGCGGCACGGCCGCGGCGGACGCGGCCGCCTCGTACGGCATCTCGGGCAGCGGCGCCTCGACCCGGATGTGGCTGAAGATCTCGCGGAACACGATGGTCAGGACCACCTCGGGGGTGGCCGGGACCGAGGGACCCTGCAGGTCGCCCGGCGTCAGCCGCCGCAGCCGATGCCAGCCGCCCAGCCCGATGATCACCGATTTCGCCGGTTCCGGCCAGCCGGGCAGCGCCGGATCCACCGAGTGCACCTGCAAGGCCGGCAGCAGGTCGGTCAGCGCGACGTGGTCCCAGCGGCTCACCGCGAGGCGGGCCAGCCGGTCGCAGAGCCAGTCGAGTCCAGTAGTCCCCAGGGCGCGGCCCAGCGCCACCGAACCCCACCAGCCGCCGGGCAGCCGGGGATCGCCCAGCACCTCGGCGACCTGCTGGGGCCGGGACCAGCGCAGGGCCGGAACCAGATCACTCAGGCAGATCGTTGACTCGGCGTCCATCGGATGACCGCACCCTCCCGAGAGTGACGCTTGTTGCTAATGGTGCAGCTTACGCCGCAAGCTATCAATTGGTGTCAATAGGGTAAAGCTTCCCTCGGTGCGGAGTGGCCCGGTGGCCGTCCGCCCACCGCGCCGACCGCCTCCGCACCTGCGCGGCAACCGGCTTCCACACTCTCCGGGGCCGGAAATCCGGCCAGTCTGGCGGCGAGGAATCCCGCCGCGAACGCGTCACCCGCGCCCGTGCTGTCGACCGTCGGGGTAACGGCCGATCCGGGCGCGCCCAGCCGCCGGGACGTGGCACGCGACACGATCCCGCCATGCTCGGCGAGGATCGCGCCGGACGATCCCAGCTTGACGGCGGCCGTGCCGTACCGGTCGCTGAGGATTGCCGCAGCGGCCGCTGGCTCGGTCTCGCCGGTCAGCAGGAGAGCCTCGTCCCGGTTGGGGATGACGATACTCGCCTCAGCGGTCTCACGGAGGAATCGGGCGACACCGAAATCTCGGAGGAATCCAGTTGAAGCGGGATCCACACTGATCGTCACCCCTCGTCCGGTTGCCGCCAGAATCGCGAGTCTGACCAGTTCGAGACCCGGTGTCGCGAACATCGTGTACGCGGACACGTGCAGGTGCCGTACGCCGTCGAGCAGGTCGTCCGACCAGTCGGCGGGGCCGAGCCGCCGGCTGGCGCCCCGGTTGGTGAGGAAGGAACGTTCCCCGGACGCGTCCACCATCGCGATGACCACGGCGGTGGGATGGTCCGGGTCCACGGTGACGTGCGGGCGCACGCCGGCGCGGACGAGCTCGGCCAGGTGCCACTCGGCCGTGTCGAAGCCCGCGCGCGCCAGCAGCCGGGCGTCCGCGCCGAGGTGGGCGGCCCAGGCGGCCGTGTTGGCGCCCGAGCCGCCTGGCCGTAAGACGATGTCGGCCTCGGTGTCGGTGCCGCCGCGCATCGGCGCGTGATGCAGGGCGACGACGTCGGTCACCACGTCGCCGATCACCAGCAGGCCCACGGTCAGCGGTCCGTCCAGGCCGTCGCGATCTCCGCCGCCAGGGCCACGTTGCCGCGCACGGCCGCCAGGTTGGCCTCCAGGGACGCGCCGCCGGTGCCTCTGACCAGGTAGTCGAGCAGGAACGGGGTGATGGCCTGGCCGGTGACGCCCTCGGCGTCGGCGGCGGCCAGCGCCTCGGCGAGCACGCGGTCGTGCAGCTCCGGGTCGAGCTGCTCGGACGTGGGGACCGGGTTGGCCACGATCAGCGCGGTCTCGGGGCCGCCGAGGCGGTCCTGGGCGCGCATGATCCCCGCGGCCTCGGCGGCGGACTCGATCCGCCAGTCCACGGGTTCGCCGGAGGTGCTCAGGTAGAAGCCGGGGAACTCGGAGGTCCGGTAGCCGACCACCGCGACCTGGCGGGTCTCCAGGCGCTGCAGGGTGGCGGGCACGTCCAGGATGGACTTCACGCCCGCGCAGACGACGGTGATCCGGGTCCGGCTCAGCGTGTCCAGGTCGGCCGACTCGTCCTGCACGCTGGTCCAGCCGCGGTGCACGCCGCCCAGGCCGCCGGTGGCGAACACCCGGATGCCGGCCCGCGCGGCCAGGAACGAGGTCGCCGACACGGTGGTCGCGCCGCTCACGCCCAGGGCCGCCGCCGGGGCCAGGTCACGGAAGCCCAGCTTGCGCAGGCCGGATTCGGAGGCGACACGTTCCAGTTCGTCCTTGTCCAGACCGGCCCGCGGGATGCCGTCCAGCACCGCGATGGTGGCGGGTACGGCGCCCGCCGCGCGGACGACCTCCTCCAGCTCCATCGCGACCTTCAGGTTGCGCGGCCGCGGCAGGCCGTGCGAGATGATCGTCGACTCCAGCGCGACCACCGGCCTGCCCTCGGCCAGCGCGGTCGCCACCTCGTCGGAACGCTTGATCATGTCTCTCCAGTCCGGTAGTTCACGGCTTCACACGCTAGGCAGTCGGGGGACGGCCGTCCAACGCGCTGAGTAACCGGTCAGTTTCAACCGCCGGACCAGCGCAAACCACCTATGGCCACAACTTAGCGCCCGGGGTACTGTCGGGGCATGGTGTCCCCAGCCCTCCGCCCCGCACCCCACTGGCAGACCGGTCTCTGACCGTCCGCGGCCGTACACGACCCCCCGGACGATCACGAGGCAAGGACACAACACATGAACGTTTCGCGGTATGACGTCGTCGTCGCCGGCGGCGGGCACAACGGCCTGGTCGCCGCCGCCTACCTGGCCAAGGCCGGGCGGCGGGTGCTGGTCCTGGAACGGTACGGGCACCTGGGCGGCCTGGCCGTCTCGGCGCAGGCGTTCCCCGGCGTGGAGGCGCGGGTCTCCCGGTACTCCTACCTGGTGAGCCTGCTGCCGGCCAAGGTGGTCAAGGATCTCGGGCTGGCGCTGGAGCTGAAGCATCGGCGGTTCGCGTCGTACACGCCGGTGGGGGAGACCGGGCTGCTGGTGGACAACGACGACGCGGGCCGTACGGAATCCTCGTTCGAGGCCGTCACCGGCGGCACCGAGGACCTGGCGGCCTGGCGGCGGTTCTACGCGATGACGGCCGAGGTGGCCGCGCGGGTCGCGCCGACGCTGCTGGAGCCGCTGGTGGACCGGGCCGGCATGCGGGCGGCGGTGGGCGACGAGCAGGCCTGGCGCGATCTGTTCGAGCGGCCCATCGGGCAGGTCGTCGGGGAGCGTTTCGCGGACGACACCGTACGCGGCGTGGTGCTGACGGACGCGCTGATCGGGACCTTCGCCGACCCGGACGCGGACCTGCTGGCCAACAAGTGCTTCTTCTACCACGTGGTCGGCGACGGGACCGGCGACTGGAATGTGCCCGTGGGCGGCATGGGCGCGGTCTCCGGCGGCCTGGCGGAGATCGCCCGGGCGAGCGGTGCGGAGATCCGCACCGGCGCCGAGGTGGTGGCGATCGACCCCGCCACGGGCGAGGTCACGTTCCGGGACTCGGCCGGCGAGCACGCGGTGACCGGCGGGCACGTGCTGGCCAACCTGCCGCCCGCGGTGCTGTCGCGACTGCTCGGGGAGACGCCGGAGCACCCGGAGGGCGCGCAGCTGAAGGTGAACATGGTGCTGTCGCGGCTGCCCCGGCTGAAGGACACGTCGGTGGATCCGCGGGAGGCCTTCAGCGGAACCTTCCACATCAACGAGAGCCGGGACCAGCTCGCCGCCGCGTACGCGCAGGCCGCCGCCGGCAGGGTCCCGGACCTGCCGCCCGCCGAGGTCTACTGCCACTCGCTCACCGACCCGTCCATCCTGGGCGCGGACCTGCGCGCGTCGGGGGCGCAGACGATGACGCTGTTCGGCCTGCACATGCCCGCCCGGCTGTTCGGCACGGACGGCGCGAAGGAGGAGGCGCTGCGCCGCACCATCGCCTCCATCGACAGCGTGCTGGCGGAGCCGATCGAGTCCTGCCTGCTCAGAACCCCCGCGGGGGAGCTCTGCCTGGAGGCGAAGACGCCGCTGGACCTGGAGCGGGACGCGGGGCTGCCCGGCGGGCACATCTTCCACCGCGACCTGAGCTGGCCGTTCGCCGAGTCGGCCGAGGACGGGCGGTGGGGGGTCGAGACCGCGTACGAGCGGCTGCTGCTCTGCGGCGCCGGGGCCAGACGTGGCGGCGGCGTGTCCGGCATTCCCGGACATAACGCGGCAATGGCGGTTCTTAGTCACTGAGTTAAGGCCGCTCTCATCGTCGCTCGCTACCGTGGACCGCGTGAGTGAGGACACCGAGCACGCGGGGCGGCTGCTGGTCGTGGACGACGAGCCCGCGCTGCGGGAGGCGCTGCGGAGCAGCCTGGAGTTCGAGGGCTACCAGGTCGTCACCGTGCCCGACGGGCAGATCGCGCTGGGCGAGCTGGCGCGTGAGCCGTACGACGCGGTGCTGCTGGACGTGATGATGCCGCGCCTGGACGGGCTCACCGCCTGCCGGCGGCTGCGGAGCAGCGGCAACCACGTGCCCGTGCTCATGCTCACCGCCAGGGACGCCGTCGGGGACCGGGTCTCCGGCCTGGACGCGGGCGCCGACGACTACCTGGTCAAACCGTTCGAACTGGACGAGCTGTTCGCCCGGGTGCGGGCGCTGCTGCGCCGCAGCGCGCTGTCGTCCGGCGCGGGCGGTTCCGTGCTGGCCTACGACGGCCTGCGCATGGACACCGTCACCCGCGAGGTCACCAGGGACGGCCGCCGCCTCGACCTGACCAGGACCGAGTACCTGCTGCTCGAACTCTTCCTGGCCCACCCGCGCCAGGTCCTCACCCGGGAGCAGATCCTCAGCCAGGTCTGGGGCTTCGACTTCGAGCCGTCCTCCAACTCCCTCGACGTCTACGTGATGTACCTGCGCCGCAAGACCGAGGCGGGCGAGCGGCCCCGGCTGATCCACACCGTGCGCGGCGTGGGGTACACGCTGCGGGCCGCCCCGTGAGCCTGCGCGGACGGCTGACCCTGCTCATCGCGGTCGCGGTCGCGGTGGCCATCGCCGTCTGCGCCGGGGCCAGCTGGCTGGTCGTGCACGACCTGCTGCGCCGCCAGATCGTCGAGTCGATCGAACGCCCGGTCGCGCCCGACCAGGTCGAATGGGCGCTGGAGGCGTGCGGGCACAGCCTCGGCGGCGCGCCGAAATGGGATCCCTCCGGCCGGGGCTGGCAGGTCATCCGCGCCGACGGCCGGGTCTGCTCCGGCGGGTACGCGCAGGTCAGGCCCACCCCGGCGGAGCGTGCCCTGGCCCGGGGCGGCCCGCCGATCACCCGGAGCGCCGTCACCGACGACGGCACGCCCGTGCTCGTCTACACCGTGCAGTGCCGCTCGCACCCGGGCGTCGCCGTCAGCACGTTCCGGTCGGTGGAGGACATGGACGCCGGGCTGCGGGTGCTGGGCGTGGTGCTCATCATCGTCTCCGCCGTCGGGGTGCTCGGGGCCGCGCTCGCCGGGCTCTGGCTGGCCCGTACGGCGCTGCGTCCCGTGGGACGGTTGACGGGTGCGGTGGAGCACATCGCCCGTACGGACGACCTGGCGGTGCGCATCCCCGTCGAGGGGACCGACGAGATCGCCCGGTTGAGCACGGCGTTCAACACGATGACGACCGCGTTGTCCAGTTCGCGGGACCGGCAGCGGCGGCTCATCGCGGACGCGGGGCACGAGTTGCGGACTCCGCTGACCAGTTTGCGTACCAACATCGATCTGCTGCTGCGGAGTGAGAACACGGGCAGGCCGCTCGATCCCGAGGCCAAACGGCGGTTGCTGCTGAGCGTGAAGGAGCAGTTCGAGGAGATGTCCAGCCTGATCGGCGATCTGCTCGAACTGTCCAGGAACGCGGAGACCGGGGAGCTGTCCACCGATGTGGAGTTCCACGAGGTGGTCGCGGCGGCCGTGGCGCGGGCCCGACGGCGTGGGCCGGGGCTCCGGTTCGACGTGGACCTGTCGCCGTGGCGGGTGCACGGGGACGCGCGGGGGCTCGCGCGGGCGGCGGTGAACGTGCTCGACAACGCGGTGAAGTTCAGCCCCGCCGGGGGGACGGTGACCGTACGGCTGCGCGGTGGCGAGCTGACCGTGCTGGACGAAGGCCCCGGCATCCCCTCCGACGAGCTGCCGCACGTGTTCGACCGGTTCTGGCGTTCGCCGTCGGCGCGCAGCCTGCCCGGGTCCGGGCTCGGGCTGGCCATCGTCGCGCAGGCGGTCAGGGACGCGGGTGGCGAGGTCACGCTCAGCTCGCCGCCGGGCGGCGGGGCGCTGGCCACGATTCTGCTGCCGGCTAGACGGCCGGCTGGGCGTGGCGGAGGCTGACCAGGCCCGGGACCGCGACGCGGGCCAGTTCCTCGCCGGTGTTCGCGTCGAGGTGCACGGCTCCTTCCGGCACGCCCAGCCAGAGGGTGCCCGGTGAGCCCGTCGTGAGGCCGCGCGCGTCGGCCGGGACCGAGCCGATACGGGTCGCTCTGAGCGTGTCCGGGTCGATGGAGTAGAGGTTGCCGCCGGAGGTCAGGTGGAGGGTGTCGAGAGTCGCGGTGGCGAAAGCCGGGCCGGTGGATTTGGGGATGGACTGGGTGGTGATCGTGGTCAGGTCGGGGGTTTCGGCGCGGAGGGCCTGGCCGCTGGTGGTGTCGAAGACGTACAGGGCGGAGGGGGTGACGGCGAGGGTGTGGGCGTCGGCGGGGCCGTTGCCGAACGGTTCGGGGAGGTCCAGGCAGTAGGCCCAGAGCTCGGTCAGGCTGAGCACGTGCACGAAGGCGTGCACGCCCGTGGAGCGGCCCGCCACGAGGTCGCGGGTGTGCAGGTGGTCGGGCTGGTGGGTGTACAGCGTGTAGAGGCGGTCGCCGAGCGGGGACGGGACGCCCAGGCGGCCGTCGCCGCGCATGACCTCCTCCGCGCCTTCGGGGACGATCTGCTTGGTTCTGGTCAGGATGGGGCTGACCTTGCCGTCGGCCAGGTTGAGCATGCGGACGCGGTAGCCGTCGGGCTTGGTGGGCGGGAGGTAGTCCACGACGAACAGGTAGCTGTCGTCCTGGGAGAAGGCGTCCGGTTCGTAGTTTCCTTCCAGCGTGTACGTCTTCGCGGGTGAGGAGCCGGTGGGGTCGGCGATCACGAAGCGGGTTTCCGTACGGCCGGGGGAGTGGTACGGGTCGGTGGGGGCCGGGTCGGCGAGGAGGATGCGGCGGCCGGAGTTGGAGACGGTTCGGGCGGTTTGGGCGGTGGGGGTTGGGGTTCTGGTTTTCTCCTTGCCGGTGGTGCCGTCGAGGGTTATGAGGGAGGTGCCGTCGAGGGTGTAGAGGTTTGTCCATTTCGGGCCGGCGATTGTGGCGTTGGTGAGTGTGCGGCCGGTGCCGGTGTCGATGACGGATATGCCGGTCTTGGTGTCGGCGTAGAGGAGTTGGCCGGGGGTGGTGGGTTTGCGGGGTGCTGCTGGGGATCCGCAGGCGCCTATCAGGGCGACTCCGCCGCAGACCGTCAGGAAATCGCGTCGTCTCATGTCCTGCTTACACCGGGAGGGGTGGTTAGGTTCTCCGGCGGATGAGGGCGTCGGCGATGGTGACCCCGGTGGGGTGGACGAAGACGGGGTTCAGCTCGATCAGGTCCAGGTTCTCTGTTAGGGCCAGGGTGCCGAGTTGGGAGGCTAGGGCGGCTAGGGCGGGGACGTCGGATGGGGGTGTGCCTCGGGTGCCGGTGAGCAGGGGGGCTGCTTTGAGGCGGTGAATTTCTTGTTCGAGTCTTTGAGGGTCGGCGGGGAGGGGGATCAGGACGGCGTCGTCGAAGATTTCCACCCAGAGGCCGCCCAAGGCGACGACCACGACGGGCACGAGTCCGTCGCGCCTTACCGCGATCATGACTTCGACTCCGGGGTCGGCCATCTCCTCGACCAGTACGGAGCCCAGCTCCGTCAGCCTTCTGTAAACGTCTCGGACGTTGTCGCGTGTTACGCCAAGCTCAAGGGCTGAAATATCCGACTTGTGTTGGATAAATGGTGAACTGGCTTTCATAGCCACTGGCCGGTTCAACTCGGTGGCGATGCCGACCGCGTCATCCGCGCTGACTGCCACCCGTCCTCGTGGAACCGGCAACCCCCACGCCCTGAGCAGCCCTTTCGCCTCGTGCTCGGCCATCCACCCTGACGGCGACACCACTTCCGCTCCGGACCCGCGCATCCGCTGCATCTGTTCCGTTCCGGAAGCACGCGTCCGCTGCATCTGTTTCGTTTCGGATCCGCATGTCGGCTGCATCTGTTCCAGGATTCCGGACTGCGGCGTCCGCTGCATCTGCTCCGTTCCGGACCTGCGTGTCCGCTGTGTCTCTTCCGTTACAGATCTACGCGTCTGCTGCATCTGTTCCGTTCCGGACCTGCGTGTCCGCTGTGTGTCAGGACGTTCCTTCGCGTTGGGACCGGGAGTCGTCTGCATGCGGAGTTCGTCGGGTGTCCGGCGTTGCGGCCGGGTGGCGGCGGCGATGGCTCGGAGTCTGGCCGGGTCTGGCGGTGGGGTGGTCAAGGCGCCTGCGCACAGGATGCCCTCAGTCAGGCCGGCCACCGGGACGATCCCGTGGGCTGCCAGACGTTCCGCGGTTTCCTCAGGCATCAGTTCAGGCAGCGTTGAGGCGACGATGATCGGCTGAGTCAGCCGCGAGGCGGCGAGAATCACACCATCCAGCGCGCCATCCCAACTCTCCGCCGCATCCTCAGTCATCTGGGCCGGGCGATCGTAGTAGACCAGAACGGGGCCGATGGCATCATCCCGTGCGCCGACCGTGATGAGATCGGCCGTCCGTTCGGTCTCCCCGAAGATCACCGCCGTGTAATCCAGCGGATTCCCCGCCGTAGCCGTCGCCGGCAACACCCCCCGAAGCGCCTCCACAGTCTCCACCCCCAACCCCGGCAACCACACCCCCAAACGCTCCGCCTCATCCGCCGCCGTAGCCGCATCCCCACCCGAACAAGTCACCACAAGCACCCCGCGAGCACTCCCAGTGCCTCTCCCACCCACCCACCCTTTTCCACGCTCGCGCGCAGCCACCCCCGCCCTCTCGCCTCCGGCGATCGATGTCCCGCCCTCTTCCGCGATCGGCGTTCCGTCGTCTTTGGTGATCGAGGTGCGGCTGCCTCCGGTTACCGGTGTACCGCCGCTTTTGGCTATCGATGACCCGCTGCTTCCCTCCATCGGTGTTCCGCCGTCTTCGGCGGTTGTCGGATCGGCATTTCTCATGACGGACATTGGGCCGTTGGGAGTCCGTGTGTCAGTTGTTGTGGTTGTGAGGGGGCGGCGGGGGGTTGCCAGGGTTTTGGCTAGTTCTAGGAGTTCGTGGGGGTTTTGGGCCCAGGTGCCGCCGGCTTCTTGGATCAGGGCGCGGAGGAGGCGGGAGTCGCCGGTGATGGAGCCGGTGTGGGCGGCGGCGGCGGAGGCGCCCAGGGGGCTGGTGCCGGCTTTGAGGACGGCGGTGCGGATGCCGTGGTCGGCGCAGTGGGCGAGGGCGGTGGCGAGGCGGTGGCCGTCGCCTTCGTCTTCGAGGTAGAGGGCGATGGAGCGGACGCCGTCGAGGTCGGCCAGGGCGGAGAGGTAGTCGGAGGCGTCGAGGACGGCCTGGTTGCCGCAGGAGATGACGGTGTGGAGGCCGAGGGCGCGGGTGCTGAGCAGGGCGTTGACGGCGACGTTGCCGCTTTGGGAGATGAGGGCGACCGGGCCTGGGCGGCGGGCGGTGTAGGCGTCACCCCAGAGGGGGGCGCGGTTGACCACGGAGACGATGCCGTTGCCGTTCGGGCCGCAGATCGGGAGATCGTGGAGGTGAGCCTGGCGGGTGAGTTCGTCCTGGAGGTCGCGGCCTCCGGCGATCTCGGCGAATCCGGCGGCCAGGACGACGGCTCCGCCGCAGCCGTACGCTCCGGCTTCGGCCACGAGGGCGGGTACGCCGGCGGCCGGGGTGGCGATGACCAGGGCGTCGGGGGCGAGGGGAAGGTCGGAGATTCGGGGGACGCACGGGACCCCGTGGACCTGGGTGGCCGTGGGGTGGACGCCGAAGACGGGGCCGGGGAATCGGGCGCTGAGCAAGTTGGCCACGGCCTGGTTGCCGTACGAGCCGGGACGGGTGGAGGCGCCGACCACGGCGACGGACCTGGGCGCGAGCAGCCGTGCGGGTTTCACCCTATCTAGACTGGTTGGTTGACCAGTCAACCGTCAAGGGTAGGGTTGTATCCACAGCCCTTATGGCGGCGATCGCTGCGGTAGTCTTGGCGGCGTGCGCAGTGCGGAGGGCGCCCGGAGTAGCCGGGCCGATCAGGCTGATCAGCGCCGGGCCGAACTGCTGGACGCCGCCCGGCGCGTCGTGCTGGAGCGAGGGCTGGCGAGCACCCGTGTCGCCGACATCGCGAAGGCCACCAATGTCAGCGGTGGCTTGATCCATTACCATTTCGCCACCAAGGACGATCTCATCACCGCGATGCTCCGCGCCACCTCGGAAACCGAGGTCAAACGGCTGCGTGAGATCATCGCCGGGCCTGGTACGGCCGTCCAGCGCCTCGACCGGGTGCTGCGCTACTACATTCCCAGCTCCCGCTCCGACCAGAGCTGGATCCTCTGGCTGGACGCCTGGGCGCTCGGTGTGCGCGAGCCCCACGTCCGCGAGATCCTGCTCGAACTCGAAGGCGGCTGGATCGAGATCCTCGCCGAGGTCATCTCCGAGGGCGTAGCCAAGGGCGAGTTCTTCTGCGACGACCCGGTAGGCGCCGCGGAACGCCTCGACGGCATGCTCGACGGCCTCGTCGTCCGCTACACCCTGCACTCCGGCGCCATGTCCCGCAAACGCCTCCTCGAACACGCCCGAATCGCCGCCACCCACGAGGTAGGCATCCCCCGCTCCGCCTTCCCCGCCTAACCCACCCCCGAACGACCCACGTCGTTCTTCCGTACCTGATCCACCCTCCGGGCGGCCCGTGTTGTTCATCCGCGCCTGAGTAACCCTTCGGCTGCAGCATCATTCCCGACCTGAACCGCCCGAACGACCCACGTCGTTCTTCCGTGCCTGGGTAACTCTTCGGGCGCGGGCGTCGTTCCCGACCTGAGCCGCCCCCGGAGGGCGTGTGTCGTTCTTCCGCGCCCGAGTAGCTCTCCGGACGGCGAGCGTCGTTCCCGACCTGAGCCGTCCCCGAACGACCCACGTCGTTCTTCCGCGCCTGAGTCGCTCTTCGGGGCCTCCGTGTCGTCTTTCCCGCTTGAGCCCCCCTCAGATAGCCCATGTCGCTTTCCCGTCCGAGTCGCTATCTGGGCGACCGGAGTCGTTTCCCCGCCTGAGTTGATCCCTGGGCAATCGGCGTTGTCTTGCCCGCCTGAGCTACCCTCAGCGGCCCGCGTCGTCGCCACGTGCTCGAACGCAGACCAGGATTCCGATGGCCGTCCTCATTTCACGACGCCACGCCTGCTATCAGCGGAAACGACCGACGCCGCCCACCCTCACCAGTTGGACCAGGCGTAAGCAATCCAGGGCCTCGGAGGCGCGGCCTTTGGGAGTGTGGTCATCCGACCCGGGCCTTGCTACGGGACCCCCTCGCGCCTGCATGGGACGGAATTTCGTGCGGCTCAGGCCATGGAGACGGAACCGCGCCACGCCTGCATGGGACGCATGAGTCGCAGCTGGGCCCTGACCAGCCGATCTCATTTTTGGGGACAGAACCGACTTGTGCTGGCGTGGGCGGCTCGCAGGTGAGGCTGGCAAACCGACCTGAACCCGAAACGAATGCACAGTCACATCTGCGTGGGACGCGAACTGGTGGCTGGGTTCTGGTCGGCTGGCCTGGGCTGGGAGGTGGGTCAGGTTTGGGTTAGGTGGGGGACGCGGAGGGCGTTGAAGGTGGTGTGGCGGCGGAGGGTGAAGCCGAGGGATTCGTAGAGGGGGATGGCGGGGTTGTGGGCGGCGGCGTGGAGGAAGGGGGTTTCGCCGCGGGAGCGGATTCCGGCGGCGACGGCGAGGATCAGGCGGGTGGCGAGGCCTTGGCCGCGGTGGGCGGGGTCGGTGCAGACGGCGCTGATCTCGGTCCAGCCGGGTGGGTGGAGGCGTTCTCCCGCCATCGCGACAAGTGCGCCGTTCCGGCGGATGCCGAGGTAGTCGCCCATTTCGATGGTGCGCGGCAGGAAGGGTCCTGGCTGGGTATGGGCGGTGAGGTCGAGCATGTCGGGGACGTCGGCGGCCGTCAGGCGTACGGCTTCCGCGTCGGGTTCGCCCCACACAGCCTCACCGGAGAGCTGTACGCCGGGGACAACCTGCACGATTTCCCATGCGGGCGGCGGCTGCGAGCGTCCGAGCGGTGCCGCGACGATGGTGCCGGGCCCTGCCAGGGCGGCGATGGCGTCCCAGTCGTCCGCCGTCGGGTCGCCGGCCATGGCCAGGAAGGGTGACATGTCGACCGGGTAACGGGCGACTCCGCCGCGCCGCTCCGCGAAGGAGGCGTGCGGGCCGCTGAGCGACTCCCACACCGGGTTGTCCAAAATATGACTCATCGGTCCCGCTTCCAAACCCATAATTCCTACCTAAATAATATAGATATGTCAACCTCGGTAATGCCGCAACGCCTCCTCGGTTCGCCCCGACGCGTGTTCATGGGCGTCACGGGCTCGGACAGCCCTGCACGCCGCCGACGGCATCGGGACCATCACCCAGAGCACGCCCACTCAGCCCACCCAGAGCACGCAGACTACCCAGCCGGTGGTGACAGCCAAGCGCGGCCGCGCCCGCAAGTCGGACTCACCCTCACCGCCGACCAAGGTCGACTCGGTCACCATGGACGACGGCACCGGCTACGAGCCCTCGTTACTGTGGGACAAGGCGAAGAACCAAGGACTACCTCAGGTCTTCGGCCGCCCGATCAGGTGGCGGCGCGAAGGCCGGACGTACGTGGCGGAACTCGCGGAGGTCTGAGATGTCATACGACGGAACGTTCAACTGGGAGCCCAGCCGGCGCTGGGTGCGCGGCGTCAAGGGCGGCACCACGGTCGTCGACAGCAAGGCCCCGCTGCTGGTGTGGGGCCCCACCCACCCGGTCCCGCACTACGCGTTCCCGATCGAGGACGTACGCGCCGACCTGTTCACACCCGCCGAAAGCCGGCCCGGCCACTTCGACCTGACCGTCGACGGGGAGACGATCGCCGACGCTGCGTTCGCGCATCCGGAGCTGCCCGGGCACCTGACGATCGCGTGGTTCCGCCACGCGACGCCGGTCCTGGACCACTGGTACGAGGAAGAGGAGGAGATCTTCGTGCATCCTCGCGACCCCTACAAGCGGGTGGACCCGATTCCCAGCTCCCGGCACGTACGGGTCGAGATCGGCGGCCGGGTGGTCGCCGACACGCGCGCCCCGGTGCTGCTCTACGAGACCGGGCTGCCGACGCGCTACTACGTGCCGCCCAATGACGTGGACTTCTCGCTGCTGGAGCCGACCGACAGCAGTACGCGGTGCCCGTACAAGGGGGAGGCGTCGTACTGGTCGCTGCGGGAGCCCGTCGAGGGCGTGCCCGCCGACGTGGCGTGGGCGTACCACGCCCCAATTCCGGCCGCCGCCCCGATCAAGGGTTACGTGGCGTTCTATAACGAGTTCGTCGACATCATCGTGGACGGGGTCAAGGAAGAGCGCCCCGAGACGGTGTTCAGCAGGCGATAGGAGGCGTCGTCGCGGGTGACGGGCAGGCATGTCACCCTCTTGACAGCCCCACTCCTTGGCGATTTGACTGGGTGACCAATCAGTTAAGGAGTTGCGGTATGTCGCTGGTTCGGCTGACGGCGGAGCAGGTCGAGTTGGGGGAGCGGGCCAGGGCGTTCGTGGACGAGGTGCTGATTCCGCGGGAGGAGGCGGCCGAGCGGGCCGGGGGACGGCTGCCCCAGCAGGACATTCAGGAGATCATGAAGGCCGCCGTGGCCGCCCGGCTCAACGGGGGCCGGCACGCGCGCGAGTACGGCGGCCAGGGCTGGTCCTCGGTCGACTACGTGGTGGTGCACGAGCAGCTCGGCCGCAACACCAACGGCCTGTGGTGGTGGGTCCCGGACGCGTACAACGTGATGGCGGCGGGGACGCCCGAGCAGATCGACCGGTATCTGCGCCCGGCCGTCCGGGGGGAGGCGTGGCTGTCCTACGCGGTCACCGAGGAGCACGCGGGCTCCGATCCGTCCGGTATCGCCACGACCGCGGTCCGGGACGGCGGCGAGTGGGTGCTGAACGGCGAGAAGTGGTTCGTGACGAGCGGCGACGTGGCGGCGGCCCACATCGTGGTGGCGGTGGTGGAGGGCCACGGGCCGACGCTGTTCATCGTGGACGCGGACGCCGAGGGCGTGGAGTTCGTGGACGAGCCGCTGTTCACGCACACCTTCCCGCACGGGCACCCGACCGTCCGGCTGACCGACGTACGGGTGCCGGCGGACGCGGTGCTGGGCGGGCTCGGGCAGGCCGACGCGCTCCAGCAGAACTGGTTCGTAGAGGAGCGCCTGGGCATCGCCGTGCACTGCGTCGCGGCCATGGGGCGGCTCTTGGAGGAGGCGGTCGCCTGGGCTGGCGGGCGGGAGCAGGGCGGAGCCCGGCTGATCGAGCACCAGGGAGTCGCGTTCCCGCTGGCGGACTCGGCCGCCGACGCCGCCGCGGCCCGGCTGCTCGTGTACGAGGTGGCCGCGCTGGCCGACTCCGGGGCGGACCGGAAGATCGTGCACGCGAAGGCGTCCCTGGCCAAGCTCTTCGCCAGCGAGGCCGCCTACCGCTGCGCCGACCGCGCGGTGCAGACCTTCGGCGGCCGGGGATACATCCGGACCAACGTGGCCGAACGCTTCCTGCGGGAACTGCGGGTGGACCGGATCTGGGAGGGCACCAGCGAGATCCAGCGCCTCATCATCAGCCGCTCCCTGGAACGCCGGGGCGTCCGCCAGGTGATCGTCTGACCTGAAACACACGCACTTTTCCGGACATGTGTAGGAATGAAGTGTCACCTCCGGAAGGGTGCGATGTGGGCCTCAGACAGCGGTTCGAGGAGATCTACCTCGCGCACTATCCGGATCTGCTGGCGTACGTGCGCCGCCGTACCGAATCGCCGGATGACGCGTCCGATGCGATCGCGGAGACCTTCACCACCGCGTGGCGGCGCATCGACGAGGTCCCGCCGGGACCGCAGGCCCGCCTCTGGCTGTACGGCGTCGCCCGCCGCGTCCTGGCCAACCAGCGCCGGGGCGAGTCCCGCCGCTCGGCCCTGGCCGTACGGCTCCGCGAGGAGCTGGAGGTCTGGGACGAGGGCGCGCTCCGGTCCCTCCGGACGGCCTGGCGCCGATGGACGCGCCGGCTCCTACTCATGGTCCGCTCCAGTTCTACGTCGGACCCTCCCAGACCGACGCCGTCGACGCGTGCCCGGCCGCCAAGGACTGATCTCCCATGCTCACCGAGGTCCGCCGCACGCTCCCGATAAAAGTCCGGTCATCCCATCATCGGCTGTTCGTTGCGATCCTGCTGGCCGCCGCCGCCCTCCGGGTGGTCACCATGCTCGGCTTCCCGCCCGCCCAGCTGTACTGGTACGACTCCTTCACCTACCTGGACACCGCCCACGACCTGCGCCCGTCCGCCACCTTCCACCCGGTCGGCTACCCGCTGTTCCTCCGCCTGCTCGCGCCCTTCTCCAGCGTCACGGCGGTGGCGGCGGTCCAGCACGCGCTCGGCCTGGCCACCGGCCTGGTCGTCTACCTGTCCCTGCGCCGACACCGGCTGCCCGCCTGGGGCGCTTCCCTGGCGGCCGTCCCCGTGCTGTTCGACGCGTCGTTCCTGCGCCTCGAACACGCCGTGCTCTCCGACACCCTGTTCATCTTCCTGATCGTCGCCGCCCTCGCCCTGGCCGATCGCGTCCCCCTCGCGGCCGGGCTGTTGCTCGCCCTGGCCTGCCTGACCCGCACGGTGGCGGTCCCGCTCATCCTCCCCGTCCTGCTCTTCCTCCTGGTACGCCGCCGCCCCCCGCGCCTGCCTCGCCTTCACCCTGGCCGCGACCATCCCCCTCGCCCTGTACGCGACCTGGTACCACGCCCACCACGGCCGTTTCGCCCTGAGCGGCGCCGACGGGGTCGCCCTCTGGGCCAGGACGATGACCTTCGCCGACTGCCGCGTCATCCAGCCCCCGCCGGACCAGGCCCGCCTCTGCCCGACCGAGGCCGTCCAGGACGCCGCGTCCGAGTACGTCTGGGACCCGGACGCCGCCATCAACCGCCTCCCCGGCGGGCGTTTCGCCCACAACGCCCTCGCCCGGGACTTCGCCCTGCGCGCCATCGCCGCGCAGCCTCTCGACTACCTCCGCGACGTGCTCCGGGACACCGCGCTCACCTTCGCCTGGACGCCCGTCCCGCATCCCGCCCGGGTCACCCCCGCCTTCGGGTTCGCCCAGGGCGTCAGGACCCTGCCCGACCAGCCGCTCGTCCGCGAAGCCGCCGGGCGCTACTCCGACATCCGGGGGATCGGCAGCGTGGAGCCCTTCGCCGGGTTCCTGGTCGCTTACCAGTACCCCGCCTACCTGCGCGGCCCGGTGATCGCGGTGATCCTGCTCGCGGGGGCGTACGCGGCGGTGCGGCGGCCGAGGGTCGCGGCGCTGCCGTTCTCGGCGGCGATGATCCTGCTGGTCGCGCCGGTCGCGGTGCTGGACTTCGACCACCGTTACGTGCTGCCGGTGATCCCCGTGGCCTGCTGGGCCGCCGCGGCGGCGTTCACATCGAGGGACGCCCGGCCAGGAAGTCCTGGAGGGCGCGCATGAGCCGGGCCGCCGGTTCGCGGAGGTGGCGTTCGCGGCGGTGTGCCCTGGCCAGCTTGCGGGGTTTGCGGAGGTAGCGCCAGCGCGCCCACGGGGAGCCGGGGCGGGCCAGGCGGACCGCGCCGATCAGGGCCAGCGGGGTCAGGTAGATGCCGAGCAGGCCGGTCCAGACCTTGCCCTTGAGCAGGGTGAGCGCGGCGAACAGCACGTTCACGGCGACGAGCAGCACGACCTCGCCGTGGGAGAGCAGGTCGCCGTTCTGCTCCTCGGTGAAGGCGTCGCTGATCTCGAACGGGCTGACGCCGAGCAGGGCCAGGCCGCAGAGCGCGGCGGCGACGAAGACGGCGTCCACCGACAGGCGGCCCTCCTCCGCCCAGTAGACGTCCTCCAGGCGCAGGACCAGGGCGAACTCGTCCAGGACCAGGGCGGTGCCCACGCCGAAGACCATCGCGAGCGCGGCGGCCGTCCAGGAGCGGCTGTCGGTGACGGCCAGGCCGCTGATGCCGCCCAGGCACATCAGGACCAGGCCGAAGACGACGTGGTGGATGTGGGTGCCGCCGGGCGTGATGTTGCCGGGCCACCAGGACACCTGGGCCCTGATCATGCGCACGCTGAACCGGATGAACAGGAACGCGAGGATGAACGCCACGAAGAAGCAGAACAGCCGGAGCTTGCCCGCCTCGACGATCTCCCGCGTGAACCAGCTCACCTGGCACCCCCATACGTCCGGGGGGTGATCTCAGAATTCTAGAACGAGGCCATCTCCTCCAGTGCCTTGGTGCCCGTACGGCGGCGCAGCACCAGCCAGGCCAGGATCAGGGCCAGGGCGGAGCCGGCCACCAGGAGCGTGGCGAGGGCGTTGAGCGCGGGGGTGGGGGCGTTCCTGACCGCCGTGTACAGCTTGATCGGCACGGTGGCCGAGGACGCGTCGGGCGACAGGAAGGCGGAGATCACGAAGTCGTCCATCGAGGAGGCGAAGACGATCATCGCTCCCGCGAAGACGGCCGGGGCCAGCAGCGGCAGCAGGATCAGCCGGAGCGCCTGCAGCCTGCTGCACCCCAGGTCGCGCGCGGCGTCCTCGTAGTCCTGCCCGATCGACGCCAGCCGCGACCGTACGATCACCACCACGTACGACACCGAGAACGTCACGTGCCCGAGCACCTGCGCCGGCAGCCCCAGCGGCACGAACAGGTACAGGTTCGTGAACACCAGGTACAGCGCGCTGCCCATGACGATCTCGGGCGTGGCCAGCGGCAGCAGCATCAGCCCGTTGGCGACCCGGCTGGTCCTGCCCTTCCAGCGGGCCAGGCCGAGCGCCATCGCCACCCCGAGCGGGGTCGCGACCAGCGTGGTCAGCACGGCCAGGATGAGGCTGTTGACCAGCGCGAGCCGCAGCGACGGATCCTCGGCCACCGACCCCGACCCGCCGAAGTACCACTGCGTGGAGAACCCCTGCCAGGCGCTGCGCGACTTGCCGTCGTTGAAGGAGAACTGGATCGCCACCAGCACCGGCACCAGCGACCAGATCACGTACGCCCAGGTCAGGGTGGCCAGAAAGATCGGACGCCGTCTCACGCGGCCACCTCCTCGGCCCGGCGGGAGGCCACCAGGTAGTACGCCATCAGCACCATCAGCAGCGCCGACATGAGCAGCACCAGCGACGCGCCCAGCTCCTTGCGGTTGCCGCCCAGCAGGTAGAACTCGATCTGGTTGGCCACCATCGTGGTGGTGGGGGAGCCCGACACCAGCGTGTTCGTGTAGTAGTCCCCGAACATGGGCAGCGCCGTGACCGCACCCGCCGTCATCAGCCCGGACCGGGACAGCGGCAGCGTGACGTGCCAGAAGGCCGTCCGCCCCGAGCAGCCCAGGTCGCGGGCGGCCTCCAGCAGCCGCTCGTCGATCCGGTCCAGCGAGGAGAACAACGGCACGATGAAGAACGGGATGTACCCGTAGACGAGGGCCAGCACCACCGTCACCGGGTTGCCCGACAGCCACCGCACCGGCTCGTCCACCAGGCGGGTGAGCAGCAGCAGGTCGTTGACGTACCCGTCGTCCTGCAGCAGGTTGAGCCAGGCCAGCATGCGGGTGATGTAGTTGACCCACCACGGCGTCAGGATCAGCGCCAGCAGCAGCCCCCGCCGCCTGCCGGCGTGCCTGGCCAGGTAGTACGCCACCGGGTAGCCCACCAGCATGCAGACCGCCAGCGCCAGCAGCACGTAGAGCAGGGTGCGCAGGAACACCGGCCGCAGGTCGCCGGAGACCGACCGCCGCACGATCTCGTTGAACGCGGTGAAGTCCCAGTAGCGCGGGTCCCACTCGGGCACGGGCGAGTTGAACACCGGGTCGGTGTACCCGAAGGCCACGGCGGCGACCGCGTAGAACGGCACCGCGAACAGCGCCACGATCCACAGCGTGCCGGGGGCGGCCAGCGCCGCCCACAGCCCGGTGCGGCCCCGACGCGTCACTGACCAGCCTTGAACGTGGCCCACGCGTCGTTCCAGAGCGCCTCGGCGGCCGGGCTGATCTGGAAGATCTGCTGGCTGCGCGCGTACACGTCCGGGGTGACGATGGCGGTCTTGAGCTGCTCGGTGACGAACTCGTCGGTGACCATCTTCTCCGGCGTGATCGCGGTCAGCGCCGGCTGGTAGCCGGTGTAGGAGAAGTTCTCCTGGGCCACCGCGTTGTCCAGCAGGTGGTTGATGAGCATGTGCGCCAGCACGGGCTTGGTCGCCGTGCGCGGGACGGCCACCGAGTCGGTGCCCACCACGCCCGTGGTGTCGCTCGGGTACCAGTAGCCGAGCACGTCGGCGTCCACGCCCTTCGGCAGGTACGACTGCGCGTTGATCATGTCGCCGGACCAGCAGTGGTGCACGGTGGCCTGCCCCTCGGGCACGTACTGGTACGCGGTGATCCCGAGCTTGATGCTCATCAGGCCGACCAGCTCGGTCAGCCAGGCCCCCGCCTGCGCGATCTTGGCCGGGTCCTCGGTGTTGATCTCGAGGGACCCGTTCTTCAGCATCGCCAGCGACAGCGCCTCACGCGGGTCGTCGATCAGGTACGCCTTGCCCTTGTACGCCGGATTCCACAGCAGGTCGTACCCGGTGGCGTCCTTGACCTTGTCGGCCCGGTAGCCGATCCCGGTCGTGTACGCGTTGTACGGCGCGGAGTACCGCGCGCCCTCGTCGTAGAACGGGTTCTGCAGCTGCGGCCAGGCGTTGCCCAGGTTGGGGAGGTACGTCTTGTTGAGCGGCTGGAGCAGCTTGCCCACCGCCGCCTTGGCGATCACGTCGGGGGTGGGGAACCACACGTCGAAGGCGGCCCCCGCGGTGCGGAGTTTGGCGATCGCCTCCTCCTGCGTGGTGAAGGTGGTGATCTCCACCTCGACCCCGTGCTCTTTGCCGAATTTTTTCACGACATCGGGGGAGATGTACTCCGCGTAGTTGAGCAGCTTCAGCGTGCCGCCCTTTTCGGGCGACAGGCCGTTGGCGATCATCGGGATGTCGTCGTGGAGGGGTAACGCGGCCGGCGAGTCCGTACGGCTGAGCGGAACCGCGGAGGCGGCGGAGGGTCTTCTCGGCCGTTCGGAGGCGCAGGCGGCTGACACGCTCGCCAGGGCGCTGACCAGCAGGAACTTGCGTCTATCTATCGAGGGGGGCATGGCGGTCTCTCTTCTGGAACCCAAATCACCTCTTGCCAGACTGACTGGTTGCCCAGTTAGTCTGTCGCTGAGGACCAAAGGCCACAAGGCTTGCGGACACAAGTTTTCCGGGTCGTAACGCCGCGCAGAAGGGGTTCTCGCAGTGGACCTGAAGCAGACCGACCTGAAGCAGACCGACCTGAAGGCCGACGTGAAGTCCGACCTGAAGCAGAACTACGACGCCATCGTCATCGGCGGCGGGCACAACGGGCTCGTCACGGCCGCGTACCTCGCGCGGGCGGGCCTCAAGCCGCTCGTCCTGGAGGCCCGCTCCGTCACCGGGGGAGCGGCCACGACCGAAACGCCCTGGGGTCCCGACTTCAAGGTGACCGCGCTCTCGTACGTGATGAGCCTCATGCCCCCCACGATCCTCAACGACCTCCGCCTGACCCAGCACGGCTACCGGGTCATCCCGATGGGCCCCAGTTTCGTGCCCTTCCCCGACGGCCGCTCCCTGCTCACCGAGACCGGCGACCCCGCCCACGAGCACGCCCAGCTCGCCGCCTTCAGCAAGAAGGACGCCGAGAACATGCCGAAGTACGAGGCGTGGCTGCGTGGCATCGGCGACGTGCTCTCCCCGCTGCTGATGAAGACCCCGCCCAACGTCGGCTCCACCCGCCCCGGCGACCTGCTGGCCCAGCTCCGGCTGGCCTGGGGCATGCGCGGCCTGTCCACCCGGGGCACCGCCGACGCCGTACGCCTGTTCACCATGTCGGTCTCCGACCTGCTCGACGAGTGGTTCGAGTCGCCCGAGGTGAAGGGCATGATGGCGATCAACGGGGTGATCGGCACCTGGGCCGGTCCGGCCGAGCCCGGCACCGCGTACGTGATGATGCACCACACCATCGGCGACGTCGGCGACGGCAAGATGGGCAGCTGGGGTTACCCGGTCGGCGGCATGGGGGCGGTCAGCGCCGCCATCCGCGCCTCGGCGGAGGCGTTCGGGGCGACCGTGCTCACCGACGCCCCGGTCGAGCGCATCCTGGTGTCGGGCGGCCGGGTCACCGGCGTCGCGCTCCGCGACGGCCGCGAGTTCCGGGCCGGTACGGTGGTCGCCGCCACCCACCCGAGGATCACCTTCCTGGAGCAGCTCGACCGCGCGGACCTCCCGGACGACTTCGTCGCCGACATCGAGCGCTGGCGCTCCCGCAGCGGCGTCGTCAAGATCAACGTGGCCCTCTCCGAGCTGCCCACCTTCACCGCCAGCCCCGGCCTGACCGAGGAGCAGCTCAGCGGCTCCGTCGAGCTCTGCCACTCCATCGAGTACGTCGAGCGGGCCTTCCAGGACGCCCGCGCGGGACGCCCGGCCGCCGCCCCCTTCGCCGACAGCGTGATCCCCTCCACCCTGGACCGCACGCTCTGCCCCGAGGGCACCCACATCATGTCGATGTTCACCCAGTGGGTCCCGCACACCTGGGCGGACGAGCCGCACACCGAGGAGCTGGACGCCTACGCCGACCGCGTGATCGAGGGCTACGACCAGCTGGCCCCGGGCTTCAAGGCCTCCGTCCTGCACCGCCAGGTGATCGGCCCGCACCAGATGGCCGAGGAGTACGGCCTGGTCGGCGGCAACATCTTCCACGGCGAGCTCTCCCCGGACCAGCTCTTCCACCTGCGGCCCGCCCCGGGCTTCGCCGACTACACCACGCCCGTGAAGGGCCTCTACCAGTGCTCGTCCGCCACCCACGGGGGCGGCGGGGTGACCGGGATCGCCGGATATCTGTGCGGCAGGCGTGTTCTCAAGGACAGGAAGTGGTGGCGATGACGCAGGCTCCGCTCGATCTCGACGCCGTCCGGGCCTGCCTGGAGCCGCCGGGCATGATGCTGCCGCGGGAGGCGTACACCAGCGACGAGGTGCTGGACTGGGAGCGCCGGGTGGTCTTCGGCGGCGGCTGGGTGTGCGCGGGCCGGGCCACCACGCTGGCGCCGCGGTCCCGGATGGCGGTGGCCGTCGGCGACGACTCGGTGCTGCTGGTCCGGGACGGCGACGGCACGCTGCGCGGCTTCTACAACGTCTGCCGCCACCGCGGCCACGAGCTGCTGCCGTGCGGCTCCAGCGCGACCGGCCGGTTCATCGCCTGCCCGTACCACAACTGGGTGTACGACCTGCGCGGCGACCTGCACAAGATCCCCCGGGCCGAGCCGCCCAAGCTGGGTCTTGTGCCGGTCCCGGTGGTCGAGTGGCACGGGTTCGTCTTCGTGAACGCCTCCGGCGACGCGCCCCCGATCGGCGACTACCTGGCCGGCCTGGAGGAGATCGTCGCCCCGTACGGCATGGCCGCCCTGGAGGTCGCCGCCTCCCACGAGTACGAGCTGAACGCCAACTGGAAGCTCGCCGTGGAGAACTACCACGAGTGCTACCACTGCCCGGCCATCCACCCCGAGCTGTGCCGGGTCTCCCCGCCCGACAGCGGCGACAACTACCGGCCGGAGGGCCTGTGGGCCGGCGGGCGGATGGACCTGGTGGACGGCGCGCAGACCATGTCCATGGACGGCTCCTCCGCGGCGGGACCGCTGCCCGGCATCACCGGCGAGCGGCTGCGCGTCGTCGAGTACGTGCAGCTCTTCCCCAACCTGCTGCTCAGCATGCACCCCGACTACGTCATGACGCACGTGCTGGAACCCGTCAGCGCCGGCCGTACCAGGGTCACCTGCCAGTGGCTGTTCCCGCCGGGGACCACGGACGTCGCGTACGCCGTGGACTTCTGGGACGTCACCAACCGGCAGGACTGGTCGGCCTGCGAGGGCGTGCAGCGCGGTGTCAGCTCGCGCGGCTACCGGCCGGGCCCGTTCGCCGAGGACGAGGACGTCACCTACCAGTGGATCGCCACCATGGCGACCGCGTATCTCACGGGCCGAGCCCCGGCCCTTCCCGAGAGGATCTGAAATGTCTGTCGTCAGCGAACCCCTGGTTCGCCCGGACAGCTTGGCAAGGCTGGACAGTCTGATCGAGGACCAGGAAGCGGTCTTCCTGGCCCGCACGGGCGAGTCCCGGCGCATCCGCAGGGACTGCGCCGACGTGCTGCCCGGAGGCGTCGCCTCCAACTGGCAGGACGCCCCGCCCGGCGCGGTGTGGATCTCGCACGGCGCCGGCTCCCGTCTCGTCGACGTGGACGGCACCTCCTACGTGGACCTGCACGGCGGCTTCGGCGTCGGCCTGGTCGGGCACGCCCACCCGGCCATCGTGGACGCGGTCGCCGCCCGGGTGCGCAAGGGCACCCACTTCGCCCAGCCGACCGAGGACGCGGTCGTGGTCGCGCGGGCGCTGGCCCGCCGGTTCGGGCTGCCCATGTGGCGGTTCGGCAACTCGGGCACCGAGGCCACCATGGACGCGGTGCACCTGATGCGGGTGGCCACCGGCCGTACGAAGATCATCAAGGTGGAGGGCAGCTACCACGGCCACCACGACTCGGTGCAGGTCTCGGTCTACCCGTCCGCCGAGGACGCCGGGCCCTCGTACCGGCCGCGCTCGGTACGGCAGGGCATGGCCGTGCCGTCCGACCTGGCCCGGCTGACGGTCGTGGTCCCGTTCGGCGACCTGGAGGCGGTCGAGCGGGTGCTGATCGAGAACCCGGGCGAGATCGCCGGCATGATCGTCGAGCCGATCATGATGAACATCGGGCTCATCCCGCCGCCGGACGGCTACCTCGGCGCCCTCAAGGCGCTGCTCCACCGGTACGGCGCCTACCTGGCCTTCGACGAGGTCAAGACCGGCCTGGCCGTGTCCCCCGGCGGGGCCGGCGAACTGCTCGGCGTGACGCCCGACCTGATCTGCCTGGCCAAGGCGCTCGGCGGCGGCCTGCCCTGCGGCGCCATCGGCGGCACCCGCGAGCTGATGGGCCTGATCGCGGAGGGCGTGTACGAGCAGGTGGGCACCTTCAACGGCAACCCGCTGACCATGGCGGCGGCCAGGGCCACGCTGCTGGACGTGCTGGACGACGCCGCCTACCGGCACTTCGACCGGCTGCGGGCGGTCATGTCGGAGGGAGCGACCGGCATCCTGCGGGCGCACGGCCTGCCCGGCTACGTGCAGTCGTTCGGGGCCAAGGGCGCGGTCATCTTCCACGACCGGCCGCTGCGCGACTACCGGGACTTCCTGGACTACCCCGACCAGTGGGGGCAGGCACACTGGCTCTACCAGCACAACGGCGGGGTGTTCCTGCCGCCGTGGGGCAAGTGCGAGCAGTGGACGGTGTCGGTGCAGCACGGCGACGACGACGTCCGGCGGTTCCTGGTGAATCTGGAGCGGATGGCCCGCGACTACGCGGGCAGCGCGGCCATCAGGTAGGCCAGGCGCGCGGCCGCGTCCTCGACCGAGTCCACCGTGCCGAGCCGGTAGCCCCAGGAGGTGATGAAGGCGCCGCGCTCGGTGCAGGTGACCGTCTCGGTCAGGTTGTCGCTGAACCTGTTGCGGACCTGCACCCGGGGCGGGGACGCGGTCATCACCCGGACCGAGAGATCGATGTGCTCTCTGGTCGCGGCAGCGAACCGCTCAAGGCAGGACATTGTGTCCAGCATTGCACAATCACCTCCCGGTTAAGGGAAAAGGATTGCACGGCTGACTTCTACTGAGCAAGCAATTGTGTGGGCTAATCCAGCGATTGTTTCGCGTACTCGTCGGCGGCCCGTACCAGGATCGACCGTGCCTCCTCCCGGAAGGAGGCGACCTCGACGAACTCGTCGAAGGCGCGGGCGTAGAAGGCGATGTCGTCGGGGTCGCGGAACAGGATGTCCTTGGTCCTGGTGGGCACGCCGACCAGCGCGTCGTTGTAGATCCAGAAGGAGTTGAGCAGGGCCGAGGGCAGCGGGGCGGTGAACGGCACGATGCCGAACTCGACGTTGGGCAGGGTGGTGACGGCCAGCAGCCGGTCGATCTGGCCGCGCATCACGTCCACCGGCGCGAGGCGGTAGTAGAGCACCGACTCGGGGATGATGAAGCGGAACGTGCGCGCGGGGTCGTACAGGATCTCCTGGCGCTGCATGCGGACGCGGATGGCGGCGTCCACGTCGTCGGTGGCGTCGTAGAGGCGGCGGACCTTGGCGAAGATGTGGCGGGCGTACTCGGCGGTCTGGAGCAGGCCGACGACGACCCCCGGCTCGAACGCCCGGAACAGTCGGGTTCGTGACTCAAGGTCGCGAATGTCCTCCTGGAGGGCGGCGAGTCCGCTCTTGTGCCGGCCACGCCAGGAGTCCTGCCGCTCCAGCAGCCCGACCGCCTGCTGGATCAGCCCGTCCACCACGGCCGGTTCCGCCCGTACGGCCTGGGCCCAGACCACCACGTCGTCCTCGGTCGCGGTCTGCCGGGCGTTCTCGATCCTGGACACCTTGGACGGCTGCCAGCCGAGCCGTTCGGCCAGATCCTTGCCCGACAGGTGCGCGGTCTCCCGCAATTGCCGAAGCTGCAAGCCGAGATCGATCCGCGCCTGCTGGAACCCGCTCACCACTAACCTCCGGCCTCAGTGCGCTCAAAGGTAGACGGGTGACCGTCGCCCAGACCATAGGGAACTCCCTAACGGTCCGATCAACTCCTCGCTCAGCCGAGGACCCGCCTGGCGATCTCCACCAAGAGCTCCCTGGGGACCTCCACGGCGGTCTCGCCGTCGAGCACGTGCCGCAGATCGGCCCGCGCCTCGCCGTCCACCAGTTCAAGACCCTGGACGACGATGGTGCCGCGGTCGGTCTCGTAGAGCGAGGGGCACGCTCCCGCCTCGGAGGTGGAGCCAAGAAATCGGAGTCGCATGACGACGCCCTTCCCCGAACAATTGCCGCAATTGCGGGCAATTGTAGGGCGGCTCATGTTTCCCCGGTATGTCCTTCAGGGAACTCCCAGCTACAAACCGGGCGAAGGGACCATTGCGGAGCGAAGGCGTTCACCCAGGGCTTTCGCCTGCGGGTCGAGGCGGGGGCTGGCGGCGACGCCGAGGCCGAGCAGGCCGGACACGACGAAGTTGAGGGCCAGCAGGTTGGGCAGGACGAAGCGCTCCACGGGCAGGTCGCGGACCTCGGGGAGCAGGTCGCGCAGCCGTTCCACGGTCAGGAAGTCCGACAGCCAGGCGTACTCCTCCGGAGTGCGCACCCAGACGCCCAGGTTGGCGTCGCCGCCCTTGTCGCCGGAGCGCGCGCCGGCGATCCGGCCCAGCGGGACGATCTCCTCCGGCAGTTCCGCCGCCGGCAGGGGGAGCCCGGCCGAGGTCCAGGGCCCCACGTGGGTGCCGTACGGCAGCCCGTCCGACACGTGGGGAGGCTCCGGCTGGGGGCGCGGAGGGTCGGCGTCCGGCACGGGGATCTCCCGGCCGTCCAGGCACACCCGTACGCGCACCTGGTCGCGGGAGATCGACGACGGCGTGTAGACGCCGTACGCGGAGGCGTCGCCGGGCGGGGTGAGGCCGTACAGGCCCGGGTAGGAGGCCAGGCCGGTCTCCACGACCGCCGAGGAGAACGCCCGCCCGGCCCGCTTCCTGTCCTGGTCCATGACGGTGATCCGGAGCAGCGCCGTCCCCGCGTCCAGCGGGGTCAGGTCCACGTGGGTCCGCTCGAAGGACTCCTTCGGGACGCGCGCCCAGACCGCCTCCTCGGCCAGCCGGGCCTTCTCGGCCAGGTCCAGGCCGGTGAGCACGAGCGTCATGGTGTTGCGGTAGCCGCCCAGGCGGTTGACCGCGACCTTGAGCGTCTCCGGGGGCGGCTCCCCGGTGACGCCGGAGATCAGGACCCGGTCGGGGGCCTGCTGGGTGAGCTGGATGGTGTCGAAGCGGGCGGTCACGTCGGGGCCCGGGTAGCGCGGGGAGGAGATCTCGTACAGCAGTTGCGCGGTGACCGTGCCGACGCTGACCAGGCCGCCGGTGCCGGGATGCTTGGTGATCACGGCCGAGCCGTCGGCGTGCAGCTCCGCGATCGGGAAGCCGCAGTGGGCCAGGTCGGGCACCTCCTCGAAGAAGGCGTAGTTGCCGCCGGTCGCCTGGCAGCCGCACTCGATCACGTGCCCGGCGACCACCGAACCGGCCAGCGCGTCCAGGTCGCCGGAGCCCCAGCCGTGCCGCCACATGCCGGGGCCGGTGACCAGGGCCGCGTCGGTGACCCGCCCGGTGACCACCACGTCCGCTCCGGCCGCCAGCGCCGCCGCGATCGGCCTGCCCCCCAGGTACGCGTTGGCCGTGACCGTCCCCGGCTCGGCCTGCGCGCGTACGTCGTCGCCGGTCACGTGCGCGATGCGCAGGCCGTGCAGGCCCAGCCGGGTGGCCAGGTCGGCGACGGCCCGCGCGCACCCCGCGGGGTCCAGCCCGCCCGCGTTGGAGACGATCCTGATGCCGCGCTCCTGGCACTGCCCCAGCACCTGCTCCAGCTGCGTCAGGAAGGTCGGCGCGTAGCCGGGACGGCCCTTCAGCTGGTTCCCGGCCAGGATCAGCATGGTCAGCTCGGCCAGCCAGTCGCCGGTGAGGACGTCGATCGGGCCGCCCTCCACCATCTCCCGCGCCGCCGAGAGCCGGTCGCCGTAGAAACCTGAGCAGTTGGCGATCCGCAGCGGCGCACTCACTGGACGGCCCAGGACGGCGGTCGTTTCTGCAGGAACGCGCTCATGCCCTCGCGGGCCTCGGGCGAGGAGAACAGCCGCGCCGACCGGGCCGCCATCTCCGCGCCGCGCTCGGCCAGGGCGCGCCGGACCGGCTCGGTCACCAGGCGCTTGGACTCGGCCAGCCCCTGCGGCGAGCCCGCGCGCAGGCCCGCGAGCACGGTCTCCACCGCCGCGTCCAGCTCCGCGGCCGGTACCGCCCGGGTGAGCAGGCCGATGCGCTCCGCCTCCGCCGCGCCGAACGTCTCGCCGGTGACGAAATAGCGCCCGGCGGCCCGCGGGTCCAGCCGGGGCAGCAGGGTGAGGGAGATCATCGCCGGGCTCAGGCCCAGCCTGGCCTCGGTGAAGGCGTAGTCGCCCCCGTCGTCGGCGAGCACGACGTCGCACGCGCCGAGCAGGCCCAGACCGCCCGCCCGCGCCTTCCCCGTCACCTTCGCCACCACCGGTTTGGGCAGCTCCACGATCAGCGTGAGCAGGTCGATCAGGCGGCGGCTGCCCGCGTCCATGCCCTCGGCGGCGGCCTCGCCCAGGTCGGCGCCCGCGCAGAAGACCGAGCCGGTGTGGGTCAGCAGCACCGCCCGTACGTCCTCGTCGGCGGTGGCGGCCTCCAGCCGGCCGGACAGCTCCTCGATCAGCTGCCGGGACAGGGCGTTGCGGTTGCGCGGCGAGTCGAGCGTGACGGTCGCCACACCCCGGCCGACCGCCAGGTGAACCACACTTTCCATGCGCTACTCGCCCTTCTGGATGACCGCGAGCACGGTCCCGCCCTCGACGTGGTCGCCGGGGGCGACGTTCAGCTCCGCCACGACGCCCTCCGCGGGCGCGAGGATTCGATGTTCCATCTTCATGGCCTCCAGCACCACGACCGGCTGGCCCTGGCTCACCGGGTCGCCGGCCTTCACCTCCACCCGCAGCACCGTGCCCGGCATGGGGGCGGGCAGCGAGCCGGGAGCGGCCTTCCCGACGGGTTCCGGCAGCCGGTCCACGGGGGTGAGGCGGACCGGGCCGAGGGCGGAGTCGACGTAGGTCGCGCCGGGGTGGGCGGCCACCGCGAAGCTGTGCCGTACGCCCGAGACGTCCAGCACGACATGGCCGGGTTCCGCGCTGACCAGGGCGACGCCGGGGAGCGACTGGAGGCCGTCCCGGGTGAGGCGGTAGGTGATGGTCTGCTCGGCGTACTCGGTGCGCTGCGGCTTGGACGGGACGTTGCGCCAGCCGCTGGGCAGGCCGCCCAGGACTCCCCGGGCCTTGGCGGCGGCCCGGTTGGCGGCGGCCTTGGCCAGCGCGGCGGCCAGCGCGGACAGCCGCACGGCCTCGTCGCCGCCCAGCGGGCCGGTCACGTCGTGGCGCTCCAGGAAGCCGGTGTCGGTCGCGCCCGCCCGGAACTCGGGATGGCGGAGCACGTTGACCAGCAGGTCGCGGTTGGTGGCCGGGCCGTGGATCCGGGCCTTGGCCAGGGCGGTGGCCAGCCGGCGGGCGGCGGCCTCGCGGGTGGGGGCGTAGCTGATCAGCTTGGCCAGCATCGGGTCGTAGTGGGTGCCGATCTCCGAGCCGTCCCGCACGCCGGAGTCCAGGCGCAGGCCGCTCACGGTGAACTCCGAGTCCACGCCGGGGATCTCGAAGCGGTGCAGCACGCCGCTGCCCGGCCGCCAGTCGTGCGCCGGGTCCTCCGCGTACAGGCGGACCTCGATGGCGTGGCCGACCGGGCTCGGCGGCAGCCCCGGCAGGGCCGCGCCCTCGGCGATCTCGATCTGCAGCCGGACCAGGTCCACGCCGTAGACGGACTCGGTGACCGGGTGCTCCACCTGGAGGCGGGTGTTGGTCTCCAGGAAGTGGAAACTCCCGTCGGCGAGCAGGAACTCGACCGTGCCCGCGCCCACGTAGCCGATCGCCCTGGCCGCGTTGACCGCCGCCTCGGCCAGCTCCCTGCGCAGCTCCGGGGTGACGGCGGGGGAGGGCGCCTCCTCGACGACCTTCTGGTGCCGCCGCTGGATCGAGCACTCCCGCTCGCCCAGCGCCCAGACCGTGCCGTGGCCGTCGGCCAGGATCTGCACCTCGATGTGGCGCGCGTCCGGCAGCAGCCGCTCCACGAACACCTCGCCGTCGCCGAACGCGGCCGCCGCCTCCCGCCGCGCCGACTCCAGCGCCTCCGGCAGCTCGGCCGGGTCGCGCACGATCCGCATGCCGCGCCCGCCGCCGCCCGCCGACGCCTTCACGATGAAGGGCCCCGGCTCGCCCTCGGCGAACCCGGGCAGTACCGGCACGCCCGCCTCGGCCATCAGCTCCTTGGCCCCGATTTTGCTGCCCATCGCCGCGATCGCCTCCGGCGGCGGGCCGATCCAGGTCAGCCCGGCGTCCAGCACGGCCCGCGCGAACTCCGCGTTCTCCGACAGGAACCCGTACCCCGGATGTACGGCGTCCGCCCCGGAAACCCGCGCCGCCTCCACCACCAGGCCGATGTCCAGGTACGCCATCGGGGCGCCGTCGCCGAGCCGTACCGCGTGATCGGCCTCGGCCACGTGCGGCGCGGCGGCGTCCGCGTCGGTGAAGACCGCGACGGTCTCGATGCCCAGGTCCCGGCAGGTGCGGAACACCCGCCGCGCGATCTCGCCCCGATTGGCGACCAGGAGTCTCTGCACGGTCATATGGCTCACATCCGGAAGACGCCGAACCCGGCGGGCGCGGGCTCGGCGGCGTTGTTGATCGCGGAAAGGCACAGCCCCACCACGGTACGGGTGTCGCGCGGGTCGATCACCCCGTCGTCGTAGAGGCGGCCGGACAGGAAGAACGCCAGCGACTCCTCCTCGACCTGGGCCTCCACCATGGCGCGCATCGCGGTGTCCGCCTCCTCGTCGTACGCCTGGCCGCGCGCCTCGGCCGCCGCCCGGCCCACGATGGAGAGCACCCCGGCCAGCTGGGCCGGGCCCATCACGGCCGACTTCGCGCTGGGCCAGGCGAACAGGAACCGGGGGTCGTAGGCCCGGCCGCACATGCCGTAGTTGCCCGCGCCGTAGGAGGCGCCCAGCACGATCGTGATGTGCGGGACCGTCGAGTTGGCCACCGCGTTGATCATCATCGAGCCGTGCTTGATGATCCCGGAACGCTCGTAGTCCTTGCCGACCATGTAGCCGGTGGTGTTCTGCAGGAACAGCAGCGGGGTGCGGGACTGGTTGGCCAGCTGGATGAACTGCGCGGCCTTCTGCGCCTCCGGGCCGAACAGCACGCCCTGCGCGTTGGCCAGGATGCCGACCGGGTAGCCGTGCAGTCTGGCCCAGCCGGTGACGAGGCTCGGTCCGTACAGGGGTTTGAACTCGTCGAAGTCGCTGGCGTCCACGATCCGGGCGATCACCTCGCGCGGGTCGAACGGGACGCGCAGGTCCTCGGGGACGATGCCGAGCAGCTCGTCCTCGTCGAAGCGCGGGTCCTCGGCCGGCTCCGGGGCGCGGCCCAGCTTGCGCCAGCCCAGGCGGCGCACGATCTGGCGGCCGATGCGCAGCGCGTCGTGCTCGTCGGCGGCCAGGTAGTCGGCCAGGCCGGAGTCGCGGGCGTGCATCTCGGCGCCGCCGAGCGACTCGTCGTCGGACTCCTCGCCGGTGGCCATCTTGACCAGCGGCGGCCCGCCGAGGAACACCTTGGCGCGTTCCTTCACCATGACGACGTGGTCGCTCATGCCCGGCACGTACGCGCCGCCGGCCGTGGAGTTGCCGAAGACCAGCGCGATGGTGGGGATGCCCGCCGCCGACAGCCGGGTCAGGTCCCGGAACACCCGCCCGCCCGGGATGAAGATCTCCTTCTGGGTCGGCAGGTCGGCGCCGCCGGACTCGACCAGGTTGACCAGCGGCAGCCGGTTCTCCAGGGCGATGTCGGCCGCGCGCAGCGTCTTGCGCAGCGTCCACGGGTTGGACGCGCCGCCGCGCACGGTCGGATCGTTGGCGGTGATCACGCACTCCACGCCCTCGATCACGCCGATGCCGGTCACCACGCTCGCCCCGACCGGGAAGTCGCTGCCCCACGCGGCCAGCGGCGACAGCTCCAGGAACGGCGAGTCGGGGTCCACCAGGAGTTCGACGCGCTCCCTGGCCAGCAGTTTGCCGCGGGCCCTGTGCCGGTCCACGTACTTCTGGCCGCCGCCCGCGACCGCCTTGTCCTGCTCGGCCGTGAGCTCGGCCAGCTTCGCCAGCATGGCCGCCCGGCGAGCCTCGTAGTCGGCGCCGGACGTGTCCAGACGGCTGGTGATCACGCTCACGATCCCTCCCTTTCGCGACCTACATTGTGACGGGCGCCCAGAGTCTCGGCAGCCGGGGGCTCAGTAGCCTTCGGCGCCGCAGTGGGACCAGGCGCTCTTCCAGGTCTGCTGGCCGTACCCGCCGCCCCAGATCAGGCAGGCGCCGGACGCGGGCTGCTTGACCGGCCCCGCGTGGGTCATGTGCCTGCGCCAGTCGCGCGTGATCGCGCCGCCCTGGACCTGGAGGATGGCGCCCATCCTGACCTTGCCCGGCATCACGTACGTGGACAGGGTCACCACGCAGGCCCGCCCGTTCGAGGCGTTGATCATCAGGTACGTCGTCGCCTTCCCGTTCCAGCCATGGGTGTCGGCGATCGTGAACCCCGCCCCGCAGAGCCCGCGCGGTTTGCGGGGGTTGGGGACCGGATCGGGCTTCAGCGTCGGCGACGGGCTGGGCGAAGGACTGGGGGAGGGCGAGGGAGAGGGGCTCGGGGACGCCGGCGGTTCGCTCGGGATCGGCTGCTTCACCGGCACGACCGTGCTGCGCGTGGGCGCGGGCTCCACCCGCGCCGACCGGGTGGCCGACGGGCGCCGCTGCGGAGAGACCTGCGGCTGCGCGGCCGGCGGCGCGGCGACCGGCGTTTGCGCGGGCCTGTCGAAGGGGCGGATCACGGCCACTGTCCCCGCGGTCACCGCGAGGGCCGCCACGGCCAGCGCCGCCGCGACCACCCGCCCGCGGGCGCGCGGCTTCTCCGGCTCCACGGGACTCAGGTCGATGGGGGGCCCGCCGGTCAGGTGCGCCACGATCGCCTCGGCCGAGGGCCGCAGCGCCGGCTCCTTGGCCAGGCAGACCTTGATCAGGTCGCGTAACGGCCCGGACAGCTCGCCCAGGTCCGGCGGGCTGGTCAGGATGCGGTGCATGACCTGCGGGATCGAGTCGGCCCCGAACGCGGGCCTGCCGGTCGCCGCGAAGACCATCGTGACGCCCCACGCGAACACGTCCGAGGCGCCGGTGGCCACCCCCGTGCTCATCAGCTCGGGGGCCAGGAAGGACGGCGTGCCCATGGTCGTCCCGGTCCCCGTGGTCTGCGGGGAGTCCAGGGCCTTGGCCACCCCGAAGTCGATCACGACGGGCCCCTCGGGGCCCATCAGCACGTTGGCCGGCTTGAAGTCCCGGTGGGTGATGCCCGCCCGGTGGATGGCCGCCAGGGCGGTGGCCGTGCTGATCGCCAGCCGGTCCAGCGCCGCGCCCCGGCGCGGGCCCTCCTCCTCCACGAGTTCGCGCAGCGACTTGCCGGGCACGTACTCGCTCACGATGTACGGCTGGTTGCCGGCCAGGTCGGCGTACAGGACGGGGGCGGTGCAGAACCGGGCCACCCGCTGGGCCAGCGCCACCTCGTGCAGGAACCGGGCGCGGGCCTCGGCGTCGGCGGTCAGCCGGGTGTGCAGCAGCTTGACCGCGACCTGCTCGCCGGACGGGCCCTCGCCGAGGAAGACGAGCCCCTGACCGCCCTCGCCCAGCCGCCGGACGATCGCGAACGGCCCCAGCCGCGTCGGATCGCCTTCCACCACAACCCCCGAAATTTCATGACCAGAGTGGCAGAACGCTACCTTAGATGGCTTTGCCCGGGTTGAGGATGTTGAGCGGATCGAACACCTCTTTGATCCGGTGCTGAAGATCGGCGGCCACCGGCCCGGCCTCCAGCGCCAGCCAGCGGCGTTTCAGCAGGCCCACGCCGTGCTCCCCGGTGAGCGTGCCGCCCAGCCGCAGCGCCGCTCGGAACACCTCGTCGGCCGCCGCCCACACCTGCTCGGGCGGCTCGGCCAGGCCCCGGTCGAAGATGAAGACTGGGTGCACGTTGCCGTCCCCCGCGTGCGCGACCGTGCAGATCAGCACGTCGTGCCGGGCCCCCGCCGCCTCCACCGCCGAGATCATCTCCGGCAGGGCGGACCTGGGCACGCACACGTCCTCCACCAGGCAGGCGCCCAGCCGTTCCTTCGCCTCGTAGGCCAGCCGCCGTACGGCGATCAACTCCTCGGCCTCCTGCGGGGTGCTGGAGACGGCGGCGAAGGTCGCGCCGTTCGCCTCGCACAGTTCGCCCATCCGGGCGATCGCGGCCGCCGAGTCGGGGGCGTCGGACTGGCCGATCAGCATGGCCTGGGTCTCCGCCTCCAGGCCGATGTTCTTCCAGTCGTCGATGGCCTTCAGGGTGGCCCGGTCGATGAGTTCGAGCATGGACGGCTGGCAGCCGCCGGCGATGATCGCGGCCACCGCGGCGGCGGCGTCCCGCAGCGAGGTGAACTCGGCGGCGATCGTGGCGGGCGGTTCGGCGGGGGCGCGGCGCAGCTTCACGGTGGCCTCGGTGATCACGCCCAGGGTGCCCTCCGAGCCGACGAACAGGCCGGTCAGGTCGTAGCCGGTGACGCCCTTCATGGTGCGGCGGCCGGTGTTCAGGACGCGGCCGTCGGCCAGCACGACCTCCAGGCCGAGGGCGGAGTCGCGGGTGACGCCGTACTTGACGCAGCGCAGGCCGCCGGCGTTGGTGGCCAGGTTGCCGCCGATGGTGGAAATTTCATAGGAGGAGGGGTCAGGGGCGTACATGAGGCCGTGGGCGCGGGCGGCCCGGTCCAGGTCGGCGGTGATCACACCCGGCTGCACGACCGCGATCTCGTCCTCCGGGGAGAGCTCGACGATGTCGGTCATCCGGTGCAGCGACAGGATCAGGCAGCCCTCGGTGGCCGTGGCCGCGCCCGCCAGGCCCGTCCCCGCGCCGCGCGGCACCACCGGCACCCGATGGGCGCTGGCCCACTTCAGCGTGGTGACGACCTCCTCGCGGGAGCGCGCGAGCACGGCGCCGACGGCCTGGCCGGGACCGAGGAAGGTCCGGTCGCGGGCGTAGGAGTCGATCACGTCAGGGTCGGTGACGACCCGGCCTTCCGGGAGCGCGCTGATGAGGTCTTTCACAGTTCGGACCCTATGGCCGCCGCGCGGGTGCTTGTGAACACCCCGAAAGGATGTTCTGGCCTTTCCGAAGGGACACAGCGGTGCTTGTGTGGAAATCACCCTTGATCTCGGAAGGAGGGCGAAGATGACCGGAACGCGGACGACCTTCACCGACTTACTCGCGCCCTGCGGACGGAAGGGCGGTGGTGAACACTTCGTCGAAGAGGACGGCGACGGGTTCCTGATCCGGGACGACTACTTCGACTGCGGCTGCCGCCGGATGCGCCACGAGTACCACGACGGCAGCATCCACGTGCACACCACCCGTCACGACGGGCGCCGGGTGGTCGACGAGTTCGGCCCGGACCATGGCTGCTGAGGGCACGGCGGGGGACGCCGCGGTCGACGTCCTGATCGTGGGCGGCGGCGCCGCCGGTCTGCGCGCGGCCATCGCGGTCGCCGAGACCGAGCCGGACGCCACGGTGGCCATCGTCTCCAAGGTCTACCCGATGCGCAGCCACACCGTGAGCGCCGAAGGAGGCGCCGCCGCCGTGATCGGCCTGGCCGACAGCCTCGACGAGCACGCGTACGACACCATCTCCGGCGGGGACTGGCTCTGCGACCAGGACGCCGTGGAGGCGTTCGTCCGGGAGGCCCCCCGCGAGCTGATCCGCCTCGAACACTGGGGCTGCCCGTGGAGCAGGGAGCCGGACGGCCGGGTCGCGGTCCGGCCGTTCGGCGGGATGAAGCAGCTGCGCACCTGGTACGCGGCCGACAAGACCGGCTTCCACCTGCTGCACACCCTCTTCCAGACCAGCCTCAAGTACGCCGGGATCAAGCGCTACGACGAGTGGTACGCCACCCGCCTGGTCACCGACGGCGGCCGGGTGCACGGCGTCACCGCCATCGACATCAGGACCGGCCGGATCGAGACCATCGCCTGCCGCGCGGTCATCCTGGCCACCGGCGGCTGCGGCCAGGTCTTCCCCTTCACCACCAACGCGGCCATCAAGACCGGCGACGGCATGGCGCTGGCCTACCGGGCCGGGGCCCCGCTCAAGGACATGGAGTTCGTCCAGTACCACCCCACCGGCCTCCCCTTCACCGGCATCCTCATCACCGAGGCGGCCCGCGCCGAGGGCGGCTGGCTGATCAACAAGGACGGCTACCGCTACCTCCAGGACTACGACCTCGGCGTGCCCACCGACAAGCCCAAGCTCCGCAGCATGGAGCTCGGGCCCCGGGACCGGCTCTCCCAGGCGTTCGTCGGCGAGATGGCCCGCGGGCGCACCGTCGACACCCCGTACGGGCAGGTCACCTACCTCGACCTGCGCCACCTCGGGGAGGCCAGGATCAACGCGCGGATCCCGTTCGTCCGGGAGCTGTGCCTCAGCTACGAGAAGATCGACCCGGTCACCGACCTGATCCCGGTACGGCCGGTGGTCCACTACATGATGGGCGGGGTCCACACCGGCATCGACGGCGACACCCCGGTCCAGGGCCTGTACGCGGCCGGGGAGACCGCCTGCGTCAGCATCAACGGAGCCAACCGGCTGGGATCCAACTCGCTGCCCGAGTGCCTGGTGTTCGGGGCGCGGGCTGGGGCGGCGGCGGCGCGGTACGCCGTACAGGCGGAACGGCCGGACGGCGGCGCGGTGCGGTCGCAGGGCGCGGACGAGCGGCGGCGGCTGGAACGGGAGCGGGCCGGCCGGGACGGCGGCCGGGAGCGGATCTCCGAGGTGCGCGAGCTGATGCGGCGCACGCTGGAGGACGCGGCCGGCATCTACCGCAACAGGGACGCCCTGGACAAGGCCGTCGCGACCCTCGCCGACCTGCGGGAGCGGGCGGCGGTGGCGCGCCTGGACGACCGCAGCGCGGCCTTCAACACCGAACTGCTGGCCGGCCTGGAACTGGGCTCCATGCTGGACGTGGCCGAGGCCATCGTGGCCTCCGCGCTCAACCGGGAGGAGTCGCGCGGCGCCCACCAGCGCACCGACTTCCCGGCCCGCGACGACGCCGCCTTCCTCGCGCACACCCTGGCCCATCGCGGCCCCGACGGGACACCGCGGCTCAGCCTGCTGCCCGTCACCATCACCCGCTGGCCCCCTGGTGAAAGGGTCTACGGCCGATGATCCTCCGAGTCAGCCGCTACCGGCCGGGCGTGGACGCCGAGCCGGTCTTCCAGGAGTACGAGGTGCCCGACCGGGCCGACTGGGCGATCCTGGACGCCCTCAACCACGTCAAGGACGCCGTCGACGGCACGCTGTCGTTCCGCTGGTCGTGCCGGATGGGCATCTGCGGCTCGTGCGGCATGAACGTGAACGGCGAGCCCAAACTGACCTGCGGGACCTTCCTGACGGACTACACCGGCCCGGTGACGGTGGAGCCGCTGCGCGGCTTCCCGGTGATCAGGGACCTGGTGGTGGACATCGACCCGTTCCTGGCCAACCTCTCCAAGGTCAGCCCGTGGCTGATCAGGGAGGGGGAGGAGCCCGACTCCGAGTACGCGCAGACGCCCGAGCAGCTGGAGGCGTACAAGCAGTACTCGATGTGCATCAACTGCATGCTGTGCTACTCGGCGTGCCCGGTGTACGTGCTGGACCCCGACTTCCTCGGGCCGGCCGCGATCGCGCTGGCGCAGCGCTACAACCTGGACTCGCGGGACATGGGGGACCGGTTCGACGTGCTCTCCGCCGAGGAGGGCGTGTGGGGGTGCACCTTCGTCGGCGAGTGCACCTCGGCCTGCCCCAAGCACGTGGACCCGGCCGAGGCCATCCAGCGGTACAAGCTGACGGCCGCGCTGCGCAGCGTGCTGCCGTTCACCAGGAGGCGGCCGTGACCTACTCCCCGCCGCGCGACCGGCTCTGGTTCCTGCGCCGCCGCGCCTACCTGGTGTTCGTGCTGCGCGAGCTGACCAGCCTCTTCGTGGCCTGGTCGGTGGTCTACCTGATCCTGCTCCTGGACGCCGCCGCCGGCGGCGCGCTGCCCGCGTTCTGGGCCTGGGCGGCCGGCCCGTGGGTGCTGGCGGTGAACGTGCTCGCGCTGGGGGCGACCGTCTTCCACTCGGTCACCTTCCTCAACCTCGCGCCCAAGGCGACCGTGATCCGACTGGACGGGTGGCGGGTGCCCGGCTTCATGATCTCCGGCGGGAACTACTCGGCCTGGCTGGCGGTCTCGGTGCTCATCCTGTGGGTGCTGTCGTGAGCCCGCTGCGGCGGCGGGCGGAGCCGTACCTGTGGCTGCTGTTCGGGGGCGGCGGGGTGGTGTCGGCGATGACGCTGCCGGCGCTGGTCCTGATCCTCGGCGTGCTGGTCCCGCTCGGGGTGCTGGCAGAGCCGGATCTGACCGCGCTGCTGTCAAACGTCCTGGTACGGCTGGCCCTGGTGGCCCTGGTCCTGCTGGCGCTCTTCCACGCCGCGCACCGGATCAGGTTCACCACCGAGGAACTCCTGGGACTCGCACGCTGGGACCGGCTCATCGCGCTCACCTGCTACGGCCTGGCCCTGGCCGGGACCGCCGTCACCGTCTGGATTCTGTTCTGACACAAAAAGTGACAAATTCAGATCGATTACGGTTTAGCAACATCCGTCCCTGACTTTACCTTTCCATTACTTGTTCATCTAACGTCCGGCTTGCGGTGTATCACGGGGTGTTTGGGAGACCCGTGACACCCGTGGCGCGCGACATCCCCCTGCGCGTCGTCCGGATGTCGCCCGGTAACCCCGGGCAGGGAGGGACATAGATTGTTAGTCAGAGCATCCTCAGGACGGGCGCGGCGACTGGCCGCCATCGTGCCCGCCCTCGGTCTCGCGGCAGCGGGACTCACGGCCATCCCCGGGGCGGCAGTCACCGCCGCCGCGGCCGACACCACGGTGGCGAACTACATCCCGTCCGCCGCCGACTACTACATCAACTACGCGTCCCCCATGGTCCAGGGAGACGTCTCCACCCGGGATGAGGAGCGCGTCACCGCCGGTTCGCAGAACCGGTCCGGGCGTTCGGTCCAGGAGACCACGGCCTCCTTCGACCGCAAGTACTCGGGCGGAAACCCGGTCGCCGGGCGCCGGCTGGCCGAGAACGAGCGGCGCGCCATCCGCACCGGCAAGAACCCGTTCGAGTTCATCTTCAAGAAGGCGGGCACCAAGCAGACCGCGAAGCTGCTGACCCTGCTGGTGGAGTTCAACGAGAACGCCAACGACGACTTCTCCGGCTTCAGCCGCCAGGAGTCCACGGCCACCCCGAACACCTGCGTGGTCGAGCCGGCCGGGACCAAGATCAACGGCCCGCTGCACAACAAGATCCCGAACCCGGCGACCCTTCCCGGTCCCGGCAAGGACAACAACTCGATGTGGGTGCCGGACTTCAGCGCCGACCACTTCAACAAGATGCTCTACTCCGACAAGGGGATCACCACCCGGGTCCGTACGGACCTGAAGGACCCCCGCGACGGCAAGAAGGGCATCGACATCTCCGGCTTCACCATGAAGAAGATGTACGAGGAGATGTCCAAGGGCGCCTACACCGTCACCGGCTCGGCCGTGGGCTGGCTGAAGGTCCCCCACTCCGAGGGCTGGTACGGCGCGGCCGAGTGCATCCCCGGCGCCAACAACGCCCCGCAGAACATGAACGGCCACCCGGACAACCCGGCCGGCCCCGCCCAGCTCGGCGTCGACGCGGTCAACGTGCTGGCCGCCCAGCAGCCGAACTTCCCGTGGGCCGACTACGACGTCGAGGACGTCAGCGACGCCGACGGCGACGGCAACCTGCTGGAGCCGGACGGCGTGATCGACCACCTCGTGCTGGTGCACGCCGGTGAGGACAAGTCCGGCGGCGGCGGCGCGGAGAACACCTACGCCATCTGGGCGCACTCCGCCACCATCCCCGGCGGGTACACCATCCCCGGCACCACCAAGCGCATCTCCAACTACATCGTGCAGCCCGAGGACTCCGGCGTCGGCGTCTTCGCCCACGAGTACGGCCACGACCTCGGCCTGCCCGACCTGTACGACTCCGTCGGCGGCGGCGACACCAGCGTCGAGTTCTGGGACCTGATGTCCACCGGTTCGCACTCCGGCCCCATCTTCCAGTCCATGCCCGCCCACATGGGCATCTGGGACAAGTGGGTGCTCGGCTGGGTGAACCCGAAGACGATGAACCCGGGTGACGGCACCAAGCTGGTCACCGTCGGCCAGGCCTCGCGCACGCCCAAGCTGACCGAGGACGGCGTCCGCATCAACCTGCCGGACAAGACGGTCGTCATGACCACCCCGCACAGCGGCGCCAACGCGTGGTGGACCGGCAGCGACCAGAACTGGGCCGACGTGCGGCTGACCCGCACGGTCCAGGTCCCGGCCGGCTCCGACGTGAAGTTCTGGATGTGGAACGACTACGTCATCGAGGAGGACTGGGACTTCGGCTTCGTCGAGGTCTCCACCGACGGCGGCACCACCTGGTCCGAGCAGAAGGTCTTCACCGAGGGCGGCGCGCTCGTCTCCACCGACGACGGCTACCCGGACCCGAACAACCGCATGCAGGACTTCGGCGGCAAGAAGTACGGCCTGACCGGCCACACCGACGCCTGGCGGCACGACTACATCGACCTCGCGCCGTTCGCCGGCCAGACCATCCAGGTCCGGCTCCGGTACGCGACCGACGAGGCGTTCACGGAGCGCGGCTGGTTCGCCGACGACTTCTCGGTCACCAACGGTGGCGCGACCGTGTGGAGCGACGACGTGGAGGCCGGCGCCAACGGCTGGACCCCCACCGTCACCACCTTCACCGACACCCGCGGCACCGGCTGGACGCGGCACGGCGGAACGCTCAGCAGCGAGCTGTTCTACCTGGCCGAGTGGCGCAACCTGGACGGCTTCGACCAGGGCCTGGCGTACACCTACGACACCAACTACCAGCGCAACGGCGTCTGGAACGTGGAGAAGGTCAAGTACAACGCGCCCGGCCTGCTGGTCTGGCTGCGGGACGCGGCCTTCAGCAGCAACAGCCCGGTGTCGAACGCGTTCGCGCCGCCGTCCATCGGCGCCAAGGGCGAGATGCTGCTGGTCGACTCGCACTTCGAGCCGCTGCGCCGCTCCGGCACCGCGGCCGCGAAGGACCCGAGCGTCCTGAAGAACATCCCGATGCGTCCGCAGGCGTCCAACGCGGCCTTCGGGTTCGACAAGACGTACCCGATCAAGGAATGCCTTGAGGCGGCGGGCGAGCCGTTCAGCATGTACTGCACCTCGTTCCCGGCCCAGAGCCCGGTCAAGGAGTTCACCGACGCCAAGACCTGGTACCCGGGCCTGGAGTTCCGCGACCCCGAGGGCCTGTTCTTCCGCAGCCGCGACGCCTCGGCGGTCGTGCCCTCGCGGGACAACCAGCTCTACACCGCGCGCATCGTGCACGCGGACGGCAGCCCCGCCACGGAGCTGTACGGCGAGAACGTGAACGGCTTCATCCTCGGCACCGGCAACCCCGGCGACGAGGGCAAGCAGCTGGGCGCGAAGATCAAGCTGATCAGCCCGCTGCCGCTCAACCTGGGCGTCATCCTCCAGGTGACGGCGGCGACGAAGTAACGCACTAGCATGTGATCATGCGGAGCAAGGCAGACCATACGGCGGCCGTCCGGGAACACCGGAGGGCCGCCGTAGTGGTCAACACCAAGTCCCGGCGCGGGCGCAGGCACTACGACGAGGTGCTGCGCCTCATCCGGGCCGCCGGCTTCGCGCCGCTCGGGGAGTTCCCCGTGGACGAGCCGAAGCGCCTGCGGGCCACCCTCGACCAGGCCCTCGGCCTCGGCCCCGACCTGCTCATCGTGGGCGGCGGCGACGGCACCCTGAGCGCCTCGGTCAAGCACCTGATGCACCGGGACGTGGCCCTGGGCGTGCTGCCGCTGGGCACCACCAACAACTTCGCCCGCAGCCTCGGCCTCCCGCTGACCCGTAGCGGCGCGGTCCGGATCTTCACCGAGGGCAAGGTGGCCGACGTCGACCTGGGCCTGTGCGGCGACCGGCCGTTCGCCAACCTGGCCAGCTTCGGCGTCTCGGTCGAGGTGGCGAACACGGTCAAACCCTGGCTGAAACGGGTGCTCGGGCGGGCCGCGTACCCGCTCACCGCGCTGACCATCCTGCCCGGCCACCATCCCTTCCGGGCGTACGTGACGGTGGACGGCAAACGCCACGAGCTGCTCACCCACCAGCTCAACATCGCCAACGGCCGCTTCCACGGCGGCTGGCAGATCGCCAGGGACATCAGCATCGACAACCGGCGGCTCGTCGCCTACCAGCTGGGCTCGGGCAAACGGCTGCGGCTGCTGCTGGAGACCATGAACCGGGCCACCACCGGCAAGTGGCGCAGCCTGGCCGGCGGTCCCTTCGTGATCGGCCGCGAGATGCTGATCGAGACCGACCCCCCGATGGCCGCCGACATCGACGGCGAGGTACGGCTCCGCACCCCGCTCACCCTCACCACCATCCCGAACGGCGTCCGCGTGATGGTCGGGCAGGACTTCGTCGACACCTGAGCCGTCATTCGTCCAGCGCGGCCAGCCGCCGGTAGGCCGGGCGGAGCAGGTCCAGGACCGGGATGTGCCTGATCTTGATGGGTGGCGGTTCCAGCGCGCGCAGCAGCAGGTCGGCCGGGGTGGGCGGCGACGGCGGCGCCTTCAGCCGCGCCAGCGAGACCGAGGGCGCGTAGAAGTCGTCCAGCCGGTCCGCGAACGGCACATCGGTGACATCCAGCTCGTCGTCGATCATCGCACCGCCTCCGGGCCGAGCCGGAACAGGTCGCGCAGCTGGTCGGCCGACAGGTCCGCCAGCCAGTCCTCGCCCGTGCCGACCACGCTGTCGGCCAGGGCCAGCTTGCGTTCGATCATCTCGTCCACCCGCTCCTCCAGCGTGCCCACACAGATGAACTTCCTGACCTGCACGTTCCTCGTCTGGCCGATCCGGAACGCCCGGTCGGTGGCCTGGTTCTCCACGGCCGGGTTCCACCACCGGTCCACGTGGATGACGTGGTTGGCGGCGGTCAGGTTGAGGCCGGTCCCGGCCGCCCGCAGCGACAGCAGGAAGATCATCGGCTCGTCGTCGCCCTGGAAGCGGTCCACCAGCTCGTCCCGCCGCCGTTTGCTCAGCCCGCCGTGCAGCCACAGCACCGGCCGGTCCAGCCGCGCCTCCAGGTACGGCTGGAGCATGGTCCCGAACTCCGCGTACTGCGTGAAGACCAGCGCCTTGTCGCCCTCTTCGACGATCTCCTCGGCCAGCTCCTCCAGCCGGGCCAGCTTGCCGGAGCGGCCGTCCAGCCGGGAGCCGTCCTTGAGCAGGTGCGCCGGATGGTTGCAGACCTGCTTCAGCCGGGTCATCGCGGCCAGCACGTTGCCGCGCCGCTCGATGCCGTCGCTGCCCTCGATCCGGCCCATCATCTCCGCCACCACGGCCTGGTAGAGGCGGGCCTGCTCGGGGGTGAGCGTGCACCAGACCTTCATCTCCTGCTTGTCCGGCAGGTCGGAGATGATCGTCTTGTCGGTCTTGAGGCGGCGCAGCACGAACGGCCCGGTGGCTCGGCGCAGGGCGCTCATCGCGTTCTCGTCCCGGCGGGTCTCGATCGGCTCCTGGTAGCGGTACCGGAACGCCCGCGCCGGGCCGAGCAGGCCGGGGTTGCAGAACTCCATGATCGACCAGAGCTCGGCCAGGTGGTTCTCCACCGGGGTGCCGGTCAGCGCCAGCTTGGTCCTGGCCCGGATCTGGCGGACCGCCTGGGCCTGCCGGGCCGCGCTGTTCTTGATCGCCTGGGCCTCGTCGCAGACCACCCGCTCCCAGCCCTGCCGGGCCAGCGCGCCCAGGTCCCGCAGGGCGGTGCCGTAGGTGGTGACGACCAGGTCGGCCGCCGCGACGGCCGAGGCCAGGTCCTCGTCGCGGTGGCGGGAGGCGCCGTGATGGATGTAGAGGCGCAGGCTGGGCGCGAACCTGGCGGCCTCCTTCTGCCAGTTGTTGATCAGCGACATCGGGCAGACCAGCAGAGTCGCGGGCGGCCTCGCGCCGTCCTCCCGCTCGGCCAGCAGCAGCGAGAGCGTCGTGATCGTCTTGCCCAGGCCCATGTCGTCGGCGAGGATGCCGCCGAGACCGAGCCCCGACAGGAAGGCCAGCCAGGCCAGGCCGCGCTCCTGGTACGGGCGGAGCGCGCCGTCCAGGGTGGGGGGGGTGGGGACGGGGCGCAGCCGGCGTTCGGTCTCGCCGGAGAGCAGGTCGCCGAGCAGGCCGTCGGCGTCCACCTCCACCAGCGGCAGCTCCTCCGCGCCGCCGAGCACCACCTCGCGGATGACGTCGCCCACGGTCCGCTCGGTCACCCGGCGGTCCTCGACGGCGCGCAGGGCGGCCTTCAGCTGGCGGTCGTCCAGCTCCACCCACGAGCCGCGGACGCGGACCAGCGGGACCTTGAGGCGGGCCAGTTCGGCCAGTTCGGCCTCGCCGATCACCTGGTCGCCGACGGCGAGGTCCATCCGGAAGTCGACCGTCTCGCGCAGGCCCATGTTGGGGGGTCCGGGGCGGGAGCGGGTGGTCATCTTGAGGCCCAGGCGGGTTCTGCCGACCCACGGGGGGAGGCGCACGCCGTACCCGGCGGCTTCGAGCAGGGGGGCGGAGTGGCGGAGGAACGCGAACGCGCCCCGGGTGTCCACGCGCATCCCGGTGGGGCGCGGCTCGCGCAGGGCCCGGTCCAGGTCGGGGTAGAGGCGGACCGCCCGGTTCAGCCCGGCGCGCAGCACACGCTCCGGGTCGGGGGCGCCGGGGAAGTCCGCGCCCGCCCAGACCCGGGAGGCCGGGACGCGCACATCCGGCTCCTCGGCGGAGCACAGGCCGAACTCCACCCGCCAGTCGCCGTCCCCGACCGGCTCGACCAGGCGGAACTCCACCCTGACCGGGCCGCCGAGCCCGCGCGCCGCCGCGAACCACGCGGTCAGCGCCGCCGTCAGCGCCGCGGCCTCGTCCGGTTCCACCTCGTCCAGCCGCGGGTCCGCGTCGGTCAGCGCCAGCAGCCAGCGATCCGCCAGCGCGGCCTTCCGCCCCGGCCGGTACGCCCCGATGAGCCGCTCCGGGAAGCCCCGCCGCGCCGCCGCGTCCACCAGCTCCGTCAGCGCCCCCAGCAGAACCTTGCCCGACCGCCCCTCCTCCTGCCCGGCACCCTCCTGTACGGCCCTGCACACCGGCGGCATCGCCACCGCCAGCTCCCGGAACCGCCGGGCATCCGCCCCCGTCAGCACCGGCCGCCAGCGCGCCTCGTCCCCGGCCAGCCACGGCAGGATGCGCCCCCGCCGGACCAGATCCCGCGCGAACTCCCCAACGATCCCGAAATACCGCACCGAAGGCCCAGGAATCGCATCAAACTCCTCCGGCGTGTACGGCAACAACGGCACCCGCCACCGCGCCAACCGAGGGTTCTTGACCACCTCATCGGTCCCCAGCTCGGGCGAGGGCACCGGCCCACGCCCCGAACTGGGCAGCACCAGCACGGCGACCGGCTGTCCGGCGGACCCGGCCCCGGATCGGGTGGTCGTGCGCATGCCCGGCTGAACGCTTCGACCGCCCGCCTGAGCGCTTTCTTCGAGACGTCGGCCGCCCGGCTGGGCGATCCGCGAACTGCCCGATGGAGCGCTCGTCTGGGCGTCCGTCTGAACGGTTGCCGTTCGAGCGGGATCCGCGGCCCTGGGCTTCGCGGTCCCGAGGGTCGGGGCCCTGGAAGTTGCGGGCCTGCTGTTCGCTGTGGCCGGGAGCGTCGGCATGGCCCAGATGGGCAGCGCGAACGGGTGATCGCGGACCTCGGAGCGCGAGCGGGACGTCAGGGGCAGCGTGCTGTCCTCGGCCCACAGCGCGAGCCGGCTTCCCGCCCAGATCGCGTGCAGCACCCTCGTCCCCACGCCGTTCAAGCTAGCAGCGCCGACGGAGTGCGAAACCTCCCCACCCCGTCGGACCCGGCGGCACGGGATCAGCGTGCGGAACCTCCCACCCCCCGGTAGCTGGGGGCGTGCGGGACCGCCCACCCCGCCGAAACCGGCGGCGCGGCCGAGGTGCGGAACCTCTCCACCCCGTCGGAGTCGGCGCTGCGGGTCCGATGTGCGGAACCTCCGCCCTCTGGGAGCTGGCGGCGCGGGATCGGCGTGCGGAACCTCCACCCCCTGGGAGCTGGGGGCGTGCGGGACCTTCCGCCCCGCCGGAACCGGTGGCGCGGCCGAGGTGCGGAACCTCTCCACCCCGTCGGAGTCGGCGCTGCGGGTCCGATGTGCGGAACCTCCGCCCTCTGGGAGCTGGCGGCGTGTGGGACCTTCCGCCCCGCCGGAACCGGTGGCGCGGCCGAGGTTTGGAACCTCCCACCCCGTCTCGGTCGTTTGACCGGGTAACCCCCCCGTTAGCAGTTCGTGGCCAGATCGTCTGGCGGGTTGTGGCCGGCTATTGAAAGGATCCGTGCCCGTGATCCGGTTCTCCCTGGTGCCGATGTCGCTGCGACGGCGGTACACGATTGAGGCGTTGCTCGCGCAGGATGACGAGAGCGACCTCTACCTCGCCCGGCCGAGGAACGGCGAGACGGCGCAGGTCACGGTCCGGGTGTACCAGCCGGGGCGCTGGCTGGACGAAGGGCTCCTCGACCGGCTGGTCGGCCATCCGGTGGCCGGGCTCGTGGCGTACGGGCGGGCGGGATCGGGGGATGGCGACCTGCCGTGGCTGGTTCAGAGCCACCTGGCCACCGACTCGCTGCGCGGGCTGATGACCGGCGAGCCGTGGAACGAGGAGCGCGCCAAGGAGGCCGTCGCGGCCGTGGCCGCGCTGATCGCGGAATGGCGGGCCGCCACCGGACTCGACCTGGGCGACTTCCGCGCCGAGGACCTGACCGTGACCGGCCTGGAACCGCTCACGCTCCGGCTCGGCCTGATCCCGCGCCCGGACAGGTACGGCTGGTCCCAGCCCCCGCCCCCCGAGAGCGCCGCCGGAGCCGGGGACGCCTGGTGGGCGCTGGGCGTGCTCGTGCACGAGCTACTGACCGGGCGTCCGCCCCGGTTCGAACCGGGCGAACCCGCCGTGGAACTCGACGGCGCGGCCTTGGGGGAGGCCGGGCTCGGCCGCTGGCAGCACCTGCTCGCGGGCCTGCTCACCGTGGACCCGGCCGCCCGCTGGACCGGCCGTCAGGTGGCCGTCTGGCTGGCCGGCGGCACCCCGGCCGTCACCCCCGACCGCGTGCCCGGACCCCTCGTCTTCGAAGGCCGCGAGCACCGCACCCTGATCTCCCTGGTCACCCACATGACCGCGCACCCCGCCGACACCGAACGCTGGTGGCTCAACGGCGGCGACGTGCTCCTCACCAACTGGCTCGACCTGGAGGTCCACGACCAGACCCTCGACCGGGCCCTGCTGGAAGCGCCCCCGCCCCTGGTCCTGACCGGCCTCGCCGCCGCCGTCATCCCGGGCCACCGCCCCCGCTACCGCGGCTTCGCCGTGGACGCCGCCGGCCTCACCGAACTGGCCGAGGGCGACTCCACCGGCCACCTCGTCCTCGCCGAGGCGGTCTCCTCCGGAGCCCTCGTCCACGCCGCCCACCACCACTGCCACCACCGCCGCTGCTACCCCGCCGCCCCGGAACCCGCCCCGGACGGCGGTTCCGGCGCTGAGGCCGCCAGATCCGGCCATGGTCCCGGCAGATCCAAGGTCGAG
>NZ_BOOA01000016.1 GCF_016862995.1 Acrocarpospora phusangensis
GAACGTCATCGGCCCGGCGCCCGAAACGCTCACCGGCATGGAGGTCGCGACCTTCGTCGCCGAGGTGGACTGCGCCGCGCCGCCGTTGCCCGCCGCCGAACCGCACCAGCCCGTCTTCACCCGCTACTGGCTCAACAACACCGGCCCGGCCCCGATCGGGAACATGCCCGTCGCCGTGCACCTGTCCGCCGCCGACCTCGACGGTCCCGGCGAACTCACCCTCTCGATCGCCTCCTCGCTCACCGAGGACACCGCCGAGGGCGTCGTGAGCCTGCTCGCCCCCGACGGCTGGCTGGTCGAGCCCGCGATCCGCCCGTACGTCCTGCCGCCCGGGGGCCACGCCACCGTCCCCGTGAGCTTCGCCCTCCCGCCGGGCGTCCGCGACGGCCTCTACTGGCTCCGCGCCCGCACCTCCTTCGCCGGCCAGGAGTACGAGGACATCACCCGCGTCCACATCGGCGGCCGTCACCCCGTCGGCCTCGGCGTCACGACCACCGGCCCCCTGCGGCTGAGATCCGGCGAGCACGCCGAGATCGCCGTCCGGCTGGCCTCCGGCGCCCTCACCCCGGTCTCCGTCCAGACCCAGCTCATCAGCCCGTGGGGAACCTACGACATGTTCCCCACCTGGAACACGGGCGTCGTCATCCCCGCCGAGGGCGAGGCGGACGTGCGTTTCCCGGTCGTCGCGGGCCTGCCCGGCCGCTGGTGGGCCCTGGTCAAGGTGGCCTGCGCCGGCTGGCTCCACTACACCGAGACCATCGAGATCGAGGTCATCCCGTGAGAACCGCCGCGGCCCGCGAGGGGGAGATCGTCGGCGACCGGACGAGGTCTGGCTGCGGGCGTCGCCGCTCTCGTCCGGGCATGAGAAGCCGTCCTCGATGCGATGGAGGCTGGAGCGATGGAGGCTGGAGCGATGGAGTCTGGAGCGATGAGGGCCGGAGCGATGGAGGCTGGAGCGATGGAGGCCGGAGCGATGAGGGCCGGAGCGATGAGGGCCGGAGCGATGGGGGCGCCGTCGATCTGGTGGGGGGCGGACGGTGAAGGTGGCCGCTGTCGTTCGCGGGCAGGAGATCACCGTTGCTGAGGTGGAGGTCCGGCTGGCGGACATCCGTGGAGGTCCACTGGCGGGGAGGCTGCCTCATCCGGACGCGCCTGAGGGGCGCAACGTGCGGCGGTGGCTGGTTCAGGTGATGGTGGCCGAGCTTCTCGTCCGGCAGGAGATGGCTGAGCGGCGGGGCTCCGGGGCGGGGGCGGAGCTGAGTCTGGAGTTGGCCATGCGGACCGGCGGAGTGGTCGCGGCCGTGCTCGCCACTCCGGATGGGCGCGCCCTGTTTGAGCAGGTCACCGGCAACATCCACGCGGACGAAGCCGAAATATCCGGCTACTACGTGCGCAATGGTGACAGGTTCACCGTGCCCGAGGTTCGGTGGACTCGTGAGCTCGGTCCGGTCCGGCGCGGGGAACTCACCGGGCCGATCGAGGAGGCCGTCTTCGGGGCCGCCGAGGGTGAGGTCGTGGGGCCGGTCGAAGGGCCGGGCGGCCCGTGGACGATCACTGTGGAGCGGATCGAGGGCGGGGGGCGCAAGCCGTACCAGACGGTTCGGGAGGAGGTCGGACGGGAGCTCACGGCCGCCCGGCGTGAGGAGGAGTTCGCGCGGTGGCTCCAGGCCAGGACCGCCGCCTATGTACGGCTGTCGCCGGGGTTCGAGCATCCGGGCGATCCGAGCCAGCCCGACGCGGTCCACCGGCACTAGGGTGAGCGTCATGGGACGGCAATTGAGCGCGCTGGACGCGCAGTTCCTCAACTTCGAGACGGCCGCCAACCTCGCGCACATCGCCGGGCTGACCGTGCTCGACCCCTCCTCCGCCCCCGGCGGGATGGTGGCCAAGGACGCGATCATCGACCTGCTCCGGGAGCGCGCGCATCTCGCGCCGCCGCTGCGGCGCAGGCTGGTCGAGGTGCCGTTCGGGCTGGACCATCCGTACTGGGCGGAGGACCGGGAGGTCGACTTCGACTACCACGTGCGGGAGCTCGCGCTGCCCCCGCCCGGCAACGACCACCAGCTCGGCGAGCAGGTGGCGCGGCTGCACGGCAGGCGGCTGGACCGGCGCAGGCCGCTCTGGGAGCTCTACCTGATCCACGGCCTCGCGGGCGGCAGGGTCGCGATCTACACCAAGGTCCACCACGCCGCCATCGACGGCATCGAGGGCGCCGAGGTGCTGGCCGCGCTGATGGACCTGACGCCGGAGCCGCGCGAGGTCGAGCCCGACCTGACGCCGCCGGAGACCGCGCCCGAGCTGCCGGAGATGATCAGCCGCGGGGTGTCCCGGCTGCTCGACAACCCCTCGGCCGTGCTGCGTTTCGTCAGCAACGCCGTGCCCCGGCTGGACGAGATGCCCGTCGTCTCCCAGATCCCGGGAGCCGGGCTGGTGGCGCGGGTCATCCGCGGGATGGGCTGGACCGGGGACACGCCCGGCCCCGAACTGCCCGACCTGCCCCGCCTGACCGTGCCGCGTACGCCGTTCTCCGGGCCGATCACGCCGCATCGGCGGTTCGCGTTCGGCAGGCTGTCGCTGGCCGACGTGAAGAAGGTCAAGAACGCGCACGGGGTCACCGTCAACGACGTGGTGATGGCGCTGTGCGCGTCCGCCGTCCGCCGCTGGCTGGTGCAGCGGGACGAGCTGCCCGCGGAGCCGCTGGTGGTGGGCATCCCGTTCTCCACCCGGGGCGAGGCCGCCGACGACTCGATCGCCAACCAGGTCCTGCTGGCCACCACCGGCATCCCCACGGACGTGGCCGACCCGCGGGCGCGGCTGGCGCTGGTGAGCACGGCGATGGCGGCGGTGAAGGAACGGTTCGCGGTCGCCCCCGCGACCTGGCTGCTGGAGTTCAGCCAGGCCATGCCGGCCGCGCTGAGCAGCCTGGCCGACCGGGCCGCCTTCCGGCTGGCCGCCAGGACCGTCCCGGCCATGAACCTGATGATCTCCAACGTGCCGGGGCCGCAGCTTCCCCTCTACATCTGTGGCGCCCGCGTGCTGGCCCAGTACCCGGTCTCGGTCATCACCGACGTCAGCGGCGGCATCAACATCACCGTCTTCTCCTACGACGGGTTCCTGGACGTCGGCATCGTCGTGGACCGGGAGATGGTCCCGGACGTCTGGGACTTCGTGGACTACCTGCAGGACGCGCTGGCCGAGCTGATGCCCTGATCCGCGGCACCCGGGCGCGCCGTCACTTGGCGAAGTACGTGCCCGGGTCGCTGCGGCCGACGACCCCGCCGACGCAGCGGTAGCTGCGCACGCCGCGGGAGAACTGCTCGGTGGACGGCGGCAGGACCGACAGCTGCCAGCGGTCGGCCGTGTAGCGCGCGGCGGCGGCCGATCGGGAGGCCATCAGCACCTTCATCGAGCAGAGCTTGGTGACCGTGGGGTGTTGCTCCAGCTCGTTCAGGTTGCTGGTGAGGGCGTCCAGGGGCAGCGGCGCGACGGCGAACGTCTCCCAGGCGTGCTGCGCCTCACAGCCGACCCGGGGGGAGGTCACCGCGCCCGCGATGGAGACGATGCCGCTCCAGCACTCGGACTCCTTGACGCAGGCCGCACCCGGCACCGTCGCGGCCGCGCAGCCGTCGGTGTAGGTCGCCACCTCGATGCCGGCCTTCTCCTCGCCGCCGCCGAGTTCCTGGCCGATGCTGGGCACGCTCCCGGTTCCTGTCCCGCCGGGATCCCGGTCCAGGACCATGTAGACGATGCCGCCGGCCAGCAGCAACGCGAAGATCGCGGCGATCACCGCGAACACGGCGGTGGAGTTCCGGGCGGGCGGCGGGGACGGCGGGGACGACGGCGCGATCTTGGGCGTGGTGGCCGCCCGGTGCACGTCCGGCCCCGCGTAGGCCCCGCCGCCCGGGGAGGTCATCGAGTAGGGGATCGGCGGAGCGGCGTACCCGCCCGGCCCGGGAGGAGCGTAGCCGGGCGGCGGCGCGTAACCCCCGGGCTGGGGCGGTGGCCCGCCGGATCCGAAGGATGGTCCCGCTTGGGGGGGCGGCCCGCCGGATCCGAAGGATGGTCCCGCTTGGGGGGATGGCCCGCCGGGCCCGAAGGGCGGGCCCGCTTGGGGAGGCGGCCCTCCGGGGGCGAAAGGCGGGCCCGTCTTGGACGGCGGCCCACCGGGTCCGTGGGGTGGTTCTGCGTATAAGCCCGCCTTGGGCGATCCGCCCGGACCATGCGCCGGTCCCGCGTTGGGGGGAACCCCGCCGGGGCCATGACCCGCCGACGCTCCCGCGTACGCGCCGGGAGAGTCGTCGCGGGGGGAGGACAGGGCGGCGGGGGCGGGGCCCGCGCTGGTGCCGTCCACGGTGAGCAGGGTCAGGGCGTCGCGTAAGCGGGCCGCGGTCTGGGTGCGCCGGCCCGGGTTGCTGGCCATGGCGTCCCTGAGGACGTCCACGAGGGCCACCGGGACGCCCGCGATGTCCGGGATCGGCTGCCGGTGCAACGCCATGATCACGGCGATGTTGACGACGCCGTTCTGGGGGAAGCGGGGCGGCCGGCCGCTCAGCAGGGCGTAGAGGGTGGCGGCCAGCGCGTACACGTCGCCGGCGGCGGTGGGCTCGGTCAGCTCGAAGGCCTCCGGCGGCGCGTACGCGGGCGTCAAAGACTCCCGGGTCACCGACAGTTCGGCGCCCTCGCCGGAGGACGGCATGGTGGCCAGCCCGAAGTCCGACAGCGCCACCAGGCCGTACGAGTTGATCAGGATGTTGGCCGGCTTCACGTCCCGGTGCAGCACCCCGGCGGCGTGCGCGGCGGCCAGCGCGTCGGCGATCTTGATGCCGATGTCGCGCACCTCGCGCACGCTCAGCGGCCCGTGCTTGCGCAGCCGGTCGGCCAGCGACCCGCCCGGGCACAGCTCCAGCACCATGTACGGCCGCCCGTCCGGCATCACGCCCGCGTCGTACACGTCCGCCACGTGCGGATGCCCCGACAGCGCCCCGGCCGAGGTGACCTCGCGCATGAACCGCCGCCGGTCCCGATCCGACACCAGCACCCGGTTGTCGATCTTCAGGGCCACCTCGCGGCCGACGGCCAGCTGCCTGGCCCGGTAGACCACGCCGAACCCGCCCTGCCCGAGGATGTCCAGCACCTCGTAGCCCTGCACCAGCGGGGAGCCCGCCTCACTCATGGACTCTGGCCTCCTCTTGCCAGCGGCACCATACCGCACCTGAAGAGGACTCGTTTATTCGCCGGATTCCCCTGCCACGCCGAGGAGTTTCTCCGCTTCCATGTGGAGTGCGTGGATGAGGACGAGGCGCACGCGGAGTTCCGCGTCGCCCAGTTCCTCGGTCGTGATGGGATCGTCCATTCCGACTGGTGGACGCCCCATCGCGGCCGGTGGTTTGCCGGGCATGCCGGGCTCGTATGCGTACGGCTACTCCCCGAAGCGGGACAGTCTGCCCTTGGTCCTGGCGTGGCGGAGGGTCAGGCCGTACAGCCAGAGGGCGGCGGCCACGTAGGCGACGTCGAGGCACGCGGCGGCGGTGAGGCGGTCCCAGGGGATGGCGCCGCCGCCGAGCACCGCGCGCATGCCCTCGAAGACGTGGGTGGCGGGGACGAAGGCGGCGATCGTCTGGAGGGCCTGCGGCAGGACCGAGACCGGGTAGAAGACGCCCGCCAGCGGCTGGAAGACGAAGACCAGGCTCCAGGCGATCACCTGGGCGCCCTCGCCGAAGCGCAGCACGCAGGAGATCGCGACGACGGCCAGCGCCCAGCCCATGACCATGAGGACGGCCATGAACGGCACCAGCCCGATGCCGACGGTGAGCAGGCCGAACCCGTACAGGACGTACGCGAGGACGGCCATGATGACGATGCTGGCGGCGATCTTGGTGAGGGAGAAGAGCACCAGGCCGGTCAGGTACTCCGCCGGGGTGACCGGGGTGACGTGCACGTTGAGCAGGTTCCTGCTCCAGATGTCCTCCAGGAAGCCGATCGCCACCTCGTTGGCGGCCCGGTGCAGCACCTGCCAGAGCAGGACCGCGCCGAGCAGCATGGAGACGATGAACGGCACCTTCTGGGCCTGGAGGAAGAGCGTCACATAGCCCCACACCACCAGCTCGATGACCGGCCAGAAGACGATCTCGAACACCCGGATCGGGCTCCGCCGGAGCGCCGCCAGGTCCCGCACGACGACCCCGCCGATCCGCCTGCGCCGCGCGGCCAGGCTCAACGGCGGGTACGCGAGGTCCGTGACGCTCATGCCGGCACCGTGCCTTCCCTGGCGACCTTGAGGAAGACCTCCTCCAGGTCGTCCACGCCGAAGTCGCTGGCCAGTTCGGCCGCGCTGCCCCGGGCGACGATCCGGCCCGCGGACACGAAGTGGATGCGATCGCACATGCGCTCGACCTCGCGCATGTTGTGCGAGGTGATCAGCAGCGCCGTCCCGGTCTCCCGCGCGACCCGCACGAGCAGGCCGCGGATGCGGTCGCCGGCGTCCGGGTCCAGGGCGGCCGTCGGCTCGTCCAGGATCAGCAGGCGCGGCTCGTTGAGCAGGGCCTTGGCCAACTGCACGCGGGTGTGCTGGCCGGAGGAGAGCTCGATCACCTTGCGCCGGGCCAGCGCGCCCAGGTCCAGCAGGTCGACGATCTCGGCGACGCGGCGGCGGGGGCGGCGCAGGCCGTACAGGCGGGCGAAGGCGTCCAGGACCTCGCGGACGTGGAGCACGCCGGGCAGGCCCAGGTAGCTGGCCGAGAAGTTGACCCGGCTGAGCACCTCCGTGCGGTGCCTGGCCAGGTCGAGGCCGAACATGCGGACGGTGCCCGAGTCCGGCGTGACCAGGCCGAGCAGCATGTGCAGGGTCGTCGACTTGCCTGCTCCGTTCGGGCCGAGCAGTCCGGCGATCTCGCCCGTGCCGACCGTGAGACTGATCCCGTCCACGGCCTGCACGTCCCCGAACCGTTTGGCGAGGTCTACCGCCTCAAGAATCCCCACCCGCCCAGCGTGCGGGGCTCAGCCCTCCGACCGCAACGCGTTTTCAGGCGGGCGCGGGCGCGGGCGCCGGAGGCGGGGGTTTGGGCGTCTCCGGCGGGGTCGCGGGCGGGCCCGAGTCGGGGGAGCGGCCCTGCGCGCTGCGGATCAGGGCGACGGCGACGGAGGTGACCGGCGCGGCCAGGAAGGCGCCGACGATGCCGGCCACGACGCTGCCGACGGCCAGGGCGACCAGGATGACGGCGCCGGGCAGGTCCAGCGCCTTGCCGTAGATCATGGGGGCCAGCACGTGCCCTTCGAGCTGCTGGATGAGGATCACGACGGCGATGACGATCACGGCGACCAGCCAGCCCTTGGCCACGAAGGCCACCACGGCGGCCAGCAGCCCGGCCAGGAACGCGCCAACCACGGGCAGGAAGGCGCCCAGGAAGGTCAGTACGGCGAGCGGAAGCGCGATGGGCACGCCGAGCAGCCACAGGGCCAGGCCGATGAAGAAGCCGTCCACGAAGCCGACCGCGGCGACGCCCCGGATGTAGCGGCCGACCACGTCGAAGACGACCCGGCTGGTGGTGACGATGTGCGGCCGGGACGCGCGGGGCGACAGGTCGGCGAGCCAGCGCAGCAGCACGTCGCCGCTGTGCACCAGGTAGATGGCCAGGATGACGGCCAGCACGGCGCCGATCACGATCTCGCCCGCGATGGTGACGCCGGTGAGCGCGCCGGTGGCGATCATCTGGCCGCGTTCCTGGAGGAAGGTGCGGGCCTGGGCGATCAGCTCGTCCAGGCGGGCCTGGTCCAGGCCGAGGGAGGCGGCGAACGTCTGCAGGTCGGCGACGGCCTTGTCCACGCTCTCGCCGAGCTGGCCGAAGCCGCTCACGGTCGGCGGCACCAGCAGGGCGATGAAGCCGGCGAACAGCGCCAGGCCGCCCAGGACCACCAGGAGCGTGGAGAGGGTGCGGTTGACGCCGCGGGCGCGGAGCCAGCGGGCCGGGGGGTACATGAGGGCGGTGAAGAAGACGGCGAAGACGGCGGAGATGGCCACCGTGCGCACCTGGTAGAGCACCCAGAGGATGACCGCGGTGAGAGCGATCAGGATGAGGATCTGTTTGGCGGTGAGGCTGGCCCGGTACAGGGCTCCTCCGCTCTCGGCGGTCGCCGGTTTCATCAGCGCTCCCTCGCGTCTCCTGCGATCTGCCCGCTGATGATCGCAGAAGATCCGCCGCGGCGGCGAGGGGACCGCGGGGACCCCCTCGCCGTCAGGCGATCACGTGGAGCCGCTGATCTCCAGATCCCGGAGCTTGGGGTCGCCGGCGTCGGCGTAGTAGTCGTCCGGCCGCGTGGCGTCGGGCCCGTCGGCCACCTTCGCGGCGCGGGCGATCAGCGTGCCCAGCACCGCGAAGACCAGGTTCACGATCAGGGCCAGGAAGCCCGCGTACACGGTCATCTTGGTGTCCAGGCCCAGCTTCTCCAGCGGGAAGGCCGAACCGCCGAAATGGGCGTGGTCGATGGCCGGGTTGGAGATGTTGTAGAGCAGCACCATGCCGGCCGACATGCCCGCCACCCAGCCCGCGATCAGGCCGGCCCGGTGGAACCAGCGGCTGAACAGGCCGAGGGTGATGGACGGCAGCGTCTGCAGGATGATCACGCCGCCGATGAGCTGCAGGTCGATGGAGAACTGCGGGTCGATGAGCAGGATGAACAGCACCGCGCCGACCTTCACCACCAGCGAGGTGATCTTGCTCACCGAGGCCTCCTGGGCGTCGGTGGCGTCCGGCCTGATGTACTCCCGGTAGATGTTGCGGGTGAACAGGTTGGCCGCCGCGATCGACATGATGGCCGCTGGGACCAGCGCCCCGATGCCCACCGCCGCGAACGCCACGCCCGCGAACCAGTCCGGGAACATGCGGTCGAACAGCTGCGGCACGACCGTGTTCACGTCCCGCCCGATCGGGGTGACCCCGGCCGCGATGGCCATGTAGCCGAGCAGCGCGATCAGACCGAGCAGCAGGCTGTAGGCGGGCAGCGCCGACATGTTCCGCTTGATCACGTCCCGGTTTTTGGAGGCCAGCACGCCGGTCACGCTGTGCGGGTAGAGGAACAGCGCCAGCGCGGAGCCCAGCGCCAGGGTCACGTACTGGAGCTGGTTGTTGGCGTTGAGGAGGATGCCGTCGCCGGGGGCGGGCGTCGCGTCGAACTTGGCCTGGGCCGCGTCGAAGATCGCCCCCCAGCCGCCGAGCCGCGCCGGGATGTAGATGATCGCCACCAGGATGACCACGTAGATGAGCGTGTCCTTGACGAACGCGATCAGCGCGGGCGCCCGCAGCCCCGACTGGTAGGTGTACGCCGCCAGGATCGCGAACGCGATGATCAGCGGCAGGTCCCCGGAGACCCCCATGGTCTTCAGCACGGCCTCGATCCCGACCAGCTGCAACGCGATGTACGGCATCGTCGCCACGATCCCCGTGATCGCCACCAGCAGCGCCAGCGTCGGCGACCCGAACCGCGCCCGGACGAAGTCCGCCGGGGTGACCAGGCCGTGCACGTGCGAGACCGACCAGAGCCGGATCAGGATCAGCATCACCAGCGGATACACGATCACCGTGTACGGCACCGCGAAGAACCCCATCGCGCCCGCCCCGAACAGCAGCGCGGGCACCGCCACGAACGTGTACGCCGTGTAGAGGTCGCCGCCCACCAGGAACCAGGTGATCCACGACCCGAAGTTCCGCCCGCCGAGCCCCCACTCGTTGAGGCTGGCCAGGTCGTCTGCCCGCCGCCACCGCGAGGCCACGAAGCCCATGCCGCTCACCAGCGCGAACAGCGCGGTGAAGACGACGATCTCGGTGATGTGCCCGCTCATGCCCGGGTCCGCCAATGCACCAGAAGCGTGACGGCCACGCTGAGCAGGATGAACAGCAGCTGCAGCCAGTAGAACAGGGGGATGCCGAACAGGCGCGGTTCGATGGAGTTGAACAGCGCGGGGATCAGCGGCACCACGACGGGGACGACGAGCAACCAGTACCAGGGGTTGCGGTCGGAGCGGGGAGCGTCCAACGCGTCTTTCCTTCCAGGAGGCCTTCCGGGAGACCGGACAGACTGTCAGATCGCAGCGTAAAGTTCCCCGTGTCACAGTCGGCCCGACTGATCGGTGAGCGGTGCCTACAGCGCGGCGAACGGTCAGTCGAGCTGCGGCAGCAGCACGGCGGACGGGCGCGCCGGATCGTGGAAAACCTCCTGGTCGCTGGCCACCATCGGGCCGCCGGCGCCCAGCGGCAGGCCGGTGCCGGGGTTGCGCGGGATGCGGGGGTAGGCGCCGCTGGCCACCTGCACCCGGATCTGGTGGCCGCGCCGGAACCGGTGCCCGATCGGCCACAGGTCCACCGGCACCCGCCGTACGCCGTCGGCGTCCGCGGCGTCGGCCGGGGTGAGCCGCCGCACTCCCTCGCACACGTTCATGGACGTCCCGTCGGGGCGTACGTCGCAGATCCGGACGACCAGGTCGGTGTGCTCGCGGCTGGTCCGCACGTACAGCTCGGCGGAGACCGGGCCGATCACGTCGGTGTCGGCGGTCAGCTTGGGGGAGGTGTAGACGAGCACGTCCCTGCGGGCCTCCAGCCGCCGGTTGTCGCGCGGCTCGGAGTTGCCGATCAGCACCGGGCCGCCCAGCACCGGCGTCGGGTGCTCCGGGTCGTACCGGTAGCGGTCCGGCGAGGACTCGCCCGCGCGCTCCGGGCCCAGGTTGAAGCCCGGCTGCAGGTGCCAGCGCCGTGTCCGCGTCCCCGGCACCGGCCAGTCCGGGTAGTCCCGCCACTCGCCGGCCCCGGTCACGTACAGCCGCACCGGCGACGTGCGCAGGCCGGAGGGGTCGCCCAGCAGGTGCGCCCGGAACCAGGCCAGCGCGTCGGCGTTGGCCGTGCGCCCGTGCCGCACGTCCGCGTGGTACCAGGGCCCGATCGTCAGGTACGGCTGCCGCCCCGCGGCCCGCATCGCCGCGTAGTCCTTGAGCTGCCACGGCAGGAACACGTCGTACCAGCCGCCGGTCATCGTCACCTCGGCCGCCACCCGCTCCACCGACGCCGAGAAGTCCCGCTTCCGCCAGTACGCGGAGGCCGGGTTGCCGTGATGGGCCAGCAGGTCCTGGAAGAACGGCAGCGGCCGCCCGGCCGACACCCGGTCCAGCTCGGCCAGGGGGCGTCCCGACAGGACCGCCCGCCGGGTGCGCCGGGGCGCCAGCAGCGCCGACGCGCCGCCGATCGGCCCCTCCATGCCCGCCGTGAGCGTGGTCCAGATGAGCGAGGACTCCAGCGCGAACGCGCCGCCCACGTAGGCGGCCTCCCGGAACGAGGACGCGGTCACCTGGGTGGCCATGGCCCGCAGGTCGGGGGTCTCCGCCGCGATGGCCCACTGGGTGAAGCCCAGGTAGGAGGGGCCGTGCATGGCGAAGCCGCCGCCGTACCAGGGCTGGGATCGCATCCACTCGACGGTGGCCAGGCCGTCGTCGTGCTCGTCGCCGAGCGGGTCGAGCAGGCCGCCGGAGCCGAAGCCGCCCCGGCAGCTCTGCACCACGACCTGGAATCCGTGGCGGGCGAAGGCTTTGCCGTACATCCAGCCGACCATGCCGGACCGGCCGTACGGCGAGCGGATCAGGATGGTGGGCGGGCGGGGGCCGCCCACGGAGGAGTTCACGAAGGAGTTCACGGAGGAGTTCACGGGGGAGTAGAGGTCGGCGAGCAGGGTGACACCGTCGTGCATCGGCACGGGCACGTCTCGCCGAACGGAAACGCGCGACATCACGTACTAATTGGTAACATAACGGACATACTCCTGTCACGTGCCGAATTGCCGATCGGGGACGGCACCGCTATTGTGTGCCGCATGCGAACTCCTCAGCAGTGGTGGCGCCGCTAACAGGCGGCAGTCGAACCCAGGTTTTCGCATTCGCGAGCAAGCACTGGCCGCCCCGGAACGGGCGGCCTTTTTGGTATTCGCCCCCGGGGCTCGATGAGAGATCAAGGGGCGAACCGTGGAGATCACCCGATATAGGACCGGCGGGGGCGTCGAGGTCGAGCGCGGCGTGCGCGAGGTCTCCGAGGCGGCGCTGGAGGAGATCGTCACCGCGCTCGGGGAACGGCGCGGCGGCGCGTTCTCCTCGGGCATGGACTACCCCGGCCGGTACAGCCGGTGGGCGTTCGGCTATGTGGATCCCTGCCTGGAGATCGTCGCGCGCGGGCGGAACATCTCCGCCCGGGCGCTCAACGCGCGCGGCCGGGTGGTCCTGCCGGCCGTGGCGGCCTGCCTGCTCGCGGCCGGCGAGATCGCCGGGGAGCGCACCGAGGACTGGATCGAGGTGACGGTCGCCGAGTCCGCCGAGTTCCTGCCCGAGGAGATGCGCAGCCGCCGCCCCACCGTCTTCACCGCGATCCGCGAGGTCATCGCCGCCTTCAAGGGCGAGGACCCGCACCTCGGCCTGTACGGCGCCTTCGGCTACGACCTGGCCTTCCAGTTCGAGCCCATCCGGTTCGCCCTCACCCGCCCCGAGGACCAGCGCGACCTGGTCCTGCACCTGCCCGACCGGCTCGTCGTCATCGACCGCGTCCGCGAGACCTGCGTCGAGTACACCTACGACTTCGCCGTGGACGGCGCCACCACCCGGGACCTGCCCCGCACCGGCGACGCCCACCCCCTCCGCAAAGCCACCGAGATCCCGAAAAATCCGGAAAGAGGTGCTTATGCGGAAGTGGTGGCGCGGGCCAAGGAGAAGTTCAAGCGCGGCGACCTGTTCGAGGTCGTGCCCGGCCAGGTCTTCCACGCGCCCTGCGACGACCCCGCCGCGTTCTACCGGTCGCTGCGGGTCAGCAACCCCGCGCCGTACGAGTTCCTGATCAGCCTCGGCGACGGCGAGCACCTGGTCGGCGCGTCCCCGGAGATGTACGTCCGGGTCGCCGGCGACCGGGTGGAGACCTGCCCGATCTCCGGCACCATCGCCCGCGGCGCCAACCCCGTCGAGGACGCCGAGGCCATCCGCACGCTCCTGTCCAGCGTGAAGGAGGAGTCGGAGCTGACCATGTGCACCGACGTGGACCGCAACGACAAGTCGCGGATCTGCGTGCCCGGCTCGGTCAAGGTCATCGGCCGCCGCCAGATCGAGATGTACTCCCGGCTGATCCACACCGTGGACCACATCGAAGGCCGCCTGCGCCCCGAGTTCGACGCCCTGGACGCCTTCCTCACCCACATGTGGGCGGTCACCGTCACCGGCGCCCCCAAGACCTGGGCCATGCAGTTCATCGAGGACCACGAGGCCACCACCCGCCGCTGGTACGGCGGCGCCGTCGGCTTCATCGGCTTCGACGGCTCCATGAACACCGGCCTCACCCTGCGCACCGCCCAGGTCAGGGAGGGCGTCGCCACGGTCAGGGCCGGCGCGACGCTGCTCTACGACTCCGACCCCGACGCCGAGGAGCGCGAGACCGAGCTCAAGGCCAGCGCCCTGCTCGGCGCCCTCGCCGCGGTCGGCAAGCCGGCCGGCGCGGGCGAGCCGGGCCCCGAGCGGGAGCAGCCGGGCAGCGGGCACACCGTGCTGCTCGTCGACCACGAGGACTCCTTCGTCAACACCCTGGCCGACTACTTCCGCCAGCAGGGCGCCTCCGTGGTCACCCTCCGGCACGGCTTCCCGCTCGACATGGTCGACCGGATCGCGCCCACCCTGGTCGTGCTCTCGCCCGGCCCCGGCTGGCCGTCCGACTTCGGCACCGACAACCTGATCAAGGCCCTGTACGCCAGGGAGCTCCCGGTCTTCGGCGTCTGCCTGGGCCTGCAGGCCATGGTCGAGCAGGCGGGCGGGACGCTGGAGCTGCTGCCGTACCCGGAGCACGGCAAACGCGGACAGGTCAAGCGGGAGGGCGACAGCGCCCTGCTGGACGGCCTGCCGGAGGCGTTCACCGCCGCCAGGTACCACTCGCTCCACGCCAAGCACCCGGGGGTGCACGGGTTCACGGTCACGGCGGCCACGGCCGACGGCGCGGTCATGGCGATCGAGGACGTGGCCAACCGGCGGTTCGCGGTGCAGTTCCACCCCGAGTCGATCCTGACCACCGAGGGCGGCGCGGGGGCCCGGATCATCGCGAACGTGCTGCGGCTCTGCGGGTAAAACCGAGCGTGATCGGCGGACACGGAGGGTGACGGCGACCTAGAGTCCCCCTGTCCATTTGTCCACGTGTCCACGCACGTCACCGACAGAACGGGCGGCCCGGTTCCCGCGGGCCGCCGTTCTGGATTGGCAGGCCCATGCGCTCCCGCCTTCCCGACCAGGTCGCCGAGGCCCTGCTGGCCCCCCTCGTGGACCAGCACTGTCACGGCGTGCGCCGCGACGACCTGGTCAGGTCCGCGTTCGAGACGCTGATCACCGAGAGCGGCGCGCCCGCGCCGCCCGGCACCACGCACTTCGACAGCCCGCTCGGCCTGGCCGTGCGCCGCTGGTGCGCGCCCCTGCTGGATCTGGAGCCGCACGCGCCGCCCGCCGTCTACCTGGCCAGGCGCGCCGAACTGGGCGCGGAGGAGGCGAACCGGCGGCTGCTGCGGGCGGCCGGGGTGGTGGCCTTCCTGATGGACGGCGGGGGCGACGGCGACCTGCTCTCCCCGGCCGAGACCGGGCGGCTCGGCGGGGCCGCCGCCGACGAGGTCGTCCGGCTGGAGCGGGTGGAGGAGGAGGTCGCGGCCGAGGGGCTCGTGTCGCTGGACTACCTCGACCGGCTCCAGCGGGAGGTGGAGGAGCGGGCGTCCCGGTGCGTGGGCCTCTCCTCGGTCGTCGCGTACCGGTACGGGCTGGACTTCGAGGCGGGGCGGCCGTCGCGCGGGGCGGTGCTGGCGGCGGCGGGACGGCGGCTGGCCGACCCCAAACGGCCCCTGGGCGACCCGGTGCTGCTGCGCCACCTGCTCTGGCTCGCGGCCGACGTGGCCAGGGAACGCGCCCTGCCCATCCAGTTCCCGTGCGGCGACGGCGGGGCGCGGCCATCCGCGCCGCATCGCGGCGATCCGGCGAGGATGGCCGGGTTCATCCGGGCGCTGCTGCCGCTGAGCGTGCCGGTGATCCTGCTGGACTGCTACCCGTACCACCGGCAGGCGGCCCGGCTGGCCGCCGCCTTCCCGCACGTGTACGCCGGGGAGGCCAGACCGGCGGCACTGACCGAATCGCTGGAGCTCGCGCCGTTCCACAAACTGCTCTTCGGATCCGGGGGAGCCGGGGTGGCCGAAACCATTTATCTGGGCGCACTGAATCACCGCCGCGCCCTCGGCCGGCTGCTGGCGGAGCGGCTGGCGGAGGACGAATGGTCGGCCGCCGACGCCGTCCGCGTTGCCCAGATGATCGGGTCCGGAAACGCCCGCCGTATATATCGTCTTTAAGTAGGAGGACAGGGCGTGGATCTTGGGCGGATAATTCTGCCTGATGAGTGCTATCGAGATTAGAAACCTATCGAAATCGTTCGGGCCGGTACGCGCCGTGAACGATGTCTCCTTCACCGTGGAGGCCGGGACCGTCACCGGGTATCTCGGGCCCAACGGCGCGGGCAAGACGACTACTCTGCGCTCGCTGCTCGGCCTGGTCACCCCCGACGCGGGCGAGGCCCTGGTCAACGGGCAGCGATACACCACGCTCGCCCACCCGCTCAGCGAGGTGGGCGCCGTGCTTGAGGCCACGAGCTTCCACCCGGGCCGTACGGCCCGCAACCATTTGCGCATCATGTGCACCGCGGCCGGCCTGCCCGCCAGGCGGGCCGACGAGGCGCTGGAGACGGTCGGCCTGGCCGACGCGGCGGGGAAGCGGGTCGGCGGCTTCTCCCTCGGCATGCGCCAGCGGCTGGCCCTCGGCTCCGCCCTGCTCGGCGAGCCCAAGGTGTTCATCTTGGACGAACCGGCCAACGGCCTGGACCCGGCGGGCATCCAGTGGCTGCGCGGCTTCCTGCGCCACCTGGCCCACGAGCGGGGGGCGGCCGTGCTGGTCTCCAGCCACGTGCTGTCCGAGGTGGAGCAGACCGTGGACAACGTTGTGATCATCGCGCGCGGCAGGCTGGTCCGGCAGGGCACGCTCGCCGAGCTCACCCAGAACGGCGACACCGCCGTCCGGGTCAGGACCGGGGCCGACTTCCGGCCCGCGCTGGAGGAGGCGGGAGCCCGGGTGGAAGAGGTGGAACCGGGCGTGCTCCGCGTCTTCGGCATGGACACCGAGCGGATCGGCCAGCTGGCCCTGGACAACCGCGTCCTGCTGACCGAGGTCACCCAGGAGCGCTCGGACCTCCAGCAGGTCTTCCTGGAACTCACCGGGGACGAGCCCGCGGCGGCCGTCGGCACGGAGGCGGGCAGATGATCCAGCTGATCCGCGCCGAGCTCCAGAAGCTCTTCACCACCCGCATCTGGTGGGCGATGCTCATCGTGATGCTCCTGCTCACCGGCCTCAGCCTGTTCTTCATCATCTTCTTCGCCGGAGAGCCCGCCCAGAACGGCGCGCCGGGGCTGCCCGCCCTGGAGGACCCCGCCTGGCTGCCGATCGGCCTGTCCGCGGCGTCCGGCGGGACCATCTTCACGATGATCCTCGGCGTCATCATGATGACCAGTGAGTACCGCTACCAGACCATCACCGGCACCTTCCTCACCACCCCGCAGCGCGGCCGGGTCATCGCGGCCAAGCTCGGCGCGGGCGTGGTCGTGGGCGTGCTGTTCGCGGTGGTCTCCCTGCTGGTCGTCGGCGTCACCTGCGTCATCGCCGTGCTGGCCGCCGGCGGCGAGCTCGACCTGACCGGCAACCGGGTCCCGCAGATCGTCCTGGGCGTCTTCGCAAGCCTCGCCCTGTACGCCCTGTTCGGCATCGGCCTCGGCGCCCTGATCCGCAACCAGATCGCCGCCCTCATCGGCGCGATCGTCTGGGCGTACGTGATCGAGTCCATCTTCGGGGCGATCCCGGCCCTGCAGGTGGTCGGCAAGTGGCTGCCCGGCGGCGGCGCGGCGGCGCTCATGAGCATCGACGTGGACACCGGCCTCGGCGCCCCCGACCTGCTCCCGGCCTGGGGCGGCGCGCTCCTCCTGATCGGCTACGCGGTGCTCTTCGCCGTCGTCGCCAACCTCACCACCACCAGGCGCGACATCACGTGAGGACCGCGTGCCGGTACGGCGGTCCCGGCCGGCACGCGATCTTCTTCTAGAAGGTCATTCAAAAGGAGTCCGGCGCCGCTGACGCGAGTCCCCTGTCCGCGGGGATGTCATCGACGGGCGAGCTTTTGAATAATCTTCTAAGCTGAAGGTCATGGTAAAGATCCAAAGTGATGTCACCGTCGAACTGGTCAAGCACAGCGCGTCCGACAGCGACGTGCTCTGGGCGGCGCGGGTCTCGACGGCGGGGGAGCAGTCACTGGAGGAGGTCCACAAGGATCCCCAGCGGTCCAAGGGCCTGATCAACTTCCTCATGCGCGACCGGCACGGCAGCCCGTTCGAGCACAACTCGATGACCTTCTTCATCAGCGCGCCCATCTTCGTGTTCCGCGAGTTCCACCGGCACCGCGTCTGGTCGTACAACGAGGAGAGCGGCCGGTACCGGGAACTCCAGCCCGTCTTCTACGTGCCCGGCAAGGACCGCAAGCTCGTCCAGGAGGGCCGGCCAGGCAAGTACGTGTTCCTGGACGGCACCGACGAGCAGCACGCCCTGGTGGAGCGCACGATGGAGGCCTCCTACCGGCAGTCGTACGCGGCCTACCAGGAGATGCTGGACGCCGGGATCGCCCGCGAGGTGGCCAGGGCGGTGCTCCCGGTCGGCCTGTTCTCCTCCATGTACGCGACCTGCAACGCCCGCGCCCTGATGCACTTCCTGTCGCTGCGCACCAAGGACGACCGGGCCACCGTGCCGTCGTTCCCGCAGCGGGAGATCGAGATGGTGGCCGAGAAGATGGAGGCGCTCTGGGCCGGGCTGATGCCCCTCACCCACGAGGCCTTCAACGGCAACGGCCGGGTCGCGCCCTGACGGTGAGCGTTCAGGTGAGCGTTCAGGTGAGCGCCGGGAGCACGTAGACCTCGGCGCCCGGGGGGAGCGCGCAGTTCAGCCCGCCGATGCGGCGGGCGTTCTCACCGCAGACGAAGATGCTGATGTGGCGGCGCAGGCCGCCGTACTCGTCGCGCAGGCGCTCCTCCAGCGACGGGTGGGTCCGGCGGAGCGTGTCGAGCGCTCCGCCCAGGGTCGGCAGGTCGTCGTCGGAGGCGGCGACGGCGAACACCTTGACCTCGGTCTGGTGGCCGACCCAGTGGCGGAGCGTGCTCGGCAGCACGAAGGTGACCAGCGTGATCGGCTTGGCCATCTACAGCACCGCCGCTCGGGTGGTGAAGACGTCCGGCAGGTGGCGGACGATCAGGTCCCAGCTTTCGCCCTCGTCGCGGGAGCCGTACACCTCGCCGTCGCGGGTGCCGAAGAAGAGCCCGGCGGGGGAGGCGGTCATGGCGTCGCGCAGGATCGAGGAGTAGACCGGCTCGTCCGGCAGGCCCCCGGCGAGCGCCTGCCAGCTGTCGCCGGCGTCGTCGGTGCGGTAGACGCCGTACCGGTGGCCGACGGGGGTGCGGTCCATGTCGCCGTGCAGCGGAAACACGAAGGCGCTATCCGGATTGTCCGGATTCATCACGACGGGGAAGCCGAAGTCGGAGGGCAGGTCGTCGCCGATGGAGGTCCAGGAGCCGCCGAAGTCGTCGGACCGGTACACGCCCCAGTGGTGCTGCAGGAACAGCCGCTCCGGGTGCGCGGGATGGTTGGCCACCTTGTGCACGCACTGCCCGAAGTCCGGATACTGGCTGCCCTCCGGGGCGAACGGCACCTTGATCCCGCGGTTGGCCGGCTCCCACGTGGCCCCGCCGTCCTCGCTCCGGAAGAAGCCCGCCGTGGAGACCGCCACCCCGATCCTGGCCGGGTCGGTGGCGTGCGGGATCACCGTGTGCAGGCACATCCCGCCCCCGCCCGGCACCCAGCGCGGCCGGGTCGGGTGCTCCCACAGGCCCTCCATCAGCCGGTAGGTCCTGCCGCCGTCCTCCGAGCGGAACAGCGCCGCGGGCTCCGCCCCCGCCCAGACCACACCCGGCTCGGTCGGCGACGGCTGGAGCTGCCACACCTTCGCCAGGGTCGTGCCCGTGGCCTCGGGGAAGGCCACCGGCGGCTTCTCCGCCTCCTGCCAGGTCTCGCCCAGGTCGTCCGACCACAGCACGGAGGGCCCGAAGTGCCCCCACTCGATCGCGGCGATCACCCGCGGGCGCCCGGCCCCGGTGTCCCTGGTGTCGATGGCCACGGCGTGCACCGCCACGTTGGCGAAGCGCACCGGATCCATCTCGTACGGGCCGCCACCGGAGGACCGGGCCAGGAACAGGCCCTTGCGGGTGCCGATCGCGAGCAGTGCGTCCATGTGAGACCTCCTCTGGGAGCGGACGGCTCAGGGCCCATGGTGCCAGCCGGGACGAGATCGCGGGCGCGGACGGGAGATGTGGCCGGATTCACCGCTCCCCGTTCACTGCTCCGCCTGGATCACATCCCGGTGGATGCGGGTGAGCGGGACCCCGGCGCACCGCAGGCGGCGCACGGTCTCGTTGACCATGCCGGCCGGGCCGCACACGTAGACCTCGTGCTCCACCCAGGAGTGGAAGCGCTCCACCACGTCGGGCACCTGGCCGCGCATGCCGTCGTAGGCGGGCTCCTCGGAGACGACCGGCAGCACGCGCAGCCACGGGAAGCCCGACTCCATCCGGACCAGGTCCGCCATGTCGTACAGGTCGGCGGCCTTGCGGGCGCCGACCAGCAGGTGGATGTTGGGCCGCCGGCCCGACCTGATGACCTGCTCCACGATGGCCTTCAGCGGGGCCAGGCCGGTGCCGCCCGCCACGCACAGGATGTCGCGGCCCGAGTCGCACGCGGTCATCGTGCCGACCGGCGGGCCGATCAGGACCTGGTCGCCGATCCGGGTGTGCTGGGCCAGCGCGGTGCTCACCCAGCCGCCGGGCAGGGCGCGCACGTGCAGCCGGATCGTGTTGTCCTCCCGCGGCGCGTTGGCGATCGAGTACGTGCGCCAGACGCGCGGCCAGCGGGCGGTCTGCACGTTGACGTACTGCCCGGCGGCGAAGTCCAGGCGCTGCCCCGGGCGGAGCGTGACCACGGCGATGTCGGGCGTGCGCAGCTCGTGGTCGATCACCTCCGCCAGCCACCAGGCCGGGGACACCCCCGCGTCCGCGTCGGCGGAGCCGATCATCAGATCGGCGGCGGCCGTGTACGCGGCCACCCAGGCCGCCTCGACCTCGCTGTTCCACGTCTCGGCGGCGAACCGCTTGACGGTGGCCAGCAGCGCGTTCCCGACCGCGGTGTAGTGCTCGGCGACCACGCCGTACTTGCGGTGGTCCCGGCCGAGCTGCCCCAGGTACGAGCCGAGGCTGCCCGGGCTGTCGAGCATCCAGACGATCCGGGTGAGCGCGCCGAAGAGCCGGTCGCGCTGCACGTCCATGGCCGGAGGGAACATTCCCCTCAAATGCGGATTTTCTGCGAAAAGTCGCCCGTAGAAGTACGCGGCGGCCTTGTCCGCGACGGGCTCGATGGCCGAGAAGCTTTCTTTGACGAGGCGCGGATTTAACGACATCTGCGTGAGTCCCACCCTAGGCGACCGGAAATCGACTCCGGTCTGCTCGATCCACCTCCCTGACGGCTCCGGGTGATGAGCGCACGGCGGCCCCGGCTCAACCGAACACTCATTTCGGAGTGTTCCACTCGCACTCGGGCGTCACAACTGTTTCCTAACAAGGCGGTGTGAAAGCGCACTCTATGTAATCGTCCCGTTATGCTCAGTGAGTCTTATCGGCTTATTTTCGGACACTGAAGGTGAAAAATCTTCATGTCGTGTGCTGAAGCTCCCATTGATACGTGGGATACGTGACAAAACCGAAATCGAGTACGCCATGATGGGCTAGCCGTCGCGAAGAACCACCTGGAGAACGCCATGCCCCGTCCGCTCGTTGGCATCACGACCTATCTGGAGGCCGCCCGCTGGGGCGCCTGGGTCAGGGAGGCGGTGCTGTCCCCGCAGGCGTACGCGCGCGCGGTGGAGAAGGCGGGCGGGCTCCCGGTGCTGCTGCCGCCGCTGAGCCCCGCCGGGGCCGAGGACCACCTGCGCGGCCTGGACGCCCTCCTGCTGGCCGGCGGCGCCGAACTGGACCCCGGCATGTACGGCGAGCCCCGCGACTCCCGCGTCGACGAGCCCCAGCAGCACCGCGACCGCTTCGAGCTCGCCCTCACCCGCGCCGCCGTGGCCGCGGGGCTGCCGCTGCTCGGCGTCTCGCGCGGCATGCACATGCTCAACGTGGCCCAGGGCGGCACCCTGATCCCGTGGCTCCCCGAGGTCGTCGCCCACGACCGGCACGGCACCGCGCGGCACACGGTCACCGTCAGCGTCTCCAGCAAGATCGGCAAAGCGATAGGCGACCGCGCCGAGGTCACCGGGCCCCACAACCAGTCCGTGAAACGCCTCGGCACCAACCTGCTGGCCGTCGCCTGGGCCGACGACCAGATCGTGGAGGGCATCGAGCTCCAGGGCCACCGCTTCGCCGTCGGCGTGCAGTGGCACCCGGAGCGCACCGAGGACATCCGCCTGATCGAGGCCCTGATCGAGGCCGCCCGCCCCTAGGACGCGCCGCGCCCGGGACGCTCCTCGGCGAACCAGCGCCGCAGCCGCTCGACGACCGCGTCCAGCGCGCCGTTCCGGAGGCCGGACTCCAGGGCGCCGTCGGTGAACCGCTCGCCGCGCACGTACGCGGTGGCCAGCCGGCAGGCGTCGGCCACCGGAGCCTCCGCCAGCCCGCGCCCCTCGGGGAAGAGCGGGCTGGCCCGGGTCCAGCCGGGCCAGTCGAACGGCACGACGGCCAGCTCCCCGAGCAGGCGCACCACCCGCAGGAACCCCTCGCCGTAGACCGGGTACGGCAGCTGCGTCACCCCGGCGGCGTTCTCCCGCCCGCCTTCCCAGGTGACCTCGCGGTCGGCCGGTGTGAGCGCGTCCACGGCCGCGAACAGCGCGTGCCAGCGTTCCGCCGGGTGGGCGGCCAGCCCGGCGGCGATGCTCTCGTCGCCGGTCACCACCCGCTCGAAGACCGCGTACGCGTCCTCCGTGAACAGCACGAACCGGACATCGTCGATCGCGCGCGCCTCGGCCGAGGCGGCGCGCAGCGCGCGTACGGCGATCTCGGCGGCGCTCTCCAGCGGCCACCGGTAGACCCCCGTGGAGATCGCCGGAAACGCGACACTCCGCGCCCCCAGCCGCCCGGCGAGAAGCAGGCTCTCCCGGTAGCAGGACGCCAGCAGGGCCGACCGGTCCTCGGAAGCCGAGTACACCGGGCCGACCGTGTGGACGACCCAGCGCGCCCGCAGCTCGCCCGCCGTCGTGGCCACCGCCTGCCCGGCCGGCAACCCGTCCCGGTACGCCGAGGCCCGCAGCTCACGGCACTCCGCGAGGATCGCCGGGCCGCCGCGCCGGTGGATGGCGCCGTCCACCCCGCCGCCGCCCAGCAGCGAGGAGTTGGCCGCGTTGACGATCACGTCGGCGTGCTGGTCGGTGATGTCCCCCTTGACCACGCGGATCCGCATGGACCAAGTCTGTCAGGAACGTCTCAGGTTCCGGAGGCCAGTTCCTCGGCCAGGATCGGGGCGGCGACGGTCGCGGCGTGGATGCCGATGACGCTGACGATGGCCAGCACCTCCATGATCTCCTCGGCGGTGGCGCCGTACCGGACGGCGTTGCGCATGTGGAGCTTGAGGCCGGGGGCGTACAGGTGGGTGGCGGAGGCGTCGAAGGCGATGTAGACGAACTCCTTGATCTTCGGCTCCAGCACGCCCTTGCGCCAGGGCAGGCCGGAGAAGTCCAGGTACGCCTCGAAGAGGTCGGGGTCGAGCTCCAGCAGGCCGTCCCAGAAGGAGTGCCAGTAGCCCCGGCGCTCGGTGAAGTCCGCCTTCAGCGTCTCCCTGCGCTCGTCGAGGGGGGCGGGCCCGGTCCGCAGGCCCTCCTCCTCCAGCACCTCCAGCAGCAGCGGCACGCCGATGTTGGCGGCGTGGATGCCGAGGGTGCTGGTCAGCTCCAGCACCTCCATGATCTCCTCGGCCGTCGCCCCGTGCGCCAGCGCGGCCCGCACGTGCTGGCGGATGCCGGGCGTGTACAGGTGCGTGGCGGCGGCGTCCGCGGCGATGTAGACGAACTCCTTGATCTTCGGTTCCAGCACGTCCCTGCGCCACGGCACGGACGACAGGCCCAGGTACGACTCCAGGAAGTCGGCGTCGAGCCGCAGGATGCTCTCCCACGCCTCCCCCCACGTGCCGCGCACCCGGGTGAACTCGTCCTTGATCTCCTGCTGGCGTGGCGTGAGCGCCATCGTTGTCCCTTTCTCGTGCACTCAGTCTTGCGGGGTCCAGGCGCCCGATCCGCCGGACCGGGTCACCGTGTTGACCATGAACGCGCCGCCGTCGGCGGACACGACCTCCCCGGTGATGTAGGAGGCGTCCTCGCCGAGCAGGAACGCGACGACGCCGGCGATCTCGTCGGCCGTGCCGACCCGCCGCATCGGGACGGTGCCGCCGCGCTGCTCCACGCCCGCGAGCCGGTCCCCGAAGATCGCGGTGGGGATCAGCCCGGGGGCGACCGCGTTGACCCGGACGCCGCGCGGGCCGCCGTACATGGCCGCCCCGCGCACCAGGCCGAGCACCCCGTGCTTGGACGTCTGGTACGGCAGCTGGTCGGCGGCGCCGCGCAGCGAGGAGATGGACGCGGTGACCACGATCGCGCCGCCGGACTCCTGCTCGCGGTAGCGGCGGAAGGCGGCGCGCAGGCCCAGGAAGGGTCCGCGCAGGTTCACCGCGATGACGTGGTCGAAGTCGGCCGGATCGACGTCGGGCAGCGGGGCCATGGTGCCGAGCACCCCGGCGTTCAGGTGGTGCAGGTCGATCCGCCCGAACCGCTCCACCGCCGCGTCGACGTAGGCGTCCACCCCGGCCACGGTGGAGACGTCGGCGGCCACCGGGGCCGCCGGTCCCGGCAGTTCCCGCGCCACCCGGGCGGCGGCCTCGCCGTCGACGTCGGCCACCACGACGCTCGCTCCCTCCCGGGACAGGCGGCGGGCGCTCGCCGCGCCGATGCCGCTGCCGCCGCCCGTGACGACGGCGACCTTCCCTGCGTGCCTTCCGGCTGCTGCGGTCATGTTCTCCGCTCTCCCCTCGGGGTCCCGGTCAGGCGATCCGCGCGACGAGACCGTCCAGGCCGGCCACCCCGTCCAGGAGCGGGAACCGGCGTACCACGTCGGGGTCGTGCCCGGCGACGATCACGCTGCCGGGCGCCTCGCCCAGCTCGCGCAGCACCTCGTACGCCCGGTACGTCCCGGCCAGGTCGGTCAGCCAGACGAACGGGCGGTCCCGCTCGATCTCCTCGTAGAAGTGGGCGGCGTCGGAGGTGAGCACGGCCCGGCCGGACTCGGTGGACACCACCACGACGAGCTGGCCGGGCGTGTGCCCGCCGACGGGGATCACCTCGATGCCGGGCGCGATCGTGAGCGGGCCGTCCGCGAACGTGGCCCGGCCCTCGTCGCGGAGCGCCACCAGGTGGGCCACGTCGCCGGGTTCGGTGGGGAAGGCGAACAGCCCGCGCCGCGCGTACGGGCCCGTCCAGAAGTCGAACTCGGCGCGGCCGATGACGACCTCCGCGGCCGGGAAGGCGGGCAGGTTGCCGATGTGGTCGTAGTGGGCGTGAGTGGCCACGACCTGCGGCACCTTCTCGGGCCGCACACCCAAGGCGGCGAGTGCGGCCAGCGGCTCGGCCAGTTCGACGCGCTGTTTGCGGGGGGCGGCGCCCTTCGTGCGGTACCCGGTGTCGATCACGACGGTGTGCCGGTCGTTCCTGGCCACCCAGAAGTAGAAGTCCAGGTCGAGCGGGCCGTCCGGTTCGCCGTAGACGTGGTGGTTGAGGAACATCTCGGCGCGGGTGGAGGGGCGGGTGCCGTACCGGATGGCCAGCACCTCGTAGGTCGCGGTCATGGGAAGAGCAGTCCGGCGGCGTTGGCGCCGAGCATGCGGCGGATGTCGTCCTCGGCGAGGCCGGCGTCGAGCAGGCCGCGCGCGCCGCGCCGGAAGAGCGTCACCGGGAGCGGGTTGGCCTTCTGGCCCGAGTCGGAGGAGAGCACGGTCCGCTCGGGGCCCGCGGCCTTGATGAAGGTCAGCAGCTCCGCGAGGTCCCTGCGGCGCTCCGGGCGGCCGAAGTACATCACCAGGCAGTGCTCGATGTGCGCGCCCTGGCGGGCCCACTCCGCGGCCTGCTCCGTGGACGCGCCGACCACGAAGCACGGGTGGTTCACCAGGATGCGGTCCACGCCCTCCTGCCGGGCCGCCGCGATCAGCTTGCTCGTCTCCTCGACGCCCAGGTGGCCGCAGGTGAGCACGGCCCGCTCGGCGGCGATCACCGAAAGGATCTCGCGCACCACCGGCAGCACCTGGCCGTCCTCATCGAGGATGGAGATCACCGTGTCGGCGCGCAGCCGTACGGTGGGGGTGGGGAAGCCGGTGTCGTGGTGGGCGTGGTGGTCGATGTGCGCGGCCGACGACAGGGTGGGGAACCACACCACCCGGCCGCCCATGCGCAGCGCCAGCTCCACCGCGTACGGGTTGAGCCCGCCCACGGAGTTGTTGAGCGCGACGCCGCCGCGCACCGCGATGGGCAGCTCGTCGAGGCCGGCCGGTCCGAGGGCCAGGATGTCGGTGACCATGCTGTGGTGGTGCGACTTGGCGACGATGGCCCGGAACCCGGCGCCGGCCGCGTCCCGCGCCGCGTCCAGGATGCTCATGCGCCGGGGGAACGGGCTGGGGCCGGGGTGCTGGTGCAGGTCCACGGCCCCGGCGAGCAGGGCGTCGGCCTCCGGGTCGGCGTGGTTCCGGTCGCCGTCCAGCTCAGGATCGAGCAGGGAGGCAGTCATGTGTGCTCCTTACAAATAAATCTGGATAAATCGCGAAAAAGTGGTCAGTTTCGGGTTACGAGGACTTGGTGGGCGGGGTCCCAGTAGGCGGTGACCCCGGTGCCGGGACGCAGGTCCGCGCCCGGCGCGTCGGGGGAGAGCACGGCGGTGCCCGTGACGCCGTCCCCGTAGTCGAGTTCGATCCGCTGGTGGGTGCCCTGGAAGGAGAGCCCGGTCACCGTCGCGGGCACCTGGTTGGCCTCGCCGGGCACGTCGGCGGAGGAGGCGGCGACGCGCAGCCGCTCGGGCCGTACCACCAGGTCGCGCTCCGGCGAGCCGTCGGCCGCGGGCAGGGCCCACTTGTGGCCGCCCCACTCGTAGACGCCGCCCGGCCGTACCTGCCCGGCGAAGAGGTTGGACTCGCCCAGGAACCGGGCCACGAACCGGGTGCCGGGGTCGCGGTAGAGGTCGGCGGGGGTGCCGACACGCTCGACCCGGCCCTCGTTGAAGACGGCGATGCGGTCGGAGAGGGACATCGCCTCGTCCTGGTCGTGGGTGACGAAGACGAAGGTGAGCTTGAGCTCGGCGTGCAGGCGTTTGATCTCCTGCTGGAGGCTCTGCCTGAGCTTGCGGTCCAGAGCGCTGAGCGGCTCGTCCAGCAGCAGCACGCTGGGCGAGAAGACGACGGCCCTGGCCAGCGCCACCCGCTGCTGCTGGCCGCCGGACAGCTCGTCGGGACGCCGGCCGCCCTTGTCGGCCAGGTCCACCAGCTCCAGCGTCCGCGCCACCAGCCGGGCGATCTCGGCCTTGGGGACCTTGCGCTCGCGCAGCGGGAAGGCCACGTTCTGCGCCACGGTCATGTGCGGGAAGAGCGCGTAGTTCTGGAAGACCATGCCGAAGTCGCGCTTGTGCGGCGGGAGCGGCGCGATGTCGCGCCCGCCGAGCCGGATCCGGCCCGAGGTGACCTCGGTGAACCCGGCGATCATGTTGAGCGTGGTGGTCTTGCCCGAGCCGCTGGGGCCGAGCAGAGTGACGAACTCGCCGGAGGCGATGTCGATGGTCACGTTGTCCACGACGAGCGGGCCCGAGCCGTACCGCTTGCAGAGGTCTGTCAGTTCTATCCGGCCGCTGTCGGAGGGGGGAGTGGTCATCGCTGCCTTCCTGCGTTCCGCCGGCGCGCGCCGATCACCTGCGCGAGCAGGATGGGCACGCTGACCACCAGGACCATCAGGCTGGACGCCGCGGAGATGGTCGGGTCGATCTGCACGGTCACGCTGTTGAACATCTGTACGGGGAGGGTGAGGGCCGTGGGCGACTGCAGGAACAGCGAGATCACGACCTCGTCGAAGGAGATGACGAACGCCAGGACCGCGCCGGAGAGCACGCCCGGCAGCGCCAGCGGCAGGGTGATCTTGCGGAAGACCGCGAACGGCGCGGCCCCGAGGCTGCCGCCCGCCTTCTGCAGCGCCGGGTCCATGCCCTGCAGCCGGGCCGTGACCGCGATCACCACGAACGGCAGCGCCAGGGCGGTGTGCGCCAGCGCGATGCCGAAGAGGCTGCCGGTCATGCCGAGCCGCAGGAAGGCGGAGAAGATCACCAGGGCGATCAGGATGTTGGGGATGATGATCGGCGAGAGCAGGAAGCCGACGGCGAACCCCCGGCCGCGTTCGCCCAGCCGGGTCACGCCGATCGCCGCCGCGGTGCCGAGCACGGTGGCCAGCGCCGTCGTGACCAGCCCCACCTGGAGCGAGTTCAGGATGGCGGTGGTCCACTCCGGCGAGGTGAACAGGCGCTCGTACCACTCCAGCGTCCAGCCCTCCGGCGGGAACCGGAAGGTCCTGGCCGAGGAGAAGCTCATCGGGAGCACCACCAGCGTCGGCACGGTCAGGAAGAGCCCGACCAGCATCCCGACGATCTTCAACCACAGGCGCGGCCTCATCGGTCGCCTCCCGCCATGACGTGGGCCGCGCCGACGGCCGCGCCCGGACCGGTGAGCCGCCGGCTGGCGCCCAGCACGGCCAGCGTGACGACCAGGACGAAGACGCCCATCGCGCCGCCGCCCCCGAAGTCGAGCAGATCCCGGGTGCGTACGCTGATGACCTGGGCGATCAGCGCGCTCTGCGGCGAGCCGAGCAGCGCGGGCGTCACGTAGAAGCCGAGGGCCAGCACGAAGACCAGCGAGGCCCCGGCGGCGACGCCGGGCAGCGAGAGCGGGAAGAACACCTTGCGGAACGAGCCGAACGGGCTCGCGCCCAGGCTCTGCCCGGCCAGCAGCAGCCGCCGGTCGATCTGCTGCATGACGCTGAACATCGGCAGCACCATGAAGGGCAGCAGCACCTGGGTCATCGAGATGGTCACCGCGGTGGTGGTGCCCAGCAGCGTGACCTCGCCCAGCCCGAGCAGGCGGAAGAAGCCCTGCACCACGCCGCCGTCCTGCATCAGGACCATCCAGGCGAAGTTGCGCGCCAGCATGCTCGTCCAGAACGGCACCAGCACGACCGTCACCATCACGGCCCGCAGCGCCGGCCCGGCCAGGGTCATCAGGTACGCGTACGGGTAGGCCAGCACGAGCCCGGCCACCGTGACCAGGAGCGCCACCAGCAGCGTGCGCCCCAGCACCCGGAGCGTGTAGCCGTCGGTGAACAGCGAGACGTAGTTGGCCAGGCCGGGTTCGGGGTCGGTGACGCTGTCCAGCAGGATGCTCAGCATCGGCAGCAGGAAGAACAGCGTCAGCGCGACCAGCGCGGGCAGCAGGAGCAGCAGGCCCGCGGCCCGCCGCCGCCCGGCCGGCGAGAGGCCGGTCCGGAGCGGGGCGGAGACAGTGGTGACGGCCGGCATCGGCTAGCTGACCTTCCAGCTCGTCCAGCGCTTCACGACGTCGTCGGTGTTGGCGATCCACCACGGCTTGTCCTGCTCGGCGAGCCGGCCGCGGTCGGGCAGGAAGGCGTTGAAGGCCTTCTGCACGTCGTTGTAGTTGATGGTGGAGATGTCCACGTCGGCGCGCGCGGGGGCGGTGCCGGTCAGCTCGGCGTACGCCTTGGCCTGGGCCGGCTCGGTGACGAAGATGATGCCCTGCTGGGCCAGCGCCTTGTGCGGCGCGCCCTTGGGGATCACCAGGGCGCCGATGTCGGTGGTGGTGAAGTCCCAGACCGCCTTCAGGTTCGCGCCGCTCTGGGCGGTCACGATCGAGCGGGCGGTCACGGTGATCACCATGGAGCCCTGGCGGTCCACCAGCATCTGCTGGACGGCGCCGTAGCTGGGCGCGAAGACCAGGGACGACTTGATCGTGTCGAGCTTGCGGAACGCCCGCTCCACGTCCAGCGGGTAGAGCTGGTCGGGGGCGACGCCGTCGGCGACCAGCGCGGCCTCCAGCAGGCCGTTCTTGGGGTAGTCCTGGACGATGCGCTTGCCGGGGAACCGCTTCAGGTCGAAGAAGTCCTCGATCTTCGTGGGCGGGTCATTGGGGTAGTCGTCGGCGTTGTAGCTGAAGACGTTGGCGTACCGGTAGGTGGGGACGAAGCAGTCGTGGGTGGTGCCCGGGGGGAACTTCGCCCGGTCCAGGCCGGGGTCGTCGAGCTTCTCGTACAGCTCACCGCAGTACGCGCCCGCGTAGATCCAGCTCATGTTGGCCAGGTCCCACTCGGTCCTGCCGGCGGCGACCATGACCTTCACCTGGGCCGGGTCGGCGGGGCTGACGTTGACGAACGTGGTGCCCGTCTTGGCCGTGAACGGCTCCTGGAGCGCCTTCTTCTCGTCCTCCTGGAACTGGCCGCCGGTGCTCGCCCAGGTCAGGGTCTTCTCCGCGGACGCGTCTGTCGTGGCTCCGCCGCCGCAGGCCGCCGTGGCGGCGAGGAGCGCGCCGGCCGTCAGCAGGGAGCGTAGGTGTCTGTGCCTCATTGTTCTTGCCTTTCTCGAGCGAGGATCTCCACGCTCCTGGGGAGGCGCGGGTTGATCTCGGGTTCGCCCCCGCCACCCGTTCATCTGTGGGCGCTGATATGGGCGCTGCTAGTCGCCCGTGACTTCGAGCGAGGCCCGCAGCGCCTGGGTGATCGCCCGCGCGCCGTCGCGCAGGACCATCACGACGTCGCTGTCGTCCTCCTCCGGCACCAGGGACGTCACGCCGACCACGGCCAGGGTGGCGACGACCATGCCGTCGGCGTCCCGGACGGGCACGGCGACCGCCCGTACGCCCTCCGAGGAGCTGGACCGGATGGCGACCCCGGTCCTGCGCACCTCCTCCAGGCCGTCGACCGGCTCGTTGACGAGCTCCGCCCGCCGGTCGGCGTACCGCCGGTGGAAGGACTCGTCCTCGAAGGCGCGGAACACGCAGTCCTGCGCGGTCCCGGTCCGCAGCGTGCTGCCGACCCGGATGACGACGTGCGCGGTACGGCTGCTGTCCTCGTGCACCTGGGCCACCACCGGGCAGCGGCCGTTCCAGATGGAGAGCACGACGGTGTGCCTGACCCGGTTGCTGACCTGCTCCATCACGGGGCGGGCCAGGTTCACCACGCCGAGCCGGGACAGCGCCATCGTGCCGAGTTCGGCGAGCAGCGTGCCGAACTCGTACCGGTTGCGGTTGCGGCGCTGGAGCAGCCCGTGGTTCTCCATGGAGGCCAGGTAGCGGTGGGCCGTCGACTTGCCGACCCTCAGCTCCTGCGCCGCCGAGACCAGGTCGATGCTCCCGGTCTCGCCGAGCAGCCGCAGCAGTTGCACGACCCGCGCCACCACCTGGATGTCGCCGCTGGGGATGTCCAGCCCTTCTTTCGAGGGCCTGCTCTCCTCGGATGCCACTGCGCGGGTCCTCCCGTCCGATGGCCGTCCCGCCCTTGCCGGTTTGCTGTCCCGGAGTACGGGGTGGCCGTCCACTAATCCGATACGCCGGACTGTAAGCCACGTCATTCGGGGCCCGTCAAGGTTTCCAGCACATTTCTCCCGTAACACTTTGGGGTGAAATGTGGCTCTTGACGCGATTGACCACAGGAGCCTACGGTCACGACATCCTGCTATCCAGGATTCACATCCCGGATAACAGAATTCAATGATCGACGGGAGACCTCCATGCGCATGCTCGAACGGATCCGCCACGCCGACCGGTGCCTGGCCGGCACCTGGATCAAGATCCCGGCTCTGGAGACCGTCGAACTGCTGGCCCGCGCGGGCTTCGACTTCGTCGTGGTCGACATGGAGCACAGCCCGATGGGTCTGGAGTCGGCCTACCGGGCCGCCGTCGTCGCCCAGGGCCTCGGCCTGCACGTCCTGGTCCGGGTGCCCGACGCGGGCGGCAGCCACCTGCAGCGCGTGCTCGACATCGGCGCCGACGGGATCCTGGTGCCGCACGTCACCAGCAGGGACGACGCCGAGCGCGCCATCGGCGGCATGATCTTCCCGCCGGCCGGGACCCGGGGCCTGGGCACCACCTCCAGGGCCGGCGCCTGGGGGCTGGACGGCACCGCCGAGTACCTGCGGCGCGGCGACCAGGAGACCCTGCGCATCCCCCAGCTGGAGGACCTGGGCGCGCTGGAGGAGGCCGAGAAGATCCTCGACACCCCCGGCCTGAACGCCGTCTTCCTCGGCATGGGCGACCTGACGCTCTCCACCGGCCTGCCCGCCGACGACCCCGTCCTGCGGGGGCACGTCGACCGGCTGCTCGCGGGGGCGAAGGCCCGCGGCCTGCCGTGCGGCACCGCGGCCCGCGACGCGGCGGCCGCGCGGGAGGCGGCCCGGCAGGGCTTCTCCTTCGTCATGATCAGCAACGACGCGAGCATCTTCGGCCAGGCGGCGGCCGAGCTCCGCCGCGCCGCCGGCCCCCTTCCCCTGACCGCCCGCGACTGACCCACCCGGCCCGATCAGTAAGACCGGCCAAACCAGTAAGAGGAGAGCACCCCCATGCCCTACGACCCGAGCGACGCGCGTTCCGCGCTCCCGGGAGCGACCGCCACGGCGACGCCGACCGGCCCCGGCGCCGCCGCCGACCACGTCAAGTTCTACGCGCTGCCCCCGGTCGTAACCGACGGCGGCACCCGTACCTGGTACGGCCGCAGCCAGCACCTCGTCATCGGCTACACCGACCTGGCCGGCGAGACCGGGTTCCCCCTGCCCGGGGACTCCGGCGAACACGCCGACGAGTGCGCCGTGCTGATGCCGGAGCGCTCCACCACCGCGTTCGTCACCATCGGCGGGGAGACCACCGAGGTCCCCGGCTGCACGCTTACCTTTATCCCCGCGCGGGCGGGCACCGTACGCCTCAGCGGCAGCGGCCGCGTCATCACGATCTTCACGGCCCGGACCGCGCCCCCGCAGGCCAGGGCCGCCAACGAGGAGTCCTACGAGCGGCCGCACCCGGCCGTCGCGCCGCTGGCCGCCTGGCCGGAGCCGGTCGGCGGCCCCCGCCTGCGCACCTACGACCTGGACGTGCCCGGCCTGGCCGAGCCGCCCTTCCGGCTCTTCCGCTGCTCGACCTTCATGGTGAACTACATCCACCCGCGCACCGGGCCGCGCGACACCACCCGCATGTCCCCGCACTTCCACGACGACTTCGAGCAGTGCTCGCTGGTCCTCGAAGGCGACTACGTGCACCACCTGCGCTGGCCGTGGACCACCGACCTGAGCGAGTGGCGCGCGGACGAGCACGAGCCCGTCGGCAGCCCGTCGCTCACGATCATCCCGCCGCCGGCGCTGCACACCAGCCAGGCGACCGGCGAGGGCGTCAACCACCTGATCGACATCTTCTCGCCGCCCCGGATGGACTTCTCGAAGATGGACGGCTGGGTGCTGAACGCCGCCGACTACCCGATGCCCGAGCAGCCCGAATCGGGTGAGGCCCGATGAGCAGGCTCAGGCTGTTCGAGGTGGCCGACCTGGACGAGCGGCAGCGGGTGGTCTACGACCGGCTGACCAACGGCCGCCGGGTCGGCAGGCCGCAGCCGTACCCGCTGGTCGACGAGGCGGGACGGCTGACGGGGCCCACCAACGCGTGGCTGCTCAGCCCGCCCATCGGGGAGGCGTTCGAGAAGCTGGGCGCGGCCATCCGGTTCGACCTGTCGGTCAGCCACCGGATCCGGGAGATCGTCACGCTCCGGGTCGCCCATCACCGTGACAGCCCGTACGAGAAGTACGCCCACCGCCTCTCCGCGCCCGGCGCCGGGCTCACCGGGACCGAGATCGAGGACCTGTGCGCGGGACGCGACCCGGGCCTGACCGACGAGCGGGAACTCGTCGCGTACGAGGTGACGGGAACCCTCATCGAGACGGGCGAGCTGGACGACGAGACCTACGACAGGACCGTCGCCCTGCTGGGGGCCGAAGGACTCTTCGAGATCACCGTGCTCATCGGCTACTACCTGCTCACGGCCACGCAGCTCGCCGTCTTCGGCGTCACGCCGCCGGAGTGAGCGCCATGCCCGGGAACCAGTCAGCGACCGTCGCGATCATCGGCGGCGGCTTCGGCGGCATCGCCGCGGCGGTCAAACTGCTCAAGGCCGGAATCGGCGACTTCACCGTCTTCGAGCGGTCGCCCGGCCCAGGCGGCACCTGGTGGGACAACCGCTACCCCGGCTGCGAGGTGGACATCCCCTCCCACGCCTACTCCTTCTCCTTCGCCCCGCGCGACTGGCCGCGCACCCACGCCACCCAGCCGGAGCTGCGCGACTACGCCGAGTCCGTGATCGACCAGTACGGGCTGCGGGACCGTTTCCGCTTCGGCGTCGGGGTGGAGTCGGTCACCTGGGACGAGGCGGCCGGGTCCTACCTGGTGCGTACCAGCGACGGCGAGGAGCGGCCGTACCGGTTCGTCATCAGCGCCGTCGGGCTGCTGAGCGTGCCGCGCTACCCCGACTGGCCGGGGCTGGACGAGTTCGAGGGCGTCAGCTTCCACACCTCCCGGTGGGACGAGGAGGCGGACCTGACCGGCAAGCGGGTCGCCATTGTCGGCACCGGCTCGACCGCGGTGCAGATCGTGCCGGCCATCGCCCCGGACGCCGGACGGCTCCAGGTCTTCCAGCGCGAGCCCGGCTGGGTGGAGCCCAAGGGCGAGCGGGCGTTCACCCCGGCGGAACGCGCCCGCTTCCGGCGTTTCCCGGCACTGCGCCGGCTCTACCGGCTCATGCTGTTCTTCCGGTCCGGCCGCCGCTTCAAGGCGTACGACCTGGGCGGGCGGGACCAGGGCCGGATGCGTGAGCTGTGCCTGCGCTACATCGCCGGCGCGATCCACGACCCCGTGGTGCGTGACGCGGTGACGCCGTCCTACCCGTGGGGCTGCAAACGCCCGATCTACGCCAGCGGCTTCTATCCCGCCCTCAACCGGGACAACGTCGAACTGGTCCCGCAGGCGATCAAGGAGGTCACGCCCAAGGGGGTCGTCGACGCCCGCGGCGTCGAGCACGAGGCGGACGTCCTCATCCTGAGCACCGGCTTCCAGCCGACCCGCTTCCTGTCCCAGTTCACCCTGACCGGACGGCACGGCACCGACATCCAGGACTTCTGGGGCGACCGCCCGCGCGCCTTCCTCGGCGCCACCGTGCCCGGCTTCCCCAACTTCTTCATCCTGTACGGCCCGAACACCAACGGCGGCTTCTCCATCATCGCCCAGCTCGAACGGCAGGCCGAGGTGGCGGTGCGGGCCATCCGGAAGGTGCTGCGCACGGGCGCCACGCTGGTCGACACCCGGCCGGCCGCGCTGGAACGCCACGTGCGCTGGCTGGACAGCCAGCTGGACAAGCACGCGTCGGCGATGAACTCCGGCTGCAACAACTACTACCACTCGTCCTCGGGCGCGAACGTCACCCAGTGGCCCCGCACCCACTTCGTCTACTACCTGCTGTGCCGGACCCTGCCCCGGTCGGCCCTGATCTACCGGTGATGCCATGAGTTACGAGGTGAGTTACGAGGTGCTCGCCGTCCGCTACGCGACTCGCGAGGCGCGGGCGAGCGAGATGTACGCCCTCCACCCGATGTACGGAGAACCCGACCGCGGCGTCCGCATGGACTACTACTTCTGGCTGGTACGCGGCGGCGGCCGGACCATCATGGTGGACACCGGCTTCGCCCCCGAGGTCGGCGACCGCCGCGGCCGGGTCACGCTGTGCGCCCTGCCAGACGCGCTCGCCCGGCTCGGCGTCGCCGCCGAGGACGTGGACACCGTGGTCGTCACCCACGCCCACTACGACCACGCCGGCCAGGTCGGCCTGCTCCCGCGCGCCGAGATCGTCATCAGCGACCGGGAACTGACCTTCTGGACCGGCCGGTACGGCCGCCGCCCCCAGTTCGCGCACGCCACCGAGCCCGCCGACATCGACGCGCTGCGCCGGCTCGACGCCGAGGGCCGGGTCACCCGGATCCGCGACCGGCACCCGGTGGCCCCCGGCGTCGAACTGGCCGAGGTCGGCGGCCACACCCCCGGTCAGCTCGTCGTGCTGGTGGACGGCGAGGACGGGCCGGTGCTGCTCGCCTCCGACGCCGTGCACTACTACGAGGAGCTCGACCTGGACCGGCCGTTCGCGGTCTTCGCCGACCTGACGGGCATGTACCGGGGCTTCGACACCGTGCGGGAGCTGGCCGCCGGCTCGGGCGGAGCCGTGGTCGCGGGGCACGATCCCGCCGTACTGACCCGGTTCACGTCCTGGGACGCGGGCGATCCCGGCTTCGCCGTACGGGTGGGCTGACATGAGAATCGAGGAGCGAGGCTTGAGCGGGAGATTCGAGGGCGCGGTCGCCGTGGTGACCGGCGCGGGGTCCGGTATCGGCGCGGCCACGGCGAGACGGCTGTCCCGGGAGGGCGCGTCGGTGGTCGTCGTGGACATCACCGAGGAGGCCGCCCGGCAGGTGGCGGCGGAGCTGCCCGGGCCCGCGCTGGCGGTGCGGGCCGACGTGTCGCGGGAGGACGACACCGAGGCGTACCTGGCCGCGGCCGCGGACCGGTTCGGCCGGGTCGACCTGCACCATCTGAACGCGGGCGTGGTCGGCACCTTCGACCGGCTGCCCGACATCGCCATCGAGGACTTCGACCGGGTCGTCGCGGTCAACCTGCGCGGCGTCTTCCTCGGCGTGCGCGGCGCCTTCCGCAGGTACGCGGCGCAGGGCGGCGGCGGCGCCATCGTCATCACCGCCTCCATCGCCAGCCTGCGCGGCAGCCACGACCTGCTGCCGTACGAGTCGTCCAAGCACGGCGTGCTCGGCGTCATGCGCGGCGCCGCCATGTACGGCGGGCCCCAGGGCGTACGGGTGAACGCCGTCGCGCCCGGCCTCGTGCCGACCGGCCTGTTCGCGGGTTCCGGCGCGGTCGGCGGCGCGGGCGACGACCTGCACCGGCGCGGCACCACCGTTCCGCAGCGGCGCACCGGCACCCCCGACGAGGTCGCCGCCGCGGTCGCGTACCTGCTCAGCGACGACGCGTCGTACGTGAACGGCGAGGTGCTCTCCGTGGACGGCGGCTCCGCCTGGGTGAACACCGTACGGCCCGGCGGCGGCGCGGGCGCCTGGGATCCGGGCCCCGTCGACGCGGCGGCCCGCGTGATCGAGGAGAAGGCCCGATGACCAGGATCGGCTTCATCGGCCTCGGGAACATGGGCGGCCGGATCGCCCGCCGCCTCGTCGACGCGGGCCACCCCGTCCTCGGGTACGACCCGGCGGCGGGCGCGGCGGAACGGGCCGGCGCGACGCCCGCCGCAAGCGTCGCCGAGGTCGCCCGCGAGAGCGACCAGATCCTGCTCTCGCTGCCCGACAGCCGCGCCGTGGAGGCCGTCGTGCTCGGCCCGGACGGCGTGCTCGCCCACGCCGGGCCCGGCCAGATCGTCGTGGACCTCAGCACCGCGGCCCCCGACTCGACCCGGCGGATCGCCGCCGCCCTGGCCGCCCGCGACGCCGCCTACCTGGACGCGGGCGTCTCCGGCGGAGCGGCCGCCGCCGAGCGCGGCACGCTGACCCTCATGGTGGGCGGCGAGGAACACGCCCTGGAGCGGGTGCGCCCCACGCTGGCCCCGTTCGCCGCGAAGGTCTTCCCCATGGGGCCGTCCGGCGCCGGCCACTCGGCCAAGCTGCTGAACAACTTCCTCAACGCGGTCAGCCTGGCCGCCACCAGCGAGGTCATGGTCGCGGCACGCAAGGCCGGCCTGGACCTGCGCACGCTCCTGGACGTGCTCAACTCCTCCAGCGGCGCCAACTGGGCCACCGCCAACCGCTTCCCGCACATCGTCGAGGGCGACTACCTGGAGGGCGGCCTCACCTCCGCCCTGATGACCAAGGACGTGGTCCTCTACGTCGACCACCTGCGCGGCCTCGGCGTACCGGCGCTGAACGCGGCCGGCCCGCTCGCCAGCTTCGGCCTCGCCGCCAACCTCGGGTACGCGAACCAGATCAGCAACCGCGTCGTGGACGCGATCGGCGACATCGCCGGCGGCGTCCGCCTGCACGAACCACCGAAGGAGAGCTGACCATGAGAATCGTGCGCGGCCACGCCGAGGGCACCGCGTCCGCCCTCAAGTCGGACACCTTCGCCGGCACGGTCTGGGCCGACTCGGTCCTGCCCACGACCGACGGCACCACCATCAACGTCGTGACGTTCACCCCCGGCGCGCGTACCCACTGGCACGAGCACACCAACGGCCAGATCCTCCAGGTGCTCGCCGGCCAGGGCTGGGTGTGCGCGGAAGGCGGCACACCCCACCCGCTGCTGCCCGGCGACACCGTCTGGGTCCCGCCGGGCGAACGCCACTGGCACGGCGCCACCGAGACCACCCTCATGACCCACACCGCCATCTCCATCGGCCCTACCCGCTGGTACGGAGAGGTCGACGACGCGGACTACGCAGCCGCCCACACCACCGAGGAACCACGATGAACCCCGAACGTTTCGAAGCCGGCCTGGAGATGCGCAAGAAGGTCCTCGGCGCGGAGCACGTCGAACGCTCCCTCGCCGCGGTGAGCGACTTCAGCCGCCCGGTCCAGGAGCTGGTCACCGAGTACTGCTGGGGCGAGATCTGGACCCGGGAGGGCCTGGAGCCGCGCGTCCGCAGCATGCTCAACCTGGCCATGCTCACCGCGCTCAACCGGGGCCACGAGTTCGCCGTGCACGTGCGCGGCGCGGTCGCCAACGGCGTCACCGAGGCGGAGATCCAGGAGGTCCTGCTCCAGGCCGCCGTCTACGTCGGCGCGCCCGCCGCCCTGGAGTCCTTCCGCATCGCGGAGCGCACCCTGAACGAGCTGCGCGAACAGGGAGTGGCGGTCAAGTGACGGCCGCCCTCACCACGGTCGGATTCGTGGGGCTGGGCAACATGGGCCTGCCCATGGCCTCCCGCCTGGCCGCCGCCGGCTACCGCGTCCGCGCGTACGACATCGCCGTGACGTCCGCCCCCGGCATCGACGTCAGACCGGACGTGACGGAGGTCGCCGAGGACGCCGGCGCGGTGGTCCTGATGCTCCCCGACTCCGACGCCGTCGAGTCCGTCCTGTACGGCGCGGGCCTGCTCGCCGCCCTCGCGCCCGGCACCATCGTGATCGACATGGGCTCCTCGCAGCCGCTGCGCACCCGCGACCTGGCGGCGCGCGCCGCCGAACGGAACGTGCGCCTGGTCGACGCGCCCGTCTCCGGCGGCGTCAAAGGCGCGGCCGACGGCACCCTCACCGTCATGGCCGGCGGCGAACCCGGCGACGTCGCCCGGGTGCGCCCGATCCTGGAGACGCTGGGCGGCCGGGTGCTCCGGCTGGGCCCCGCCGGCTCCGGGCACGCGCTGAAGGCGCTCAACAACCTGATGTCCGCCACCCACCTGCTCATCACGGCGGAGGCGCTGCTGGCCGGCGAGCGTTTCGGCCTCGAACCCGAGACCATGCTGGCGGCCGTGAACGGGTCGAGCGGCCGCAGCGGCTCCACCGAGAACAAGTGGCCGAACTTCGTGCTGCCCGGCACCTTCGACTCGGGCTTCGCGCTCCGGCTCATGCTCAAGGACATGCGCATCGCGGTGGAACTCGTCGAGGCCACCGGCGTCCCGCCCCGGCTCGGCGGCGCGGCCGTCGCGCTCTGGGCGGACGCGGCCGACCACCTGCCTCCGGCGGCCGACCACACCGAGATCGTCCGCCGCGTACGCCGGCCCGACGACCGCTCATGACCGTCCGCGCCCGCCCGCCCCGACGGCCGGCGGGCGCGGATGACCAGTTGATCAGGCGGTACGGCAGGTCAACGCCGGCGTGGCCCCGGGCGTACCGGTCCCGAGGAACCCGAACGTCGTCGCGGCCGCCGCGCCGAGCGAGCCGTTGTACGACACGTTCCGCGCCGTCACCGCGGACCCGCTACTCGTCACCGTCGCACTCCACACGGAGCTGACGGCCTCCCCGCCGGTGTACGTCCAGTTCACCGTCCACCCGGAGATCGCCGCCGACCCGGCGACCACGCGGACGTCGGCCTGGAACCCGCCGTTCCACGAGTTCACGATCCGGTACGTGGCCGAGCATCCCTGCCCGGGGTTGGGCGTCGGAGTGGGCGTCGGGGACGGGGTCGGGGTCGGAGTAGGCGTGGGGGTTGGCGTCGGCGTCGGGGTCGGCGTCGGGGTGGGTGTGGGGGAGGGGTTCGAGCCCGTGAAGTTCACGTCGCTGCAGAAGTAGTACGACTGGTCGGAGTGGCTGGCCTGCCAGATCGTGAACACGATGTGATGGCCGGACCGGTTCGGCGCGTTCACCTGCACTGGGGTCACGGCCCCGGTGGCGACCCGCCCCGTCTGCCCGACCAGCTCCAGGTCACTCCAGCGCAACCGCTGGGTCTTCGGATTGAAGCCCTGTCTCGTCGCGTACACGCGGATGTAGTCCGCGCCGTGAATGGCCTGGTCGAGCAGGTTCAGCGTGAACCGGGCGGGTTTGTCGACCGTCTTCCACGCCCCGGGGACGTCCATCGACGAGTACCGCCCGTCCCAGGTGTTGCCGCCGCTGCAGAGCGTCCCGTCGGGCACGGCCGCCTGGTGGTTGCCGCCGACGCCGTCGCGGTACAGCCCGTTCCAGTTCCACATGGCCTGCGCGTCGTCCTGCCAGGCCTGCCAGCACATGGGGTCCAGCGTGGCCATCTGCGGATTCTGGAAGTCGCTGCCCCAGCGCTGCCAGCAGCCGTAGTTCCGGGTCGGCGGGTCGCTCACCGACCCGTGCGCCGACGCGGGCGAGACCAGCGCGGTTGCGAGCAGCAGCAGAGCGCCCACAGCCGCGAGCAGACTTCGGAGCAATGTGCGGGGGAGCGTATGCACGTTTTCCTCCTCAGGTTCAGGTGCATCCGGCCGCTCACGATCCCCCACCCGCAAGTCACGAACAACGATGAACCCCACCCCAACCCAAGCGAACTGGACCATTAAGACCAACAGACTGAAACGTTCACATTTCCCACACGCAAGATTCGTCGGATCTCTCCGGGGCGGTTGGTCATCCCGCTACGGTGCTACTCCCCGGCCGGGTCGCGTCGTAGCCATCGGGCCAGCGCCTGACAGCGCAGTTCGGAGGTGCAGTGCAGCGGAGTGAACGGCTCGCGCCCGACACCGTCGAGGAGGGCGTCAACCGGTAGCCACCGCACGTCCCTGGCTTCCCAGTCGTCCTTCGCCCGCGACCGCCAGTGCTCGTGGATCTGGGCTCCGGTCAGGTCGGGGAGCAGCAGGACGACCACTCCGAGGTTGAGCAGGTCGATCTGCATGAGCGTCGTCAGGGGGATGGCCTGCCGTTCCTCCACCTCGCAGCCGAACTCCTCGCGGAATCCGCGACGGGCGGCGTGAAGGAACGGGTTCTCCTCGCGGGAGAAATCCCGCTCGTTGAGCTGCTCCTCGAAACTGGCCGACCAGTGCAGCGGCGAGTATCCGACCTTGTCGCTGCGCTGGGCGAGAACGACCTGGCGGTCGGATGTCAGGATCACCGCGTGGACGACGGCGACTCCGGGCAGCACGTCCTCGCCGAAGGGCAGGGGGAGCAGCCACGACCCGTCCGGCCTGTGGCTGATCCACGCAGGGTCCTGCTGCACCGCCCTGTGGAACCGGTTCGACGCGCTCCAGGTCGTGGGCACCAGAGACGCCTCGACCGCGCCGCCCCCGCGTAACGCGGCGAAGCGGTACTTCGTCTCCAGATCAGGACCGGTGGGGATGTGCCCGAGCGCGGCGAGCCTGTCCTGCACGAACGACGACACACCCGGGCCGTCCGACACGTCGACGCTCAGGTGGACCTGGCCGCCGTCCGGAGCCGTCGCCTCCAGGGCGCCGGGCGTGACGATCCACTGCGGTGTGGCGGTGGCCAGCTCGACCAGGTCCGCGGCGACCCGCTCCGACCCTCTCTCCAGGGCGGTCTTCGCCGCGTACAGGAGCGAGAACCGGAACGCCTGCCGTGCCTCATGATCGTGGATCCGGTCGAACTGCCGCTTCAGCGCGTCCAGACTCGCCTCGCGGATCTCGGTGGGCAGCACGTCGCGGAGCAGCTGGTCGAGCAGCGCGTCACGGGCCATGGGATCATCGAAGCATCCCAGTGCCCCGGCCGCAGGGATACGGACGTAGACATGTTCGTGCAGGAGCGATCCGATCAAAGCGCGGCAGATCGCCGGGCTGAAGGATCGCCTGCCGATCGTCGCCTGATCATGCACATAGGTGGCGTACTCCCGGACGACGTCCCAGTCGGAGTACGACCCGCGGTCGTCGTCGATGCGCAGGCCATAGATGATCTCCTCCTCGTCGCGTACGGGTTCGGCCCGTCCGTCCAGGCGGGCGAGCGCGTGGTACGCACGGCGACGCGTCACCGGGTCCACGTCCTCGTCGGCCGCGATGCGCTCCAGAAGGCCGAGCAGCTCGGGAGTCTTCTCCAGCCGGGCGAGCCCCTGCGCCAGGTAGCGAAGGCACTCGAGATCGTCACGGGTCTCCAGCGTCCTGGTGCCGAACGTGACGAGAATCCTCTCCACCTCGGCGGTGTTGTAGCGCGCCAGCGCTTCGATGAAACGCCCCTTCAGGTCCCAGCGATGCAGGCAGCGTTCGAGGACCGGCACCACGTGCGGGGAGTCCCGGGGGTCACCCGTGGTCAGCGCCAGAAACGCCGAGGCCACGCTGCTGGCGGCCTCCTGGGTGAGCGTCACGCCCAGTTCGCTGCCTCGTCCGCCGGAACCGTCCGGGCGGAGCGAGGCCACCCGTTCGCCGCGCAACGCCTCCACGACCAGCGGCAGAACGGTGGACACCTGCTCGCGCAGCACGTACGTGACCGCCCAGGCCTGCGCCATCCTGGTGTCGCCGAAGCGCTTCTCATCGAGGACGCGGAGGAACTCGTCGAACAGCGCCCGCCGCAGGGCGTCGTCGCCGAGCCGGATCAGCATCGACAGAACCGCCCAGCCGCACTCGTGCTCGCAGCGCCGGCAGAGCTCACGCGCGGTGCCGTCACGGTCGGGGCCGCGCCGGACCACGTCGGCCATGGAGAAGCAGTCCAGGAGGTCATGGGCGAGGCGGATCGTCCGGACTCGCCCGGACGAAAGCCGCTCCACCAGGAGCCGGTCGCGTTTCAGCCCGTTCACCGCCTCCCGCAGCTGCGCCGGGCCGAGACGGGATGCGTTCGCGATCGTCGTCAGCGGGATCTCGTAGGTGAGGTTCCTGATCTGTTCGAGCGCCAGGACCCGCAACAGCGCCTGCTTGCGGCTGCCGCTCGAGTCGGGGATGCCGCCGCCCTCGTCCTGGATGTCGGCGAACAGGCGGTGGAAGAAGTCGACGTCGGTGTCCGGGATGGTCCGCCACCGAGCCGCGCGGCTGATCGCCAGATCGAGGAAGAGCGGGGTGCGCATCAGGGAGTTGTCACGCGCCGACGGCAGATGGCTGACCACTCGTTCCACGTCCAGTTCCGTGACGGTCACCACCTCGGTGGCGACGTGCCCGGCGTACGTGGACTCCCACACGTCGTCGCGGCAGGTGACGATCAGGCCCCCGGCGGAGTCCAGGAAGGCCAGCAGTTCGACCGTCGCGGTCCGCTTCGGATCCTGAGCCAGTTGCACCTGGTCGAGCCCGTCGACGATGAACAGGACACGGCGGCCGTAGTGCTCGGCGAGCGTCCGGAGCCGCTGGCGCAGGACCTCGCTGTTGTCGCTCACCAGGTTGGCGGCCAGCCGGTCGAGACCTTCCTCGACTTCGTCGGAGTGGAGGAGAACACAGGAGAGGTCCTGGTCGTGCTGGGCGTACTGGACGTGGTGTGCCGCGATGACCGTCTTGCCGGATCCCGCAGGCCCGATGATCGCCGTCGGCCCCGAATCGTTGACGTACCCGCGCCAGGAGTCCGCCCAGAACGAGGGATGACGGATGTTCCTCGCCGCCCACGCCGTCGCCTCCGCATGACGCTCCCGGAGCCGCTCGTGGGTCCGGTGCGTCAACGCGCGCCGGAGGCGGCTGGTCAGCCCGGGTATGTCGGAACACGAGTCCCCCGACCGCGGGCTCTTGATGTACTGGCGGCGCCCGTCGCCGAGGAGCACCTTGCTGGCGTCCCTGTCGAACTCCAGGGGAATGATCGGAATACCGCGTTCCGTGGCCTCGCGCACCTCGGCCCGGATGAACTCCGGGTCTTCGGTGGCCTCCTTCGTCGCCACCAGGAGGAGCACCTTGACCTCGCTGATGGCGTCGCGCAGATGGGCCAGCCACTCGACACCGCCGGGAATGTCCTCGCGGTCGACGAACACCGCGCTGTGGTAGCCCAGGTCCTGCCGGAGCACCGCGACGACCTCGTCACAGATGCCGGGAGCTTTCCGGCTGTAGCTCACGAAGATCTCGTAAGACACAGGTCTCCTCGACTCAGACGGTGGCCTCGAACTCCGGCCTGTTCACGAGCATCACCCAGCGCATCAGCTCCTGGGTGAGCGTCGTCTCGACATGGATGGCCACCGCCCGGAACCGCAGTCCCGGGCCCGCCTCGTTGATGAGTCGCCGCAAGGCGTTCTCGTGGCGGAGCAACTCGTCCCGGGTCTGGGTGTAGGAGATCGCGAGCCGCTGACTGCCGTACAGACCTTGGATCGCCAGCGCGGCGCTGCACAGGGGAGGCATCGTCGCGGAGGTCAGCGCGAGCAGCGCCGTCCCGATGGACGGTGTGCCCGGCTGCGCCACGGTGGTCAGGACGGTCGCGTACACCGCCGCCGCGATCACGGCGACGAGCACGGCGATCTTGCCGAGCATGTTCAGCACCTTTTCGACGCGCGCGCACTTGCCGATCGCCAGGCGGAAGAACAGCACCTGCCTGCGGATCCGATAGTGCAGGTACGTCTGCATCCGCTCGTTGTCGTCGGGCAGGTCCGGGGGCTTCGTCGCCCAAAGTTCGTCTATCCAGAGCCGGTCGCCCCGAATGTCGTCACGGTTGGCCGGCGCGGCGAAGCGTTCGAGTTCGGACACGCCGGCCTGGAAAAGCGTCCCGACACGGGCGTCCCGTACGGCTGTGGCATCGCCGTCGTCCAGCCCGAGGTAAGGGCCGGTCCGCGCCAGCAGCAGATAGTGCTCGCGCCGGAAGAGTTCGGCTTTCATCCGGCTGGCCACCCACCCGTGTGTCGGCCGCCGATTACTCCATACCGTCGCGACCAATATCAGCAGCAACAGGGTCTGCGCCACCGCCAGTCCGATAGCGGCCGGGCCGCCTGTGCTGAAAAATATCGCTTGAAGAGCGAGAAACAGCACGGCCAGTACGGGGATGACGGCCACTCTAATCCCGGACGCGCGGTAGCGCCCTTGATAGTCAACGGTGTCACCAATTGCCCGCTTCGTCTGGTCGGACTTCGCCTGGATTCCCGCATACGTGGTCGGTTCCCGTACGGAGGAGGGAATTACGAGGTCCCTGCGTGCGGCGTCATCCGCGCGGCGCCTTCGGCGGTGTAAGTGCTCCCGGAATAGCGGGTAAAGGACGTGGAGCGTCAGCAGTATCCAGAGTGCGATCAGGATCGGCAGTATGATCACCACGAAAGTGATCCTCGAGATAGCGGCCCCCGCGATCACCGCGACAAGTAGCCCGGACACGCCGGCCAGAGACCAGATCAAGAATCTTGACGGCATTCGGCCTCCGGAATAGTTGGGGCACTATGCACAATCAAGGCAGCGCGGATCGCCTGTCAACCGATTGGCGGAAATGAAAAGAGCGGTTTGAATCGCGAAGAGCCGCTGGGCAGGACGCCCAGCGGCTCTATGTCACGCCTCGGGTATTTCTCTGATTCATTGAAGTCCCGATGGGCCGGGTCGGAGACGTCGGCCCACCGGGGTGGGAATTACGGAGCCGGATAGTCCGTGATGTAGATCGGGGCGCCGATCTTGGTTGTGTCGGCCGCGTCGCCTATGCCGTTGACCACGTGGTCGATGATTCCGGCGCTGAGGTTGACGGTCATGATGTGGTGCAGCTTCACGCCGGGGGTGGCCGGGACCTCGAAGCCGTTCTCGGTGTGGATCGACGGGTTGTTCTGGTTGAAGACGTAGACGCCGCCGCCGTAGAGGTTGTGCCTCTTCACGTGGTTGCCGACCTTGTAGCCGGCGTAGCCCTCGACGGTGCCGTTCATCCAGTCGGCCTGGGTCGGCGGGTCGTACGGCAGTTCGTTCTGGTAGAGGATCGTGGTGCCGTCCTCGCCGTTCCAGACGGTGTTGTAGCGCTGGAAGTGCTCGACGAACAGGCCGGTCGCGGTCACGCGGTCGCCGTTGATGATCGCGCCGGTGCGGCCGGTGTTGGTGTTCCAGCGCTGGGTGTCGGTGAAGCCCTCGACGCCGTGGTCGGCGCGCCACACCCAGGTGTGGTCGATGAGCACGTTGTCGCTGTTGACCTCGAGCGCGGTCTCGGTCTTGCCGATGTGCGGCCCGCCGACGCGGAAGTACACGTCGGAGAGGGTCGTCGGGTTGTTGGAACCGTGGCCCTTGTCATGGCCGTGGCCGTGGCCGTGCCGCTGCTTGCCCACCTTGAGCAGGACGGGCGACTTCTTGAGACCCGCGTCGATGGTGACGCCGGCGACGACGACGCCGGGCACGTCGGCCACCTCGAGCGGGGTCGAGCCGTTGACCGCGGTGAGCGTGGCGTGCCCGATGCCGAGCACGACCGTGTTCGCGCGCTTGACCTCGATGCTGCGGGCGATGTCGTACACGCCGGGGGTGAGCAGGAGGTTCTTGCCGCGGGCGAGCTGGTTGTTGATGGTCTGCACCGAGTCCGACGGCTTCGCCACGAAGAACTCGTGGATCGGCAGCGTACGGCCCGGGGTCAGGCCGTCGGCCCAGGTGATGCCGCGGGTGCCCCTGCGGGCCTCGGGCACGCGGACGTTGTACCTGCCCTGCGCGTCGACGTACAGGAAGGGCTTCTCCCGGCTGAGGGGAGTGGTCTCCAGGGTGGTGTACGGCGGGCTCGGGAACGCCGAGTCGTCCGGCGCGCCGACGACGCCCGCGAAGACCTGGTTCCAGACGGCGTTTGACCAGCCGGCGACCTCGCTGTTGCGGGTCAGCCACTGCTGCTGCGATCCGTTCGTGACGGACGGCAGCCTGGAGTCGGCGATGAAGCCGCCGCTGGCGTACTGCGGGCCGGCGGTGCAGTAGTCCATCAGCGACAGGTTGCCGCCGCTGATGTTGAGGCGGCGCAGCGACACCGCCTGGGAGACGGCCCAGAAGTTGGCCGACGCGCGGCAGCCGTCCTGGCCGAGCGCGTTGACGTTGATCGACAGGTTGGACAGGGTGCGCCAGAAGTTGACGAGGGCGAGGCAGTTGCCGGTCCCGTTGTCCGCCAGGCAGCGGTTGTAGACCTCCACCTTGCCGTTGATGACGACGTCGGCGGGGGAGGCGCCGAGGCCGGAGACCTCGGTGTAGTAGCCGACCTTGATCTGGAGCGGCTGCTCGGCGGTGCCGTACGTGCCGGGCTTGAAGAGGTACGCGTGGCGCGTGGTGCCCATCTCGTTGTTGACCTGGGCCGCGTGCGCCGCGTCGAGGGTCGCCTGGATCGTGCTGACGGGCATGCTCGGATCGAAGACGGTGACGTTCGGCCCGAGGTCGGGGGAGCCGTGGCGGCCTCCCGACGCGGCGGTGGCGGTGCCCGCCGTCATGACGGCGGTCGTCAGCACGACGCCTAACGTGAACGCCCGGCGCAACCGCGGGCGCCGCCTCGTGACACTCCCGTCGCCGGGAGTCTGGCTCGTCATACAGTTCGTCCTTTCCGCCGTGTGCACGGCGTTGAACACGGATCGTGAGAGCGCTCTCTCGTGACCTGGTAAAACTTGGTTCAAGGATTGAAGTATTGTCAGACGTTTCTACCGCGTTAACTGGCCGCCGCACAAGAGCCGACCGGCGCCGCCGCCGTGTGGCTTGGTGGAAGATCGGTTGGTTTGGGTTACTGTGCCGCTTATGGCATTGAATCCCCAGGCTGCCGCGTATCTGAAGCTGTTCCCCGCCGACATGAGCGCCGATCTGGCGACGATCACCGATGACGAGATCCGGCAGCTGCGCACGATGGACGCGATGGCGGCGCAGCGGGGCGCGCCCGCGCCCATGGCGGCCGTGCGCGACGACGAGGAGACCGGGGTCCCCGTCCGGATCTACCGCCCGGCCGGGGACGCCGGGCCGTCGCCGGTGGCGGTCTACTACCACGGCGGCGGCTGGGTGTACGGCAGTGTCGAGCGCAACGACCCCCTCGCCCGGGACCTGGCGGCGCGGACCGGGGCCGTGGTCGTCTCCGTGGACTACCGGCTGGCCCCCGAGCACCGGTTCCCCGCGGCGGCGGACGACGCCTGGACGGTCCTGGCCGACGTGTTCGAGCGGCCGGAACGCTACGGCGCGGACCCGTCGAGGGTCGCGGTCGTGGGGGACAGCGCGGGCGGGAACCTGGCGGCCGTGGTGGCCTGGCAGGCCAGGGACGCCGGCTACCGGCTGGCCCACCAGCTGCTCGTCTACCCGGTCGTGGACGTCGCCATGGACACCCCCAGCTACCGCGCGTACGCCTCCGGCTTCGGCCTCGGCGCCGATGAGATGGCCTGGTTCGTCAAGAAGTACGCCGGCGGAGCGGACCCGTCCGACCCGAGACTGGCGCCGCTGAGGCTGGCGGACATGTCCGGCCTGGCCCCGGCGACCGTGATCACCGCGGAGTGCGACCCCCTCTGCGACGAGGGAGCCGCCTACGCGGACGCGCTGCGCGGCGCGGGCGTGCCGGTCGGCTACCGCTGCTACGAGGGCAGCCTGCACGGCTTCTACGGCCTGCCCGGCTTCTTCGACCAGGCCGGCGAGGCCCGCGACTACGCCGCCGCCCGCCTCCGCGAGGCCTTCACCGGCTGACCGGGGCCGCGTCAGAAGCTGCGGGGCAGGCCCAGCACCTGGGTGGCGACGAAGTTGAGGAGGAGTTCCTCGGTGACGGGCGCGACCTTGCCGATGCGGGCCTCGGTGAGGAGGCGGGCGACCGGGTACTCCAGCGAGTACGCCATGCCGCCGTGGGTCTGGAAGGCCGCGTCGGCCGCCTCCCACGCCGCCTGGGAGGCCGTGAGCTTGCCGATGTTGGCCTCGGCGGCGCACGGCAGGCCCTGGTCGAACAGCCAGGCGGCCTTGTACAGCATGAGCCTGGCCAGCTCGATCTTGGCCTTCACCTGGGCCAGCGGGAACGCGATCGCCTGGTTGGCGCCGATCGGGCGGCCGAAGACCTCGCGCTCCTTGGCGTACGCGACGGCCAGCCGCAGCGCCACCTCGGCGCCGCCGATGGCGGAGGCGCCCAGGAGGATGCGCTCGGGGTTGAGGATGTCCCACAGGACGGCCGCGCCGCCGTGGACCTCGCCGAGGACGGAACTGGCGGGCACGCGCAGGTCGTCGAAGAAGACCATGTTGGACGGCGTGGTGTTGGCGCCCAGCTTCGGGATGGGGCGGTAACTCAGCTGGCCGGCGGCCACGGCGGCCGGCACGTCGACCAGGAAGACGGTCAGGCCGCTGGTGCGGGGCTTGGCCTCGGCGGCGGGAATGGTCCGCGTGACCAGGAGCATCCGGCCGGCCCGCTGCACCCCGGTGATCCAGATCTTCTGGCCGTTGATCACGAACTCGGAGCCGTCCGCGCGGGCGGAGGTGGCGATGGCCAGCGCGTTGGAGCCCGCGTCCGGTTCGGTCAGCGCGAAGCAGGTCTCCATCTCGCCGGTGGCCAGCTTGGGCAGCAGTTCCGCGCGCTGGGCGGGGCTGCCGTGCCGGGACAGGGTGAGGGCGCCGAAACCGGGCGTCAGCACGTACGTGAATGCGGAGCCCCCGGCCGAGCCGCCCGCCGCCAGCGTCTCGGTGGCCACGGCCAGTTCGAGCAGGCCCTGGCCGCCGCCGCCGTACTCCTCCGGGACGGCCAGGCCGAGCCAGCCGCCCTTGGCCAGCTCGGCCCAGACCTCCTCCGGCCAGCGCTTCTCGGCCTCGCACCGCTGCCAGTAGTCCATGTCGTAGTGCGCGCAGATGGCCGCGATCCCGGCCTGGACGGCTTGGGCGCTCTCCGGAAGCGTGAAGTCCATGGCGGGCAATACTAGAAGAAGGTTCGGTCAGACTCCAGTCCGGCGGGGGCGGCGGGCGTGATAGACGAACGCCGGGGGCAGGTTGCGCCACACCGTCCGGCCGAGCACGACCTCCTCGAAGTTGTCCACCAGGGCCTTCCTGATCCGCACCGCCGGGGGCAGCCGCCGCGCGTGCACGTACGCGAACATGGTGAAAGCGGCCTCCGGCTTCATGGCCGTCAGCACGCCGTCCAGCAGGGCCCGCTGGGTGCCCGCCCCGAAGGCCGCCCACGGCAGCCCGCTGATGATCACGTCGGCCTGCCCGGCGTGCCGGGCGTCCAGCAGCTCGGGGAGCTTGGTGGCGTCGTCCACGATCACCTCCACTCCCGGGTGGCTGCGGGACAGATGACCGGCCAGGGAGGGATTGATCTCCACCGCCAGGTGCCGGCCCCGCCCGCCGAGCCGGCGCTGGATCTCGGCGGTGAACGAGCCCGTCCCGGGACCCAGCTCCACCACCACCGGGTCGCCGTCCTCGGGGATCGGGACGGTGATCGCGGCGGCCAGCCGCCGCGAGCTGGGGGCGATGGCGCCGATCGACGCGGGAGAGCGCATGAACTGCCCGAAGAAGAGCGCTGGTTCGTTAGCCATGGCCGCACGTTAAAGGGTGCGGGGCACCGGCGGAAACATGCGAGCGGCCACACTGACCGGCCACTTGAAGGACCCAGGTCCTCCCCAGGGCGTAGCGCGGCGGGAAACCACGGCACTGACCGGGGCCGATACCGTTCTGTCATGCGCTGGCGTGGTTTTGCCCCGGATCTACTTCTGGCCGGGGAGGAGCGGGCTCCGCTGCTGGACGCTCTGCTGGCCGGCCTCGGGGTCGCCTTCGCCGTGCTGGGCACCTGGACGAGCTGGCCGGACGCGCGCGTGCAGGAGTGGGCGATCGGGCTGCTCGCGGTCCTGTCCGGGCTGGCGCTCGGCGTGGTCCGCTGGCGGCCGGGCGCGGTCCTGCTGCTGGAGAGCGCCGCCCTGCTGCTCGCCGCCGCAGTCGCGCCCGAGACCGCCGCCAGCCTGCAGGTGCTGCTCTTCATCGCGCTCGGCGTCTACGCCAGCCACGTCACCTGGCGCAGGCTGCTCGCCGGGTACGCGCTCTGCTGCCTGATCACCGCCGTCACCGCGATGGGCGCCGGCTCGCCGGTGACGTACTGGTGGCTGCCCGTGCTCGGCACCATGGTCGCCGCCCCGGCCGCCATCGGCGCCTTCTTCCGGGTACGGCGCACCGCCGCCAGGCGCGAGGTCGAGTTGGCCGAGGAGCGCGCCCGCTCCGACCGCCTGGCCGAGCGGGAGCGCATCGCCCGCGAGGTCCACGACATCGTCGCCCACCACGTCGGCGCCATGGTCCTGCGCGCCGGCGCGGCCGAGTACGCGGGCGCCGGCGGCCCCGCGGCCGAAGCCCTGGCCGACATCCGCGCCACCGGCCACCAGGTCCTGGAGGACCTGCGCGGCCTGCTGACCGTGCTGCGCGCCCCCGGCGCGGAACTCCCGGTCGGCGACCCGGAGGACGTGATGCGCGACGCCGCCGCCCGCGTGGCCGGGGCCGGCCTGGACGTGGCGCTGGAGATCGCCCCCGAGGTCGCCGTGGCCCCCCTGGTGGCCCGCGCCTCGGCCGCCAGGATCGTCCAGGAGGGACTCACCAACGTGCTCAAACACGCCGGGCCCGGCGCGCCCGCCCGGGTGCGGGTGGCGGTCACCGAACACGAGCTCACCGTGGAGGTGCGCAACGAGGCGGGCGGCGCGGCGAGCCCGCCGCGGCTGCCCTCCTCGGGGCAGGGCATCCCCGGCATGCGGGAACGCGCCCACGCCCTGGGCGGCCGGCTCACCGCGGGCCCGCTGCCCGACGGCGGCTGGCGGCTCGCGGCGGCCTTCGCGCTGCCCGAGGCGGGCCCCGGCTGGGACTGCGCGGTCACCCGCCTCGCCAAGGGCGGCCCCCGGTGATCAGGATCGTGGTGGCCGACGACCAGGCGCTGGTCCGGGCCGGGGTGCGGATGATGCTGGAGGCGGCCGGGGGCATGACCGTGTGCGCCGAGGCGGCCGACGGGGCCCAGGCCGTACGGGAGGCGGAACGGCATCGGCCCGACGTGGTGCTGATGGACCTGCGCATGCCGCTGGTGGACGGCCTGGAGGCGACCAGGCGCATCCTGGCCGCGCGGCCGGGCACGGTGATCGTGGTGCTCACCACCTTCGCCGAGGACGAGAACGTGTACGCGGCGCTGCGCGCCGGGGCGACCGGCTTCCTGGTCAAGGACGACCCGCCGGACCGCATGGTCGAGGCCGTCCGGCGGGCCGCCCAGGGCGAGCCCCTGCTGGCCGCCTCGGTGCTGCGCCGGGTGATGGCCCGCGCCCTGGCCGCGGAGCGGGACAGCCCGCCGCTGCCCGACTCCCTCACCGAGCGCGAACTCCAGGTCCTCACCCTGGTCGGCATCGGCCTGTCCAACGGCGAGATCGGCGAACGCCTCCACCTGGGCGTCACCACCGTCAAGACCCACGTGGCCTCGGTCATGGAGAAGCTGGAGCTGCGCAACCGCACCCAGGCGGCCGTGGTGGCGCACCGGCTCGGCCTGGTGGACGCGGACTTCCGCCCGACCCGCCCGTGACACGGTTGTGACCCCGGTGTGACGTGTCGTTTAACGGGGGCGCACGGACGCCGGGGGCGCGCCGCGCGCATGTAGGGTCTGGTTCGTGGACACCGCCGAAGACCGGATTTGGACGATTCCGAATCTCCTGAGCTTCCTGCGCCTGCTCGGCGTGCCGGTGTTCCTCTGGCTCGTGCTGGGCCCGCAGGCCGACGGCTGGGCCATCGCCCTGCTGATGGTCGCCGGCTTCTCCGACTGGCTGGACGGCAAGCTGGCCAGGGCCTGGAACCAGACCAGCAGGCTCGGCCGGCTCATCGACCCGGCCGCCGACCGCCTCTACATCCTGGCCACCCTGCTCGGCCTGGTGCTGCGCGAGATCATCCCCTGGTGGCTGGTCGCCGTGGTCCTCGCCCGCGACCTGCTGCTGCTCTGCATGGTCCCGATCCTGCGCCGCCTCGGGTACGGCCCGGCCCTCCCCGTGCACTTCCTCGGCAAGGCGGCCACCGCCAACCTGATGTACGCCTTCCCGCTCCTGTTCCTGGCCTCCCACTCCGGGTGGTACGCGGAGATATGCGCGATATTCGGATGGGCCTTCGTCATCTGGGGTACGGGTCTGTACTGGTGGGCGGGAGTGCTGTACGTGGTGCAGGTGCGCAGGCTCGCACGTGCGTCCCGGTGAAGGTGGGATCGACGTGAGGGCCGTGACGTGAAGGCCGGGACGTGAAGGCCGTGGTGATGGCGGGCGGGGAGGGCACCCGCCTCCGCCCGATGACGGCCAACCAGCCCAAGCCCCTGCTGCCCGTGATCAACCGCCCGATCATGGAGCACGTGCTCCGCCTGCTCAAACGGCACGGCTTCACCGAGGTCGTGGTGACCGTGCAGTTCCTGGCCGCGCTGATCCGCAACTACTTCGGCGACGGCGACGAGCTGGGCATGAACCTGCACTACGCCACCGAGGAGACCCCGCTCGGCACGGCCGGCAGCGTCAAGAACGCCGCCGACCGGCTCCGCGAGGACCGCTTCCTGGTCATCTCCGGCGACGCCCTCACCGACATCGACCTGACCGACATGCTCAGGTTCCACCGCGAGAACCGCGCCCTGGTCACCATCGGCCTCAAACGGGTCCCCAACCCGCTCGAGTTCGGCATCATCATCGTCGACGAGCGGGGCCGCATCCAGCGCTTCCTGGAGAAGCCCACCTGGGGACAGGTCTTCTCGGACACGGTCAACACCGGCGTCTACGTGATGGAGCCCAGCGTCCTGGACGAGGTGGCCCCCGGCGAGTCGGTGGACTGGTCCGCGCACGTCTTCCCCCGCCTGCTGGCCCGCGGCGCCCGCCTGTTCGGGTACGTGGCGGACGGCTACTGGGAGGACGTCGGCACCCACGAGAGCTACCTCAAGGCCCAGGCCGACGTGCTGGAGGGCCGGGTCAAGGTCGACTTCGACGACGCCTTCGAGCTGTCGCCCGGCGTCTGGGTGGCCGAGGGCGCCTCCGTGGACGCCGACGCCGTGCTCAAGGGCCCGCTGTTCATCGGCGACTACGCCAAGGTCGAGGCCGGCGCGGAGCTGCGCGAGTACACGGTGCTCGGCAGCAACGCCGTGGTCAAGGAGGGCGCCTTCCTGCACCGGGCGGTCGTCCACGACAACGTGTACGTGGGCCCGGCCGCCCACCTGCGCGGCTGCGTGATCGGCAAGAACACCGACGTGATGACGGGCGCCAGGATCGAGGAGAACGCGGTCGTCGGCGACGAGTGTGTGATCGAGTCGGAGGCGTACGTGTCCTCCGGGGTGAAGATCTACCCGTTCAAGACGGTCGAGGCCGGCGCGGTGGTCAACACCAGCGTCATCTGGGAGTCCCGCGGCCAGCGCAGCCTGTTCGGCCAGCGCGGCGTCTCCGGCCTGGTCAACGTGGAGATCACCCCGGAGCTGTGCGTCCGCCTGGCCAGCGCGTACGCGACGACCCTGAGCAAAGGCGACACCGTGGTGACCTCCAGGGACGCCTCCCGGGCCGCCCGCGCCCTCAAACGGGCCGTGATCAGCGCGCTCAACTCCAGCGCCATCAACGTGGTGGACCTGGAGGCCGCCGCCATGCCGGTGGCCCGGTTCCACACCTCCCGGGAGAACGTGCGCGGCGGCATCGCCCTGCGCACCACCGCCGGGGACCCGCAGAGCGTGGACATCGTCTTCCTGGACGACACCGGCGCCGACCTGGCCCCGGCCGCCCAGCGCAAGCTGGAGCGGGTCTTCTCCCGCCAGGAGTACCGCAGGGCCTTCCCCGGCGAGATCGCCGAGCTCACCTTCCCGGCCCGCGCCGTGGACACCTACGCCCGCGAGCTGCTCCGCTGCGTGGACATGACCGGCGTCAAGGACGCCGAGATGAAGGTCGTGGTGGACTGCGCGGGCGGCACCTCCTCACTGGTGCTGCCGAGCCTGCTCGGCCGGGTCGGCGTCGGCGTGCTGACGGTCAACAACCGGCTGGACGACGCCTCGCCCACCGAGACCCTGGCCGAGCGCCGCCGCGACCTGCAGCGCCTGGCCGAGCTGGTGGGCTCCTCGCGGGCCGCCTTCGGGGTCAGGTTCGACCCGGTGGGGGAGCGGGTCTCGCTGGTCGACGAGATGGGCCAGCTGATCAGCGAGGAGCGCGCCCTGCTGGTGGTGCTGGACCTGGTCGCCGCCGAGCGCAGGGGCGGCCGGGTGGCGCTGCCGGTCACCACGACCCGGGTGGCCGAGATGGTGTGCCGCTTCCACGGCGTGCACGTGGACTGGACCGCCACCGGCATCGACGCCCTCACCACGGCCGCCGCCCACCCGGAGACGATCTTCGCCTGCGACGGCCGCGGCGGCTTCGTGGTGCCCGAGTTCGGCCCCACCGTGGACGGCCTGGCCGTCTTCCTGCGCCTGCTCGGCCTGGTCGCCAGGACCCGGCTCTCACTCAGCCAGATCGACGCCCGCATCCCCGAGGCCAAGCTGCTCCGGCGTACCGTGCCCACGCCGTGGGCGCACAAGGGCGCGGTCATGCGGTCGGTCGTGGAGGCCGCGGAGGGCCGCCGCCTGGACACCACGGACGGGGTCAGGGTCGTGGAGGAGGACGGCAGCTGGGCCATGGTGCTGCCGGACCCGGCCGAGGCGGTCACCCATCTGTGGGCGGAGGGCCACGACGTGGACACCGCGCAAACGCTGATCGAACGGTGGGCTCTGGTGGTCGAGCGGGCCGCCGGATCGGCTTGAAACGATAACCTGTATAACCTGAACGACCCGAACCCCCCTGGCGGATGATGATGGTGTGGCGGCATGGACCTTGGACCGTGCCTGACGGTAGCGTTGGGTAGTCAATGTCCAGCGTGCCTGCCTTGACCTTCGTGTCTGATCAGCGTAAGTTTCGGCATTCGCAGTTTTGAGCAAGTCGTGAGAGAGGCCGAGCCGTTCGATGCCCAGCGTCTACTGCACGCAGTGCGGTCACCCCAACCCCGAGGATGCCCGTTTCTGCTCTCGATGCGGTTCGCCGCTGAGCCCGCCCGCGCACCAGGTGGTGCCGGACACGACTTCGACGATCTCGCTCGAAGCCGTGGACGAGGCGACCGGCCAGACGCTGCTGCCGGATCGGTCCGCGGTCGAGCAGCTGCCGCCGGGCACGGCGCTGCTGGTCGTCATGCGCGGCCCGAACGCCGGCAGCCGGTTCCTGCTCGACAGCGACCTCACCACGGCGGGTCGCCACCCGGAGAGCGACATCTTCCTGGACGATGTGACCGTGTCCCGGCGGCACGCCGAGTTCTACCGGCGCGGCGGCCAGTTCACGGCCCGCGACGTGGGCAGCCTCAACGGCACCTACGTCAACCGGGAGCGCATCGAGGAGTTCCCGCTGGCGGGTGGCGACGAGGTGCAGATCGGTAAGTTCCGGTTGGTGTTCCTCACCCGCGGCCCCGGAGGGCCGTGACCGCTGGGTGAGAAGGGGGTGAGCCCATATGGCCGCTGAGGCGATCAGGGCGCATATGAGCATCGGGGAGGTGCTCGCCCTGCTACAGGGGGAGTTCCCCGAGATCACGATCTCCAAGATCCGGTTCCTGGAGGGCGAGGGGCTGATCGAGCCCCAGCGCAGCCCCTCCGGGTACCGCAAGTTCACCCATACCGACGTCGAGCGGCTGCGTTTCATCCTGACCGCCCAGCGCGACCAGTACCTGCCGCTGCGGGTGATCAAGGACCAGCTGGCCGACACGCCCGGCCCCCGCGCGGTCGGCGCCGAGCAGCCGCAGGTCCGGCTCACCCGCGAGGAGCTGCTGGCGGCCGCCGAGATCGACGAGGAGACCCTGGCCGAGCTGGAGAGCTACGGGCTCATCCCGGCCGGGGCGCGCCGCTACGACGCCGACGCGCTCGACGTGGCCCGCAGCGTCGGCGGGCTGGCCAGGTTCGGACTGCACGCCCGGCACCTGCGCTCGGTAAAAGCTGCGGCCGAGCGGGAGGCCGGGTTGCTGGAGCAGGCGGTGGCCCCCCTGCTGCGCCGCCGGGCGCCCGGAGCCCTAGACCACGCTGAGGAATCCGCGCGCGAGATCTCCGTGCTTCTGCTGCGTTTGCACGCCGCGCTCCTCAATGAGAGGGTTCGGGGCGTTCTCGGGCGCTGACACGCGTCCCGCTCTCGGGTGTTACGTTGAATGCCTGGTGATATATGCCGCATCCCGGAGAGTGAGTCGCCCGTGTTGCAGATGGAGGTCGTGGGGGTCCGCGTTGAGATGCCCTCGAACCAGCCGATCGTCCTCCTCAAGGAGGCGAACGGTGACAGGTACCTGCCGATCTGGATCGGCATGACCGAGGCAACCGCGATCGCGCTGGCTCAGGCCGAGGACCCGCCGCCACGGCCGCTCACCCATGATCTGTTCCGGGACGTGCTGGACGCGCTGGGGATCCAGTTGCGCACCGTGAACATCGTCGCGCTGCGTGACGGGATCTTCTTCGCCGACCTGGTGTTCTCCAACGGCGTAGAGGTCAGCGCCCGGCCCTCGGACTCGATCGCGCTGGCGCTCCGCACCCGCGCGTCGATCTTCGCCAGTGAGGACGTGGTCCGGGAGGCCGGGGTCAGCATGCCCGACGAGCAGGAGGACGAGGTGGAGAAGTTCCGCGAGTTCCTCGACAACATCACGCCGGAGGACTTCGGGCGTGCCGGTTGAGATCGGTCGATTTTTCGGCTTCACGACGCGCCGATCGCGGTCGTTGACTGAGGCTTGCGCCAGTCCTACCGTGCAAGGGAAACCACGGTTGTAGTTCAAGAACCCCCAGATCAGGCCGTGGGATGAGAGAAAGCCGGAGGTCCGCAGTGGCGGTCAGCAGCGGCGAGGGTAAGACGGCCGGGCATGATCCGGTTCAGCGCGAGTCGGCGCGGGAGCGCGCCGGCGAGCAGGGCCTGCTGTTCGACGAGCGGCCTGCGGCGGTTGCCGACGACATCGGCTACCGCGGCCCCACGGCGTGCTCGGCGGCCGGGATCACCTACCGCCAGCTCGACTACTGGGCGCGCACCGACCTGGTCCAGCCGACCATAAGGGCGGCGCAGGGCTCCGGCTCCCAGCGGCTCTACAGCTTCCGCGACATCCTCGTGCTCAAGGTCGTCAAACGCCTCCTGGACACCGGGGTGTCGCTCCAGCAGATCCGTACCGCCGTGCACCACCTGCGGGAACGCGGGGTCAACGACCTGGCTCAGATCACCCTGATGAGCGACGGGGTGAGCGTCTACGAGTGCACCTCGGCCGACGAGGTGATCGACCTGCTGCAGGGCGGGCAGGGCGTGTTCGGCATCGCGCTCGGGCGGGTCTGGCGCGAGGTCGAGGGATCGCTCGCGGAGCTGCCGGGGGAACGCGCGGAGGTCGGCCTCCCGCCTGAGGCCGACCACCCCTCCGACGAACTGGCCCAGCGCCGACGCGCCCGGAAGACCGGTTGAGAGCGTTCCGCCTGGGTAGCGGTATGGTTGTTAGCAGCTGACGACCTTGTGCGGGAGAGTCCCTTCCACTGCCAGTAGGAGGGGCGCCGAAGGAGCAAACCTCCCCGGAATCTCTCAGGCACCGGTACCGCACGGGCGAGGCGACTCTGGAAAGCGTGCCGTACAGCCAGGCGGCCGCACCGAAGGGGAAAGCCAGGCGCCTCATCAGGCACTGGTGAAGCTCTCAGGTCCGATGACAGAGGGGGAGACCGCAAGAGCGGCCGGCCGCGGCCGGGCGCGATGGTCTACGCCCTGGAGCCCTGTCATGACCGTATTCTCCGAATTTGTCGGCCGTCATATCGGTCCGTCCGCTGACGAGCAGGCCCGCATGCTGGCCGCCGTCGGTTACGCCACCACCGAGGACCTCGTGGGCGTGGCCGTGCCCAAGGCCATCAGGACCACCGACCCGCTGGCCCTGCCGCCCGCGCTGAGCGAGGCCGAGACCCTCGCCGAGCTGCGCGAACTGGCCTCCCGCAACCAGGTGCTGACCTCGATGATCGGGCTCGGCTACTACGACACGATCACGCCCGGCGTGGTGCTGCGCAACGTGCTGGAGAACCCGGGGTGGTACACGGCGTACACGCCGTACCAGCCGGAGATCTCGCAGGGGCGGCTGGAGGCGCTGCTCAACTTCCAGACCGTGGTCACCGACCTGACCGGCCTGGACGTGGCCGGGGCCTCGCTGCTGGACGAGGGCACGGCCGCCGCCGAGGCGATGACCCTGGCCCGCCGGGCCTCCCGGCAGCGCAGCGCGGTGTTCGTGGTGGACGCGGACGCGCTGCCGCAGACCAAGGCCGTGCTGGCCACCCGGGCCGAGCCGCTCGGCATCGAGCTCGTCGAGGCCGACCTCGGCGGGGAGCTGCCCGAGTGTTTCGGCGTGCTGGTGCAGTACCCGGGCGTGAGCGGGCGGGTGCGGGACTTCCGCGACCTGGCCGCGCGGGCGCACGCGATGGGCGCCGAGGTGGTCGCCGCCGCCGACCTGCTCGCGCTGACGCTGCTGGAGACCCCCGCCGCGCTCGGCGCCGACATCGCGATCGGCTCCTCGCAGCGCTTCGGCGTCCCGTTCGGGTACGGCGGCCCGCACGCCGCCTACCTGGCTGTCCGGGAGGGACTGCAGCGGCAGATGCCCGGCCGCCTGGTCGGGGTGTCGGTGGACGCCGACGGCCGGCAGGCGTACCGGCTGGCGCTGCAGACCAGGGAGCAGCACATCCGCCGGGAGAAGGCCACCAGCAACATCTGCACCGCGCAGGTCCTGCTGGCCGTGATGGCCTCCATGTACGCGGTCTACCACGGCCCCGACGGCCTGCGCCGGATCGCCCGGCGGGTGCACGGGCACGCGGCCCTGCTCGCCGAGGGCCTGCGGGCCGGCGGCGTCGAGGTGGCGCACGGGGAGTTCTTCGACACCGTGCTCGCCCGGGTGCCCGGCCGGGCCGCCGCGGTCGTCGGGGCCGCCCGCGAGCGGGGCGTGAACCTGCGCCTGGCGGACGCCGACCACGTGGGCGTCTCCTGCGACGAGAAGACCACCCAGGCGCACCTGGAGACGGTCTGGGCGGCCTTCGGGGTGCCCGCGGTCTCCGGCGGCCCGGCGGCGCTCCCGGCGGCCCTGGAGCGCACCTCGGGCTTCCTGGAGCACCCGGTCTTCCACACTCACCACTCCGAGACCTCCATGCTGCGCTACCTGCGGAAACTGCAGGACAAGGACATCGCCCTGGACCGGTCGATGATCCCGCTGGGCTCGTGCACGATGAAGCTCAACGCGACCACCGAGATGGAGCCGGTGACCTGGCCGGAGTTCGCCGGCATCCACCCGTTCGCGCCGGCGGACCAGGCCGGCGGCTACGCCGAGCTGGTCCGGACCCTGGAGTCCTGGCTGGCCGAGGTGACCGGCTACGACGCCGTCTCGCTGCAGCCCAACGCCGGGTCGCAGGGTGAGTTCGCCGGGCTGCTGGCGATCCGCGCCTACCACCGGGCCAACGGCGACCTCGGGCGGGACGTCTGCCTGATCCCGTCCTCCGCGCACGGCACCAACGCGGCCAGCGCGGTCATGGCCGGCATGCGGGTGGTCGTGGTGGCCTGCGACGAGGACGGCAACGTCGACCTGGGCGACCTGGACGCCAAGATCGGGAAGCACCGGGCCGCGCTCGCCGCGATCATGGTCACCTACCCGTCCACGCACGGCGTGTTCGAGGAGGCCATCGCGGACATCTGTGCCCGGGTGCACGACGCGGGCGGCCAGGTGTACGTGGACGGGGCCAACCTCAACGCGCTGGTCGGCCTGGCCAAGCCGGGCGAGTTCGGCGCCGACGTGTCGCACCTGAACCTGCACAAGACCTTCTGCATCCCGCACGGGGGCGGCGGCCCGGGTGTCGGGCCGGTGGCGGTCAAGTCGCACCTCGCGCCGTACCTGCCGGGTAGGGGCGTGGGGGCGGTCAGCGCGGCGCCGTACGGGTCGGCGGGGATTCTGCCGATCTCGTGGGCGTACGTGCGGATGATGGGCGGCGAGGGGCTGAAGGCCGCCACCGAGCAGGCCATCCTGTCGGCCAACTACCTGGCCGTACGGCTCGCGCCGTACTACCCGGTGCTCTACACCGGCCGGGACGGGCTGGTCGCGCACGAGTGCATCGTGGACCTCCGCAAGATCACCAAGGACACCGGGGTGACCGTGGACGACGTGGCCAAGCGGCTGGTGGACTACGGGTTCCACGCGCCCACCATGTCGTTCCCGGTGGCCGGCACGCTCATGATCGAGCCCACCGAGAGCGAGGACCTGGCCGAGCTGGACCGGTTCGTGGCGGCCATGGTCGCGATCAGGGGCGAGATCGACAAGGTCGGCTCCGGCGCGTACGACCGGGAGGACAACCCGCTCAAGAACGCGCCGCACACCGCCGCGAACGTCACCGCCGACGCGTGGCCGCACGCCTACACCAGGGCCGAGGCCGCCTACCCGGTGGCGTCCTTGCGGGACTGGAAGTACTGGTCGCCGGTGGGCCGGATCGACCAGGCGTACGGTGACCGGAACCTGGTCTGCGCGTGCCCTCCGCTGGAGTCCTACGAGGACTGAATTACGTTCCCTTTGCGCATGTCTGCCGCGCCGCGGGGCCTCCAATCGTTAGGATCTCGATGATCCTTTCGTATTGGAGGCGCCCCCCTCATGACGGCCATCGATCCGCGGGCCGGTGCGGTCCGGCAGCTCGACGAGGCACGCCGTCTCTACGAGACGGGACAGCTGGACGAAGCCGCCGCGATCTTCGCCGCGCTGGCCGCGGACGAACGGTCGCCGGACCGGGAGCAGGCGGCGGCCGGGCTGGCCGTGGTGGCCGAGCGCATGGCCGAGATCCTGCTGGAGGAGGGCGATCCGGGGCAGGCGGCCGACCTGCTGCTGGAGGCGCTGGCCGTGCCGGGCGTGGCGGACTCGGCGCGCCTGCGGGTGCTGCTGGGCATCGCCCATCTGGAGCTGGCCTGCGCGGAGTTCGCGGGCGCGGTCGAGGCCGGGCCGGACGCGGACACGGCCGCGCTGGCCATCGAGCTGCTGGCCCGCACGCTGCCGCTGCGCGGGCGCGACGGCGACGCGGAGACGGTCTGGCGCTACGGTCTGGACCACGAGGACGGTGCCCTCGCGGCCCAGGTCAAAGAGCGGCTCGACCGGCCCTGAGAGCCGGGCGAGCCCGGGGGACCGGGCGGCTAGTGCCGCCGGCGGCCGAGCGCGTAGGCCACATTGATCAGCACGATGCCGCCCCAGGCCAGGAACAGGCCCACGACGCCCGCGTTCCCGGCCGCGATGGCCGTCAGCGGGATGGCGATGCCGAGCGAGCCGAGCGCCACGGGGATATGGGAGTTGTCGGGCTTGGCGGGCTTCTGGCCAGGGTGCGAGGACGCGGTGGCCACTTCCGCCCGGACCCGCGCGGTGATCTCGCGGTCGAGTTTCTCCAGGAACGAGTCGACGAGCGCGTCCTCGTACTCGGGACCGAGGTCCCGCCGGGCTTCGAGGGTGGCTCGCAGTTCCTCACGGGGCAAATGAGTGTCCGGCACGTAGTCAAATCTGTCACACGCCCGGCATGACGTCATCCTCCCTTCGGAGGACGAATCGGTAATGCCGCAGGGGGAGCGTGGCGGGCCCGCGGAGGAGGGGCGCTAGCGTCGGGGTATGGAGATCGAGACGCCGTCCGGTCCCGGCCTGGCCGAGATCGACGACGCGGCCGAGCCGTGGCTGCTGCTGGCGCTCACGCACGGGTCGGCCGGGGGAGTCGACGCCGTGGACCTGCTGGCGGTGCGGGACGCGTGCCTGGCGGCCGGGGTGAGTGTGGCCCGCGTGGTCCAGCCGTTCCGGCTGCGCGGGGCGCGGGCGCCCGGCTCCGCGGTCAGGCAGGACGAGGCCTGGCTGGCGCTGATGTCGGCGCTGCGGGAGCTGCGGCCCGGGTTGCCGCTGGTCCAGGGCGGGCGGAGCAACGGCGCCCGGGTCGCCTGCCGTACGGCGACGGCGGCCGGGGCGGCGGGCGTGGTGGCGCTGGCCTTCCCGCTGCACCCGCCGGGCAGACCGGAGCGGTCGCGGGCGGGCGAGCTACGCGGCGCGGGCGTGCCCGTTCTGGTGGTCAACGGCGACCGGGACCCGTTCGGGGTGCCGGAGCGCGCGGACGCGGACAGGCTCGTCGTGCTCCCGGGGGAGGGACACGATCTGAAGAAGGATCCGGCCCTCGTGGGCACGGAGTCGGCGCGATGGCTGAAGACGCGGATCAGACCAGGGCTCAGGCGGCCGAGCTAGCCATGTCGGTGGGCCGGTGCGGGGCGATCACGACACCGTTGGGGAGCAGCTCGCCGGTGTCCTCGAACAGGACGACACCGTTGCACAGCAGGCTCCACCCCTGCTCGGGGTGGGCCGCGACGGTACGGGCGGCTTCTCGATCCTTCGCTTCCGCGCTCGGACAGGACGGGTCATGAGGGCACATCGCCGGGGCTCCGTGTCTTTCTCGGGTCGCTCGTTGGACGGATCCCTCAGGTGTGCGGGGGACGAGCGCTGTGGTTGACGTATCAGTGGACTACACCAGTGTGTGGTAGGTCACTCTCGGAGGACATAGCCCGTTAGGACGATTTTCAACCGGTCCAGCTGGACGACCCCCGACGTGTGATCTGCGACACAAGAGTGCCCTATGGACGATAACAGCCCAAGCGCGACACGCCGTCGTTCCGGTAAATGAGTGGTTACATCCCACCCGCCCGGGCTAGACCGGCCAGCACCGCGTCCAGGCCGCGCTCGAAGTCGTCGTCGCCCGAATCGACCCTGGCGTGCTCCACCGTCGCGTCCGGGTCGGCCCAGCCGGAGCGCTGCACCTCCACCGCCACGCTCCCGAACATGTACGCGCGCAGCGTGCGCACCGCCCCCGCCGGGTCCGGCAGGCCCGCCTCGCGCAGGTGCTCGACCTGGTTGGCGATCGTGGCCAGGGCCATGCCCTTCGGCGGCTTGGTCAGCGCCAGGGACAGCACGCCCGGATGCTCCAGCAGCGCGGCCCGGCCGGCCCTGGCCCAGGCGCGGGCCACCTCCTGCCAGTCCTGCCCCGGAGGCTCCACGTGGATGGTGGTGACGTGCTCGGCGAGCGCGTCCATCAGCGCCTCCTTGCCCCGGGGGAGGTGGTGGTAGATGGCCATCGCCTCCACCTGGAGGGCGTCGCCGAGCCGCCGCATGGTCAGCCGCCGCAGGCCCTGGCCGTCGGCGATGTGCAGGGCCGCGTCGATGATGCGCTCCCGGGAGAGCGGGACGGGCGGTCTCTTGGCAGGCATGCCGAAGATCCTGCCACATGGCCTTACTTCGTACAGGCCGCCGCGCGGGCCGCCCTCGGTGACGGGGTCGCGGCCGGGACCGCGTACGCTACGGGCAGTAGGCATTGAGCTGAAGGCACTGAGCTGATTTCAAGGGGCTGACGATGGCGTTTTTCCGTCCGCGGGTGAGCCGGGAGGCGGAGGTCCGTTACCACGCCGACCAGGAGGCGGCGAAGGGCTATCCGGCGACGCTGGAGCGGGCCAGGACGGCGGAGCGGGAGCTGCGCGCCAAGCAGGCCGCGGGCGCGCGGGGCGAGGAGCTGCGGGAGGCCGGGGTAGAGCTGGACAAGGCGATCTCGGCGGCGCTGCGCTCGGCCGAGTCGGCCCAGCGGGCCACCTTCGGCGTCAAGGCCTACGACGACCGCATCCGCCGCAGGAAGGGCCGGGCCACGCCGGACGGCGCCAAGTGGACCGCCGAGGTGGACCGCCTGCGCACCCTGCGCGAGGAGCACCGCCTCAGGGGCATCGTGCGGGTGCCCTAACCAGGGGTCGCGGCCCGATCCGATCACGGATCGCGTATCCGCCCGGCACGTGCCGCCGCCGGAGCTTACCGTGAGGTACGGGAGGGCGGATGGCCGGACGGGCGCGATACGCGGCGGGCAAGCCGTGCTGGGTCGATCTCGGCACGGGGGACCTGGCCGGGGCTGAGGAGTTCTATCACGGGCTGTTCGGGTGGGATTTCGAGCCGCGCGGCCGGACCCACTCGACCGCGCTGCTGCGGGCGCAGCCGGTGGCCGGGCTGGGGCCCGCCCGGGAGGCCGGGTGGGTCACGCACATGGCGGTGGACGACCTGAACGACACCGTCGAGGCGGCCGTACGGGCCGGGGGCCGGCTGCTGCACGGGCCTGAGCAGGTCTTCGACGAGGGCCGGGAGCAGGGCTGGGGGGCGCTGCTGGCCGACCCCGCCGGGGCGGTGTTCGGCGTGTGGGAGGAGCGCGACCTCCCCGGCGCGGCCATGCACCACGTGCCCGGCACGTTCTGCTGGCACGAGCTGGCCGTGCGCGACACCGAGGCGGCGGCGGGCTTCTACGGGCGGGTGTTCGGCTGGCAGGGCCGGGTGTCCGGCAGCTACACCGAGTTCGACCTGCGCCGGCCGCGGGAGACCGTGACCGGCATGGTGGAGATGACCGACGCCTGGCCGGACGAGATCCCGCCGCACTGGATGGTGTACTTCGCGGTGGCCGACTGCCTGGCCGCGGCCGACCGGGTGGAGGAGCTCGGCGGGGTCGTGGAGATCCCGCCGTTCGCGCTGCCCTCCGGGCGGGTGACGGTGGCCGCCGACCCGCAGGGCGCGGTGTTCTCGCTGATCGAGCTGGCCGGCTAGCTGGCCCAGTCCAGCAGCGGGATGGTGTTGCTGGGGTGGCGCAGCTTGGACAGCGACTCCTTCTCCAGCTGCCGGATGCGCTCCCGGGTCAGGCCCAGGTGCTTGCCGATCTCGTCCAGGGTGTGCGGCTTGCCGTCGGCCAGGCCGAACCGCAGTGCCATGATGCGCGCCTCACGCGGGGACAGGTTGGACAGCACGCCGCGCAGCTGCTCGGCCAGCAGCTGCCGGTCCACCACCTCGGAGGCCTCCAGCGAGTCCACGTCCTCGATCAGGTCGCCGATCCGGGTCTCGCCGTCCTCGCCGATGGTGGAGTCCAGGCTGATCGGCTGGCGGCTGGTGCGCAGCAGCTCCTCGATCTGGTCGGGGGTCTTGTCCAGCTCCACGGCCAGCTCCTCCGGCGTGGGCTCGCGGCCGAGGCGCTGGTGCATGTCCCGCTCCACCCGCGACAGCTTGGACAGCATCTCCAGCACGTGCACGGGCAGCCGGATCGTCCTGGCGGAGTCGGCGAAGCCGCGCTGGATGGCCTGGCGGATCCACCACATCGCGTACGTGGAGAACTTGAAGCCCTTGGTGTAGTCGAACTTCTCGACGGCCCTTATGAGGCCCAGGTTGCCCTCCTGGACGACGTCCAGCAGGGCCATGCCGCGGTCGGTGTACTTCTTCGCGACCGAGACGACCAGGCGGAGATTGGCCTCCAGCATGTGGTCCTTGGCGCGGCGGCCGTCCTCGATCACCCACTCCAGGTCCTCGCGGAAGCCCGGCGGGAGCCGCTTGCCGGACTCCTCGGCCTCCTCCAGCTTGTACTCGGCGTACAGGCCGGCCTCGATCCTGCGGGCCAGCTCGACCTCCTGGGCGGCGGTGAGCAGGGTCCTGCGGCCGATGGACTTCAGGTACGTGTGGACGGAGTCGCCCATCACGGAGGTGTTGTCGTCGATGTCGATCGACTGGGCCTCCGCCTCGGCCTCCTCGGCGTCGAACTCCTCGTCGGCGACCGCCTCGGGGGCCTCCTGCGTCTCGGGCACGGCGGAAGTCTCGGTGGTCTCGGTGGTCTTGCTCGTCTTGGCAGCCGTGGTGCTCCTGGCCTTGGGAGTGGCCTTGGGAGTGTCGGCCAGGCTCACGCCGGCCTCGGTCAGCTCCCGCAGCAGGGCGCGGCCCTCGGCGGGGCTCACCCCCGCCTGGGCGAAGGCCTTGCGCAGCTCGGACAGGGAAAGGTGACCCTGCGCGCGACCTCGCTCCAGAAGCTGGTCGAGCGTCGTGGGGGTCTTCTCGCGCGCACGCGAGCTCGCCACGGCGGTTCGGGGCATGCGGACACCTCCTCCTTGACTTCATGCATAAAGTGGTTCTGGATGGGTTGTTTCCGGCCCGGTCAGGGAGTCGGCGGCGGTGGCTCGTCGCTCCGGCGTGCCAGTAGCAATAACGCGAAAAGGCGTGATTTGTTCCCAGGAACACCAGAAGGGGGCGGCGGTCGGCCCGCCCAGTGGTTCAGTTCAGCGGTTCAGTTCGGCTTGATGCTGATGGACACTTCCGGAATCGGCATCGGCTGAGCGTCCTCCAGCCGTTCCTTGGTCCAGTACTCGGTGATCTCCGCGGGGTTCCCGGGAAGATGGGTGGAGACCACGTAAGGCTCGGGCTCCTCGCTCGTCTCCACGGGCGCGGGAGTGGCCCGGGTGACCTCCTTCAGCTGGAGCGGCTCCTGCAACCGCCCGCCCGCCGCGGTCTGCGCGACGGCGACCCCGCCCACGAGGATCACGCCGACGACTCCGGCGGAGATCAGCATCCTGGGGGTGGGGAACAGCATCGGTACGTCCTCCCGGTGGCAGGCTTACGTCACATATGACGAGCGCAGGTCATATTTGGTTCCGCAAGGCGACCATATCGGGTTTACCGCTCGCGAGCAGCGGGAGGGAACGAACGCGCATGACCGCACGCGGCGCGGCGTAGGCGGGCAGGCGCTCCTTGGCGTAGGCGCGCAGTTCGTCGAGCCCGGCGGGACCGGCGATGACGGCGACCACGATCTCGCCCCACTCCGGGTCGGGACGGCCCAGCACGGCCACCTCGTCCACGCCGGGATGCCCGGCGAGCACGGCCGCGACCGCCCCGGCGACCACCTTCTGCCCGCCCGTGTTGATCACGTCGTCGGCCCGGCCGAGCACGGTCAGCCGCTCCCCGTCCCAGGTACCGAGGTCGGAGGTGACGAAACGCCCGCCGCCGAACGGCTCCCCGAACCGGTAGCCGGCGAACAGCACGGGACCGCCGATCATGATCCGGCCGTCCGCGCCGATCTGGAGGTCCACGTCGTCCAGGGGCGTGCCGTCGTACACACAGCCGCCGCTGGTCTCGCTCATGCCGTAGGTGGTGACGATCCCCGGGTGGGCGGCCAGCAGGTCCGGGGGAGCGGCGGCGCCGCCCAGCAGGATCGTGCGGAACCCGGACAGGTCGGCGCCCGCGTCCACCAGGCGGCGCAGCTGCGTCGGCACCAGGGACACGTGCTCGGCCACGGCCCCGGTCACCGCGCGCACGGAGAATCGTTCCCGCACGACCGGCTCGGTCTCGCTGAGCATGGCCCTGACCAGCACCTGAAGCCCCGAGATGTGGGAGGTCGGCAGGCAGCACAGCCAGCGTTCCCCGGCCCCGGCCCCGATCCTCTTGAGCGAGGCCGTCGCCGACGCGACCAGGGCCTCCGCCGTCAGCTCCACGCCCTTCGGCGTCCCGGTGGACCCGGAGGTGGCGATGACCACGGCCACCTCGTCCCGGACCGGCGCGCCGCCCGCGACCGGCTCCACGCCGTCCGGGGTGACCACGTGGGTGGGGCGCAGCGCGTCCAGCGTCGCGTTCAGGGCCGCCGCCGGGAGGCCGGGGGAGAGGGGCAGCACGGCCGGGCCGCCGCCGAAAACGGCGTTCCGCACCGATTCCAGGAGTTCCGGGCCGGGCGGGAGCAGCAGGGCATGGAGCGCGCGTTCTGGCACATCCGCAAGATTAGTCCGGCGGGCCGCGGACGTGCGGTTGCGGCGCGGCGGCTGGGAGGCCGCCGACGGGTGGTGCGAGGCTTGGTCCCCTGATCGGCACCAGCCCTGTGGAGGAGAGCGCGACGATGACGCGGGTCTTCGGCATTCCCATGAGCCTGCGGTTCCGCGGCCAGACGGACCGGCAGGGGGTGCTGCTGCGCGGCCCGGCCGGCTGGGGGGAGTTCTCCCCCTTCCCGGAGTACGGCCCCGCCGAGTGCGCCCGCTGGCTCGCCTGCGCCCGCGAGGCCGCGTACGACGGCTGGCCGGACCCGGTGCGCGCGTCGATCCCCGTCAACGCCACCATCCCGGCCGTGCCCGCGCGGCGCGCCCACGAGCTGGCCAAGGCGTCGGGCTGCGGGACCGCCAAGATCAAGGTCGCCGAGCGCGGCCAGGACTTCGCCGAGGACCTGGCCCGGGTGGAGGCCGTCCGGGACGCGCTCGGCCCCGGCGGCAGGATCAGGGTGGACGCCAACGGCGCCTGGGACGCCGCCGAGGCCGTCCGGCGGCTCAAGGAGCTCGACCGCTTCACCCTGGAGTACGCCGAGCAGCCCTGCGCAACCCTGGACGAACTGGCCGAGGTCAGGCGCAGGGTGGACGTGCCCATCGCCGCCGACGAGTCCATCCGCAGGGCCGAGGACCCGCTCCGGGTGCGCGCCGCCGAGGCCGCCGACATCGCCGTGGTCAAGGTCCAGCCCCTGGGCGGGGTACGGCAGGCCCTGCGCGTGGTCGAGGCCTGCGGCCTGCCCGCCGTGGTGTCCAGCGCCGTGGAGACCTCCGTGGGACTCGCCGCCGGGCTCGCCCTGGCCGCCGCATTGCCCGAATTGCCGTACGCTTGCGGCCTCGGGACCATGTCCCTCCTGACCGGGGACGTCGTCGTGGACTCGCTCGTCCCGGTGGCCGGGGAGATCGCCGTACGGCGCCCGGAGGTGGACGAAGCCGCGCTGGCGCGCTTCGAGATCGAGTCGCCGCAGTGGGTTCGACGGATGGAGGAGGCGGCCGCATGGCTCGCGCGCTGAAGGGTGACATCGGCCGTACCTCCCGCACGGCGGGCCTGTCGTGAATCCGGCCACCGCGCTGGCGACGGTGCTCGTGGACGAGCTGGTCCGGTGCGGGCTCACCGAGGTCGTGCTCGCGCCCGGCTCCCGCTCAGCCCCGCTGGCCCTGGCCGCGCACGCGGAGTCGCGGCTGCGGTTGCACGTGCGCATCGACGAGCGGTCCGCCGCGTTCCTCGCTCTCGGGCTGGCCAAGCGCGCCGAGAAGCCGGTCGTGCTGATCTGCACCTCCGGCACGGCGGCCGCCAACTTCTTCCCGGCCGTGATCGAGGCGCACGAGTCGGGGGTGCCGCTGCTGGTGCTCACCGCCGACCGGCCGCCCGAGCTGCGCGGCACGGGCGCCAACCAGACCATCGACCAGGTGAAGCTCTACGGCTCCTCGGTCCGCTGGTTCGCCGAGGTGGGGGTGGCGGAGGAGCGTCCGGGACAGGTCGCGTACTGGCGGTCGCTGGCCTGCCGCGCCTACCAGCGGGCGGCCGGGCCGATGGACCCCGGTCCGGTCCACCTCAACGTGGCCTTCCGCGAGCCGCTCGTCCCCGACGGCGACACCACCTGGTGCGAGTCGCTGGAGGGCGACGCCGGCGGCCCCTGGATCAGGTCCAGGGTGGCGCCGCCGTCGGCGGCCCTGCACATCTCCCCGACCCGGCGCGGCGTGCTCGTGGTCGGCGACGGCGCGGCCAACGTGCGGCGCTACGTGGCCGCGGCGGGCATGGCCGGCTGGCCGGTCCTGTCCGAGCCCAGCGGCAACGGCCGGTACGGCGACCACGCCGTCTCCACCTACCACCTCCTGCTCGGCAACCAGGCGTTCGCCGAGGCGCACGTGCCCGACGTGGTGGTCACGCTGGGGCGGCCCGGCCTGTCCCGGCCGCTGCTGTCGTGGCTGAAGCGCGCCCCCGAGCACATCGTCGTCGCCCAGGACCTGACCAGGTGGCCCGATCCGACCCGGTCGGCCACCCAGGTGGCGCAGGCGGTGGAGATCCCGGTCACGGCCGGTGACGACGACTGGCTGAACTCCTGGCGGCACGCCGACCTCACCGCCCGCGACGCGGTGGACCAGGTGCTGGACTCGGGCGGGCTGAGCGAGCCCAGGACGGCCAGGGACCTCGGCTCGCTGCTGCCCAACGGCGCCCAGCTGTTCTGCGGCTCCTCGCTGCCCATCCGCGACCTGGACTGGGTGATGCGCCCCCGGCGCGGGCTGCGGCTGATGGCCTGCCGGGGCGCGTCCGGCATCGACGGCGTGGTGTCGGCGGCGATCGGGGCCGCGCTCGCCCACAACGGGCCCTCCTACGCGCTGGTCGGCGACCTCACGTTCCTGCACGACCAGAACGGGCTGATCCTCGGCCCGCGCGAGCCCCGGCCGGACCTGTGCCTGGTGGTGGCCAACAACGACGGCGGCGGGATCTTCTCGATGCTGCCGCAGGCGGGCCTCGGCGCGCCCTTCGAGCGGGTCTTCGGCACGCCGCACGGGGTCGATCTGGGGTATCTGGCGGCGGCGACGGGCACGCCGTACACGCGGGTGGAGGAGCCGGACGAGCTGTCGCGGGCGATCAAGGGCGACGGGCTGCGGATCGTGGAGGTGCGGACCGACCGGGCCGCCTCGGTGACGGTCCGCGGCGAGCTGCGCCAGGCCGCCATGGACGGGCTGGCCACCCTGGGCTACTGACGGCCGTCCGCAGGTCCGCCGCAAGGCGCGCCTGAGAGGCTCCGTGGTCGGAGCAGCCTTCCGGTCAGGGAAGAATGAGCTGTCCGGGACGACAGGGGTGAGCATGCACGTCGAGGAATGGTTGCAGACGATTCCGGCCATCTGGGTCTACGCGCTGGTCGGCGCGGTGATCGGGCTGGAGAGCCTCGGCATTCCCCTGCCCGGGGAGATCGTGCTGGTCAGCTCGGCGCTGCTCGCCGCCAAGGGTGTCGTGGACCCGGTGACCGTGGGGGTCTGCGCCAGCACCGGCGCCATTGTGGGCGACTCGATCGGTTACCTGATCGGCAAGAAGGGCGGCAAACCGCTGTTCGACCGGCTGGGCCGCCGCTTCCCCAAGCACTTCGGGCCCGAGCACATCGCCAAGGCGGAGTCGATGTTCCAGCGGCACGGGATGTGGGCGGTCTTCTTCGGCCGGTTCGTGGCGCTGCTGCGCATCCTGGCGGGGCCGCTGGCGGGGGCGCTGCGCATGCCGTACTGGCAGTTCCTGGTGGCGAACGTGCTGGGCGGGATCGCCTGGGCGGGCGGCACCACGGCGGCCGTGTACTACCTGGGCGTGGTCGCCGAGCAGTGGCTGAAGGGCTTCTCGTGGGTGGGTCTTGTGGTGGCCGCGCTGTTCGGGATCACCTCCACGCTGTGGCTGCGCAGGCGGGTCGCGGCCAGGGCGGCCGGGGATGTCACCGCCGACGCGGTCAGCGCTCGATCAGCGTGACCTCGAGGGAGTAGTGCGAGGCGCGGTAGGAGTGCGAGCCGTGCTCGACCGCGCGGCCCTGGTCGTCGTACGTGGTCCTGACCATGGTGAGCAGCGGCGCGCCGCGGCGTTCGCCGAGCAGGCGGGCCTCGGACGGGGAGGCCGCGCGGGCGCCGATGCGCTGGTTGGCCACCCGCATGCGCACGCCCGCGCCGCGCAGCAGCTCGTAGAGGCCGCGCTCGGTCAGGGCGTCGGCGGTCAGCGGCGCCAGTCCCGGCGGCAGCCAGTTGCGCAGCAGCGCGAGCGGCTCGCCTGAGGCGAAGCGCAGCCGCTCCACATGCACGACCTCGGCGCCGATCGGGACCGAGAGCGTCTGGGCGACGGTCTCGTCGGCCGGGAGGGCGCCGATGGACAGCACCCGGGTGGCCGGGTCCTGGCCGGCCCTGCGCAGGTCGTCGTAGAGGCTGGTGAGCTCGACCGAGCGTTTGACCTGGCCGTGCACGACCTGGGTGCCGACCCCGCGCTTGCGCACGAGCAGCCCTTTGTCCACCAGGTACTGGATGGCCTGCCGGATCGTGGGCCGGGACAGCCCGAGCCGGTCGGCCAGCAGGATCTCATTGTCGAGGCGGGAGCCGGGGGTCAGCTCGCCGGTCCTGATCGCCTCCGAGATCTGCTCGGCCACCTGGAAGTAGAGGGGGACGGGGCTCGACCGGTCCAGGTCGAATTCCAGCCGGGTCGAGGTCACTCTCCGAGGTTAGCGGAGGTCAGAATGTCCTGACAAACATGGGGTGTGGTGTCAGGAGGCGCCGAGGTCGCGGGCGAAGTCGCTGATCCGGCGGCGCCACTCGGCCAGGGCGGCCTCCGGGTCGCCGGAGTCGGGCGCGGTGACGACCAGGCGCGCGCCGTGGCCGGTCCCGTCCGACAGGTCCCACTCGGCGGGCGGCCAGCCGGCCGCCTCCAGCGCGGCCCGCGCCTGCGGGATGGGCTTGGTGAGCTGGCGTTCGAACCGTACGCCCGCCGGCACGCGGACGCCCTCGTCGAGGTGGAAGCGGATGACGTACTCCTCGTGGAGTTCGGGGAAGTTGCCCTCGGGCGGGGTGAAGGGCCTGCCGTCCAGCAGGGACTCCAGGGCGACCAGGCAGGTCTGCCAGCCGGAGGCGTAGCTGGCCGCCGCGTACCGGTCGTCGAAGGTGTGGGTGAAGATCAGCAGGCAGCCGCCGGCGGGGTCGGGGCGGAGCTCGAAGCGGGCCAGGTCCTCGCGCTCGCGCGGCATCGAGCTGGGGGCGTGCTCGCTGAAGGCGAAGACGCGCGGCGGGTCCAGTTCGGTGATGACGGCCTTCAGCACGGTGCCGGCGCCGTCGTCGAAGATGATCGTGCCGCCGGTGCGCAGGTCCATCTCCGCGACCGGGAACGGGTACCACGCGCCGAGGTGGCCGGGCTCGGTGATCGCGCGCCAGACCTTCTCGACCGGGTGGGCGAGTCTCCTCTCCATCCGCAGCACGGTCCTGCCGTCCACGGTCCGCAGGGTCTCGTTCATCGATCGTCCTCCATCGTGTCCAGGTGGGCTTCCAGGCGGTCGAGGCTGCCGGCCCACAGCCGCCGGTACGGCGTGAGCCACGTGTCGATCTCGGCCAGTGGCGCGGGGCACAGCTCGTACCAGCGGCGCTGGGCGTCGATGCGGACCTGGACGAGACCGGCCTCGCGCAGTACGCGCAGGTGCTTGGAGGTGCCCGGCTGGGTGAGGCCCAGGCGGGCGGTCAGTTCGCCGACCGGGTGCGGGCGCTCCAGGAGCAGATCCAGGATGCGCCGCCGGGTCGGCTCGGCGAGCACGTCGAACAGCACACCTCGAATATACCTCGATAGGAATATACCGGCAAACGAATATAGGACATACTTTGTAAAGCTCGGTACGCTGGGCGTATGCCGTACACCACCGTCGCCGAGGTCGTCGAGCACGAGACCGAGGTGCGGCGGTCGCGCTTCCTGTGCGCGCTCGGCCCGGCCGGCTCCGAGGAGGAGGCCCGCGCGTTCATCGCGGCGCGGCGGCGCGGCGACGCCTCGCACAACTGCACCGCGTACGTGATCGGCACCCGCGTCCGCAGGGCCGACGACGACGGGGAGCCCGGCGGCACCGCGGGCACGCCGATGCTGGACGTGCTGATCCGCCGCGGGTACGCCGACGTGGTCGCGGTCGTCACCCGCTACTTCGGGGGCGTGCTGCTCGGCGCGGGCGGCCTGGTCCGCGCGTACGGCGGCGCGGTGGGGGAGACCCTGGACCGGGCGTCGCCGATCACCATGGTCCCGGCGCGGCTGGTCACGGTCACCGTCGGCCACGCGGACGCCGGGCGCCTGGAGAACGACCTGCGGGCGGCCGGCCATCCGCCGCGCGGCGTCGCCTACGGCAGCCGGGTCGCCTTCGAGGTGGCGGTCGCCGAGAGCGGCCTGCCCGGATTCACGGACTGGCTGGCCACCGCCACCGCGGGCCGGGCGCGCGCGGTGCCCGGCGACGGGCTGCACGTGCCGGCGGGCTGACCGGTCAGCCCTCCAGCGCGTACCGCATGACGCGGAACTTGGCCTGGGCTTCGGCTAACTCCTGGACGGGGTCCGATTCGCCCATGATGCCGCAGCCGGCGAAGAGGCGGGCCCGGTCGCCCTCGACGGCGGCGCAGCGCAGGGCGATGCCCCACTCGCCGTCGCCGCGCGCGTCGATCCAGCCGACCGGGCCGGCGTAACCGCCGCGGTCCATGTCCTCCAGTTCGCGGATGACCTCCAGCGCGGTCGCCGTCGGGGTGCCGCCGACGGCGGCGGTCGGGTGCAGGGCGGCCACCACGTCGAGCACGGACGCGCCGTCGGACAGCCGCCCGGTGACCCGGGTGGCCAGATGCTGTACGTTCGGCAGGACCAGCAGTTCGGGCCGGTCCGGCACGTCCAGGGTGGCGCAGAGCGGGTCCAGGGCGTCCCGGACGGAGGCGACGGCGCAGACGTGCTCGTACTGGTTCTTCTCCGAGCCGAACAGGTCGCCGGGGTCGGAGCCGGTGGGCGCGGTCCCGGCCAGCACGAGCGACTCGATCGCCCGGCCGGTGTGCCGGACCAGCAGTTCCGGCGTGGCGCCGACCAGGCCGCCGACGGAGAAGGTGTAGCACTCCGGGTAGCGGCGGGCGAGCCGGGCCAGCAGGGCGCGCGGGTCGATCCCGCGGTCGGCGGTGGCGATCAGGTCGCGGGCCAGCACGACCTTGTCCAGGCGCCCGCCGCCGATCTCCTTGACCGCGGTGGCCACCGCGTGCTCCCACTCCATCGCGGTGAGCGCGCCGTCGCTGTAGCGGATCCGGCCCGGCGTGCGGACGGGGGTCATCAGGTCCAGCGCGTCCTCGCCGATCGTGGTCAGCCAGGACCGGCCGTCCCGGCGGGCCAGTACGGTCCTGGGCACGACGAGGGTGGACCCGGCGGCGGAGGCGGGGTCGAAGGTGAACGAGCCGAAGGCGACCGGTCCCGAGCCGGGCAGGCCGACCGGGTCGTCGATCTCGGCCGTACGGAAGATCGAGGCGAGCCAGGCGCGGGCCCAGGCGAACCGGGCGGGGCCGGAGAGGCCGGCGGGGACGCGCACACTCGCGGCCTCCCCCCAGCCGACGAGGCCGTCGCCGTGCCTGACCCAGGCGTGGGGCGCGACGCCGGGGAGGCGCGCGATCAGGTCACCGGGGTCGCTGACCGGAACCGTGCGAACCACCAGGGGACGTTTTAGTCCGAGAGCGACACTCACTCCACACACTCTACGCAGAAACTGAACGTGTTCGACATTGGGTCGCCTTCAGGCGGGTGCGCGGTGTCAAGCGCCGATAGGAACTCGGTCATGGAAGGGACGCCTGCCCGGATGGTGATAGAGCAACCATCTGCGTGATCTCTAGCTTGGGCTCCCGGAGGTGCCCATGATCAGGAAGATCACGCCCGTGCTCGCCGCCCTCGCGCTGTGCTGGCCCGCCACGGCCCCGGCGGCCGCGGCGGCCAGGTCCGAGCCGGTGGTGCTGGCGGCGCTCGGGGACTCGATCAGCGTCGGCTTCAACGCGTGCGGCTGGTACGTGGCCTGCACCTCGCGCTCCTGGTCTGCGGGGGACCATCCGGACGTCAACAGTCACTATCTGCGTCTGCTCGCGGCGGGCCAGGCCGTCAAGGGACGGAACCTGAACTTCGCCGTGTCGGGCTCGACCAGCGCCGACCTGCTCGGCCAGGCGGCCAGGGCGGTGGCGGCGAAGGCCACGTACGTGACCATACTGATCGGCGCGAACGACGTGTGCGCGCGTTCGGAGAAGTCGATGACGCCGGTCGCGGTCTACCGCCAGCGCGTCGCGGCGGCCCTCGGCAAGCTGCGTCCGACCGGGGCGCGGGTCTTCCTGGCCAGCGTCCCCGACCTCAAGCACCTGTGGCGGGTGGGCAGGGACAACGTGCTGGCCCGGGCGTTCTGGTCGGTGGGCAAGGTCTGCCCGGTGCTGCTGGCCGCACCGGCGTCCACCGCGAAGAAGGACGCGGAGCGGCGGGACCGGGTGCGGGCGCGGGTCGTCGCGTACAACGCCCAGCTGGCGGAGGCCTGCGCCGAGTACGGCCCGGCCTGCCGCTACGACGGCGGCAAGGTCTTCGGCTACCCGTTCTCCCTGGACCAGGTCAGCGGCTGGGACTTCTTCCACCCCAACGCGGCCGGCCAGCGGGCCCTGGCGGAGATCACGTACGAGGAGATCGCCGAGCACGCGGGGGTCTAGTCACAGCCAGCCGTTGTGGCGGGCCAGCCGGGCCGCCTCGACCCGGTTCCTGGTGCCGGTCTTGCCGATCGCGGCCGACAGGTAGTTGCGCACCGTGCTCTCCGACAGGTGCAGCCGGGCGGCGATGTCCGCGATCGTGGCGCCGTCCCCGGCGACGGCGAGCACGTCCCGCTCCCGGTCGGTGAGCGGGCTCGGCCCGGTGCCGAGCGCGGCCGCCGCCAGGGCCGGGTCGATCACGCGCTCCCCGGCCAGGACCCGGCGGACGGCGGCGGCCAGTTCCTCCACCGGGCCGTCCTTGACCACGAAGCCCCAGGCGCCCGCCTCCATCGCGCGCCGCAGGTAGCCGGGGCGGCCGAACGTGGTGACGATCAGCACCCGGCAGCCGGGGATCCGTTCGCGCAGGTCGGCGGCGGCGTCCAGGCCGCTGCGGCCGGGCATCTCGATGTCCAGCAGGCACACGTCCGGCCGGGCCTCCAGGGCGGCCGCCACCACCTGGTCGCCCCGGCCCACCTGGGCGACGATCTCCATGTCCGGCTCCAGGCCCAGCAGCAGCGCGAGCGCCCCGCGCATCATGGTCTGGTCCTCCGCCAGCAACACCCTGATCATGCCGGTACGGTAACGCGCAGCCGGAACCCGTCCTCCCCGGCCACGGCCAGCCGCCCCCCGGCCGCCTCCACGCGTTCCCGCAGCCCGCCCAGGCCGTTCCCCTCGACGGGTTCCCGCGCGCCCTTCCCGTCGTCGACGATCTCCAGCTCCAGCTCTCCCGCCTGACGCAGGGTGATCCGGCAGGAGCGCGCGGCGCTGTGGCGTACGACGTTCGTCACCCCTTCGCGTACGGCCCAGCCGAGCAGGGCGTCGGTCTCGGGCGGCAGCGGTACGGACGGGGCCTGGACGAGCACGCCGATGCCCGCGTCGGCGAGCACGTCGCGGGCGGCGGCGAGCTCCGCCTCCAGGCCGCGCCCGCGGTATCCGGTGACGGCGGCGCGCACCTCGGCCAGGGCCAGGCGGCCGATCTGCTCGATGTCGGCCGCCTGCCGCGCGGCGGTCTCCCCGTCGCCGGGGATCAGGCGGCGCACCGCCTCGGCCTTGACGACGATGACGGAGAGGGTGTGGCCGAGCAGATCGTGCAGGTCGCGGGAGAAGCGCAGCCGCTCCTCGGAGACGGCCACCCGGGCGAGTTCCCTGCGGGTCTCGGTGAGCTCGTGGATGGTGTCCCAGAGCTGGACGATGATCCACGGGATGAGCCCGGCGACGAACACCCCCCACCCGGAGAAGATCATGGCCAGCGGGCCGAGGCCGGCCTGGGTGAACACGCCGACCGCGGCCAGGGCGAGCAGCAGGATCATGCCGAGGGCGCCGCGCACGGCGGTCCCGGTGGCGATCGCCGCCATGGTGAGCACGAACGACCAGGCGCCCTGAAAGGCGACGCCGCCCGCGACGGCGACCGTGATCAGGGCGGGCAGGGCCAGCCGCACGGCCCTGCCGCGGTCGGCGAAGGCCAGCCTGACCGCCCAGAGGTAGAGGACGGCGGCGGCGGCGAGCGCGGCCCAGGACAGCCAGGCCGGCTGGTTGCCGCCGGACACCGTCTCGGCGGCGGGGAACCCGGTGAGCACTACCCACACGTAGATGCCCGCCTTGTCGGGGGTGCGCACGGGCTCCATCACACCACGCGCCCGCTGCGCAGGTAGCCGAAGCGGGCGTAGCCGGCGAAGACGGCGAACCAGCCCAGGAGCACGAGGGCCGAGCGCAGGTCGGGGGAGTGGTCGAAGGCGACGCTCCACGACAGGTTGGCGTAGCCGTTGACCGGGCTCCAGGAGGCGGCGGCGCCGAGCCAGCCGGGGAAGTTGGTGGTCGGGAACCAGAGCCCACCCACCACCGATAAGCCGATATATCCGGCTAAGTTGGCGGAGGCGGCGTTCTGCGGGGAGAGCAGGTAGCCGTTGCCGAGGGCGAGCAGGCTGAACGGGATCGTGCCCGCCCAGAGCAGGGCGATCACCGTGATCCACTGGACGGGTTCGAGGCGCACCTGGTTGACGAAGGCGCCCGCGGCCAGCACCAGCGCGATCGCGGGCACCACGATGATCGCGGAGGTGGCCGTCTTGCCGGCGATGACCCGGGCCGGGCTGATCGGGGTGAGGCGGAGCTGGCGCATCCAGCCCAGGGACTTGTCCTCGGCGGTGCCGGTGCCGTTGCTGAAGACGCCGCCCAGCGCGCCGTACGCGGCCATGCCGATCATCGACCAGAGGGCGCCCTCCGGCCGGGCCTCGGCGGGGATGGCGAGAGTGGAGAAGAGCAGATACATGGTCACCGGGACGGCCAGGCCCATCACCACGTAGCCGCTGTCGCGGGCCGTCTTGCGCACTTCCAGCCGGATGTAGGCGATCATGCCCAGTCCTCCTTCGAGGTCAGCGCCAGGAAGGCGTCCTCCAGCGGGCTTCCCGCGGCGAGCGCGGCCGCTTCCTTGATCTCCGCGCCGGTGCCCTCGGCGACGATCCGGCCGTCGCCCATGACCACGATGCGGTCGGCGTACCGGTCGGCCTCCTCCAGGTAGTGGGTGGCGAAGACGATGGTCCTGCCCCGGTCGGTGAGGCGGCGCATGGCGGCCCAGAAGTCGCGGCGGGCCCGTACGTCCAGCGCGGCGGTGGGCTCGTCCAGGACCAGCAGGCCGGGGTCGCCGGCCAGGGCCATCGCGAACCGCACCCGCTGGCGCTGGCCGCCGGACAGGCGGTCCACGCGCGCCCGTTCCAGGCCGGTGATGTGCGCGGTGGCGGCGACCTCGGCCAGCGGCATCGGGCCGGGATAGCAGGCCCGGACGAAGGTCAGCAGCTCCTTCACGGTGACCCGCGGCGGCGTGCCGCCCTCCTGCTGCATCGCCCCGACCCTCCCTTCCCGTACGGCCTGCCGGGGGTCGCGGTCGTAGAGCCGCGCGGTCCCGGAGTCCGGGCCGACCACGCCGAGGAGCATGCCGATGGCCGTGGACTTCCCGGCGCCGTTGGCCCCCAGCAGGGCCAGGGTCTGGCCTTCGGGGACGGTGAGGGAGAGTCCCGCGACGGCGGTGACGTCCCGGTAGCGCTTGTGTACGTCGTCGAGGACGACTGCGTTCGTCATGCTCAGGACGGTATTTTCCGGGCCGTCGCGGGGGCAGGCCGTGCCGTACTCGATCGGGCGGGACAAATGTCACGGGTCACCTCGTTGTGAGGTGTAATCAAGTAAGTGGTGTAGGAGAGCGGGTGCGCATGGACGAGTACTCCCTGATCGTCTCCTCCGTGGCGGCGGAGCTGACGCCGAAGGTCGCCGCCATCAAGGCCGGCAGGTCCAGCGGCTCCGCCGTGGTCTTCACGGCGGACGGCTTCCTGCTGACGAACGCGCACGTGGTCGGCTCGGCGCGGACCGGCTCCGCCGCGTTCTCCGACGGGACCACCGCGGAGTTCGCCGTCGTGGGCGCGGACCCGCTGTCGGACCTGGCGGTGCTCCGGGCGCTGGAGCCGACCCCGCCGCCGGTCACGCTGGGGGACAGCGACGGGCTGGTGGTCGGGCAGCTGGTGGTGGCGGTCGGCAACCCGCTCGGGCTGGCGGGTTCGGTGACCGCCGGGGTCGTGTCCGGGCTCGGGCGTTCCCTCCCGGCCCGGAGCGGGTCGGCGGTACGCCTGATCGAGGACGTCATCCAGACCGACGCCGCGCTCAACCCCGGCAACTCGGGCGGCGCGCTCGCCGACGCGCGCGGGCACGTGGTGGGCGTCAACACGGCGGTCGCCGGGACCGGGCTGGGGCTGGCCGTGCCCGTCAACGCGACCACGCGCTCGATCGTGGCCGCCCTGATGCGCGACGGCCGGGTCCGGCGCGCCTACCTCGGCCTGGTCACGACGCCCGCGCCGCTGCCCCCGGCCATCCGCGAGCGGGTGGGGCAGCCGAGCGCGCTGCGGGTGGTCGAGGTGGTGCCGGGCTCCCCGGCGGCGCGGGCGGGATTACGGGCGGGGGACCTGGTGCTGAGCGCCGGGCGCCGGCCGGTGGGGGACGCCCAGGGGCTGCAGCGGCTGATGTTCGCGGAGGCGATCGGGCGGCCGTTGCCGGTGACGGTGCTGCGCAACGGCGCCCTGGTGGACGTGATCGCCGAGCCGACGGAGCTGACGCCTTACTCTACTTTGTAAAGGCGACCGCCCGGAGCAGCGCGGAGAGGTCGGCGGGACGGGAGAACATCGGCCAGTGGCTGGTGGAGAGTTCGCGGATCTCCCACTCCGGGCCGGCCATCGCGGCGAAGTACGGGTGGCCCTGAGCCCTCAGCTCCGCGATCTCGGCCGTCGAGAACTGGCAGCTCACCAGCGTCTTGGGCAGCTTGTCCCACGCGCCGGTGAGCGCGAAGGGCCGGCTGATCGGGCCGTACGGGTGGGCGGTGGCGCGGGCGGTGATCAGGTCCATGGTCTCCCGGGTCAGGCCGTCCAGGCTGGTGCCCGCCTGGCCCTGGATCTCCAGCGGGACGAAGGGCAGGCGGAAGCCGTCCACCAGGGCGGCCTCCACGTCCTCGCGGCCCGCGAGGTCGATCTGGGCCACGCCGTCCGGGACCGGGCCGCTGTCGACGTACACGATGCGGGCGACACGTTCGGGGATGCGGTCGGCGGCCGCCGTGACCACGCCGCCGCTGCCGCTGTGGCCGACCAGGATCACGTCGTGCAGGTCCTCGTACGTGATCAGGTTCACGATGTCGGCGATGTGGTCGTCCGGGGTGAGGGCGGGCGAGGCCAGGTGGGCGCGGTCGGCCAGCCCGGTGAGGCTGACCGGGTACGCGGTGTGCCCCGTCGCACGCAGATCGGCGACGACGTCCTTCCAGGCCCACGCGCCCAGCCAGAAGCCCGGAACCAGAACATAGGTGCTCATGCTTACTCCTTCGGTTCGTTGACTCGACCGTACGGAAATATCCGGACAGAATCGGTCCTGATATGACGACGAATCGTGTGCTGACCCTGCTGGAGCTGTTGCAGGCCCGGCCGGGCCTGACCGGGCCCGAACTGGCCGCCCGGCTGGACGTGGACGAGCGCACGGTGCGCCGGTACGCGGCCCGGCTGACGGAGCTGGGTGTCCCGGTCGTGGCGGATCGCGGGCGTTACGGCGGGTATCGCCTGCTGCCGGGCTACAAGCTGCCGCCGCTGATGCTCTCGGAGGACGAGGCCGCGGCCGTGGTGCTGGGCCTGCTCGCGGGACGGCACAACGGGGTCGCCCTCGGCACGGAGAGCGCCTTGGCGAAGATCGAACGCGTGCTGCCGAAGGCTCTGGGCGAGCGCGTCCGCGCGATCTCCGAGACCGTCGGCCTCGCCTTCCACCGCCCCGCCTCGCCCCCGCTCCCCGCCTCCGTCCTGCTCTCCCTCGCGGACGCCGCCCGCCGCCGGCGCCGAGTCCGCCTCTCCTACCGCTCGTTCCGCGGCGCGCCCACCACCCGCGACCTGGACCCCTACGGCCTCGTCCTCAACTCCGCCCGCTGGTACGTCACCGGCTTCGACCACCTGCGCGGCGAACTGCGCACCTTCCGCGTCGACCGCGTGACCTCGGCCGAGGTCCTGGAAACGCCCTTCCCGCCCGCTCCCGACGATTTCGACCCGGTCGCGCACGTCCTGAACAGCCTCGCCGGAGTCCCCTTCCGCCACGAGGTCGAGGTCATCGTCCACGCGCCCCTCCCCGAGGTCCGCCGCCGCGTCCCCCCGACCGCGGCGACCCTGACCGCGGTCGACTCCGGCGTACGCCTGGTCGCCCGCGCGGAACGCCTCGACGGCATGGCCCAGATGCTCGCCGGCCTCGGCTGGCCCTTCACAGTGATCCACCCAGCAGAACTCCGCAGAGAGATCACAGCCCTCGCGGACCGCCTACGCAAGTACGCCGACGCCTAGCAGCGCCTCAAGGCCGCCGCTCCTCGCCGTTATCCGGCGCTGTCCTCCGGTGACCGGTCTCGGAGGTCGCGGAGGAATTTGTCCCAGCGGGCGCCTATGACGGTCATGTCGTACTCGGCGGCCGTGGTCTGGGCCTGGGTGGCGAGTTTCGTGCGGAGGTCGGGGTCGGCGATGAGGCTGGAGATGGCGTCGGCGAGGGCGTGGATCTTGCCGGGGGGTACGAGCAGGCCGTCGTGGCCGTGGGTGATGATCTCGGCGGGGCCGGTGGGGCAGTCGTAGGCGACGACGGGGACGGCTTTGCTCATGGCCTCGAGGATGGTCATGGGCATGCCTTCGCGGCGGCTGCTGAGGACGTTGACGGCGGCCTCCCCGAGGGCGGCTCCGACGTCTTCGGCCGCGCCCATCAGGTGCACGCTGCCGGTGAGCCCTTTGTCCTCGATCGATTGCCGGAGTTTGTCCTCACGCGGGCCGCGGCCGTAGATGCGCAGCGTCCACTCGGGGTGACGCTGGTGCACGTGCGCCCAGGCCCGGATGAGGAGATCATGGCCTTTCGCGTGGTTGAGGCGGCCGATGGCGACGGCCACGGGTTCGGTGCGGCGGGCGGGCGGGCCGTTCAGGCGGGTGACCGCGTTGGGGATCTGCGCGAGCCGCCCGGGCCGGCGTTTGAGCGCTTTCCGGTACGCCCTCAGGTCGGCCTGGGTGAGAGTCACCAGGGCGCTGAGCCGGCCGTACCGGCGGAGGATCTGCTTGCGGGTTTCGGGCTGGTGGGAGGCGAGGTTGGCGTGCTCCTGCCCGATGGTGATGATCTCCGGTCCCGCGGCTCTGGCGATGAGCAGGTTGAGGGCCGGGCGGGTGCCGATGAGCACGCCCCGGCGGCGGCCCCGGATGTAGCGCAGCAGGGCGAGGTCGGTCCTGAGGGTGAACCAGTGACTCGCGGTCTCGTCCGCCGGCGTGAGCCGGCTGCGGAACCGATTGAGAATTCCCTTCCGGCCGTTCACACGGTCGTCGAGATAACGGACTCGAACCCCCGGCGGGACATCGAAGAACGGCTCCGGGCTTTCACGTACGACGCTGACGATTTCGACGTCGTGGTTTCTGGCGAGATGCCCGGCGAGATTGAAGACGGTGCGGATGGTGCCGCCCATGCCGTTGGCGTGGAGTAACAGGATGCGGATCTCCCGGGTGTCGGGAGGCGGGGCCTTTCTGGCCCGGCGCCGGTCCCGTTCTTCGAGTGCCCTGATGGCGACGCGTCGTACAGCCCCCGGCATCGGCAAAATGAGTTCCCTCTGATCGTGTGTGGTCCCCTCACTTCCCTAGGACGGCTTGGACCGCCCGGATGTTGATGTGATGTGGGTCACATTGCCCGCTGATCAGCGCATTTACAGGCTTGTTGAGTGGTTTCCGGTGAATAGTGGCTGCTCAAGCCTTGATTGGCGATTCGTGGCGAGTTGCCGTTGCCGGCCAACGGCCGGTAAATACCCGACCAGCAAACGGCTAACGATCTTCATGGTTGGGCAGAACGTCGGCACACACCTTGCATCCCGGGGAGGTGCGCCATGGCCTGGTCGCAGGACGAGGAGCGGATGCTGGCGATGATCGAGCGGCACCTCAGCGATGAGGATCCGCGGCTCGCCGCCCGCCTTGAGTCGTTCAACGAGCGCGTGGAGCGCGGGGAACACGGCCGGCGACGGGGTGATCGCCGAAGGCGCAGACGTCCACGGCGCTCCACCGTGGTGATCGCGGTGAGCTGGCTCCTGATCGCGACCTTGATCGCCACTCTCCTGATCATGGCCTTCCGCCACGACGCGGCGGCCGCCCTGATCCTCTAGCGGCCGCCCGGGACGGTCAGAGGCCGTTGAGGAATTGTGCCGCCACGGGGGCGGCGATCTTGCCGCCGCCGCCTCCGCCCTCGACGACCACGGCGAACGCGAGATCCCCCTTGAAGCCGTGGAACCAGGCGTGCGACTCCAGCTCGGGTCCGGTGCCGAACTCGGCGGTGCCGGTCTTGCCGTACGTGCCGTCGGGGAGGCCGGCGGCCTGGGCGGTGCCCTTGGTGACGACGGCCCGCATCATGGCGCGCAGCTGTTCGGCGACGCCGTCCGGGAGGGCCTGCTCGGTGGCCTTCTGCTTGAGGTTGGGGACCAGGGTGGGCGGGCGCCACGAGCCGTCGGCGATGGCGGCGGCCACGGAGGCCATGACCAGCGGGCTGGCGGTGATCTTGGCCTGGCCGAAGGACTCGGCGGCGAGTTCGGCGTCGCTGGTGGCGCGCGGCATGCTCGCCTTCGTGGCCGGCACGCCGATGTTGAGCGGCTGGTTGAAGCCGAGCGCGGTGGCGGTGTCGTACAGGGCCTTGGCGCTGAGGTGCTGTTTGGTGAGGGGGGCGAACGTGGTGTTGCAGGAGTGCGCGTAGGAGTCCAGGAAGCTGAGGGTGCCGTAGGCGGCGTGGTCGCTGTTGCGGATCTTCAGGCCGCCCACGTTGGCGTTCTTGGGGCAGGTGACCTGGTCGGCGGGGTTCACGCCGGCCGCGAGCAGCCCGGCCGCAGTGACGGTCTTGAAGGTGGAGCCGGGGGCGTACCGGCCGTCGAGGGCCCGGTTGAAGCCGCCCTGGTTGTTGACCACGGCCAGGATCTCGCCGGTGGACGGGCGGATCGCCACCAGTGAGGTGGGTTTCTCCATGTCGCGTACGGCGTTCGCGGCCGCCTGCTGCACGTTCAGGTCGAGCGTGGTGGCGACCGCCTTGCCGTCGGTGCCCTCGATGGTGGTCAGGCTCTCCTCCCCGGCCATGACCTCGGTGGTGGGCGTCCCGGCGAGCCGCTTCTGGAAGGTCTCCTGGAGCCCGCCCCGGCCGATGGCCTGCCCCGTGCGGTAGGCGGGGCCGAGCTTCTTCACGTCCTTCTGGGTGGCCTTGTCCAGGTAGCCGACGAGCTGCTGGACGGATCCGCCGACGTCGCTGCCGTCGATGCGGGTGCCGCCGGAGTCGGTGACGGCGGCCCGGTTCGGCCAGGTGGTCTTGAGCTTGAGGTGGTTGGCGCCGGTCAGGGACGGATGTACGGCGGCCGGCGACCAGTCCACCCGCCAGTGCCGGTCGGCGACGGTCAGGTCGATGGTGCCGGTGTACGTCCAGTCGCCGACGTTCTTGAGGGCGGCGGTGGCGGTGTAGGCGGCGGTCGCCTTGTCGTCGCCGTTCGCGGTGATCTGGCCGAGCTTGACGTCCACGGCGGTGGCGTTGAGGTTCTTGGTCAGCTCGGCGTACGCGGCGTCGAAGTCGCCGCTCGGCGGGGCGGCGAGTTCGGCCTTCATGGCCGCCATGTCGCCCTTCGTCCAGGCGGCGGCGAACCGCTGCGCGGTCTCCTGGGGAGTGCCGCGCGTGTGCAGCAGGTACCACGCGCCTCCGCCGGCCGCCCCGGCGACCACCACCACCGCCACCGATGTGATCGCAATTGTCCGTCCGCGCACGCTATGCCCCCTTTATGCTCGCCAGAGATCCTAGCGCGCCCGTTTCGTTACCTTTCGGGTTTTAACAGGCCGGGGTACGGGGTGACCTGGATCGGACGATGCCGCGCGGCTGGTCAGGCGGGGGTGTCGGCGCTCGGGCGCTTCGCGTACGAGGGCACGTACTCCTGGCCGGAGAGCCGCTGGATGGCGGCCATCACGTCGTCGGTGACCTGCCGCCGGTCGCGGGCCCTGGCGGGGTCGCCGGTGAAGGTCATGGGTTCGCCGATCCGTACGCCGATGCGGTGGACGCGCGGCACGGAGGCGCCGGGCGGCAGGACCCGCTCGGTGTCGATCATCGCCACCGGCAGCACCGGGGCGCCGGTGGTGAGGGCCAGCCAGGCCACGCCGATCTTGCCCTTGTACAGCCGGCCGTCCGGCGAGCGGGTGCCCTCCGGGTAGATGCCGAAGAGTTCGCCCGACTTCAGCACTCCGGCCGCCGCGTCGAGCATCTCCTGCCCCGCACGCGCGCTGTCCCGGTCGATGGCCAGATTCCCCTGCATGATCACGCGAGTGAGGGGGTTGCTGCTGGTGAAGTACTCGTTCTTGGCCACGAACGTCACCCGCCGGGGGAGGAGCGCGGGCAGGAAGAAGGAGTCCAGGATGGACAGGTGGTTGGACGCCAGAATCGCCGGCCCCTGCTCGGGCACATGCCCCAGCCCCTCGACCTTCGGCCGCCACACCAGGTGCACCGCGGGAACGCTGAGAAACTTGGCGACACGGTAGAACACAGACCACTCCTCGGCTAGGCGACCAGGTCAAGCGTAGTTCCCCACGCCTTGATCCTCACCGAGGCGGGCTGGTCGTCGTTCCCGGCGTCGCCGTACGGCGTCCGAGGGGTGCGGAAACACGAGCGCCCCGCTCTGGGCGGGGCGCTGGAAAAGCATTAGGCCGGTGTGGTGGTCGCCTCCTCGGCGAGATGCACAACACGGCTCCAGCCGAACGGTATTCCGTGAAGGCGGTAAATGCGGCCCGGGGGACACATCCACACCGGCATACGTAGTTAACCACACGGCCCGACCCCTTGTTCCCGCACGACATCCGGTCCGCGGGTGTTTCCGCGACAATGACGGCATGGATCTGTCGACTGAGCGGCTGCTTCTCCGGCGGTGGCGTGACTCCGACCGGGAGCCGTTCGCCGCGCTGAACGCCGACCCCGAGGTGATGGAGCACTTCCCCGCGACGATGACCCGCGAGCAGAGCGACCTCCTGGTGGACAGGATCGAGGCCGGTTTCGAGGCGCGCGGTTTCGGGCTGTGGGCGGTGGAGGTGGCCGCCACCGGCGAGTTCGTCGGCTTCACCGGCTTGGCGATCCCCGGTTTCCGCCCGGGCGTCGAGATCGGCTGGCGCCTGGCCCGGTCCGCCTGGGGGTACGGCTACGCCACCGAGGCGGCCCGCGCCGTCCTGGCCGAAGGCTTCCGGCTGCACGGCCTGAAGGAGATCATCTCGTTCACGGCCGTGGGCAACCTCCGCTCCCGCGCCGTGATGACCCGCATCGGCATGACGTACGACCCCGCCGACGACTTCGACCACCCGTCCGTCCCGGCCGACCACCAGGTCCGCCGCCACGTCCTCTACCGGATCTCCGCGCCCTAGTGGGGGAGCCACTGCACGTCGTGCACGGCCGTGGGATCGGTGAAGGCCAGGAGGCCGGCCCCTTCCCGCTCCACCTCGGCGCGCACGGCGGGGGAGAGCGGGGTGAAGGGTTTGACGCGCATGGTCGCCGTGCCGCGGGCGCGGGCGATCCGCCAGTGGGCGCCGGTGAAGCCGTCGATCAGGACCATGCTGGGCATGGGCCCGTGCGGGGAGAAACCCTGGCTGAAGTACTCGGCGGTGATGACGCGGCTGCGGTCGGCGTGGGACAGCAGCAGGTTGTCGAAGTCGTAGAGGAAACGCACCGGGGCAGGGGTGTCGGCGGGCGGGCGTGGCGCGTCGGGCAGGTCGTAGAGCACCCGTGACTGTTCGTCGGTGAAGACGGCCAGGCGCCCGCCTTCGCCGAGACGGGTGGCGACCTCGGACAGGCGGGTCAGCCCGCACCAGGTCTGCATGTCCCTCACCGACGCGGGCCCGAACGCGGCCAGATACCGCAGGACGAGTTCGTCCGGTGTGGCGTCGGTGGCCAGCGGGCGGCCGAGCCAGGCGTCGGTCGTGGTGTGCGCGGTCGCGCCGCTGCGGCCCCACACACCGCGCGGCGGCACCTGCACCAGCGGCAGCCACATCCGGATCGCCTGCGAGAGCGCCAGCGGATCCCGGCCCGGCCACCGCTCGGCCAGCAGCTTTCCCAGTTCGGCCGGTGTCCGTGGCGCGCTGTCCACGAGTTCCCGCCCGTCGGCGGTCAGCGCCTCCCGGTCGACGCCCTTGAGGTCCTTGCCGAACGCTCCGTTGGTGCTGCGTTCGATGACCGGCTGCACCAGAGGCCGCAACCAGACCGCGTCGCGCGCGGTCACGAAGTGGATCGTGGACCGCATGAGCGCGATCCGCACCGCCTCCCTGCCGGCCAGCAGCTTCGCCGCGTCCTCCGCCTCGAATCCGGCCAGCCGCGTCCATAAGCCGACATACCAGCTGTGCGGCGTCTGCGCCTGTAACCCGACCAGGTGCTCCAGCGCCTCGACGACGCTCATGCGCGATCGGCTCAGCAGTGACTGCCGGGCGAGCGTGGCCCGGTTGAGCTCCCGGAGCGTGAGCACGGTCATGCCGCAAACGTAACCGCCGCCACCGACATAGTCGCCAGGCGTACGGCTGCCGTTCTGTCGGTGGGTCCCCGTAGCGTGTGGGTGTGCGGGTGATGAGTGAGCGGGCGTTGAACCGGGCGCTGCTCGCCCGGCAGGGGTTGCTCGATCGGCTGCGAGGGCCGGTCGGGTCGGTGGTGGCCTCGGTCGGCGCGTTGCAGATGCAGTACTGGCCCGCCTTGCGGCCGGCGTTGTGGAGCCGCATGGCGGACTGCCCTCCGGAGGGGGCGTTCCAGGCACACGACGCGGGCGAACTGCTGACAGGGACACTGCTGCGAGGAACCATCCATACGGTCGCCGCGGGGGAGTATGCGGCTTATGCGACGGTCGCCGCCGCCTCGAAGGTGACACGGTGGCGGGCAGGGCAGGATCCGGATCCGGATCCGGGGATGGCGGAACTGACCGCCGCGTTACGGCGGCACGGCACGACCGCGCGGCCGGTGTCGGAACTCGTGGAGTTCGTCGAGTCATGGGTCGCCGCGAATCCGGACGCGGTCAGTGCGGCGGAGTTGCAGCTCCAGCGGGAGTTCAAGTGGACGGGCCTGATAATGCAGGCGCGGTTCCTGCGAGCGCCCGCCGACGGGATCTGGGGAACCCGAACCCCCGCCCTTTTCGTGGCTGCTCCACTGCCAGGCGCGGCGGGGAAGCTCGCCGAGCCGGGCAGGCTCGGCGAGGCGCGCCGGGCTGACAGTGCGGGCAGTGCTCAGGGAGCGGACCCAGGTTCTCAAGCCCGCGAGGTGGCTGAGCCGGCGGATGTCCAGGCGGCGCTGGAGCAGGTGATCGGGTGTCATCTGCGGGCGTTCGGGCCGGCCGCCGCCGAGGATGTGGCCAGCTGGATCGCCTGGAACCTCACCCCGGTGCGTGCGGCCCTCGAAAGAATGCCCGGACTGGTCAGATTCACTGATGAGTCCGGGCGGATTCTCTACGATCTGCCCGGCTCTCCGCGTCCCGATCCGGCCACTCCCGCCCCTGTCCGGCTGCTGCCCTGGTTCGACAGCACCCTCCTGGCGTACGCCCCCAAGCGGCGGACCCGCATCCTCCCCGAGCCCTACCGCAACGTCGTTTACGTCAAGGCCAACGCCCAGCTGAAGCCGACCTTCCTGGTCGACGGAATGGTCGCGGGGATGTGGTCGGTCAAGGTGGCGCGGGGAGCGGCCACGCTGAGCCTGATGCCGTTCCAGCCGCTCTCCGCCTCGGTCAGGAAGGAACTCCTCGCCGAGGCGGAAGGCCTGCTGACCTTCAGCCGGCCCGACGCGCGTTCCCATCACGTCGAGCTGGCGTGAGATCGAGGGTCAGACGCCTCGGCGCATCGAGCGGGTGCCGAGGGTCAGGCCGAGGGCGGCCACGGCGACGGCGGCGAGCAGGCCGTACAGGAGGGAGATGTCGGTGAAGCCGCCGGAGAACAGGGCGCGTTCGGCGTTGACGATGTAGGTGACGGGGTTGAGGGCGGCGGCGGTCTGGAGCCAGGCGGGGCCGTACTCGACGGGGAGCAGCACGCCCGACAGCAGCAGGAGCGGGAACATGATCAGCTGGGTGACGCCGTAGAAGAGTTCGCCGCCGGGCGCGGAGGCGATGGCCAGGACGAAGGAGAGCGCGCCGAGGCCGACGCCGAAGACGATCAGAAGGGCCAGTCCGGCGAACACGCCGACCGGGTTGGCGGAGAAGCCCAGCGGGATGGACAGGCCGATGATCAGCGCGGACTGGGCGAGCAGGACGACGAACTCCTTGAGGGTGCGGCCGACCAGCATGGCCGTGCGGCTGATCGGGGTGACCAGCATGCGCTCCATGGAGCCGCCGATCAGCTCGACCAGGAGCATGTATCCGGCCATCATCGGCCCGGACAGGCACATCATGATCAGAATTCCGGGCACGAACCACTGCCAGGGCGCGTCGTTCATGCTGGTGGTGCCCGAGAGCAGCGGCCCGAACAGGAAGAGGAACAGCAGGGGCTGCATCATCGTGAAGAGCAGCCCGAGCGGATCTCGGAGGGTCGGCGCGATCTCACGCTCGAATACGGTCACCGTGTCACGGACGAATGCCATGGTTCATCCCTTCGGGGACGTCTAGACCGAGGCCGGGGCGGCGTCGGCGGGTTCGGATTCGGATTCGGATTCGCGAAGAGTGCGACCGGTGAGGGCGAGGAAGACGTCGTCCAGGGTGGGGCGGGAGGTTTCGGCCGCGACGACCTTCACCCCGGCCGCGTCGAGGGCGCGCAGGTACTCGGGGAGGGCGGTGCCGGCGTGCGGCACCCGCAACTGCAGGATCGCGCCTGAAACCGCTGTTGAGACGGGAGCGGAAGCACCGGATTCCACGATCTCGCCCGCGGCGGTCACGGAGACGGCCGGGGCGGAGATGGCGGGCGGGATGGTGGTCAGGCGTTCGGCTATGGCCGCGGCTTGGGGGGCGTCGGAGTCGGTGGAGAGGGTGACGGTGACGCGGTCGCCGGCCAGGTCGCTTTTGAGCTGGGTGGCGGTGCCGTCCGCGATGATGCGGCCGTGGTCGATGATGATCACGCGTTCGGCCATGCTGTCGGCCTCTTCGAGGTAGTGCGTGGTGAGGAAGAGGGTCGTGCCGTAGTCGGCGCGCAGGCGCAGGATGTGTTCCCAGATGTTGGCGCGGCTCTGCGGGTCCAGGCCGGTGGAGGGCTCGTCGAGGAAGAGCAGGGCGGGCCGGTGCACCAGGCCGAGCGCGATGTCCAGACGCCGGCGCTGCCCGCCGGACAGGGTGCCGGGCCGGCGCAGGGCCAGGGGTTCCAGGTCGAGTTGCGTGAGGACCTCGTCGGCGCGTACGCGGGCGTCGGCGCGGCTGAGCCCGTAGCAGCGCCCCTGGCTGACCAGCTCGTCGCGGACCCGGAAGTTCTCGCCCGCGCCGTTCTTCTGCCCGATGTATCCGATTCGCGCCCGTACGGCCGAGGGTTCTTTCACGACGTCGTGCCCGGCCACGATCGCGGTCCCGGAGGTCGGCGGGAGCAGCGAGGTGAGCATGCGCAGGCTGGTGGACTTGCCCGCGCCGTTCGGGCCGAGGAACGCCACCAGTTGCCCGGCTTCGACGTCGAGGTCGAGACCGCGTACGGCGTGGACGGGGCCTCCCTTCATTTTGAAGCTGCGAGTCAGTCCGCGGGCATGGATCATCGCCCCTCCTCGGGGTGGTGATTATGGGCATGGCGAAGAAAGCCCTGGTCGGGGCCTGTTTGGTGGAAGTTCAACCATCTTGACTAGGCGAACCCGCTTTGGCAAACGTGTAACATACATTCACGTTTTGCCTGACCTGCGGAAACGTGCCCCCGTCGATCCGGGCGCGATCGGCGACGTGAAGAAATATCTGGCCGCTGGCCTGCGCATTCACCGGAATCGCGAAATTTCCTGAGGTTTCTCTCCCGGCCGCCCCCCGAACGACTGTCGAGCACCGCTCCCCAGCGGCCCGGCCGTCCATACCGAGGTGGTAAATCGCGGTATATGCCCGTGTCTGGGCCCTCGGGCGAACGAGCAAGTACCGTCGGCTGAAGGGCGCCCTTACACCGCCCGTACCAGCCTCTTCGGGAGCCGCGCATGAGCGACGTCCACATCACCCACATCGGCGGCCCGACGGCCCTGATCGAAGTAGGCGAGTGGCGGTTGCTGACGGATCCGACTTTCGACCCGCCCGGCCGGCGGTACTCCTTCGGCCTGGGCACGAGTTCCCACAAGACGGCCGGCCCGGCGATGGCCGCGTCGAGCCTGCCGCCCATCGACGCGGTCCTGCTCACCCACGACCACCACGGCGACAACCTCGACGACAGCGGTCGCGGCCTGCTGCCCTCCGCCAAGGTCGTGATCACGACGGTGGCGGGCGCGCGGCGGCTCGGCGGTCGTACGCGCGGCCTGAAACCGTGGGCGGCGACGAAGCTGGAGGCCCCGGGCCAGCCCACCCTGGAGATCACCGCCACGCCCGCCCGGCACGGCCCGCCGCTCAGCCGCGCGCTCACCGGCGACGTGATCGGCTTCGCCCTGACCTGGAAGGGCCAGCGGCACGGCGCCCTGTGGATCTCCGGCGACACCGTCCTCTACGAAGGGGTGCGGCGCGTCGCCGACCGCATCCAGATCGGAACCGCCCTGCTGCACCTGGGCGGCGTGCGCTTCCCGATCACCGGCCCGATCCGGTACACGATGACCGCCCGCGACGCCGTGGAACTCTGCCGCGTACTCCGCCCGCAGACGGCGATCCCCATCCACTACGAGGGCTGGCACCACTTCCAGCAGGGCCGCCACACCATGGAACGCGAGTTCGCCCGCGCCCCCGAGGACATCCGCAGCCGCATCCACTGGCTCCCCGTCGGCGTCACCACCGTCCTTACCGCGTGACCTCGCGCACGTCCTGCGCCCCGGCGGACGCGGCCACGTGACAGGCCCCCCGCCCCTCGGCGCGCAGCACCACGCGCCCACCCCGGATCCGCAGCGCCACCTCGGTGTCGTCACCGGCGGCCACTCCGGCGACGGCGGCCAGCCCGCCCCCGTCCACCACGACCCGCACCTGCGGCCAGGCCGCCACCGGGAACGCCTCCCGCAGGCAGCCGGTCAGCTCCGCGACCACCAGCCGCGCCAGCGGCGCCAGCTCGTCCGGGTCGCTCGTCACGAGGATCGCGGTGACCGCCGACCCGGCCCGTACCGCCTCCTCGGCCGCTTCCAGCCGGTTCAGCCCCAGCACCGCGACCACCCCGTCGCCGTCCAGCCGCGTCTGCTCCCCGCGCACCAGATCATGCCCGTACGGCTCCGCCCATCCCTCGTCCACCGCCCGCACCCGGGGGATCCACGGCAGCACCGGCCACCAGTCCCCGAGATCCAGCCCGGCCAGCCGTTCGCAGACGCTGACCACGCCGAACGGCTCCACGAACCCGGGCGCCGCCGCCGACAGCTGGCGGGCGCCGTGCAGCGCCGCCAGCACCGACTCGGCCACCTTGACCCGCCGCCCCGGGAACCCCTCCAGCCGTTCGAGGGCCAGCCCGAGCAGCACGGCGTCGAGCTTCAGCAACTGCGCGTACGGCCGGCGGATGCGCTCCTCGGCCAGGATCTCGGGGTGCAGGTCGCGGGTGAGGCGGGCCGACTCGGGCTCGCCGGTGAGCGGCAGGCGGGCCAGCCAGGCGCGGGCCAGGGCGCCGAGCGCCTCCCGCGCGTCACCGGCGGCTTGCGGGCCCGCGGGCGGGGCGGCGTGCTCGGCGAGGTCGGCCAGGACGGCGAAGTAGAGGGCACGCTTGCCGGGGAAGTTGGAGTAGACCGCGCCGCGGGTGAACCCGGCCCGGTCGGCGATGGTGTCGATTCTGGCGCCGCGGAAGCCGTGCGCGGCGAACTCCTGGCGGGCTGCGGCGAGCACTCTGGCCCGGTTGCGTGCCTGAAGTTGCGCCCGGCTGAGCCGACCCAATAGTCCTCCTCGCCGGACTTGCCGGTTTTCTAGCCGTATTCTGGCCGCGTTGCCGTACCCTTCTAACCAAGATACCGTCACCATCTGGATGATGGGATCATTTGAGGAGACGCGTGGCTCGCATGGGTGATGGCGCCGACTTGCTGAAGTGCACGTTCTGCGGGAAGAGCCAGAAGCAGGTCAAGAAGCTCATCGCGGGGCCTGGCCGGATCTGCATCTGCGACGAGTGCGTGGAGCTGTGCAACGAGCTCATCGAGGAGGAGCGGCAGGAGACGTCCGGGCAGGAGCGCCCGGATCTGCCCAAGCCGCGCGAGATCTTCGACTTCCTGGCGCAGTACGTGATCGGCCAGGAGCGGGCGAAGATGGCCCTCTCGGTGGCCGTGTACAACCACTACAAGCGGGTCAGGGCCGGGAAGGCCGGCGACGAGGTCGAGCTGGGCAAGTCCAACATCCTGCTCATCGGGCCGACCGGCAGCGGCAAGACGTACCTGGCGCAGACGCTGGCGCGGATGCTGAACGTGCCGTTCGCGATCGCGGACGCCACCGCGCTGACCGAGGCCGGCTACGTCGGCGAGGACGTGGAGAACATCCTGCTGCGCCTCCTGCAGGCCGCCGACTTCGACGTGAAGCGCGCCGAGACCGGGATCGTCTACATCGACGAGATCGACAAGATCGCGCGAAAGAGCGAGAACCCGTCGATCACGCGGGACGTGTCCGGCGAGGGTGTGCAGCAGGCGCTGCTGAAGATGCTGGAGGGCACGACGGCCAGCGTGCCGCCGCAGGGCGGGCGCAAGCACCCGCACCAGGAGTTCATCCAGATCGACACGGCCAACGTGCTGTTCATCGTGGGCGGCGCGTTCGCCGGCCTGGAGAAGGTCATCGAGCAGCGCGTCGGCCGCAAGGGCGCCGGGTTCGGGGCCACGCTGCGCTCCCGGGAGAAGAAGGACGGCCTGGCCGGCGTCATGCCGCAGGACCTGGTCAAGTTCGGGCTGATCCCGGAGTTCGTCGGGCGGCTCCCGGTCGTCTCCACCTTCGAGCCGCTGGACCGCGCCGCCCTGGCCCGCATCCTCACCGAGCCGCGCAACGCGCTCATCAAGCAGTACAAGCGGCTGTTCGAGATGGACGGCGTGGAGCTGGAGTTCGCCCCCGACGCGGTCGAGGCCATCGCCGAGCAGGCCCTGCTGCGCCGCACCGGCGCCCGCGCCACCCGCGCCATCCTGGAAGAGGTCCTGCTCAACGTCATGTACGAGGTGCCCAGCCGGGACGACGTCGCCCGCGTGGTGGTCACCCGCGACACCGTGCTGGACAACGTCAACCCCACCCTGATCCCGCGCGACCGCCGCGCCTCCGGCCACCAGGAGAAGTCGGCCTGACGCTTCCCCTACGATCGGGGTGGTGACGCGGGACCCCGGCCTCGACGACCTGCTGCGCGGGCTCGCGCCGCAGGTCCTGGGCCTGCTCGTCCGCCGGTACGGCCAGTTCGACGCCTGCGAGGACGCCGTCCAGGAGGCGATGCTGGCGGCGGCCGTGCAGTGGCCGGAGGAGGGCGTGCCGGACAGCCCGAGGGCGTGGCTGGTCACCGTCGCGGGACGCCGCCTGACCGACCAGTGGCGGAGCGAGTCGGCGCGCACCCGCCGGGAGGCCGCGCTCGCGGCGATGGCGCCCGTGGACACCGAGCCCTCCGGCCAGGACGACACGCTGACGCTGCTGTTCCTGTGCTGCCATCCCGCGCTGTCGGCGCCGTCGCAGGTGGCGCTCACCCTGCGCGCCGTCGGCGGGCTGACCACGGCGCAGATCGCGCACGCCTTCCTGGTGCCCGAGGCGACGATGGCGCAGCGCATCACCCGGGCCAAACAGCGCGTCAAGGCCACCGGGAGCGAGTTCCGGCTGCCGCCCGAGGGGGAGCGCGCGGAACGCCTGCGGGTGGTGCTGCACGTCCTCTACCTGATCTTCAACGAGGGCTACACGGCCACCTCCGGGCCCGACCTGGCCACGCCCGAGCTGACCGGGGAGGCGATCCGGCTGACCCGGGCGGTGCACCGGCTCCTGCCGGAGGACGGCGAGGTGGCCGGGCTGCTGGTGCTCATGCTGCTCACCGACGCCCGCCGGGCCGCCCGTACCACCGCCGACGGAGGGCTGGTCCCGCTGGCCGAGCAGGACCGCTCCCGGTGGGACCGGCCCGCCATCGAGGCCGCGTCCGGCCTGCTCACCGCCACGCTGAGCCGGTCGCCGCTCGGGCCGTACCAGCTGCAGGCGGCGGTGGCGGCCGTGCACGCGGAGGCGGCGCGGGCGGAGGACACCGACTGGCCGCAGATCCTCGGCCTGTACGAGCTGCTCGCCCGCCTCTCACCCGGCCCGATGGTGACCCTCAACCAGGCGGTCGCCGTCGCCATGGTGCACGGCCCGGCCGCCGGCCTCGACCTGCTGGCCACCCTGGACGGGGACGGCCGGGTCAACCGGCACCACCGGCTGGCGGCCGTGCGCGCGCACCTGCTGGAGATGGCCGGGGACCTGCCCGCCGCCCGCGACCGCTACCGGGAGGCCGCCCGGCGCACCACCAGCCTGCCCGAGCGCCACTACCTGGAGTCCCGGGCCGCCCGGCTAGCCGGGGATCGCGCCGCAGGAGATGTTGATCGCTGACGCGGTGATCGACCTGGCGCGGTCGGAGGCGGCGAAGGCGGCCACGTGGCCGACGTCGGCGAGGGTGGCGGCCCGTCCGAGCAGGGTCTGGCCGACGATGTCGGCCACGATCTCCTGGCCGCCGGGGAATCCTTCGGGGATCGTCTCGGTGATGCCGCCGGTCTGCAGGGTGATCACGCGGACGCCGTACGGGCCGAGTTCGGCGGCCAGGGCGTTGCGGAGGGACTCCAGCGCGCCGAAGGCGACCTGGAGGCCGCCCAGGTTGGGCATGGGCGGGCCGTACCCGCCGAAGACGAGGATCACGCCGGAGCCCTGTTTGGCCATGTGGCGGCCCGCGGCGCGCGCGGTCAGGAACGTGGTGCGGATCGCGGTGACCACGGGGCGTTCGAAGTCGGCCAGGGACATCTCGGTCAGCGGGGCGCCCTGCACGTCGCCGTGCGAGATCAGGTTGAAGCTGACGTCGACGCTGCCGGCCTCGGCGGCCACCAGGTCCAGATGTTCGCCGATCGCCCGCTCGTCCAGGGCGTCCACGCGGGCCGTCTCCACCGAGCCGCCCACCGAACGGATCTCGCCGGCGACGGTCTCGACCGCGTCGAGCGATCGCCCGGTCAGGTAGACTCTGGCGCCCTCCGCCGCGAACGCCCTGGCCACCGCGCCGCCGATCGCGCCGCCGCCTCCGTAGATCACCGCGTTCTTCCCGGCCAGCAGCATGACCCCTCCTCCTGAGTGATCGAGTGATGTGGTGCCCCCACCCTTACCCCGCCGTGACCCGTTGATGAAAGGGCCAGGCCGATTCTGGATACATGGGGACCGATGGGCATGAGCTGCGGGATTGCCTGCGGGCGGTGAACGAGGAGCTCACCGCGCGGCTGGGGGAGGACGTGGAGCGCGGGTGGCGGCTGAAGTTGCAGACCGCGCAGGAGGTGATCGAAACTATCGGCGGAGAAAAGGCTTGAGTCTCCAGTAGGTGGAAGGTCGAGGCTGGGGTCGTGAGCGAACGTACCGAGCTGTTCACCATCGGGCAGCTCGCTCGGAGCACCGGTCTTCCGGTGCGCACCATCCGGTTCTGGTCCGACCAGGGCGTGCTGCCGGAGACGCGGCGTTCGACCGGCGGATACCGGTTGTACGACGTGGCCGCGGTGGCCCGGCTGGAGCTGGTGCGCACCCTGCGCGAGCTGGGGCTGGACCTGGACACCGTGTGCCGGGTGGTGCGGCGGCCGGAGAGCGTGGCGGAGATCGCCGGCGCGCACGCCGACGCGCTGGACGCGGAGATCAGGGCCCTGCGGCTGAAGCGGGCGGTGCTGCGGTCGATCGCTCGGCGGGGAAGCGACGCAGAGGAGATGAGACTCATGCACCGGATGGCCCGGTTGTCCGCGCGGGAGCGGCAGAACCTGATCGACGATTTCGTGGACCACACCTTCGCGGGCCTGGATCCGGCCGCGCCCGGGGCGGGGATCGCGGACGCGATGCGCCGCATGCCGGCCGAACTGCCGGACGAGCCGACCGACGAGCAGGTGGACGCCTGGGTGGAACTGGCCGAACTGGTCGCCGACGAGGCGTTCCGGCGGCGGGTGCGGGAGATGGCCGAGGCCGGGGCGCGCGGCGGCGACGCCGGGCCGGCCCTGGACTCTGACGCGATCCTGCGGCACGCGGGCGCGGCGGCCGATTCGGGCGTCGATCCCGCGTCGCCGGAGGGGCAGGCCGTGGTGGATCTGGTCGTCGGTACGGAGCGCGCCGGCCGGGGGGTGCTGGCCGATCAGCTGGCGACGTTCACCGACGCGCGGGTCGAGCGGTACTGGCTGTTGATGGGGGTGCTCAACGGCCTGCCGCCGTTCACACCGGCGGTGGCCGCGTACGAGTGGCTGATCGCGGCGCTGCGGGCCTCACCCGAACTCGGGTGACCGCGTACGGGAGCGCTTGAGCTCGAAGAAGCCGTCCGTGCCCGCCACGAGCAGGACGCCGTCCCAGAGGCGTCCGGCGGCCTCGCCGCGCGGGATCGGGGTGACGACCGGGCCGAAGAAGGCGATGAGCTCCCCGTCGGAGCCGGGGATGTGGATCACCGGGGTGCCGACCTCGTAGCCGACCGGCTCCATGCCGGTGTGGTGGCTGGCCCGCAGCCGCTCGTCGAAGGCGTCGCTGCCGGCGGCGTCGGCGAGATCCTCGGAGAGGCCGAGTTCGGCGAGCACGTCCCGGAACAGGTCCGGGCCGACGGGGGTCTTGTCGTGGTGGATGCGGGTGCCGAAGGCGGTGTAGAGATCGCGCAGGATCTCGGGGCCGTACTTCTCCTCGGCGGCGACGGCGATGCGGACGGGGCCCCAGGCCGTGGTCATGAAGTCCCGGTACCGCTCGGGGAGCTCGTCGCGGCCCTCGTTGAGCACGGACAGGCTCATGACGTGGAAGTTGATCCGCACGTCGCGGACCCGCTCGACCTCCAGCAGCCAGCGTGAGGTGATCCACGCCCACGGACAAACCGGATCAAACCACATGTCTGCGGTCGTTGTCACAATATTTGCTCCTATTCATGGCGAAAAGGTGTTATTGATCAACCCTAGAGGAGACATTGGCTGAGTGTAAGGTCCAATATCGGGGGATCTGATTGGGCCAATGGAGGTGGCGGGTGGACATCGACGTCGAGCTCGGCGGGCGTGGGGACCTGGCGGCCGGGATCTACCGGTTCCTGCTGGACGCGATCCTGGACGGGCGGCTGCGGCCGGGGGAGCGGCTGCCGCCCACCCGCGAGATGGCCGGACGCCTGGGGGTGTCGCGGAACACCGTCACCGGCGCGTACGACCGGCTCACCGCCGAGGGGTTCCTGGTCGGCAGGACCGGCGCGGGCACGTACGTGTGCCCGCGGCACCTCATCCACGAGCGTCCCCGGGCCGCGCCCGCCGGGCGGGGGCTCCGGCCGAGGGCGCTGTGGGAGACGCTGGCCGCCCAGGCCGTACCCATGCGGACTCCCGGAGACGTCCCCCTGTACGACTTCCGGTTCGGCAGCCCCGACCCCGAGCTGTTCCCGCTGGAGCCCTGGCGGCGGATGGTCACCCGCGAGCTGCGCCGGGCCAACGTGCGCGTGCCCGGGTACGCCGATCCCGCAGGGCATCCGGGGCTGCGGTCCGCGATCGCCCGTCATGTGGGTGTCTCCCGGGCCGTACGCGCCGGGGACGACGACGTCCTGATCACCAACGGCGCCCAGCAGGCCCTGGACCTCATCGGCCGCGTCCTCGTCGAGCCCGGCGACGTGGTCGCCGTCGAGGACCCCGGCTACCCGCCCGCCCGGGAACTCTTCAGCTCCCTCGGCGCCCGCGTCGCCGGCGTGCCCGTCGACCACGACGGCCTGGACGTCTCCGCGCTTCCCGCCGGCGCCCGCCTGGTCTACGTCACGCCCTCCCACCAGTTCCCGCTCGGCACGCCGATGTCCCTGCCCCGCCGCGCCGCCCTCCTGGCCTGGGCCGAACGCCACGACGCCGTCATCGTCGAGGACGACTACGACAGCGACTACCGCTTCGAGTGCCGCCCGCTGGAACCCCTCCAGAGCATCGACGCCTCCGGCCGCGTCATCTACATCGGCACCTTCTCCAAGGCCCTGCTGCCCATGCTCCGCCTCGGCTACCTGATCGCCCCCGCCTCGCTGCAGCCCGCCCTGCGCACCGCCAAACAGCTCACCGACTGGCACGGCGACCAGACCTCCCAGGCCGCCCTCGCCGCCTTCATCGACGAAGGCCTGCTCTCCCGCCACCTCCGCAAAGCCACCCAGGAGTACGCGACCCGCCGCGAAACCCTCCTCGCCGCCCTCCACACCCACTTCGCCGGCACCCTCGACGTCATCCCCTCCTGCGCCGGCCTCCACGTGAGCGCCCGCCTCACCCCCGGCACCCCCCTCGACCTCGAAGCCGCCCTCACCCGCGCCCACACCGCCGGCCTTGCCCTCGACCCCCTCACCCGCTTCTACGCCACCCACCCCCAGCCCGGCCTCATCCTCGGCTACGGCCTGATCCACCCCGACCGCATAGAAAAAGGCATATCCCTACTCGCGGATACTTTCCGCCAATGAGAATCTCCGGGAAGTCCCAATGAAGTTCGCCGCCCTGCTGGCTAATTCTCCACCGCACTCCAGGGCTGTAGAGCGCCTATGCACTTTGATTGATCAAAACTAACTGAAATCAATCGCATGGCTTCGGTAATCTCCGCGACATGGCTGCGAATTCGTTCCTCTATCAGCACCCTTACGCGCAGAAGCTCCTGGCGGAGGGCCGGGCAGAGGGGAAGGCGGAGGGCAAAACGGAGGGGAAGGCGGCGACGCTGTTGCTGATGCTGGACGGGAGGTGTATCGCGCTGTCCGATGATGATCGCGCGCGTATCGAGTCCTGTACCGATGAAGCCACGCTCGATTCCTGGATCAAACGAGCGCTTGACTTCAACGTGAGTTCCATTGAAGAGGTCATCGGGTGACCGGACACGCCGCTCTGGGGCGTGTATCGAAAGCGCCTGTCACAGCCACCCGTTGCTCTGGGGCAGGGATAAACCGCTACTTCGGCGATGGATGTGGCGAGTACGGTGTGGCTGTGGGCCGGTGATCGCGTGCGGCGGCGGCTCACGGAGACAGACGTGCGGACGCGAAGGAGCGGATGGTGCCAGGCGCTGTACTGCGAGGGGTGACTCTGGACTGTGCCGACCCGCGGACGCTGGCCGGCTTCTACGGTGCGCTGACCGGGATGCGCGAACTCTTCGGTACGGACGAGTTCGTCGCTCTGACGGACGACTCCGGCTGTGATCTGGGGTTCCAGCGGGTTGACGGATACCGGGCTCCGCAGTGGCCGGGTCAGGACGTGCCACAACAGTTCCACCTGGATTTCCGCGCTGACGACCTCGATGCGATGGAAGAGCTGGCCCTGGAACTCGGCGCGGCCAAACCGGACCATCAGCCCGGCGACGGACGCTGGCGGGTACTCCTGGATCCCGCTGGCCACCCCTTCTGCCTGACGTCTTTCTGACATCACCGGCGTGACAGGTATCCCCCGTCAGCCGCCGTAGCGCTCAGGTCCGGTGTGGGGTCAGACAGGCGGTCGTGCGCTGGTCAGCTGTTCAGGGACTTTTGGTTGCGGCGTTGGGATCGGCGTTCCCAGCTGTTGGGGTGGCGGATGACCACGCCGGCGGCGCCGCCGGTGCCGGTGAGGCGGATCAGGGGGGTTCGGGGGAGGCGGTCGGAGGTGGTCTTGTCGCGGAAGCCGCCGAGGCCGGGGTCCATGTCGGCGGTCGCGGCCACCCAGCCGTCGGGGATGACGATGGTGACGCCGCCCATCTGGCCGTGGACCTCGATGGCGACCTCGGGCAGGCGGCACTCGGTCTGGGTGAAGTCGAGTTTGGCGCTGCCCATGCCGCCGTACACGGTGATCTGGGCGGGGACCTGCCAGCGGCCGGAGCGGGTCGCGCCGTTCATGCCGCCCTTGATGACGAGAGGGCCGCGGTTCACGGGAGCCTCGGGGGGCAGGTCGGCGGTGAGGGGGGCCAGGTCGGCGTAGGTCTTGGCGTTCAGGGCCAGGTCCAGGCGCACGTCCAGCTCGCTGAGGTCGATCCGGCCTTCGGCCGCCGCCGTGCTCAGCCGCTCCACCACGGCTTCGCGCTCCTCGTGCGAGACGCGTAACTGATCACGGGAGACAGGTTCCGGAAGCCCAGCGGTCATATCCCGATGGTACGGAGTTTCGGTCACCCGTGCGTCCACGCAATACGGCAGATCTCGCGACAGCCCCGCCATTCCCGGCGACGTGGAGGATGATCAGTAGAATGCCAGGGTGATTCCTGAGCGTGTCATCGACGGGACGGTCGCGAACCTCGGTGATCTGCCGTCGCAGCTGGACCGGCTCAAGAAGGCGTGGCTGGTGTCGTTCGCCTCGCCGCACACCCGCGCCGCGTACGGCACCGATCTCGACCAGTGGTTCACCTTCTGCGCCGTACACGAGCTCAATCCGCTCCAGGTCGCCCGGGTGCACGGGGACGCCTTCGCCCGATGGCTGGACGCGGGCCCGGCCCCGACCGCTCCGCGCACGCTCGCCAGGAAACTCTCCGCGATCTCCAGCTGGTATGGCTACGCCACCGAGGAAGGCGTCATCCCCGCCAACCCGTTCGCCAAGGTCCGCCGCCCCAAGGTGGAACGCTTCCAGTCGGAGACGGCGGGGCTCACCGAGGAGGAGGCCCGCGCCATGGTCGCCGCCGCCGACGCGGCCCCCGGCCCGACCGGCCCGCGCACGGCCGCGTTCATCCGGCTCATGATCGAGCTGGGGCCGCGCGTCTCCGAGGCGCTGGCCGCCACCATCGGCGATCTCGGCCACCAGCGCGGCCACCGCACCCTGCGCATCGTCGGCAAGGGCCAGAAGATCCGGGTACGCAACCTGCCGCCCGCCACCGCGGCCGCCGTCGACGCCTATCTGGAGTCCCGCGCCGCCGCCGCAGGAATCCCCGTCGCCCAGCTCACCGGGCCGCTCTTCGCGACCGCCTCCGGGCGCCCCCTCGACCGTACCGACGCCTACCGCCTGGTGATCCGGGTCGCCAAGGCCGCCGGTCTCGAGGCCAAGATCACGCCGCACTCGCTCCGCCACACCTTCGCGACCGTGGCCAGCGACCGCGGCGCCTCGGTCAAGCAACTCCAGCAGGCCCTCGGCCACGCCAGCTCCGCCACCACCGACATCTACATCCACACCCGCGACCAGCTCGAACGCGACCCCTCCCAGATCGTCGCCGCCGTCATCGGCTGACCCCCGACCAGGGTGTCGGTCATCGCCGCATCCTTCGCCCGATGATCAAAGAAAGAGGTCCACATCAGGGCGAATCCCGTGCCGGAGTGGACCTGTGCGGCGGCCCCGGAGGACGGTTGCATTACCGGTGGGAGAACACTGGGCGCGGTGCTCCGGGGACGGTCTGGGGTGCCGCGCCAACCTCAGCCGGATGCGGTGAACGCCGCTGCCGCTCGTCCTTGGCGGCGTGCGGCGTGCTGCGGCGAGTCCCGGCGAATCCGTAGCCGGTGATACGGCGACCGGGTACGGGTCGTATCCGGTGCCCGAGACGACTGACGCCTGCCTCGCAAGCGTATTGCCATCCGGCTGAACGTTTGTTTAGCATGCTGAACATGTGTTCAATGCATGCGGATCTCACCGCGCGCGCCGTTATCCGCGACCGCGCTCTGGAGCTGTTCGCCGCGCGCGGCCCGGACGGGGTGAGCGTGCGTGCCGTCGCCGCCGCAGCCGGGGTCTCGCCCGCGCTCGTCATCCATCACTTCGGCTCCAAGGACGGGCTGCGCGCGGCGGTGGACGACCACGTCGCGGCGGCCTTCGACGGCCTGCTCGGCGAGGCGCCCGACGCCGCCTCCCTCGCCGAGACGATGCTCCGGGAACTGCCCGCCGGATCGCCCGCCTACCTGCGGCGGCTGCTGCTGTCCGGCGACCCGGCCGGCACGGCGATCTTCCGCCGCTGGTACGAGGTGACCCGGTCCGCGACCCAGGCGATGATCGCCGCGGGGACGATGACCGAAGGCCGGGACCCCGTCGTGCGCGCGGCCTTCCTGATGGTCAACGACCTGGTCCTGCTGCTGGTGCGCGACCAGCTCGCGGAGGTGCTCGGCGTTGATCCGCTCGGCGCCGAGGGCATGGCCCGCTGGGCCGGGGAGGCTCTGACGGTCTACCGGGAGGGGATCTTCCGATGAGGGTCGTGATCTGCGGCGCCGGCATCGCCGGCCTGACCCTGGCCTGGTGGCTGCGGCGGGCCGGAGCGGAGGTGCTCCTGGTGGAGAAGGCCGCCGGGCCGCGCAGCGACGGCTACATGATGGACTTCTTCGGCTCCGGCTACGACGTCGCGGAACTCATGGGCCTCCTGCCGGACCTGCGGGCGGTCGCCGCCGACATCACCGAACTCGCGTATGTGGACCGCCGCGGCCGCCGTACCGGCGGAATCCGGTACGAGACGTTCTCCCGCCTGCTGCGCGGGCGCGTGCTCAGCCTCATGCGCGGCGACCTCGAACAGGTCCTGCGCGCCGCGCTTCCCGGAATCCCCATCCGGTACGGCACCAGCGTGACCGCCTACCGGGAGACCCCGGCCGGGATCGACGTGGACCTCGCCGACGGCGGCACCGAGTCCGCGTCCTGGCTGGTGGGGGCGGACGGCATCCACTCGGTGGTGCGCCGGGCGGCGTTCGGCCCCGAAGCCGGGTTCCTGCGTCCGCTCGGCTATCACACCGCTTCGTATCTGCTGGACGACCCCGGTCTCAGCGCGGCGATCGGCCGCAGGTTCGTCCTGGTCGGCGTGCCGGGCCGGCAGGCCGGTCTCTACCCGGCCAGGTCGGGCCGGCTGGCCGCCTCCCTCATCCACGCCGGGGACCGGCTCCCGGAGGATCCGCGCGCCGAGATCCAGGCCGTCTACCGGGGGCTGGGCGATCTGGTGGAGCGGGCGCTCGCGCACTGCCCGCCGGACCCGTACTACGACCACGTCGCCCAGGTGGTGATGCCGGGGCCGTGGCACTGCGGGCGGGTGGTGCTGCTCGGCGACGCGGCGTACGCGGTGTCGCTGATGGCCGGTCAGGGCTCCTCGACCGCCATGGGCGGCGCGTACCTGCTGGCGGAGGCCCTGCGCACCGGTGACGTGGCCGGATACGAGGAGCGCATGCGCCCGTTCGTCGCTGGAAAGCAGCGGGCCGGCCGGGACACCGCCGACTGGATGGTGCCGCACCGGCACTGGCAGATCGCCGTGCGCAACCGGGTGTTCAGCCTGGCGGGCCTGCCCGGCGCGTCGGCCCTGGCAAGCCGCGCGCTCGCGCGGCTGGGCGCCAGCGTCGTCGATCAGCGGGCCTGAGCCGCGACGAGGACCTCGCCCGCGTCCGTGCGGTAATACAGGACCGATCGCCCGGAACGCCGTCGCTGCACCAGCCCCGCGTCCAGCAGGACCTTGAGGTGACGGCCGACCGAGCCGAGTCCCTGGCCGGTCAGGGCCACCAGGTGGGAGGTGCTCTTCGGGCTGCCGAGCAGCATCAGGACGGCCGCTCGCCCGCCGCCCAGCAGCCGCGCCAGCGCGTCGGGGACCTGCCCGGCCCCGGGTTCGGCCAGCACGCCGGAACACGGGTAGACGATGGAGAAGCGGCGGTCGCTGCTCCAGGAGACCCAGCCCATACGGGGGGTCACGGGCACGAACATGAGCCGCGCGTCCGTCACGTCGCGCGGCGGATAGTCCAGGGTGTTGATCTGGAGGCGGTTCTCGCCCAGCCAGCGCATGCCGGGCCGCATGTCGTCCAGCGCCGCCGCCCAACCGCGCTGCCCCAATTGGCCGGTACGGGCGACGATGTCGGCCTCCAGGACGCGCCGCCGCCTCGGCCAGTAGGGCAGTACGGTCTCCGCCCACACCCATTCCAGCAGGCCGGCGGCGCGTTCCGCGAGGTCGTCCCGGCGCAGCGCCGCCGGGAGAGAGCCGCGCAGCGACACCTCCAGGTCGGCGTGCACGACGTCGGGCGGCGTACGCCGGATGCGGTCGATCTCGTCGGAGAAGTCCGGGGCGTCGTCGGACGGCGGCGTGGGCGTGAGGAAGTCGGCGATCCAGTGGTTCCCCCAGGCCGCGCGCAGCAGCAGCGCCGTGATCGGGTCGCCCGCCAGCCTGGCCTCGTACGCGGGGGAGTGCGCGTCCAGCCAGACGCGTTCGCCCGGATTGCGGGCCCGGCCCTTGTGCAGGGCGAACATGCACGCGGACGCTTCGGCCGCCGCGGAGACCACGAACCGGCTCCCCGCCATCGTGTCCGCGTTGACCTGCCACAACCCCATCGTTTCGCCTCCCCGCGAAACAATAACGCCCACGCGGCGGCACCCCGGAGACTTCCCGGCATGCGCACCTACCGGGATCTCTTTCGCGTGCCCGAATTCAAGCCCCTCTTCACCGTCGTATCCGTACAGGTCGGCGCGTCGACCGTGAGTGGTCTGGCGCTCGGCGTGCTCGTCTACGGCGCCACCCGTTCGCCGCTGCTGTCGGCGCTGAGCATGTTCGGCCCGTCGTTCGCCCAGATGATCGGCGCGCTGGCCCTGCTCTCCGCGGCCGACCGGCTTCCGCCGCGGGCCGCCATGACCGCGATCGCCCTGGTCTTCGCCGCCGGTACGGCCGCCCTCGCCATCCCGGGCCTGCCGCTCTGGGCCACCTTCGCGATCATCTTCACGCTCGGCCTGGTCGCTTCCGTCGGCGGGGGCGTACGCTTCGGGCTGCTCAACGAGATCCTCCCCAAGGACGGCTACCTGCTCGGCCGCTCCACGCTCGGCATGTCCGTCGCCGTCCAGCAGATCGCCGGGTACGCCCTGGGCGGCCTGCTCGTCACGCTGCTGACGCCCGCCCTGACCCTGCTCACCGGTGCCGCCCTCTACCTCCTGGCGGCGGTGATCGCCCGGGTGGGTTTCACCGCCCGCCCACCCCGCGCGACCGGCCGTCCATCCATCCGGGAGACCTGGCGCACCAACCGTACGCTCTGGTCGGCCAAGCCCCGCCGCTACCTCTACCTCGCGCTCTGGGTGCCGAACGGCCTGATCGTCGGCTGCGAGTCGCTGTTCGTCTCCTTCGACCCGGTCCACGCCGGCCTGCTGTTCGCCGGAGCCGCGCTCGGCATGCTCGCGGGCGACGTCACGGCGGGCCGTTTCATGACGCCGTACTGGCGGGCGCGCCTGGGTGCCCCCCTGCGTCTCCTGCTCGCCGTCCCCTACCTGGTCTTCTTCATCGAGCCGCCGTTCCCCGTCGCCCTGCTCGCCGTCACCCTGGCCAGCGTCGGCTTCTCCGCCAGCCTCCTGCTCCAGGAACGCCTCCTGGCCCTCACCCCCGACCACATCGGCGGCCAGGCCCTCGGCCTGCAGTCCTCCGGCCTCCTCACCATGCAGGGCGTCGGCGCCGCCATCGCCGGTACGGTCGCCCAGTTCACCGACCCGGCCGCCGCGATGGGCGTCATGGCCGTCGCCTCGGTCGCCGTCACCCTGCTCCTGGCTCCCGGGCTCGCCGCCGGCCGGGAACGGGTTCCGCGCTAGGGCTCACCCGGTGGCCGCGGCCGTCCGGCCGGTCAGCACGATCGGCAGGGCGGCCATGGCCGGGGCCAGGGTGAACAGGACGACGGCCAGGATCGGGTCGCCGTTGTTGTCGATCGCGGCGAACGCGGCCGCCAGCGCGTACGCGACGACGGCGAAGGCGAGGAACGGGGGGACGGCGCGCCAGCGGGTCCAGGTCGCCGCGAAGGCGAGCAGGACGAGGGACTGGGCGGTCAGCATGAGGAGGATGGAGCGCGAGGTGCCGTCGGGCGCGTCGTCGGCCAGGTTCTGGACCGACACCAGGAGCCAGGGGGCGACCGTGAAAAGCCCCAGGAGAGAACACCAGCGACGAGGCATGCGCACCTTCCAAACGTGGCGGATCCGCCACTATTGGGTGAGTATCACCTATCGCAGCGAAGAAAATCGAGTGCCTGTTGAGGCCAGGGTGGGACAAATCGCAATTTGGGTCCTTCCTAATGGCCAGGCATGGACGGAAATGACGGGATTTGGCGGGATGTCGCCCGGTCGGCTAATGGTGGAAGCCGACGTGGGGGCGTTTCGCGGTGGTTCCGGTGAGTTCTTTGACCGCCCGGCGGATATCGTCCGCGAGCAGTGCGATCACCTCGCGGCTGATGCCGTGCCGGACGAGCACCCGCTGCACGACCGTTTCCTGCCGATCCGGCGGCAGTGGATACGCGGGCACCTGCCAGCCGTTGACGCGGAGGCGGGCGGACAGGTCGTACAGGGAGAATCCGGCGTCCTCCGTGGTGGTGTAGCAGACGGCGGGGAGGCCGCCGCGGCCGTCGTACAGGAGGGTGAAAGGGCCCAGGCGGTCGAGGCGCCGGGCCAGGTGGGCGGCGGTGTCGAGGCAGACGCGCTGGATGGCGGTGTAGCCTTCGCGGCCCAGGCGCAGGAAGTTGTAGTACTGGGCGACGATCTCCCCGGCCGGGCGGCTGAAGTTGAGGGCGAAGGTCGGCATCTGGCCGCCCAGGTAGTCGACGCGGAAGACGAGGTCCTCCGGGAGCATCTCGGCGGAGCGCCAGACCACCCAGCCGACGCCGAGCGGGGCCAGCCCGTACTTGTGGCCGGAGGCGTTGATCGAGGCCACCCGGGGGACGCGGAAGTCCCATTCCAGGTCGGGCTGGACGAACGGCGCGATGAACCCGCCGCTGGCGGCGTCCACGTGCACCGGGATGTCCAGCCCGGTGCCGGCCTGGATGGCGTCCAGTTCGGCGGCGAGGGCCGCGACCGGTTCGTAGTCGCAGGTGAAGGTGACGCCGAGGATGGCGACCACGCCGATGGTGTTCTCGTCGACGTGGGCGCTCAGCTGGTGGGGCCGCAGGCCGGTCGCGCCCGGTTCCAGCGGGACCTGCCGGAGTTCGACGTCGAAGTAGCGGGCGAACTTCTCCCAGCAGACCTGGACGGGACCGCACACCAGGTTGGGACGGCCGGTTCCCCGCCGCGCGCGCCAGCGCCACTTGAGCGCGAGCCCGGCCAGCATGGCCGCCTCGCTCGATCCCGTCGTCGAGCAGCCGACCGAGCGGGCGCCGCTCGGGCGGTTCCACAGATTGGCCAGGATGTGCACGCACCGCTTCTCGATCTCCGCCGTGCGCGGATACTCGTCCTTGTCGATCATGTTCTTGCCGAGGCAGTCGTCCATCAGCCGGTGGATTTCCGGTTCCGTCCAGGTCGTACAGAATGTGGCGAGATTCTGTGAGGAATTGCCGTCGAGGGCGAGTTCGTCCCGGATCAGGGCGTAAACCGTGCGGGGGTCGTTGGGTTCGTCGGGAATGGCGAGTTTCGGCAGGGTACGCCGGCCGAGATGCCCGGAGTAGATGTCCTCGTACTCATCCTCGGCGAGGTCGGTGGCGTGCAGCATGCCCAGGTCCTGCCCGCTCCGAAGGCCGGTTCTTCGCGCATTGACCGGAAATATTCCAGAGGCATTTCAAACACACGACAGAGTCAATCTCATTACAGAGCGTAGTTGGATATTTGGTGCAAACGGGGAATCTTCATCGGAGGGCGCCGGGAGTGGGGATCTTGGCGAGGGGGGCTCATGTGTGCCACGCTTCGCCCATTGTTTGCATGATCTGTCTGGGGGACTTGTGAGCTTTCTGAGTAGCTCACTGCGGGTGCCGGTGGCGCTGGCATACGCGGGGTTCGTACTGGTCGGGCTGAGCGCCGGCGCCAACGGGGTGCTGCTGGCGGCGCAGATCGACGACTACGGCGTGGAGAAGGCGACGATCGGGATCACCTTCTTCACCTTCTCGGCGGGCTTCATGCTCGCCGGCGCCACCTCGGGCGCGCTGATCAACCGGCTCGGCACCCGGCTCGCCCTGGCCGCGGGCGGCGGCGCGTTCCTGGCGGCCAGCCTGTACATGGCCCTCCGGCCGTCCTTCGTCTGGTTCGTCATCGTCCAGGTCCTGGCCGGGTACGGCACCGGCCTGCTGGAGTCGGTGCTCAACGCGTACCTGGCGGAACTGCCGTCGGCCACCACGCTGCTCAACCGCCTGCACGCTTTCTTCGGTGTGGGAGCGCTCCTGGGGCCGCTGCTGGCCGCCTGGATGCTGGAGTCCCTGCCGTGGACGGCGGTGATGCTGGCACTCGCCCTCGTCTCCGTCCCGCTGATCATCGGGTACGTGGCCACGTACCCGCGCCGCCCCCTCGGGACCCACGCGGAGAACGAGCCTGGAGACGGGCCGAAGACCCGGCTCCTGCCCACGGTCCTGCGCATGCCCGTCGTCCTGCTGGCCTCACTGTTCCTCTCCGTGTACGTCGGGCTGGAGATCGGCGTCGGCAACTGGGGATTCACCTTCCTCGTGGAGGAGCACGGCCAGGCCGACCTGACCGCCGGATACACCGTCAGCGGCTACTGGCTCGGCCTCACCCTGGGCCGCTTCCTGATCAGCCCGATCGCGGACCGGTTCGGCGTCGGCGCCACCGGCATGACCTTCGGCTGCCTGGGCGGGGTGGCCGCGGCCGCGGTGCTGATCTGGGTCGCGCCGGTGTTCGCGGTGGCCGCGATCGGGTTCGTGCTGATGGGCTTCTTCCTCGGCCCGCTCTTCCCGACCGCCATGGCCGTGGTGCCCAACCTCACCGCCGACCGGCTGGTGCCCACCGCGATCGGCGTGATGAACGGATTCTCGGTCGTCGGCGGCGCCGCGCTGCCGTGGTTGGCCGGGGCCGTCGCCCAGAACGTCGGCGTCTGGACGCTGATGCCGTTCGCCCTCATCCTGGCGCTGGTCCAGATCGTCGTCTGGCGGATGATGGTCAGCCGCTGGCGGTGACGCCCAAAACCAGATGACGCCGCCTAGGGCCGCCGCTAGCTTCGATGGCATGAAAGCAGTCACTGAGCAGGACATTCGTGGGTCGTTCGTCAACTGTTCCAAGGGGGAGGCCAAACGGCTGACCGTACCGAGGGATCTGGCTGAGCGGCCTTGGGAGGACCTGGACTTCCTGGGGTGGTTGGATCAGGCCGCGCCGGATCGCAGTTACCTCGTCACCGAGTACGAGGGCCGGCTGGTCGGGGTGGCGTTGCGTTTTCCCGCGCAGCAGCGGGCGTTCCTGCAACGCAGCATGTGCTCGTTGTGCCAGACCACGCATCCCGGGAACGGAGTGTCCCTGATGACCGCCCGCAAGGCGGGCCCGGCGGGACGGGAGAGCAATTCCGTCGGCGTCTACATGTGCACCGACATGGCGTGCTCGCTGTACGTACGCGGGAAGAAGATCCCTGACGTGGGCGGCAGGTTCGAGGAGACGCTGACCGAGGCCGAACTGATCGAGCGCACCCAGGGACGCCTGTCGGCGTTCCTGGGCAGGCTCTTCAGCTGACCGGGGCGCCGATCACGACGGTGGCGTCGAGGTCGTCGGAGCTCGTCACCCGGGGTGTCATGCCGTGCGCGGCCATCGCCTCGGCGGTGCCCGCGGCCTGCCGGGCGCTGGTCTCGACCAGCAGGTGCCCGCCGGGGGCGAGCCAGCGCGCCGCCTCCGCGGTCACCCGCCGGACCACGTCCAGGCCGTCCGCGCCGCCGTCGAGGGCGACCATCGGCTCGTGGACGCGGGCCTCGGCCGGCAGCAGCCCGATCGCCCCGGTGGGGACGTAGGGGGCGCTGGCCACCAGCAGGTCGACGCGTCCCCGCAGGTCCGGCGGGAGCGGCTGGTAGAGGTCGCCCTGGTACACGGGGGCGTCGAGGTTGCGCCTGGCGCACCGTACGGCGGCGGGGTGGATGTCGACCGCGTGCAGTTCGGCGCGGGTGAGCGCGGCGGCCAGGGCCGCGCCGACCGCGCCGGAGCCGCAGCACAGATCCACGACCACCGCCCGGTCCGCGGCCAGGCTCAGCGCCTGCGCGACCAGGAACTCGGTACGGCGGCGCGGCACGAACACCCCCGGATCCACCGAGATCCGCAGACCGCAGAATTCCGCCCAGCCGAGCACATGCTCCAGCGGGAGCCCGGCGACGCGCCGGTCGACCATCCCCGCGAGATCACCCGGGGTGGCGGCGGTGGAGACGAGAAGTTCCGCCTCGTCCTCGGCGAAGACGCAGCCTGCGGCGCGCAGCCGGATGACGATGGCGGGGAGAGTGAGAAGCGACATGCGAGCCTTCCGGGAAGCCGAAGGGCGCCCTCACCGGAGACGGTCACGAGAGGAGAGCACCCGGCCTGAACTGGTTGAAATGGGTCTCACCTCCTCTGTACGCATCGCCAGACTACCCCACCCGCCCCCGCTTCTGACACACGCTCCGACCAGAGGTCAGCGCGCCGCCATCGTGTCCGACCCGTGACCAACCGGCCTCCCGCCCGCCGAGTCCAACGGAGTGACGGGGAAACGGACAGGGGGAGTGAACGGGATGAAGAAGATCAGGATTCTGGTGGCGCTGGCGGCCGTCCTGGCGGCGGTGCCGGGGGCACAGGGCACGGCACTGGCCGAACAGAAGCACCAGCGGGGGCACGGCGACAGTGTCCGCTACGCCTCGGCGAAGGCATGCGTCAAGAAGGACGGCAGCATCGTCCCCTGCGGGACCTGGCGGCTGGTGACGCACCACGGCAAGGTGATCCTGCTGCGGGACGCCCAGCTCAGAGCGCTGGACCAGAAGGGCAAGCCGATGACCGAAGCGACCGCGCCGGTGGCCGTCAGCGGCGACGGCCAGAAGATCGCGTACTTCCGGAAGGACGGGCGGCTGGCGGTACGCACGCTCCACGGCGAGGTCAGGCTGCTGCCCAAGGACACGCTGCCCGCCAGGACCGCCCAGCACGACGTGACCTTGCAGCTGTCCGACGACGGCGCCGTGCTCGCGGTCGCCGTCTCGCCGGGCACGACGCAGCTGTTCGCCACCGCCTCCGCCACGCGGCTCGGCCGGCTCGCCGAGGATCGTTACCTCCTCGGCTTCAGCGGCGACGGCGACCAGGTGCTGACCGGCGCCACCGGCACCGACGGGTCCCTGGGCGTGCACGACCTGTCCGGCCGTGTCCTGCGCCAGGTCACGCTGCCGGACTCGGTCGCCTACGGCGGTCCGTACGCGCTGCACGCCGACGGCACGACCATCGCGTCGCTGGTGTCCAGCCGTAAGATCGCCGTCTACGACCTGCTGTCCGGCAAGGTCACCGGCAACCGGCGGATCAAACTGCTGCCCAGGCACGGCACCGTCCACAAACTCGACTGGACCGGCGCCAAGCAGCTGACGCTGCACGTCTCGCAGCACTTCGAGAAGGCCCCGACCAAGGTCACGGTCCTCCGGCACGACGTGAAGTCCGCAACCACCGAGGTCCGCGACACGTACGACGTGCTGAGGGACACCTTCGTCTACGCCACCTGCGGCGGCTGACAAAACCCTTTGCGTGGCGGCGGGAAGGGCGGACACACTCTCGGGGTGATCGAGAGCCCGCACCTCGACGGACGCGCCGGCATCGACGCGGCACTGGTGAAGCGACTCATCGCGAGCCAGTTCCCGCAGTGGAGCGCCCTTCCCGTGACCCCGGTCGAGGTCGACGGGTGGGACAACCGCACCTACCGTCTCGGTGACGAGATGACGGTGCGCCTTCCCACCGCCGGCGGCTACGCCCCGGCGGTCGAGAAGGAAGACCGGTGGCTGCCGGTTCTCGCGCCCTCCCTGCCCGTCGCCATTCCCGCACCCCTGGCGAAGGGAGTGCCGGGCGAGGGGTACCCGTTCAGCTGGTCGATCCGCCGCTGGCTGGACGGCGAGACCGCCAGCCTCGACCGCATCGACGACCTGCCCGGATTCGCGGCCTCGGCCGCGGGCTTCCTCCTCGCGCTCCAGCGCGCCGACGCGACCGGCGGGCCGGCGGCGGGCGCCCACAGCTTCTACCGGGGCGCGCCGCCGGCCCGCTACGACGAGCAGACACGCCACAGCCTGGCCGTCCTGGACGGCCACATCGACACCGCCCTGGCCTCGGCGGTGTGGGACGCCGCACTCCAGGCGGCCCGGTCGGGGCCGCCGGTGTGGTTCCACGGCGACTTCGCGAGCGGCAACCTGCTGGTCAGGGACGGGAAGCTGGCCGCCGTCATCGACTTCGGGACGTCGGGCGTCGGCGATCCCGCCTGCGATCTGGTGATCGCGTGGACGCTGTTCTCGGGCGAGAGCCGGGAGACGTTCCGCCGCGCCGTCGGCCAGGATGCCGCCACCTGGGCGCGGGCGCGCGGCTGGGCCCTGTGGAAGGCCCTGATCACCCTGGCCGAGGACCTCGGCAAGGACGAACGGCGCGCCGCGATCAGCCGCCACGTCATCGGTGAAGTGCTCGCCGAGCACGCGGGGCTCAGGCGAAGGCCAGAGTGATCGACGAGCCGTGGTGATCGGACAGGCGGCCGAAGGTGACCGTGAGCTCGGGGCCGAGGCCGACGTCGGTGACCAGCGCGTGCGTCCGGAGGATCTCGCGCGCCGGGCGGGACCAGGTCACGGTCAGCTCGGCGAGGTCGCGGCGGGGGTCGGACACGGTCAGGGTGGCCGTGCCGTCGGAATGCTCCCGCGCGAGTACGGCGCAGGGCGCGGAAGCGGACAACGGGCCCGCCGTGCCGTCGTTCCAGAAGCTGGCGGCCACGATGCCGAGGGACGGCACGCGCACGGCCTGCTGACGCGCGGTGTTGGCCAAGACGGTCACCCAGGCGGGGTCGGCGGCGCGGGCCGAGGTCTCGTCCCGGCTCGCCCCGGGGAGAAGCATGTAGAAATATCCCGCCGAAGTGGGATCGGTGCCGTGGTCCAGCCAGAGGGTGACATAGTCGCGACGCACGAGGCCGTCGCCGCGTCGCTCCCGTAACGTCCGGGTTCCCGGCGGCAGGACGTACCCGCCGTGCCCGTCCAGATGCGCCCAGTTCCCTCCCATGACGAGCGAGTTGCCCGTCCTGCGGTTGTCCACGACGGTCTCGATGGGAACGCCGTCCGCGCCGGCTATCCCCGCGCCCAGGCAGACGACCGCGTCGTCGAGGAACACCCAGGACTTGAAGGCCTCCATCGAACTCTCCAGGCCGTACAGATGCTGGCCCACCGTCGCGTAGTGGCCGTCGGTCGCGCCGCCCACCCAGCGGCCCGGCGGGCACGTGTCCCCCCACCCCGCCCCCGCGCCGTCCGGCAGCCGCCGCGTGGACACCGTCGTCCCCGGCAGCCGGTACGGGTCGACGGTCGGCCAGAACGAGTCCGAGTACTGGTCGCCGTGCCCGGCCGCCCACCAGTAGAGCATCCCGGAACCGGTGTGCCAGCCGCGCAGGTTCTCCCCGTTGCCGTGCTCGTAGTGCCCGATCCGGTCCGAGGCCATGCTGAGGGCCGCGCACCATCCCGGCCGCCGGTGTACGGCCCGCGCGCTCATCGCCAGCAGCCGGTGCCCGTCCGGTTCGCCCGCCGCCGGGATCGTGTCGTCGGCCACGATCGCGGCGAGCCGGGCGTGGAAGCCCAGATCCTCCCGTTCCGCGGCTTCGAGCATGGGCACGTGGGTGTTCCGCCGCTCCCACCCTTTGACCATGCCCTGCCACCGCGCCCGTACGGCCGGCTCGGCCGTCTCGCCCAGCAGCAGGACCGAGGCGGCGATCTGCCGTCCCCGCTCGTGGTCCCCGAAGGGCCCGCGGTTGACGCCCCGGCCCCGGACCAGGTCCATGCAGAACCCGTTGTGGACGAACGGCGCGAACGACCGCTCCACCGTGTCGAAGACGGCCCGGTCGGTGATCTCCCAGGGGGAGCCGCGCAGCACCGCGACCATGGTGGCGACCCCGGCCAGCAGCGTCGACCCGTACGCGCCCTGGTACGGGATGAACGTGTGCTGGATGAACGACCCGTCGCGGTAGAAACCATCGCCTTCCTCCACCAGCGGGAAGACGGGGGAGAGGGCGGACACGGCCAGATCCGCCTTCTCCGGATCCGACCGGAGCATGGCGCGCAGCAGCATGACCAGGCACAGGTCCACCCGATTGGCTCCGGTGCTGTTGCCGCTGTAGCGGCGCAGCCGCCATTCCGGGACGAAATGGTCCACCGCGTCCCGGAGCCGCGCGCTCTGGCGGTCGCCCAGATGCGGTCCGATCAGCACGGCCGCGTCGAGCAGCCGTTTCGGGACGCCGATCTGCCAGTGCCACCAGTTGCCGACGGGTTCGGCTCCCGCGGCGTACACCCGCCGCCGGTAGTGGTCGATCCCCGCCGCGACGGCCGCCCCCAGCGCCGCGTCGCCGGTCACGCCGGTCCCGGGCAGCGCGAACGCCTGCGCCATCTCCCGCAGCCGCGCCGGTGTCGCCACGTACGAAGGAAACGGCAGATCACCCCAGAGCGAGCCGCCGGCCGGCGCCATCGTGTCCCGGTGCCGCGCCGCCTTCGCCCCGGCCGCCGCCAGCCTGGTCCGGTACGGCTCCGCCGTCACGTCGTACGCGGCCCCGGCGGTGACCTCCCGCCACCGCCGCCGTACCCCGATCAGCGAACTGTCCGGTGTGTGCGCGGGCTGTGCCGGGCTCAGCGCCCCGAACATTCCCGCCGCCGTGACCGCCCCGGCCCGCAGGAACAGCCGCCTGGAATGCCCTCTCACGCCAGAATTATGGCCCGGCCGCGGGCGGCGAGCCCTGCGGCGGAGCACATCGCTCCTGCTGCCTCGGGTGAGTCTCAGTCGGCGTGGGTACGGCCGTTGGCGGTGAGCTGGGCCTGCGGCGCCCGCGCGAGCAGCTGGTCGAGTTTGGCGTTCATCGCGGCCAGGTCCTGCTTGAGGGCCTCGATGTCGGCCTGGGCGCGGACCTCGGCGGGGGAGGGCTCGGCGTCGTTCATGGCGTTGACCACGACGGCGATGAACAGGTTCAGGGCCACGAAGGTGGAGATCAGGATGTAGGCGATGAAGAAGACCCACGCCCACGGCTTCTGCTCCATGACCTCCTGGGCGACGTTTCCCCAGTCGTCCCCCGTCATGATCTGGAACAGGGTGAACAGGGAGGTGGGCAGGGCGTCGAACCGCTCGGGCACGATCTCGCCGAAGAGCTTGGTGGCGATGACCGCCGCGATGTAGATCATCAGGAGCAGCAGGCCGATGATGGACGCCATGCCGGGCACCGCGGTCAGCAGCGCGCCGACCACGCGCCGCATGCTCGGCACCGCCGAGACCAGGCGGAGCGCCCGCAGGATGCGCAGCGCCCGCAGCACCGAGGTCGGTCCGGACGCGGGGATCAGGGCCAGCCCGACGATGACCGTGTCGAACCAGTTCCACGGGTCGGTCCAGAACTCCCGGCCGTACGCGTACAGGCGAGCCGCGATCTCCACGGTGAAGACGGCCAGCGCGACGCGGTCGATGACGTGGAGCAGGCCACCGGCCCGCTCCATGAGGTACGCGCTGGTCTCGCACCCGATGGTGACGGCGTTCACCACGATGAGGGCGATGACGGCCCGCTGCACGAACCGGTGTTCCAGGAATTGACGAACCCGCTGCCTAGTCGGCACGCACCGCTCCCCGGGGGTGAAGGGACACCAATCTCTTGATCATCTTACCGGTCGCAGGACCGGAGCCCGTGCGCTCACATCCGGAGTCTCGGTCAGCCCCCTGGCCGCGTCACCTCACCGAAAGTGTACGATTCTGTACTCAAAGTGAAATGGCCAGGTGGAACGGCCCTATCCACCGATGTCCGGATGATGTCCGCCGCCCTGGCTGTCAGCAGCACGCCCGTGACACACGCCACGACCCCCAGGACCCCCGCCAGCACGTCGGCGTGCCAGTAGTGCGAGAGCCCTCCGGCGCCCCACACGTGGTACGGCGCCATGAGCGCGAAGTAGACGGCGGGCCCGGTGGCCACGCCCATCGCCAGCGCCTGGGGTCGCGCCCGGTTCCGGACCGCGCATACGATCATGACGGTCAGGCTGGCGCCCACCAGGTAGAAACCCAGCACCAGGAAGATCGGCCGGTACTGCGTGTCGGTGACGAGCAGCCAGAACCCCGCCCAGAGGGCGAGCGCGGCGGCGGTGAAGTCGAGCCGTCGCAGCCCGGCGGCCAGCGCCGCCAGCCCGGCCGCCAAGGCGACCAGCAGCGCCCTCGTGGTGACGGACGCGTCGTATCTGCCCGGTGCCGTGAGGGACACCGCGGACTTCTCGTCGAAGCCCAGAGGCCCCCAGCCCAGCCGGCGCCAGACGCCGTACACGTCCCGGACGGCGATCCCGTCGGCGCCGTTGGCGACCACCACCACATGCCCGCCGGCCACCGGCTGGACCGCGATCCCCAGCGACTCGACCACCTCCGCGTCCTCGGGCAGGTCCGGCGGGTACGCCCGCCACAGCCGGTCCTGGTCGCCGGGGGAGATCTCCCACGACGTGGTCCACCGGTCGTTCCCGTACTCCTCGACCTTGAGCCGGCCGGGAACGGTCCGGTAGCAGCGGTTCCCCAGGCAGGCGAGGGACCGCGCGGCCGGGGGAATCTCCGGGTCGTGATGGAACCAGGACCTCCCGCCGTTGACGGAGGCCTGCCCGGTCGGGGTGCCGTCGGACGAGGGGCCGCCGTCGCGGACCGCCACGACGATCATCACCCCGCGCACCTCGACCGCGTAGGCGCCGGGCGGACTGTACCTGTACTGGCCGGTGGCCGCCACGGCCAGCACGGTGACCGGGACCACCGTCAGGGCCCGGACCAGGCGGACCGCGCCAGGGTCGGGGTGGTTCCAGACCCACCAGGCGGCGTAGAGGCACGGCAGGGCGACGAGATCGGTGGGGTCCGCGAGCACCTGGGACGGTCCCCAGACGAAGGTCCAGGCCTGCGAGGCCAGGGCGGCCCCGACCGCCGTGGTCTTGACCAGCGTGAAGACGGCTCCGGTCAGCACGATCGCCACCCGGGGGCGGCCGACGAGCAGGTTGAGCAGCGGCGGGGCGACGACCAGCCCGGCGAAGTCGCTGAGCTTTCCCGTCACCACCCCCGGCCAGAGCGCCTTGAACACGTGGTCGTTGAGCAGCAGGACCGCCACAGCCGCGACGGTCAGCGGATGGCCGAGCCAGGCCACATTCCTCATGCCTGGAGAGATGACGCGAACCCGCCCCGGGTTCGGGCCGGCCCGCATTCGTGATCGACCGGTGACCCGGCGCTAGGACCGGTAGACGATCTTCTCGCCGTACGTCATGACGGCTGCCGTGCCGCCGGCCACGCCGGCGAACCTCGGGGCTTCTCCTCCGGCGCGACCGCCACCTCGTGGGCGGATCGGGCCAGCCACACCGTGCTGACCACGCCGAAGGCGGACAGGAGGTGGATGAGGAGCCCGCCGGTCGCGGTGCCGATCACGTAGAGGAAGCCGAAGTTGATAACCGGGCCCGCCAGCGACAGCACGAGAGAGATCCGGCCGAGGGAGACGGTGATCTCGCTCCAGCGGCCGTCCTCGCGCTGCCCCAGGATGATCATGATCATCCAGCCGATGTGGGCCAGGCCGAGGGACATCAGGATCTGGGGGGCGCGCACGCCGGGCAGCTCGTCGACCGCGCTGGCGGCCACGGCCACCGCGTTGAGGCCGGCGAGGGTGAGGGCCAGCGCCCGGAAGGCGCCCGACCGGCCGGTGAGGACCAGGACGAACAGCACCTCCAGCGGGGTCCAGAGCACCAGGGTGAGCAGTTCGACGGCGGTGTCGGGGAGCAGTAGATCCCGCAGCGTCCAGAGGATGAGGTCATCGGCGACGGCCAGGTAGAGCAGGCGCCGCAGCCAGACGACCCGCCGGTCGGCTGGGCGTTCGCCGCGCGGCGGAAAGGAGAAGATCTGCCAGAACGCCCAGGCGCGCAGCATCAGCGTCGCGAAGAGCAGGACGAACAGCAGGACGATCGAGTCGTCCAGCTCGGAGGAGGTGCCGAAGGGGCTGTCGTCCAGGGGATACCAGGTGACGGTCAGCCACAGGGCGTCGGCGCTTCCGGTGACCGCGCTGACCACCGCCCCGACGGTCGCCGCCGCCAGGTAGAGCCCGACGACGATCAACCTCAAACGGTGACGGAACACGCCAGCAACCTCTCCTCAGACCGGAAAGAAGATCATAAGTGCTGGCAAATACCGACATTTACCGACTTCGGGGCGGGTCGGTGCGCGCAGCCGACCCCGGCCGCCCACTGATCGTTAACTGGCGAGACATTCCCGGGACAGGTGGCCTCGTTAGCGTTCCCGCGAGTTTCTACTGAAGGGGATGACGTGATGGGCAAGATGAGGCTGGCCGCCGCCGCGCTCGCGGTGGTCGTGGGAGGCACGCTGATGGTTCCGGGCAGCGCGACCGCTGACCGTTTCGGCGGTGAGCGGCACGGCGCCGACGCGCCGCTGATCATCGGGCACCGCGGGGCGCCCGCGTTCCGGCCCGAGCACACGCTGTTGTCGTACGAGGCGGCCGCCAAGATGGGCGCCGACTACATCGAGCCCGACCTGGTCTCCACCAAGGACCACGTCCTGGTCGCCCGCCACGAGAACGAGATCTCGGGCACCACCGACGTGGAGAGCCACCCCGAGTTCGCCGGCCGCCGGGTGACCAAGACGATCGACGGCGTGCCGATCACCGGCTGGTTCACCGAGGACTTCACCCTGGCCGAGCTGCGCACCCTGCGGGCCGAGGAGCGCATCCCCGACCTGCGCCCCGACAACACCGCCTACAACGGCCTCGCCCTGATCCCGACCTTCGACGAGGTCATCCAGCTGGCCAAGCGGTACGGCGTGGGCGTCTACCCCGAGACCAAGCACCCGACGTACTTCGACTCGATCGGCCTCTCCCTGGAGGAGCCGCTGCTGGAGACGCTCAACCGGAACGGCTGGGGCGACAGGCGCTCCCCGGTGTTCATCCAGTCCTTCGAGACCACCAACCTGAAGGAGCTGCGCACCCGCACCAAGCTGCCGATCATCCAGCTCATCAACGGCTCCGGCGCGCCGTACGACCTGGTCGCCGCCGGCGACCCCCGCACCTACAACGACCTGGTGACCCCGGACGGCCTCCGCGACATCGCCAGGTACGCCGACGGCATCGGCCCGGCCACCTCCCGGATCGTCCCCGTGGACGCCACCGGCAAGCTGGGCCAGCCGACCTCCCTCGTCCGGGACGCCCACCGCAGGGGCCTGAAGGTCCACCCGTTCACGGTCCGCGACGAGAACGCGCAGCTGCCGCTGGACTACCGGCTCGGCAATCCGGCCAGCCCGGCGTACCCCCGCGCGACCGGCGACGTCATGGGCTGGGTGGAGCGCCTCTTCGAGCTGGGCGTGGACGGCGTCTTCGCCGACGACCCGGGCCTGGCCCGCGCCACCCGCGACCGCCTGTTCGAGCGCTGATCGAGGTCTGATCACGCTGCCGCGTGCGGGGAGAGGGGCCCCGCACGCGGTCCGGCTCACGGGCGGACGTCCTCCGCCCGTCCCGCCTCGGATCGCGGCCCTCGCCGCGAGGGCCGCGCCCGGTCAGTAGGTGATGCCGATCTTGCCCAGGGTGCCGGCGGCGAAGCCGGCGATCGCCTGGGCGGCCTCCTCCAGCGGGTGGCTGCGGCTGATCGGCACGCGGATCCGGCCGGCGGCGGCGTCCTCGGCCAGCCGCCGCAGCGTGTCCGGCTGCGGGTCGGCGACCACCGAGACCAGCGCCGGATGCGGGGCGAGGGCGTACCCGAGGGTGGAGGCGATCCGGCCGCCCTCCGTCAGCAGGGCGGTCAGGGCGGCGGCGTCCCCGGCCAGGTGCACCACGGCGGGCACGCCCCCGGGCGCGATGGCGCGGACCTGGGCGGTCACGTCGCCGGAGTAGTCGACCACGTGCTCGGCGCCCAGGCCGCGGACGAAGTCGGCCTCCTCGCCCGGCCGCGCGGTGGCGATCACGCGGGCGCCGGCCGCGGCGGCGTACTGGATGGCGATCGCGCCCACGCCGCCGGTGGCGCCGGAGATCAAAAGGAACGTTCCCGGCTCGGGCTTGGCGGCGGTGAGCGAGTCCAGGGCGGTGGTCCCGGCCAGGCCGAGCGCGCCGGCGGTGGCCAGGCCGAGTCCTTCGGGGACGGCCGCCATGCCGTACCCGTCGCCGACGCTCAGGTAGTCGCCGTGCGCGCCGTCGCCGACGAACGGCTTCATCACCACCCCGAACACTTCGTCGCCGGGCGCGAAGCGCACCGCCCCCTCGCCGGTCGCCTCGACCGTGCCCGCGAAGTCCTTGCCCAGCACGACCGGGAACCGGTGCTCCATGAAGTCGCGCATGCCCCCGGCGAGCACCGCCAGGTCGAATCCGTTGACGGAGGACGCCCGCACCTTGACCAGCACTTCGCCGGGGGCCGGCTGGGGCACCGGCAGGTCGAGTAACGCGGGAGGGGAGTCGAAGCCGGGAAGAGCGATGGCGCGCATGGGGGTTCCCTTCAGGTGTGCACACGGAGAGTCCTCCGGTTACCACGGAGAATAGGACCTGATCGCTCCCGCCTTCCAGACACGATCGGCCGACTTTCTGGCACGACCCCCGACCGCCGCCCGGTGACCCGAAATGGCTAGAGTCGTCAGGCCGGAATCGAGCGTCGACGGTGGGTGAGCGCGGATAGCCAGCTCGGGATCGTTGTGGCGGGATCGCCACTTCACCATCTTCTGGGGCGCGCAGACGCTCTCCGTGGCGGGCGACTCGTTCGCGCTCATCGCCGTACCCCTGCTCATCCTGCACGCGACCGGGTCGGTCGCGCAGATGGGCCTGCTGACCGGGGTTTCGGGCACGGCGTCGGTGCTGGCTGGGATCTTCGCGGGCGTGCTCGTGGACCGGTTCGACCGGCGCAGACTGCTCATCGCCTGCGACCTCATCAGATTCGTCCTGTACGCGCTGATCCCGCTCGCCTGGGCGTTCGGCCCCCAGATCTGGCTGCTCTACGTGGTGCTCCCGCTCGCTGAGGCCGTCGGCATGGTCTTCCAGGTCACGTACGTGACGGCCGTACGCAATCTGGTCGGCGAGGAGCGCGTCACCGAGGCCAACGGCAGGCTCTACGCGACCGCCGCCGGGGCCGCCGTGCTCGGGCCGATGCTGGCCGGGGTGGTGTCGGGCTGGCTCGGCCTGATCGCCGCGGTCGCCGTCAACGCCGTCAGCTTCGCGGTGTCCGCGCTCGGCGTCTCCCTGATCACCCTTCCCCGTACGGTGGAGCCCGCCGTACGGGAGGAGAAGGTCTGGCGGGAGCTCGTGGCCGGGGCCGTTTTCCTGTGGCGGCATCCGGTGCTGCGCGCGCTGACCGTTCTGCTGTCGTTCTTCATCTTCCTGACGCTCGGGCTCACCGATGTCGTCATCTACCGGCTCAAACATGATTTGGGCCAGGCCGACACCGCCGTCGGCCTGGTCCTCGGCGTGGGCGCGGTCGGCACGATGGCCGGGGCCCTCGTGGTGGCGCGGGTACGCAGGGGCCTCGGATTCGGGCGCGCCTGGATCGGCGCCCTCGCCCTGGCCGGCCTGGCCATCGCCGGCCTCGCGTTCACCGGTTCCGCCTGGGGTGTGGCGGCCGTCATGGCCTGCTACCTCAGCTGCGTCAGCGTCGCGGGCATCTGCTCCATGTCGCTGCGCCAGACGGTCACCCCCGACCATCTCCTCGGCCGCGTCACCTCCGCGTTCTGGACGATCCACTTCTCGCTCGGCCCGGTCGGCGCGGCCGCGCTCACCTGGGGCGCGGCCCGTTTCGGCACCATTCCGGTCTTCCTGTGCGCGGGCGCCGGCTGCCTGCTGATCGCCGCCGCCGCCCTCTTCACGCCCGTACGCCGACGGAATCCGGAGATCGCGCCCGGGTGAGCGTCTCGCGGGGTATGACACGGGGCTGTCCGTCTCCGTGCCGGATACGCCGCGGAGCGTCCACCTCGGTCACGGTGTGGTCTTCACGCAGATGACGTACGCGTGCATTTCGGACCAGGTGTCGCCCAGGGGCCTCGCGGTGATCCACCACGCGTCCGCCTGCTCGCCCTCGGACGCGACGCGCTGGCCGCCCTCGTGGGCGATCGCGGGCGAGGACATGTTGAAGACCCACTCGGTCGCGACGATGCCGTTGAAGCCGCCGCCGGTGGCGACCTCGCCGGGCTCGCAGCGGGCGACCACATCTCCCGTCCCGCCGGTGTCGCTCGGGTAGATGCGTACCGTTTCGCCCTGCCGGACGACGGGGGTGCCCATGGCGGCCCCGGCCGGTCCAGCGGGTCCGGCGGGTCCGGGAGGTCCGGTCTGGTTCCAGGTGATCGGGGTTTCGAGGGGCAGGCAGCGCTGGTTCTTGGTTGGGTCGATCATTCGCAGGCTGCCGGTGAGTTTGCCGACGCAGCCGTGGAACTGCTCGGCGGGGGTCGCCGCGGAGGCCGCGCCGCCGCCGAGGGCGAGGACGCCCGCGGCCGCCAGCAGACCCAAGGTTCTCTTGCCAGTCATTGATCCTCCAGAAGTCTCCTAGAGGATCGATCTCCCGGCGGTACGGCACATGAGTACCCTCCTACTCATTCGGCCGCCGTACCGTCCTCGTCGCTGAACAGGCCGGACCTGCCGCGGCGGACCCGCCGCACGGTCAGGTTGAAGACGCCCGGGACGTAGTGTTCGCGGGAGACCAGGACGGGATGCCCGTCGGCCGAGCGTTCCGTCTGGTCGAGGCGCAGAATCGGGGTGTTCCTGCGGCAGCCGAGCGCGGCCGACATCTTGGTGTTGGCCAGGGCCGCCGTCACCTCCACGACGCCGCCGACCAGGTGGATGCCGCAGTCCCTTTCGAGGAAGCGGTAGATGGAGCCGCCGTCGTACTCGGGGGAGCCGCGGCGCACCAGGAGGTCCCACGGGATCACGTCGAGGGCGTGCGCGGCCGGGACGTCGTCCACCCGGATGACGCGTTCGACCGCGAAGACCTGGTCGTCGGGGTCGAGGCCCAGCACCCCGGCGATCCACGCTCCGGCGCTCTCCCGCCTGGCGCGCAGCACCTCGATGCCCAGGTGCTTCTTGGCGGCGAGCACCGCTTCCGTGACGCCGATGTCGAGGTCGAGCGAGGTCTCCACCCGGGGGCGCTGCTGGGCCACGAAGGTGCCCACGCCGTGCACGCGCCGTACCAGGCCGTCCGCTTCCAGGCCGCTGAGGATCTCCCGCAGGGTGGGCCGGCTGATGCCGTACTGCCTGGCCAGGACGGGTTCCGAGGGCAGGCGCTGGCCCGGCTGCAACCGGCCGTCGGAGATCTGCGAGACGAGCAGACCGCGCACCTCCTCGGAGAGCGGGAGCCGAGGCCCAGGACCGGAGGAAAAGGGACTTGCGGACATGCAATGCAAGATGTCAGACAACAAGCAGCGCGTCAAATACCCGAAATATCATAATAAATCCGGTTTAGGGGGATGGTCTGGCGTGACGTCGGAGGGCGAGTTCGCCGACGGTTGTAGCGTGGGAAGGACGGTGAGGGGGCACCGACATGAGCGAGCGGACGAGGCGGCTGCGCCGGTTGCTGGAGGACCCGAGGATCCTGGTCGCGCCGGGGGCGTACGACGGGACGGGGGTCCGGCTGGTCGAGGCGGCCGGGTTCCACGCCGTTTACCTCAGCGGCTTCCAGACCTCCGCCAGCGCGCTCGGGCAGCCCGACGTGGGCTATCTGACGGAGTCCCAGATGGTCGAACGGGTCGCCGCGCTGACGGACGTCACGGATCTGCCTTTGATCGCGGACGCCGACACCGGGTACGGCGATCCGGCGGGCGTGCGCCGTACCGTCCGGAGGTATGAGAAAGCCGGGGCGGCGGCGATGCACATCGAGGACCAGACCTGGCCGAAACGGTGCGGGCACCTGGCGGGGCGGCGGGTCGTCCCCAGGGAGACCATGATCGGGAAGATCAGGGCCGCGGTGGACGCCCGTACCGATCCGGATTTCGTGCTCATCGCGCGGACCGACGCCAGGACCGAGCACGGCCTCGAGGAGGCGCTGGACCGGGCCGCCGCGTATCACGAGGCCGGCGCCGACGTGCTGTTCGTCGAATCGCCCGAGAGCGAGGACGAGATGCGCCGGATCTGCGACGCCTTCCGCGGCATCGCGCCCGTGCTCAGCAACCAGATCGAGGGCGGCCGGACGCCGCTGCCGGGCGTGCGCCGGCTCCAGGAGATGGGCTACGCGCTGGCCCTGTTCTCGCTCGGCACGGCCTTCGCCGCCGCCAAGGGCATGAAGGACTACCTGGACACGCTGGCCGCGACCGGCGACACCCGGGTCGCGCTCGGCGGCATGCTCATGTTCGACGAGTTCAACAAACTCATCGGCCTCGACGAGTACGCCGAACTGGAGAACCGGTACGGCTGACCACCCGGCCACCTGCGGCCGGGCCATCCTCGGCTGAATCCGTCAGGTCGCCTCGTGCCAGGGCAGGACCACGGGCTCCCGCGCGGGCGGGTCGCCGCGCAGGAGGCGTTCCAGCAGGTCGGCGAGGCCGAGCGGAAGCACCCGCTCGGTGGCGGCGCGCAGTTCGGCGAGCGTCCACCAGTGGAACGAGTCGTACATGTTGCTCTCGAACTCCTCCATGCCGGAGATGTCCACCCTGAGTCCGGTTGCCCGTACCAGGAAGAAGGAGTCCTCCGCGCGGTAGAGGGTGCCGTCGGCGGCGGACCAGTGCCCGGAGCTGACCGCCACGACCGGGCCGACGGCGCCGGGGGCGATCACGTGTCCGGTCTCCTCGCGTAGCTCGCGGGCGGCGGCGACGGCCGCATCCTCGGCGGGACGCACGCCGCCGCCCGGGGTGTACCAGGCGTCCGCCGCCCGGAACAGCAGGACGCGTTCGTGCTCGTCGACGAGGAGCACGCGGGCGGAGGGACGGAAGATCGCATCGGCCACGGACGCCGAGGATACTCCCGCCCTACGGGGCCAGCCGGTGGAGGTCCCGCGGGAACAGCGTGACCTGGCGGACGTTCGGCACGTCGAGCAGGCGTGCCATGAAGCGCTCCAGCCCGAACGCGAACCCGCCGTGCGGCGGCATGCCGTGGCGCATCGCGGCCAGGTAGCCGGAATAGCCCGACAGGTCGGTCTCGCCGCGCTCGGTGAGCACCCGCACGTAGTCGGCGTGCCGGTGCAGCCGCTGGCCGCCGCTGACCAGCTCGAGGCCGCGGAATATCAGGTCGATCGCGCGCGAGTAGCCGGGCCGCGCCGGGTCCGGATGCGTGTAGAACGCGCGGTGCGCGGTCGGGTAGCCCTCCACGAACACGAAGTCCGAGCCGTGCTCGCGCAGCGCCCAGTCGCCGATCCACCGTTCGTGCGCGGGCGCCAGGTCGGGCTCCCCGGTCACGTCCTCGCC
>NZ_BOOA01000017.1 GCF_016862995.1 Acrocarpospora phusangensis
GGCCTGGGCGACCTGCGAGCGCAGCACGTCCCCGAGCGAGACCAGGTCCTTGTCGGTGTTCGGGATCTCCACCCCGATGGCGGATTTCCCGGGAATCGGAGACAGGATCCGGACGTCGGCGGATTTGACGGCGTAGGCGATGTTCTTGGCGAGGGCGGTGACCTTCTCCACCTTCACCGACGGGCCCAGCTCGATCTCGTAGCGGGTGACCGTCGGGCCCCGGGTGAAGCCGATCACCTGGGCGTCGATGGCGAACTGCTCCAGCACGCTGGTCAGCGCGTTCACCACGACCTTGTTGGCCTTGGTCTCCGCCTTCGGCGCGCTGCCCGGCCGCAGCGCCTGCGCGTCCGGCAGCGTGTACGGCCCCGCCTGCGGCGACAGCACCAGCTGCTCGACCTTGCGCGGCGCGGGCGTCGGCTCCGGCGCCACCAGCGGGGGCTCCGGGGCCGCCGCCACCGACTCGGGCTCGGGCTCGGGTTCCGGTTCGAACCCCGGCATGATCTCCGGCGAATTGTCCTTGATCACCGGAGTGTCGTACGGCTTGACCCGGTCGCCCACCTCGGGCTCGGGTCTGGCCCGCTTGCGCTTGCGCGGCGGCGCGGCCGACGGCGCGGCACCGCCCTCGGGCCGCTGGAAGAGCATGTGCCTGATCTCCGCCAGCCGCTCCGGCACCCGGTGCACCGGCGTCGCCGTGATCACCAGCACGCCGAACCCGGAGAGCATGAGCAGCAGCGGGACGGTCACGAACGACGGCAGGATGCTGGCCGGCGGCGCGGACACCACGAACCCGAGCATGCCGCCCGCCTGCGACACCTTGTCCATCCCGTCGGCCGGCCCCCCGGACGGGTACGGCGTGTCGTGCGCCACGTGCACGATCCCGAGGATGCCCGCCAGCAGCGCGGCCCACCCGATGACCATGCGCCCGGTCTCGGCGTTCTGGTCGGGATGCCGCAGGAACCGCCAGGACAGCAGCGCCAGCAGCACCGGCACCGACCAGGCCAGGGACCCGACCGCGCCGTGCACGATGGCGTCCACCACGGTGGCGAACTCGCCCTTGTTCTCGCGCCAGGTCATCGCCGCCAGCGTGATCGATCCGGCCAGCACGGCGAGCCCGGCTCCGTCGCGCCGGTGTGCGGGGTCCAACTCCTTCGCCCCCTGTCCCAGCGCCCGTACGGCGCTGCCCATGGCGTTGGCGACCAGCTGCCAGAGCCCGATGACCAGCTTGCCGATCATCATGAAGACCCAGCTGACCGGATCCTGCCCGGTGCCCACCGGCCGCTTCGGCGCCGGCGCGGGCCTGCGCGGAGCCGGACGCGCGGGCGCGCGCCGCTTCTGCGCGGGCGGCGGCGTCCGCTTGGCGGCAGCCGGACGAGACCCGGAGCGCTGGGCAGGGCGCTTACCGGATCCGCTTCCAGACGCACGGGTGGCCATGATGACCAACGTAGAGCGCAGCCACCGCGTCCGTCATTTAGGCTCGCCGTCCCGGCGCGAGGAAGCGCCGGCCCCGGCGAGGGGACCGGCGCTTCACGGATCGATCAGACGCTGATCCGCCCGGCGCCCGCGCCGCCGGTCACGATCGACTTCACGTTGCTCGCGGTGTCCAGCGAGTACGAGTACGGAATGGAGGCCACGCTGCCCCCGGCCTGCCCGCTCCCGGAGTTCACGAAGTGGTTGTTCCGCGCCACCAGCGTGCCCGGCCCGGAGTCGCCCTCGCCCAGGTGGTACGGGTCGTCGGTGTTCTCGAAGTAGTTGCCCTCGACGAGCACGCCCGCGCCCTCGGTGGAGGCCACGCCGTAGGAGTCCACGCTGCCGTAGTAGTTGTTGTACACGTGCACCGGGTTGCCGAAGCGCACCCGCGGGTGGCGCTGGCCGGTGCCGTCGAACCAGTTGTGGTGGTAGGTCACGCGCAGGTGGCCGCGGTCCTCGGAGCCGTTGCCGTCGTCGTGGCCGAGCAGCATGGACTTGTCGTGGTTGAAGATCCGGTTCCACGACACGGTCACGTAGTCGCTGGCCCGCTTGATGTCGATGGCGCCGTCGTAGCCGTTGCTGAGCGAGTTGTGGTCGATCCACACCCGGGTGGAGTACTGGACGTTGATGGCGTCGTCGTTCCAGTCCCGGAAGTTGATGTTACGGATGATCACGTTGGCGGCGTTGGAGACGTTCAGGCCGCAGCCGGCGATGGTGGCGCCGGAGTTGCCGAGGATCGTCTTGTTGGAGCCCACGGTGATCATGCCCGAGCAGGAGATCGTGCCGGAGATCCGTACCACCCGGGCGGTGGTGCCGGAGACGGCGCTGCTCAGCGCGGAGGAGCTGGTCACGGTGGTGGCGGACGCGGTGCCGCCGCCGGTGGTGCCGCCGCCCTGGGTGGCCCAGCCGACCAGGCCGGTCTGCGGCTGGGTCGGCGGGTTGCTGGGCGTGGGGCTGGGGCTGGCCGGCGGGTTGCTCGGGCTGGGCTGGGTCGAGCCGACCAGGTTGAAGGTCCAGTGCTTGCTGGTCACCGAGTCGCAGGAGTTCTGCTGCACCCGCGCGCTGAGCGCGGTGGAGCTGTCGATGACGTTCAGGCACTTGGCGCTGTTGACGTTGATCACCCGGTAGGTGGAGCCGACCTGGGTGAGCGTCCAGGTCTGCGAGGTGGCGCCGGTGCAGGACTGCTGCACCACGGCCTTGCCCGCGGAGGTGGACGCGTCGACGACGCCGAGGCACCGGCCGCTGACGGCGGCGGTGAGCCGGTAGCCGCTGCCCTGCGCGGTCAGGCCGAACCGCTGGGGGGTCCCGTTGTTGCAGGTGTACTGCACCAGCTGCACGCCGTCGGCGGTGTTGCCGCCCGGCACGTCGAGGCACTGGCCGCTGTTGGCGTTGACCAGCGTGTACGTGCCCGGCGAGGGCGCGGCGGAGGCCGTGCCCTGGGCCACGACGGCGACGGCCGCCGCGAGCGCCACGCCGAGCGCGATGGAGAGACTTCTGCGTAACACGTTCAGTTCCCTTCGGAGTGTTGGTCTGCGAGCAACGCCCCGGACAGGTCAGGTGGCCGGGACACTTCGTGGGACATCCGGTGGGAGTGCGACGACCTCCCTTCTTCGGGCGATACCGGAGTGGTACCGCAACATAAGCGCGGCGTTCCATGTAGTGGAACAGATTAGGCCTGGAGATCTCTGCGAAATGCGCGAACAGCGGGTTCATCGTGAAAGTTTCAGGTTGGCTCGTTCTATGTATTGACACACCATTCTGTGTAGTGAAACCTCCTCAGCACAAGGAGGAGTCACAAATGTCCGTTCTCGATTGGTCCGTCCTGGCCGCGTACTTCATCGTGATGATCGGAATCGGCGTCTGGTCCAAGGGGCGCATCGCCACCGTCATCGACTTCTTCACCGCGCGCGGGAAGATCCCCTGGTGGCTGGCCGGAATCTCGCACCACATGTCCGGCTACAGCGCGATCATGTTCGTCGCCTTCGCGGCGGTGGCCTACACCTACGGGCTCGCCATGTACGTCTGGTGGGCGCTCACCATCGGCATCGGCGTCGGCATCGGCGCGTTCGTCTGGGCGGCGCGCTGGAACCGGCTGCGCGCCAAACACGGGGTCGCCTCACCGCTGGAGTACCTGGCCCGGCGCTACAACCTGCCGGCCCAGCAGGTGCTCGCCTACAGCGGCGCGCTGCTGAAGGTGGTCGACATCGCCGCCAAGTGGGTGGCCATCGCGATCCTGCTCCGGGGCTTCGCCGGCATCCCGATCGGGTGGGGCATCCTGATCACCGGCGCGGTGACCATGGTCTACATCACGGCGGGCGGGCTCTGGGCCGACGTGCTCACCGACTTCGGGCAGTTCGTCATCCAGGGCGTGGCGGGCATCGCGATGTTCCTGGCCGTGCTGGCGCACCTGGGCGGGGTGTCCACGCTCTGGACGATGTGGGAGCGACTGCCGGACGGGCACGGCGATCCGTTCGCGGGGCCGTACACCGGGACGTTCTTCCTGGCGCTGCTGTTCATCAAGACCTTCGAGTACAACGGCGGCATGTGGAACCTGGCGCAGCGCTACATGGCCGCCCCCTCCGGCAGCGCGGCCAAGCGCTCCGCCCTGCTGTCCAGCGGCCTCTGGCTGGTCTGGCCGCTCATCCTGTTCATCCCGATGTTCGCCGCGCCGCTCATCGTGCCGGGCCTGGCCAACCCCGAGGAGGCCTACGTACGGCTGGCGCAGACCCTGCTCCCGCAGGGCGTCATCGGGCTCGTGCTGGCCGGGTTCTTCTCGCACACGATGGCCATGGTGTCCTCGGACGCCAACGTGATCTCCTCGGTCATCACCCGGGACATCGCGCCCGTCCTGGTCCGCCGGGTACGGCAGCTGACCGACCGCGCGCAACTGACCTTCGCCCGGGTGACCACGTTCTCGTTCGTGCTGGTCAGCATGGTGATCGCGATCTCCACCGAGGGCCAGGGGGTGGTGCTCAAGATCGTCGTCGATCTGGTGGCGGCGACCATGGGGCCGATCTCCATCCCGCTGATGCTGGGCATGCTGCCCTGGTTCCGGCGCAGCGGCCCGACGGCGGCGATCGTGTCCTGGGCGGCGGGGCTGAGCGTCTGGGCGTACGTCAAGTGGATCGTGGGGTCCACCGACCAGGCGACGGTGGTGGGCGTGCCGCTGGTCACCTCGCTGGTGCTGTACGTGGCGGTGGGCCTGCTCCGGCCGGAGAACACCCGGGACCGGGACGAGCTGATCGATTCGCTGGACTCCGATCCGGCGGAGCAACCGGCCCGCGCATGAGAAGAACCCCCGCTCCGGCGGGGGTTCTTCGCGTTTCTCCGGGCTTTCGTGTTAGAGCAGAGAGAACGCCCTGTCCATTCGCCCTGCCTATCTGTCGGACTCCAAGGTGCCGCCGTTGGCCACGTCTGCCTTCTCGATCTCCCAGAACACGATGCGCACGGCCTCCTGGCGGGCCTTCAGAATGTCCACGGCGGCCTCGGTGACGGCCGCCACGAAGTCCCGGCGCTGGTCCATCGTCCGGCCGGACAGAAGCTCCACGGTGATGTTCGGCATAGAATCCTCCTCAGACGTTGCGTAACATAACACCACATTCCGCTACATGAAACAAGGTGAGCATGGACGTCGTCGTGATGGGCGAACCGCTGGTCGAGTTCTCGGCGGACCGGGCACTGACCGAGGCGGAGACCTTCCGGCTGTCGTTCTCCGGCGACGCGCTCAACGTGGCGGTGGCGGCGGCCGCCGCCGGGGCCAGGACCGCGCTGGTCACCCTGCTCGGCGAGGACGAGTTCGGCGCGCGGCTGATCAGGTTCGCCGGCTCCCGCGGCGTGGACACCCGCTGGATGCTGCCCGGCCCAGGCTCCACCGGCGCGTACGCCGTCGGCGCCGACCCCAGCGGCACCCGCGCCTTCGCCTACATGCGCCAGGGCAGCGCCGCCTCCCGCCTCTCCCCCGCCGACCTGGCCGGCTCCCCGGCCGCCTCCTGCCGCGTCCTGGTGCTCAGCGGCATCACCGCCGCGCTCTCCGGCAGCTGCGACACCGCCGTCCGCGCCGCCGCCCGCGCCGCCACCGGCCTGGTCGTGTACGACCCCAACTACCGCTCCCGGCTGACCGGCCCAGAAGCCGCGATGTCCACCCTCGCGGCCGTCGCCCCGCACACCGCCCTGCTGAAGATCTCCGCCCCCGGCGACAGCCTCCCCCTGCTGGGCACCGCCGACCCGGCCGAGACCGCCCGCCGCGTCCGCCGCCTCGGCGCCCCCGCCGTGGCCGTCACCCTCGGCGCGCGCGGCGTCCTCCTGGACACCGGCGACTCCACCGACCTCATCCCCGCCGCCCCGGCCCCCATGATCGTCGACCAGACCGGCGCGGGCGACAACTTCACCGGCGCCCTCGCCGCCTGGCTCTCCCGCGACGCCCCCCTCCTCGACGCCGTACGCGCCGGCACCGCCGCCGCCTCCATCTCCCTGGCCGGCCAGGGCGGCACCGGCCGCGTAGCCACCACCCCCGAAATCCAAACCCTCCTCGCCGGAACCGTCACCGGCGCCTGAACCAAGGCCGTCACCTCCCGCCGTTATCCGGCGCCGTCAACGCGGTCGGCCGGTCCTCGCCGCACCGGCGCCAGTAGGCCGACCTACTCCTTGACAACTGGGCACCGGGAAGGCAAGAAGCATCACCTGCATAGACGGAACCGGACAACGCCAACCCTCAGCGAAAGGTGAAGGTAGTGGGCGCGCCCAAGGCCTTGGCGCCGGGACGGCGAGAGGCGTCGCCTGCGTAGACGGCGCCGGATAGCGGCGAGTAACCCTCAGCGCAGCGTGAGGGTGGTGGGGGCGCCGAGGGCGAGGGAGACTTCGCGGGCGGCGGAGACGATTTCGGGGGCGAGGTCGCGGAGGGCGTCGCGTTCGAGGTCCATGGCGAGGGTGGAGATGGAGATGCCGCCGAGTACCTGGCCGGTGTGGTCGAAGACGGCGGCGCCGACGCAGCGGATGCCGGGGACGTTCTCCTCGTCGTCGACCGCGTAGCCGAGGGCTCTGACCCGGCTCAGGTGGGCGAGCAGCTCCTCCTCGCCGGTGATGGTGTTGGGCGTGAGCCGTACCAGCTCGGTGCGGGCGCAGATGGCGCGGACCTCGTCGTCGTCGAGCTGGGCGAGCACGGCCTTGCCGATCGCGGTGCAGTAGAGCCGCAGGCTCATGCCCACCCGGGACGGCATCTGGTACGGCCGCCGCCCCTCCAGCTTCTCCACGTAGACGGCCTCGTCCCCGCTGCGGATGGCGAAGTGCGTGGTGAACCCCGTCCGCTCGTGCAGTGCCCGGAGCGCTCCCGCGGCCTGGCGGGCCGGGTCGAACCGGCTCATCACCCGCCCGGCGAGGGTGAGGATGCGCGGCCCCGGCTCGTAGCCGCCGTTCCCGTCGGTCCTGGCGAACCCCCACTCCACCAGCGACTGCAGGATGCGGTGCACGGTCGACTTGGACACCCCGGTGGCCGCCGCGATGTCGGTGATCCGGTGATGCTCGGCGATCGCCTCGAGAACCGCGAGCGCCTTGTCGATGGAACTGCCTTCCCTCACCACGCCCCGAGCCTACTAGTGCCGCTGAGCCGCGACACGCCGCGCGACCTCAGCCGAAGACCTGCGCGGCCCGCCGCTCGTACGCCCGGCGCCACGCCAGCCGGTAGAGCACCCGCAGCATCAGCGGCACGGTGGCGAGGAGGTGGGCCCGCTGCTCCTCGCTGGCGGCGTCCAGAGCCCACGCGGCGACCATGGGCAGGTCGCGTCCGTGGCTCTTGACGACCTCCTTGCCGAGCTCCTCCCACCACTGCGCGGACAGGTGCGCCCGGATCAGCGGCACCGCGCGGGACTCCTCCAGGTCGAGGTGCGCGTTGAGCAGATCGTGCAGCCGGCGCAGGTCGCGGGCCTGGTCCGGGCCCGGGCGCCGCGGGATGCCGAGGCGTTCGATCACGGCGTCCATCTCCTGGTGCTCCGCCTCCAGCTGGTCCAGCACGCCGGCGGCCCCGGGCGCCAGGGCGCGGAGCCTGGGCCAGATGTTGACGTCCTCGTCGGTGTGGTGGTGGTGCAGCGCCCGCAGCTGCATGGCGGTGTGCTCGTCGATGAGCGCGCGGCGGCTCGCGTCCCCGGGCGGGCAGCGGTCGAGCGCGTCGGCGAGGCGGCCGAAGTCGCGGCGGAGCCCGCGGTGGAAGGCCAGGAAGAGAGTGAGGTCGGGGCCGGTGGTGTTCCCGGTGGTGTTCCCGGCGGTGTCTTCGGTGTTCGTCGTCATGCGACGACGATGGCTCCGCGCACTTCGGCCCGGCTCAACGAACACTTGTGATGCGCTCAGCCCACCAGGTCAGACCCGCCCGCTCACAGCGTGCCGCGGCCGCGTCGAAGTGCGCGCGGCGGGCCTCGGCGTCCTCCGCGACCAGGCCGAGAAAGTAGCCGACCGGCCCGGCCGGGAAAGTCCCCGCGCCGATCGCCAGCCGGTCCTCGTACGGCAGCAGCCGCCGGTACATGTCCCGGGTCCCGGCCACGTCACCGGTCGCCTGCCTGGCCAGCGCGCCCAGGCAGAGCGTGGGCAGCTCGGTGAAGTCCCGCGGCACCGGCTGCCAGCCTTCGCGGCGGATCGCCGCCAGCGTCTCCCGATCACCGGTGAAGGACGCCGACACGGCCTGGATGACCTGCCGGTGGGCCGGGAACGGCGAGAACCGCGCGATCAGCTCGTCGTCCAGGACGGGCTCGCCGTGGTGGAGGTTCGTGGCGATGAGCGCGGCGGCCAGGGACGCCTCGGTGTGCCAGAGGTTGAGCCGCTCGCCCGCCTCGGCCGCGGCCGTGTACCGCTCCTCGGCGCCCGCCCGGTCGCCCTCGACCAGCCGCCGGGCGCCCGAGTAGATGAGGTGCTGGAACCGGGGCCAGGGCAGATCGAGCCGCTCGACGAGCCTGCCCGCCTGGTGGGCCGCCTGGTCCGCGCCGCGCGCGTCGTACAGCTCCAGCCGGGTGCGCTCCTGGATCAGCAGGCCGAGTAGTTCGAAGCCGGGCAGCCCCAGCGCCGCCAGCTCGTCGCCGATGGCGTCGAGTTCGGGGATCCGCTCGGCCAGCTGGACGCCCAGGTAGCGGGCGTTGAGCGTGACGGCGAGCAGCCGCCGGTCCGCGCCCGCCGCGACCAGGCGGCGGGCGATCGCCAGCGCCTCGGCCGTGGCGGTGTCGCCGCGCGGGTCGGCGGAGCCGTCGTAGAGCTCCATGCCGAGGCAGCCGAGCAGGCGGCAGCGCAGCTCGGAGTCGCCTTCCGGCAGCCGGCCGAGCACGCTCTCGATCCGCTCGACCGCCTGCACCTCCCGGTCCCCGTAGGTGTAGAACTTCCACAGGCCGGGGGCGTCGAGGCTGGTCAGGGCGCTCGCGGCCAAGGCGTCGCCGCCGGTCCTGTCGGCGGCCAGCACCGCCTCGTTGCGGGTGGCCCGCGCGCCGAAGCCGTCACCGGCGTCGAGCTGGGCGCGGACCAGGCCGAGCAGCAGCTCCACGTGCCGCGCCGGATCCGCGCCGGGCAGGCGGCCGTGCGTGTCGGCCGCCCGCCGCCACCACAGGACCGCGTCGTCGTGGGCGTACCGGTTCGCGGCCTGCCGGGCCGCCGCCGCGCACAGGTCGACGGCCTGCGCCGCGCCGGAGGGCCCGGCGGCCAGGGCGTGCGCGGCCATCGCCATCAGGTCGGCGGCCGGGCGGCGCTCCAGCCCGCGCAGCACCGCCAGGTGCAGCTCGGCCCGGCGGCCGGGCGGCAGGTCGGCGTAGCAGGTCTCCCTGATCAGGTCGTGGGTGAACTCGTGGTCGTCGCCGAGCAGCCGGGTGGCCTGAGCCGCCGCCACGGCCTCCGCCACCAGCCGCGTCCCGTCCTCGGCGAGCGTCTCGGCCAGCAGCAGCGGGTCCGCCGCGCCGCCCGCCACGGCGGCGGCCTCCAGCACGGCGCGGTACGCCTCGGGCAGCCGCCTGATCCGCTGCCGCAACACGTCCGCGAGCCCTTCCGGCACCGTGCCGAGCGCCCGGGCCAGCCCTTGGTCCTCGGCCAGGCGCAGGGTTTCCCGGATGAACAGCGGGTTGCCGCCGGTGCGCTCGGCCAGCGCGGTGGCCCGTTCGGGATCGAGGCCCGAGAGTTCGGCGACCGAGGCGGCGTCCAGTCCGGCCAGCGGCAGGCGTAACGCCTGGCTGCGCCCCACCATGCCGAGCGCGTCGTACATGGCGGGCGGGCCCTCCCCCGAGCGTACGGTGATGACCACGGCGACCCGCCCCCGCTGCAGTTTGGCCAGGTCGGCGAGGAGCCCGAGGGAGGCCGCGTCCGCCCACTGCAGGTCGTCGAGGACGAGCAGCAGGGGCCGGGCGGCCGACACCGCGGCCAGGTAGGCGGCCACCGCCCGATGCAGCCTGAACCTGGCCTCCCCGTCTTCGCGACGGCCCACGCCGTCGCGAAGGCCGACGCCCTCACGAACGCCGACGCCCTCACGAAGGCCGGCGCCAGGGTGTTCGCCGACGCGCTCATCCGGATCCTCCCGATGGTCACGGCCGATCCGGTCGCCCTGGTCGTCGTGGTCGTCGGTGAGGGGCCTGAGGGCGTCCGCCTCCGCCGGGCCCGGTGGCGTGCGCGCGGCCAGCTCCCGGGCGATCTGCCGCCACGGCCAGAGCGGCGGCGCGCCCGACATCTCATGGCAGTGGCCCCAGGCCACCTGCCAGCCGGCGGCCTCCCGCCCGCGCGCGAACTCCCCCGCGAGCCAGGTCTTCCCGATGCCCGGCTCGCCGGAGACGACCACCATGCGGGTGACGCCGGCGCTGACGTCCGCGGCGACCTCGGTCAGCCGGTCGAGCTGGGCGGCCCGCCCGACGGTCAGCCGGGCCGCCGGCCGGGGTTCCGCCGCTGCGACGAGGACGGCGCCGCCCAGCGCGGGATCCTGCTCCAGGATCATCGCCTCCAGCCGCTGGATGCCCGGCCCCGGGTCCAGCCCGAGCTCCTCGGCCAGATGGCGCCGGGCCGCGCGCAGGGCGTCGAGCGCGTCGGCCTGGCGGCCGAGCCGGTACAGGGCGCGGGCCAGGGCCTGCCACAGGCTCTCCCGCAGCGGGTTCGCGTGGGCCAGCGCGGTCAGCTCGGCGAGCATGCCGGGCGACGGCTCCATACTCGCCAGCCGCTGCTCGCGCACGGCCAGGCGGGCCTGCTCCAGGCGTTCGATCTCCGGCCGCAGCCAGGGCACGTCGGCGAACTCCTCGTACGGCGTGCCCCGCCACAGCTCCAGGGCCGCGTCGTACCGCCCCTGCCCGGACAGCCGGTCGAACTCGTCGGCGTCCAGCCAGTGCGGCCCCAGCGCGTACCCCGGCGGCCTGTTGATCAGCAGGGTCGAGGGGGTGCGCGGCGCGCGCCCGGGTTCGAGGAGGCGGCGCAGGTTGGAGATGTAGCTGTGGAGCGTTCCCAGCGCACGCGCCGGGGGCTCGCCGTCGTAGAGGTCGTCGAGCAGCGCGTCGACGGAGACGGTCGCGCCGCGCGCGATGAGCAGGCGGGCCAGCAGCAGGCGTGGCCGCGGGCCGCCGACATCACTCGGGTCTCCGTTGACGGACACCGTGAAAGGACCGAGAACGCGGAACATCGCCTGCATGGGGGGATTGTGCCACGATCATCGCATTGTCCACCCGCCGCGGATGATCTCCCTAGCGGGCCAGCCAGCCGCCGTCCACGGCCAGCACGTGGCCGTTGACGTAGTCCGACGCGCGGGCGGCCAGGAAGACCGCCGCGCCCTCCAGGTCGTCCGGCGCGCCCCACCGGCCGGCCGGGATCCTGGCCCGGATCGCGGCCTCCCGCTCGGTGTCGGCCCGCAGGGCGGCGGTGTTGCCGGTGGCGACGTAGCCGGGCGCGATCGCGTTGACCTGTACGCCCGCCCCCGCCCACTCGCAGGCCAGCGCCCTGGTCAGCCCGGCCACCGCGTGCTTGGCGGCCGTGTACCCGGGCACGGTCACCCCGCCCTGGAAGGAGAGCATCGAGGCCAGCATGATGATCTTCCCGGTGCCGCGGGACACCATGGGCGCCCCGAACGCCTGGCTGAGCAGGAAGACCGCGTCCAGGTTGACGTCGAGCACGTCCCGCCAGTCCCGGTAGGAGTGCTGGGCGGCGGGCGCCCTGCGGATGATCCCGGCGTTGTTGACCAGCACGTCCACCTGCCGGAAGCGCAGCAGCTCGGCGGCGGCGGGCGCGATGGCGGCGGGCAGCGCGAGGTCGAGCACCCAGCGGTCGGCCTTGCGGCCGAGGGCCACCACGTCGGCCTCGACCTCGTCCAGGTCGTCGCGGTGGCCGTGCAGGACCAGGTCGGCGCCGGCGCGGGCGAGCCCGACGGCGACGGCCCTGCCGATGCCGGTCCTGGCGCCGGTGACCAGCGCGGTCCGGCCGGCCAGGGAGAAGAGCGTCACCGCAGGCCGCCGATCGGCACCAGGTCCATGTCCTCGTACGCCTGGTTCTCCCCGCCCATCGCCCACACGAAGGAGTAGCTCCGGGTGCCGAACCCGCAGTGCACCGACCAGGGCGGCGAGATCACCGCCTGCCGGTCGGCGACGATCAGGTTGCGGGTCTCGGCGGGCTCCCCCATCAGGTGCACGACGCGGTGCCCGGGTTCGAGGTCGAAGTACAGGTACGCCTCGGTGCGCCGCCGGTGGGTGTGGCAGGGCATCGTGTTCCACATGCTCCCGGGCGCGAGCACGGTCACCCCCAGCACCAGCTGGCAGCTGCGCACCCCCTTGGCGTGGATGTGCTTGTAGATCACGCGCTCGTTGGCGCCCTCCCGGCCGCCCAGCCGCACGGGTTCGGGGTCGGCGGACTTGGCGGTGGGGAAGGTCGTGTGCGCGGTGGTGGACACCAGGTAGAACGCGCCGCCGGCGAAGGTGATCTCGACCGCTCCCCTGCCGACGTACAGGCACTCCTTGCCCGCCAGCGGGTACGGCGTGCCGTCCACGGTCACCACGCCGGGGCCGCCGACGTTGACCACGCCCAGTTCGCGGCGTTCCAGGAAGTACGCGGAGCCGAGGGGTTCCGGGCAGGGCAGCGGCAGCGGCTCCGGGCCTGGCACCGCGCCGCCGAGGACCAGGCGGTCCTCGTGGGAGTAGAGCAGCCGCACCTCGCCCTCGGCGAACAGGTCTCCGGCCAGGAAGCGGTCCCGCAGCCGGTCGGTGCTCATGCCGGGGATCTGGTCGGGCGCGGTGGCGTACCTGATGTCCATTCGGGCTCCGTATTCCACTACACAGAACATCTAATTGCTACATGGAACACAAGTGAGCATAAAGAAAGCTCACCTGGAGCGGAAGCGGTAGTCCGTCCGGGAGGTGAACTCCTCGCCGGGGCGGAGCACGGTGGACGGGAAGTCCGGCCGGTTCGGCGAGTCGGGGAAGTGCTGGGTCTCCAGGCAGAGGCCCGCGTGCGGCCCGAACGGGGTGATCTCGCGGGTGAGCATGCCCCCGGTGTAGAACTGCACGCCCGGCTGCGTGGTGGCCACCTCAAGCGTCAGGTCCTCGTGCTCGACCCTGGCCTTCACGCCGTCCCCGGGGTTGAGCACGTAGTTGTGGTCGTACGCGCCCCGGAGCCGGTCCCCCACCCGCCGGGGTGCGCGGAAGTCGAACGGCGTGCCCGCCACCGGCGCGATCCCCGTGGGGATCTTGTGCTCGTCCACCGGCGTGTACCCGTCCGCGTCGATCATGACCACGTGGTCGAGCACGTCCCCCGAGCCCGCCAGGTTGAAGTACGAGTGGTTCGTCAGGTTCAGCACGGTCGGCGCGTCCGTGAACGCCGAGTACACGATCCCCAGCCCGCCCTCCCCCAGCGTGTAGGTGACCGAGACGCGCAGCGTGCCCGGGTATCCCTCCTCGCCGTCGGGGCTGACGTAGCCGAGCCGCAGCCGCGCGTCCCCGTCCGGTTCGGCGAGCCAGACCCGCTTGTCGAACCCCCGCAGGCCGCCGTGCAGGTGCGCGGTCCCGTTGTTCTGCGCCAGCTCGTACGGCTTCCCGTCCAGCTCGAAGCGGCCGTTCGCGATGCGGTTGCCGTACCGGCCGACGACGGCGCCGAAGTAACGGCTCCGGGTGCGGTAGTCGGCCAGGGTCTCGCAGCCGAGCACGACGTCCCGCCCGGCCACCTCCAGCGACTGGATCACGCAGCCGTAGGTGAGCACGCGCGCGGTGAGGCCGCCGGAGGCGAGCGTGTACCGCTCGACGCTCTCGCCCTCGGGCGTGACGCCGAAATGTTCAGACTTCATGAAGGCACCGGTCCCGTCGAATCGCGGATGATCAGATGGGTGGCCAGGGTGGCGAGCGCGGGGGTGGCCGTCTCGCCCGCGCCGACGAGCTGGAGCAGCAGATCCACGGCGGTCCGGCCGGCGGCCTCGGTCGGCATGGCCACCGTGGTGAGTTTGGGCCGGGTCAGCCGGCCCGGCACGATGTCGTCCACGCCGACCACGCTGATCCGGCCCGGCACCTCGACGCCGCGCTCGTCCAGCCCCTCCACCAGGCCGATGGCCATCAGGTCGTTGTAGGCGAGCACCGCGGTCACGTCGGCGGCCAGCACGGCCTCCGCCGCGGCGATGCCGCCGTGCTCGGTGGGCGAGTTGGGGCCGATGACGGTCAGCTCGATGCCGTCCGCGGCGCGGGCCGCGTCCGACATCTCCCGGCTGGTCCAGGACCCGGCCGGACCGGCCAGCAGCGCGATCCTGCGGTGGCCGAGGGCGGTGAGGTGCTCGATGGCCAGCCTGGCGCCGTGCCCCACGTCCATGAGCACGGTGGACATGCCGCGCAGCCGCCGGTTGACCACGACGAACGGCACGTCCTCGCTGAGCTTCTCGATGGCCCGGTTGGACAGTCGCGGGCTGCACAGCAGCACCCCGTCCACCTGCTTGGTCAGGGTCTGGATCAGCTCCTCCTCGACCTGCGGGTCCTCGTCGGTGTCGGCGACGAAGACGTGGTAGTCGCGGAGCCGGGCGTGCGCCTGGGCGGCCTTGATGAGCGGCGGGAAGAACGGGTTGGCGATGTCGGCGACGATCAGCCCGAGGTTGTGCGTGCGCCCGGTGGTCAGCGCGCGGGCCGCCCGGTTGGGGCGGTAGCCGAGATCCTCCGCGATGGCCAGCACCCGGTTCCGGGTCTCCGGATTGACCAGGTGGGGAGCCGAGAACGTACGGGAGACGGTCGAGACGTGTACCCCGGACGCCTGTGCCACGTCGCGGATCGTCGCTGCCACGGAACCCCTTTCCACCGCTTTGAGCGCAGATTACTGCAAGCGGTTGCATTTGTGTCAAGCGATCCAAACTTACCCCTTGACGTTTCCTGGGGGTGAATGCCATGTTTCGTGCAACCGGTTGCAGAACTTCCCCTCCAACTGAAGGAGTTACCGGCCATGGCGGTCGCCGTGGAAGGAAGACGCCGTCGCCCCCGGCGGCCAGGAAAGCCAAGAACCCCCTATGTGCTGATCGCGCCGGCGGTCGTGGCGATGCTCGGGTTCCTCGTGTACCCGATGGCCAGCGTGCTCTACTACAGCCTGCAGCACTACAACGTGAGCAAACCGTGGGAGGACGGCTTCGCCGGACTCGCCAACTTCCAGGCCATGCTGGACGACCCGCTCTTCTGGCAGAGCCTGGGCTTCAGCGCCAAATGGGTGCTGGTCGAGGTCACGCTGCAGCTGCTGTTCGGCCTGGCGCTGGCGCTGATCGTCAACGAGACGTTCGTCGGCCGCGCGCTCTCCCGCGCGCTGGTCTTCTCGCCGTGGGCGGTCTCCGGCGTGCTCACCACGGGCATCTGGATCCTGCTCTACAACCCGACCACGGGCGTCTTCCGCTACCTCGCCGACCTGGGCATCGGCTCGTACGACACCGCCCCGCTGGCCGACCCGGACACGGTGTTCGCCGCGGCCGTGGTGGCCGAGCTCTGGCGCGGGGTGCCGTTCTTCGCGATCCTCCTCCTGGCCGACCTGCAGACGATCAACAACGACCTGTACGAGGCCGCCGCCGTCGACGGCGCCACCCGGGTCCGCCGCTTCCTGCACATCACGCTGCCGCACCTCAAGGACGCGATCATCCTGTCCACCCTGCTGCGCGCGGTGTGGGAGTTCAACAACGTGGACCTGCTCTACACGCTGACCGGCGGCGGCCCCGCCCACCAGACCACCACGCTCCCCCTGTACGTCGCGGCCAAAGCCGTGCAGTCCCACGACTTCGGGTACGGCTCGGCCCTGACGACGGCCGCCTTCCTGATCCTGACCTTCTTCTCGATCGCCTATCTGAGGCTGAGCAAGTTCGGAGCGCGTACGTGACCACCACCCTGCCCCGCGCCCAGCTGCCCCTGCCGGTGCGCACGCCCCCGCCCAGGAGCCGGTCGCCCCACCGGGTCAGCCGCTGGCAGATCTACCTCCCGCTCGGGCTCTACCTGCTGTTCACGCTGGTGCCCTTCTACTGGATGCTGGTCTTCGCGTTCCGCCCGCGCGGCTCGGACTCGCTGCTGCCGTGGCCGATCACGTTCGACAACTTCACCACCGTGTGGACCGGCATGGGCTTCGGCATGTTCTTCCAGAACAGCCTGCTGGTCGGCGTGGCCTCGCTGATCTCGACCACGGTGATCGCCCTGTCCGGCGGGTACGCGCTGGCCCGCTACGACTTCCGGGGCCGCCAGTTGTTCCTGGTCGCGATGCTCTGCACCCAGTTCATCCCGGGCGCGATGATGCTGATCCCGCTGTTCGAGATCTTCCGCACCCTCGGCCTGGTCAACTCGCTGTGGGCGCTGGTGATCGCCGAGACCGTCTTCCAGCTGCCGCTGTCACTCATCCTGATCAGCGGATTCATCAAGAACATCCCGGTCGAGCTGGAGCAGGCGGCCTGGGTGGACGGGTGCAGCCGGCTGCGCGGCTTCTTCGCCGTCGTGCTGCCGATGCTGCGGCCCGCGCTGGTCGCGGTCGGCTCGTTCGCCTTCATCCACAGCTGGAACAACTTCCTGTTCGCGCTCATGTTCGTCAGCGAGCAGGAGAAGTTCACCCTGCCGGTCGGACTGGCGTTCACCATCGGCGAGTTCAGCGTCGACTTCGGCGCGCTGGCCGCCGGCGGCGTCGTCGCCGCCGTGCCGGTGGTGCTGGTCTTCGCCGTCATCCAGCGCTACCTCGTGCAGGGCATGTCGGCCGGGGCGGTGAAGGGCTGATGCGCGTCCTGGTCACCGGCAGCGCCGGCAGGTTCGGCCGCAGCGTGGTCGTCGCCCTGGCCCAGGCCGGGCATGAGGTGATCGGCATCGACACCGCGCCGGGCACCCCGGCGGAGGCGGCGGTCACGCTCCCCGCCGACCTGACCGACCTGGGCGAGGCGTTCGGCGTCATGAGCCGGTTCCGGCCCGACGCCGTCGTGCACCTGGCGGCGGTGGCGACGCCGTTCAGCCGTACCGACGGGCTGACGTTCCGGGTCAACAGCCAGCTGGCGTTCAACGTCTGCGAGGCCGCGACCGCGCTGGGCGTCTCCCGGATCGTGGTGGCGAGCAGCCCGACCGTGATCGGGTACGGCGCCCCCGGCGGATGGACTCCCGCCTACCTGCCCATCGACGAGGCGCACCCGGTCGCGCCGTGGAACGCCTACAGCGTCTCCAAGCTGGTCGCGGAGCAGGTGATGGCCACGTTCGCGCGGGCCCACCCGGACCTGCGGCTGGCCGCCGTACGGCCGTGCTTCGTGGTGGCGCCGGAGGAGTGGGAGGGCATGCCCACCCAGTCCGGGCACACCATTAGGGAACGGCTGGAACGGCCCGGCATCGCCGGGGTGTCGCTGTTCAACTACGTGGACGCGCGGGACGCCTCCGACCTGCTGCTGACCCTGATCGAGCGGCTCTACGAGCTGCCCAGCGGCGAGGTGTTCTTCGCCGGGGCCGCCGACGCGCTGGCCAGGCACCCGCTGGCGGAGCTGCTGCCGTCCGTCATCCCGGCCACGGCCGGGCACGCCTCCGTGCTGACCGGCACCTCGCCCGCGTTCTCCTCGGCCAAGGCCGAACGTCTGCTCGGCTGGCAGGCCAAGCGCAGCTGGCGTACCGAACTGGGAGACCTCACATGAACCTCACCGGCGTCCTGTTCTTCCCCGTGACCCCGTTCGACCCGCACGGCAGGCTGGCCGGCGACGTGCTCGCCGAGCACATCGCGGCCGGCATGCGCCACGGCCCCGGCGGGGTGTTCGTGGCCTGCGGCACCGGCGAGTTCACCGCGCTGTCGGAGGCCGAGCACGCCCAGGCCGTCAGGGTGGCGACCGGCACCGTGGCCGGTCGCGCGCCGGTGGTGGCCGGGGCGGGCGGTCCGCTCGGGGCCGCGCTCGGCCAGGCCCGCGCCGCCCTGGACGCGGGCGCGGACGGCCTCCTGCTGATGCCGCCCTACCTGGCCAAAGGCCCGCGCGGCGGCTACCTCGCCTACGTCCGCGCGGTCGCCTCCGTCGGCCTGCCCGTCATCGTGTACGCCCGCGACTCGGTCGTCCTGGACCCCGAGGACGTCCTGGAACTCGCCGAGATCCCCGGCGTGGTCGGCCTGAAGGACGGCGTCGGCGACATCGACCGCATCCAGCGCATCGTGCTCGCCCTGGCCGGCCGCCCGGACTTCACCTTCTTCAACGGCCTGCCGACGGCCGAGCTGACCATCCCCGCCTACCGGGCCATCGGCGTCACCCTCTACTCCTCCGCCGTCTTCGCGTTCGCCCCCGAGATCGCCCTGGCCTTCCGCTCCGGCCACGACCGCCTCCTCACCGACTTCTACGCCCCCCTCGTACGGCTCCGCGGCCGCGTCCCCGGCTACGCCGTCTCCCTGGTCAAGGCGGGGGTGCGCCTGCGCGGCCTGGACGTCGGCCCGGTACGCCCGCCGCTGACCGACCTGTCCCCCGACCACCTCGACGAGCTCGACGGGCTCATCAAGACCGGGCTCAGCCTGTTATGACCGTCACCGGGCTGCGCACCGAACTGCACCGGGCGGAGTTGCCCCGCCCGTGGGGCCCCGACGTGCCCGCCAACCACGTGGTGGCCTGCGAGCTGACCCTGGCCGACGGCAGCGTGGGCACCGGCTTCTCCTGGACGCCCAAGATCGGCGCGACGGCGGCGCGGGCCCTGCTCGACGGCGAGATCGCCGACCTGGTCGCCGGCCTGCCCGCCCATCCCGAACTCGTCTGGGACCACCTCTGGTCCTCGCTCCGGGAAGCGGGCGGCGGCGGGCTGACCACGATCGCGCTGGCCGCGGTGGACATCGCGCTGTGGGACCTGCGGGCGCTGCGGGCCGGGCTCGGCCTGGCCGACCTGCTCGGCCGCCGCCGCGACACCGTCCCCGTGTACGGCAGCGGCGTCAACCGCCACTACACCCTCCCCGAACTCCTCCGGCAGGCCGCGCGCTGGACCGGCTACCCGGCCGTGAAGATCAAGGTCGGCCGCGACGACGACGTCGAACGCGTGGCGGCCGTACGCCAGGCCATCGGCCCCGGCACGCTCCTGATGGTCGACGCCAACCAGCGCTGGAACCTCCCCCAGGCCCGCCGCGCCATCGCCGCCCTGGAACCGTACGGGCTGCACTGGGTGGAGGAGCCGCTGCCCGCCGACGACATCGACGGCCTGGCCCGGCTGCGCGGCCTGGTCGACGTGCCGATCGCGGTCGGCGAGAGCAACTACACCGTCTACGAGTTCCGCGACCTGCTCGCGGCGGGCGCGTGCGACATCGTGCAGCCCAACGTGGTCAGGGTCGGCGGCATCACCCCGCTGCTGCGCATCGCCGAACTCGCCCGCGCCTACAGCGTGCCCACCTATCCGCATCTGCTGCCCGAGCTGTCGGGGCAGCTCGCGCTGGCGCTCCCGCTGCCGTGCATGGTCGAGGACGTCGAGGACGCCTCCTTCACCGCGCTCGGGCTGCTGGCCGCCTCGCCCGTCGAGCTCGGGCCCGGCGGGCTCAAGGCACGCGACCACCTGGGCCATGGGATCCGCTTCCAACCGATCGGAGGCCACCGATGAACGGCACGGCTCGACATGAGACCCCGGCGCCGCTGCTGACCCGCGCGCCCGTGCCGGTCGTGCTGGCCGGCGCGTACGGGCACGGGTGGTGGCACCTGGACAACCTGCGCAGGCTCACCGAGGCCGGGATCGTCCGGCTGGCGGGGGTGTGCGACGTACGGCCGGTCGAGCCGGAGCGGCTGCGCGGGCTGGGACGGCCGGAGCAGTCCGGCGACCTCGGCAGGCTCATCGAGCGGACCGGCGCGCGCGTCACCGTGCTGGTGACGCCCATCCATACCCACGCCGACCTGGCCGTGCGGGCGCTGGAGGCGGGGTCGCACCTGCTGCTGGAGAAGCCGCCCGCGGCCACGTTCGCCGGTTTCCAGCGCATCGCGGCGGCGGCGGCCAGGACCGGGCTGGGATGCCAGGTGGGGTTCCAGAGCCTCGGGTCCGCGGCGATCCCGGCCATCCGGCAGCTGATCGCCGACGGAGTCGTGGGGCGGGTGAAGGGCATCGGGGTGGCCGGAGCGTGGGAGCGCGACACCGCGTACTTCACCCGCTCCGCCTGGGCCGGGCGGCGGCGGGCGGGTGGGGTCGAGGTGATGGACGGGGCGCTGACCAACCCGTTCGCGCACGCCGTGGCGACCGCGCTGGCCGTCGCCGGGCGCGGCTCCGCCGACGAGGTGACCGGCGTGGACGTGGAGCTCTACCACGCCAACGCCATCGAGGCCGACGACACCTCCTGCCTGCGCGTCCGGCTCGCGGACGGGCCGCCGATCACGGTGGCGGTGAGCCTCACGGCGTCGCGGCGGCACGAGCCGTACGTGATCGTGCACGGCACCGAGGGGCGGATCACGCTCACCTACACGCTGGACCGGGTGCGGGTGGAGCGGGTCTGCCGGGAGGTGACCACGGTGGCGTACGCCCGTACCGACCTGCTGGAGAACCTGGTCGCGCACGTCACGGACGGGGAGCCGCTGCTGGTGCCGCTGGCGGGCACGGGCGCGTTCATGCGGGTGCTGGAGGCGATCCGGCTGGCGCCGGACCCGGTGGCGATCCCCGACGAGCACCAGGAGATCGACCGGGACGAGCACGGAACCGCCGTACGGCGGGTGCTGCCGGGGATCGCCAACCTGACCGCGCGCAGCGCCGAGCATCTGTCCCTCTACTCCGAGCTGGACGTGCCGTGGGCCGCCCCGCGGACGGTGCTGCGGGTGGGCGACCGGCCGGTGGCCGAGTACAGCTGGCGGCCCGAGCTCGCGGCCACGCTGTCGCCCCGGCCGTACCTGCATCCGGTGCGCACGCTGGGCGGGGTCACGGTGACCGAGCTGAACCCGGCCGACCACGTGCACCACCTGGGAGTGTCGGTCGCGATCGCGGACGTGGGCGGGCGCAACTTCTGGGGCGGCCGCACGTACGTCCGGGACGTCGGGCCGACCTGGCTGGACGACCACGGCGTGCAGCGGCACGTGACGTTCACCCGCAGGGACGACCACGGGTTCACCGAGGTGCTGCGCTGGGCCGGTCCGGACGGCGTGGACATCCTGGAGGAGCAGCGCACGGTGACGGCCGTGCCGCTGGCCGGGTGCTGGGCGCTGGACTTCCGGTTCACGCTGAGCGACCTGACCGGCGAACGGCTGCTGGTCCAGAGCTCGGCCACCAAGGGCAGGGCCGGCGCGGGCTACGGCGGCTTCTTCTGGCGCGCGCCCGGCTCCTCGACCGGCCGGGACTGTTTCGTCCAGGACGGCGGCGAGCCGCACGGCAGCCGCTCGCCCTGGCTGGCCCTGTCCGGCAGCGCGCCGGAGGGCGACTGGACGCTGCTCTTCGTCCAGGACGAGGACCCGGGGGACGCCTGGTTCGCCCGGGTCGAGGAGTACCCGGGCGTGGGTCCCGCCCTGGCCTGGGACCGGCCGCTGGTGGTGGAGCGCACGCTCACCCGGCGGGTCGTCACGGTGGTGGCGGACGGGCGGCTGACCCGTGGCCAGGCCGAGGCGCTCGCCCTCAGAACGTCGGGGGGAAATCCAACGAGAAAGGCATCCGATCATGGCTAGACGCCTGTTCATCTCCGCGATCGTCGCAGTGACCGCAGTGAGCACACTGTCCGCGTGCGGCGGCGAGGCGACGACCCCTTCCGGCGACGCCAAAACGAAGATCACCTTCTGGGACGACAACGGCGGCCCGGCCCGCACCCCGGTGTGGGAGCACATCATCGCCGAGTTCGAGAAGGCCAACCCCACCGTCGACGTGCAGTACGTCGGCATCCCCATCGCCCAGGCCCAGCAGAAGTACGACACCGCCATCGCCGGCGGCGGCCTGCCCGACGTGGGCGGCGTCTCCACCGCGATGCTGGGCAACATGGTGGCCCGCAAGGCCCTGGACGCGGTGGACGACCGCATCGCCGGCGGCGGCCTGAACGGCAAGCTCAACGAGCAGGTCGTCAACACCGTGAAGGCCACCGTGCCGGACGGCAAGACGTACATGGTGCCGCTGTCGACCAACATGGGCGTGTTCTGGTACCGCACCGACTGGCTCAAGGAAGCCGGGCTGGAGCCCCCGCAGACCTGGGACGCGTTCTTCAGCACCGTGGAGAAGCTCACCGACAAGGACCAGAACCGCAACGGCTTCACCATCCGCGGCGCGGCCGGCTCCATCGCCCAGATGCTCGAAGTCGTGTACGGCCAGTCCGGCATCACCGAGATCTTCGACGCCGCCGGCAAGTCCACCGTGAACGACCCGAAGAACGTGGCCGCGCTGGAACGCCTGGTCAAGCTCTACAAGGCGCACACGCCCACCGCCGACGTGACCAACGACTACCCCAAGATGGTCGCCCAGTTCGACGGCGGCAGCATCGGGATCATGCAGCACAACCTGGGCTCCTACAACGACCACGTGAACACCCTCGGCGCGGACAAGGTGGCGGCCCTGCCGGTGCCCCGCCCGGCGGAGGGCGCGGGCCGGGTCGTGCTGTCCAACCCGGTCGCCGGGATCGGCGTCTTCTCCAGCGGCAAGAACAAGGACCTCGCGTTCAAGTTCGCCGAGTTCGCCGCGTCCAAGGAGATGGACAGCTACTGGGCCGACAAGACCGGCGTGCTGCCGGCCAACACCGAGGTCAACGGCGAGGCGTGGATCGGCGAGCGGCAGCACATCTCGGCCGCCGTGGAAGTCCTCAACGACCCCGCGACCAAGATCGTTCAGATGCCGTACTACCTGCCGGAGTTCAACGCGATCACCAAGACCGACGCGGAGCCGGTCTTCCAGAAGGTCCTGCTCGGGGAGGCGCCGGCGAGCCAGCTGCTCGACCAGATCGCGAACGCGCTGACCGAGGCGCAGGCCGGCTGGAAGCAGCGCAACGGCGGGTGACTACGCATCCGTGAACATCCCTGACCACCGCGCGTCTCCCGCCCCCTGACCTGGCGGGAGCCGCGCGGACCCCCTTTCGTGAGGAGTTCCCGACCCATGCGCAAAACCGCTCTGGCGACGGCCTTACTGGCCGTCTCCTGCCTCCTGACCGCCCCCGCCGCCGCCGTGGACCTCGGCCGCCAGACGCTCCCCGCCGGTGACGGCTGGGGCTCCGAAGGCGCCGGTACGACGGGCGGGTCGGCCGCCACGACCATCCACCAGGTCTCCACTCGGTCCCAGTTCGTGACCGCCCTGGCCGCCCCCGGCCCGAAGATCATCTACGTGAAGGGCGTCGTCGACGGCAACACCGACGACGCCGGCCGGAAGCTGACCTGCGCCTCGTACGCGAGGAACGGCTACACCCTGGCCGGATACCTGGCCGCCTACGACCCCGCCACCTGGGGCACCGCCGACCCGTCCGGCCCGATGGAGGACGCCAGGGCCGCCTCCGCCGCCGCGCAGACCGCGCACATCAAGCGCAAGGTCGGCGCGAACACCACCATCGTCGGGCTGCCCGGCGCCGTCCTGCGCGGGTTCAACCTGCACGTGGACAAGGTCGACAACGTCATCATCAGGAACATCACCTTCGAGGACGCGTACGACTGCTTCCCGCAGTGGGACCCGACCGACGGCGCGACCGGCAACTGGAACTCGCTGTACGACAACATCTCGGTGACCGGGTCCACGCACGTGTGGGCCGACCACAACACCTTCACCGACGGGAGGAACCCGGACTCGGCGCAGCCGGTGTACTTCGGGCGGCCGTACCAGGTGCACGACGGACAGCTGGACATCACCAACGGGTCCGACTTCGTGACCGTCTCGTGGAACGTCTTCCGCGGGCACGACAAGACCATGCTGATCGGGTCCACCAACAACCCGGCGCAGGACCTGGGCAAGCTCAGGGTCACCGTGCACCACAACGCGTTCGACACCACGCTGCAGCGGCTGCCGCGGGTGCGCTTCGGGCAGGTGCACGTCTACAACAACTACTACGAGATCCCGGACGCGGAGGACTTCGTCTACGCGCTCGGGGTGGGCGTGCAGTCGCAGATCTTCGCCGAGAACAACTTCTTCCGGCTGGGCCGGGCGGTCGATCCGGCCACGCTGCTCTACAACTGGGGCGGGACGGCGCTGACGACCCGCGGCGACGTGCTGCGGGTCGGCGGCAAGGTCACGCCCATCGACCTGGTGGCCGTGTACAACGCCAAGAACGACCCGGACTTCCTGCCGGACGCGGGCTGGACGCCGACCCTGCACACGGCCGTCGAACCGGCTGAGGACGTGCGGCGTTCGGTGTCCCGGCACGCGGGCGCGGGCGAAGTCTCCTGACGCGCAGGCCTCCTGACGCGCAGGCCTCCTGACACGCAGGGCTCCTGACACGCAAGGTTCCGGACACGCAGGGCTCCGGACGCGCGGGCACTTGCACCGGCGCTGACCGCGCCGGGCCGGCGTGACCGGCCCGGCGCCTCACTCTTCCGCGCGCGACCGGGCTCCCACGGCCGCGCGCGGATCCCTCAGCGGACCCCGTCCACCCGGCGGGGGACGTTGAGCGGGTTGGCGTCACGCAACTCCAGGGGCAGCAGCGCCTCCGGCCAGCTCTGGTACGCGACGGGCGCCAGCCAGCGACTGATCGCGGTGGCCCCGACCGAGGTGTGGGCCGGGGAGGTCGAGGCGGGCCAGGGGCCGCCGTGGTGCATGGCCCAGCAGACGGCGACACCGGTCGGCCAGCCGTTCCAGATCACGCGGCCGGCGAGGCGGGTAAGGACGGGGACGATCTGCTCGGCTTCGGCGGGGTCGGTCGCGTGCACGGTGGCCGTCAGCGAACCCGGGAGGCTTTCCAGGACGTCCCCGACCTTCGAGACGTCCCCATATTTCACGACCAGCGCCGCAGGGCCGAAGCACTCCTCGGCCAGGTCGGGGAGACGGCCCGCGAAGTTATCCATGTCGGTGACGAACACCTGCGGCACAGCATCTCCAATACCGGAAATGTCGCCCGCCAGAGCACCGCCGGGGGCCGCGCTGCTGGACATCGCACCACCGGAGGCAGCACCACCGGACATCGCACCGCCGGAGACCACGCCGCCGGACGTCGCGCCGCCGGAGGCCGTGACCCCACTGCCCGCCGCGACAACGCCTCCCGCGAGGGCGTCGTCCTGGCCGCTCGCGAGCGGGACCGCGCCGAGGGCGAGCCGGGCCACGCCCTCCTCGTACCCGTCGCGGATCTTCGGGGTGAGCATCGGGCCGCCGGTCGTCGCGGCGACCGCGTCCGCGATGGCCTTGATCAGGGTGTCGTCGTCCGGCACGAAGAGCAGGCCGGGGTTGGTGCAGAACTGGCCGACGCCGAGCGTCAGCGACCCCGCGAAACCGCTCGCCAGGGCCGCCACGTCGCCGTCGAGCGCGGACGGCAGCACGACGACGGGATTGACGCTCCCGAGCTCGCCGTAGAACGGGATCGGGTCGGGACGCTCGTTGATCAGGCGCTGGATGGCCTGGCCCCCGTGGATCGAGCCGGTGAAGCCGACCGCGGCCACGGACGGGTGCTGGACGAGGTAACGCCCGGCGTCCGCGCCCTGCACGAGGCCGAGCAGCTCCGGCGCCGGCAGTGCCCGCCGGACCACGGTGGCGACCAGCTCGGACAGGACAGGATGCCCGGGATGGGCCTTCACCACGACCGCGCAGCCCGCGGCCAGGGCGGAGGCCGTGTCGCCGCCCGCGACGGAGAACGCGAACGGGAAGTTGCTCGCGGCGAACACCCCGACCACACCGGGCAACGGCTGGTTCATCCGCCGGATGTCCGGGCGGGGAGGGGTCAGCCCGGGGTCGGCGTGGTCGATGATCGCGTCCACGTAGCCGCCGTCACGCAGGACTTCGGCGAACAAACGGAACTGGCCGGCGGAACGGCCGATCTCGCCGCGGAGCCGTACCTCGCCGAGGGCGGTCTCGGTGTCGGCGGCGCGCCACAGGTCGTCGGCGCTCGCCAGGAGCGCGTCCGCGACCGACTCCAGGACGGCGGCCCGGTCGGCGGCGGAGGCGGCGCGCCAGGCCCGTCCGGCGGTGGCCGCCGCTTCCACGATGGCGGCGACCTGCTCTTCCGTGCTCTCCGGGATCGGCTCGCCGACCGCCTGGCCAGTCCGTGGATCCAACGAAATGATCATTTTAGCCACCTTTCAGTAATATGTGCCACTTTATTGGGATAAGTGCTCGTATTACGAAAGCAGGGCCATCTGCTGATCATGGAGCCGGGGTGGTCCTGACCCACGGAGCCGAGTCAGCGGCGCCGACGGCCGCCGATCGAGCCTAGGGGCGTCAGCTGACCTGGTCGAGCCAGCGCCGGTGCGCGCCGCCGAACGGGCCGGTTCCCGCGGCGACGGCCGCCATCAGCCACTCCGCCGCGCGTTCCGCGTTCTCGATCACGTCCGGCGGGTACCCGAACCAGACCTGGTGCTCGGCGAACTCGTCCACGTCGTCGAGGAAGACCGTGCCGTCGGCCCGCTTGATCACGTCCAGGTCCAGGTCGATCATCGTGACCTCGCCGTCCCGCCACTCCGGCACGGTGGTGATGTCGCAGTAGACCGCCATCTTGTGCCCGACCGGGTTGAACGTCGCCGTCCACCACGTGTCCCTCGGGAAGAGCAGCACGAACGGCCGCTGCCAGACCACCGGCGGCCCCTCCCCCAGCCGGCCGACGGTTCCGGCGGGGCAGCCCACCCACACCCCGTGCTCGTCCTCGCCGAGCCGCGTGGCCGGATGGTTCCAGTGCAGGATGCCGCCGTACTTGCGATAGACCACCTCGATGCCGGACATCAGCCGACAATAACTGATCGTGCGCCAGAATTGACGTATGCGGTTCGGCATCCTGGGCCCGACGGAGGTCCGCCGGGACAGCGGGGAGACGGTCGCCGTGGGCGGCCCCCGCCTGCGGCTCCTGCTCGGGATGCTGGCCCTGGACGCCGGCCGCGTGGTCACCGTCGACCACCTCATCGACGGCCTGTACGGCGAGGACCCGCCCACCGGCGCCGCCAACGCCCTCCAGGCCCAGGTCTCCCGGCTCCGCCAACTGCTGGACGAGCCCGTGATCGTACGCCACCCGGCGGGATACCGGCTGGACGTGGACCCCGAGTCCGTGGACGCCCGCCGGTTCGAGCGCCTGGCCGCCGCCGGCCGGGCCGCTCTCGCTGTCGGAGACCACCGCGGAGCCGCCGGCCTGCTCCGCGAAGCCCTGGACCTCTGGCGCGGCCCCGCCCTGGCCGACCTCGGCGAGAACCTGGCGTCCGCCGCCGTCCGCCTCGAAGAACTCCGCCTGACCGCCCTCGAAGACCACGCCGACGCCGTCCTCAGCCTGAACCCCACCGCCGACATCACCCCAACCGCCGCCTTCGGCCACGGCACCGCCGACCGCCGCACCACCAAAGCCGACTACGGCCACGGCACCGCCAGCCACCGCACCACCAAAGCCGACTTCGGCCACGGCACCACCGGCCACCGCACCACCAAAGCCGACTTCGGCCACGCTCCGGCCGCCGGCCACGACCTCACCGCCGAACTGGCCGACCTGGTCGCCGCGCACCCCCTCAGGGAACGCCTCCGCGGCCTGCTCATGCGCGCCCTGGTCGCCTCCGGCCGGCCCGCCGAAGCCCTCGCGGCGTACGAGGAGGCACGCCGGACTCTCGCCGACGAACTCGGCGCGGACCCCTCCCCCGAACTGGCCGGGATCCACCTGGCCATCCTGCGCGCGGAGGCCCCGCCCGCGCGCACCGGCCTCCCGGCCCAGCTGACCCCGCTGATCGGTCGCGGCGACGAACTGGCCGTGATCGGCGGCCTGCTGGCCGAGTCCCGCCTGGTGACACTGACCGGCCCCGGCGGCACCGGCAAAACCCGCCTCGCCATCGAAGCTGCCATCCAGGCGAGCAGCGCCAGACGCCCGGAGCCACCCAGCCACTCCGCACCTCCGAAACGCCCGGAGCCACCCAGCCACTCCGCACCTCTGGAACGCCCGGAAATATCCGGATACGCGCAAAAGAACCCGACACCTCCGGAACGCGCGCAAACATCCAGACACACGCAAGAGAACTCGACGCCTCCGGGACGCGCGCGAGGGCGTACGACGTCTGCGGGCGGCGGGACCGGCGCGCGGGACGGGATCGAGGTCTGTTTCGTCGAGTTGTCGCCGTTGGCGGATGGTTCCGAGGTGACGCAGGCCGTGCTCGCGGCGGTGGGGCTGCGGGAGACCTGGATGCTGCGGTCCGCCGTGCGGCAGCCGGCCGACCCGCTGGACCGGCTGGCGAGCGCGCTGGCCGACCGGGCGCTGCTGCTGGTTCTGGACAACTGCGAGCACGTCATCGAGGCGGCCGCCGCGCTGGCGGGCAGGCTGCTCGGCGCCTGCCCGGACCTGCGGGTGCTGGCCACCAGCCGGGAACCGCTGGGCATCACCGGGGAGCGGCTCTGCCCGGTCCCGCCGCTCGCCCTGCCGCCGGTGGACGCGACCCTCGCGGAGGCGCTGGCGTACCCGGCGATGAGGCTGTTCGCCGACCGCGCCTCCGCCGTACGCCCGGATTTCACGCTGACGGCCGACGACCTGGGCCCGGTGTCGAGGATCTGCCGGGCCCTGGACGGGCTGCCGCTGGCGATCGAACTGGCCGCCGCCCGGCTGCGTTCGCTGACGGCCGCCGAGATCTCGGCCCGGCTGGAGCGTACGGACACCTTCCGGCTGCTCTCCCGGGGGAGCAGGGTGGCCGAACCCCGGCACCGTACGCTGCGGGCGGTGATCGAGTGGAGCTGGGACCTGCTCGACGAGGCCGAGCGGACGCTGGCGCGGCGGCTGACCGTGTTCGCGGGCGGGGCGACGCTGGCCGCCGCCGAGCGGGTGAGCGGCCTGCCCGCCGACGACGTCGTCGACCTGCTGACCGGCCTGGCCGACAAGTCCCTGCTCGAAGTGGCCGGCGACCGGTACCGCATGCTCGACACGATCCGGGCGTTCTGCGCCGAGAAGCTCACCGAGGCCGGCGAAAGCGACGCCCTCCACTCCGCCTACGTCGGATATTTCGTGGAATTGGCGGAGACGGCGGATCCGTGGCTGCGGACGGCCGACCAGCTGGACTGGCTGCGTCAGCTCGACACCGAGCACGACAACCTCGTCTCCGCGCTGCACCGCGCCGACGAGGACAGCGCCCTGCGGCTGTTCTCGGCGTTGACCTCGTACTGGTGGCTGCGCGGCCTGCGCAGCGAGAGCGCGGGACTGGCGGGCGAGCTCCTCGCCAAGCTCGGCCCGGAGCCCCCGGAACGCGAGGAGTACGCGCTGTGCGTGCTCACCCTGGCCACCGGCGGGGACGTGGCGATGGACCTGCGGCCCCACCTGGAACGCGCCGACGAGATCATGCGCACGATCAACTGGCTGCCGCGACAGCCGTACCTGAACGTGCTCTGGGCGATGGTCATGGGGCCGCCCACGCCGGACAGGTCCGACTACCTGATGGAACAGCAGCGGCGGATGGCGATGGATCCGTGGACCCACGCGCTCGCCCAGTTCGGCTGGGGGCTGCTCGCCCTCCTGGAGGGGCACACCGAGGACGCCGAGGGCGCGCTGACGCCGGCCTACCGGGCCTTCGAGGCCCTGGGCGAGCGCTGGGGCATGGCGATGACGCTGATCGGGCTGTCCGACGTGGCCGAATGGCGGGGTGACCGGCCCGGCGCGCTCGCCTACATCGAGCGGGCCATGGAGCTGATGGAGCGCCTCGACGCCACGGTGGACCTGGCCGAGCTGCTGTGCCGCAGGGGCGTCAACCTCGCCGTCACCGCCGGCACGCGGGACGCGGCGCGCGCCGACTTCGAGCGGGCCGCGGAGCTGTCCCGCCGGGCCGGCGCTCCGGAGATGCTGGCCCGCGCCCGGATCGGCCTCGGCGAGCTGGCCCGCCGCGAGGGCGACCTGCCCGCCGCCCGGCGGCTCTGCGAGGCCGCGCTGACCGGCTCGGGCGAATGGTTCAGCGCGGACGAGATCCGGCTGGTCGCGCAGATCGCGCTCGGCTGGATCTGCATCGCGGAGGGCGAGCCCGACCAGGCCGAGCACTGGTACCGCGCCGCCCTCGCCTCCGGTTTCCCGCACCGCAACCTGCTCATCTCCGCCCGGGTCGCCGAGGGCCTGGCCGGGGTCGAGCTGCTCCGCGGCGACCAGGTCCGCGCCGCCTCCCTGCTCGGCGTCAGTACCGCCCTGCGCGACGGCAACGACCCCGACGACCCGGACCGCACCTGGGTGGCCGAGCAGTGCCGGGCCGCGCTGGGCCCCGCGGGCTTCGAACAGGCGCATGAGCGCGGCCTCGTCAGCGGCCGTCAGCGAGCGGTGGGCAGCTGGTCAGCGGCCTCCCTCACGCTGCTCCCATGACTTCTTCCTCAGTGCCAGTAACGAACACCCGCAAGTGGGGCACGCTGGTCATCTCCTGCCTGGCCATGCTGCTGCTCGCGCTCGACCTCACCGTGCTGCACCAGGCGATGCCCAAGCTGATGGAGGACCTCGCCCCCTCCGCCACCCAGCTGCTGTGGATCCTGGACATCTACGGCTTCGCGCTGGCCGGCCTGCTGATCACCATGGGCAACCTGGGCGATCGCATCGGCCGCAAACGGCTGCTGCTGATCGGCACCGCCGCGTTCGGCGCCGCCTCCGCGCTCACCGCGTACGCGCCGACGCCGGAACTGCTGATCGCGGCCCGCGCCCTGCTGGGCGTGGCCGGGGCGACCGTCATGCCGTCCACCTTGTCGATCATCAGGAACGTGTTCACCGACCCGAAGGAGCGCACCGCCGCCGTCGGCATCTGGAGCAGCATCTCCGCCCTCGGCTTCGCGGGCGGCCCGGTCGTCGGCGGGCTGCTGCTGGACCACTTCTGGTGGGGCTCGGTGTTCCTGATCAACGTGCCCATCACGGCCCTGCTGCTGATCGGCGGCTGGCTGCTGCTGCCCGAGTCCCGCAACCCGCGCTCCCGCCCGATCGACCTGATCAGCGTGCCGCTCTCGTTCGCCGGCGTCATCGGCCTGGTGTACGCGATGAAGGTGGCCGCCCACGACGGCCTCGGCGAGCGCGCGGTCTGGATCTCGGCCGCGATCGGCGTGCTCTCCCTGGTCGTGTTCGTCCGGCGGCAGACCCGGCTGGCCGAACCGCTCATCGACGTCCGGCTGTTCAGGCACCGCGCGTTCACCGGCTCGATCGGCGCCAACGTGATCATCCTTTTCGCCATGCTGGCCATGTCGGTCGCCTTCGCCCAGTACTTCCAGCTCATCCGGGGCTGGTCGCCGCTGGTGGCCGGGCTGGCCGGCCTCCCGGGCGGGTTCTCCGCGGCCATCGGCGGCGGTCTCGCCGGAGTCCTGGTCAGCGCGATCGGCCGGGCCAAGGTCGTCACGCTCGGACTGCTGCTCACCGGCGGCGGGCTGTTCCTGTACAGCCTGATCGAACTCGACACGCCGTACCTGCTCATGCTGCCCGCGATGATGATCTCGGGCGTGGGCATGGGCTTCACCTTCGCGGTCACCAACGACACCATCCTCGCCGCGGTGCCGCGGGAGCGGGCGGGCGCGGCCTCGGCCATCTCCGAGACCGCGACCGAGGTCGGCGGCTCGCTCGGCATCGCCGTGCTGGGCAGCGTCATCGGCGGCCTGTACAGCCAGCGGCTCACCCCGCCCCCCGGCCTGCCCGCCGGCGTCGCGGAGGCGGCCGGCGAGTCCCTCGGCGGGGCGTTCAAGGTGGCCGCCACGCTCCCGCCCGACCTGGCCGAGGCCCTGGTCGGCGCGGCCCAGCGCACCTACATCGACAGCATGCAGGTGAGCGCCCTCACCGGCGCCTGCCTCCTCGCCGTCCTGTCCCTCACCGTCCTGTACGCGCTGCGCGGCGTCCCCAAGGAGATCCCCGAGGTGGTCCTGGACGACGAAGGCCAGGTGGACGAACCGGCCAGAACCGGCTGACCGATCACACACGAACGGCGCGTGACCCCAGGTCACGCGCCGTTCGGCCGTACTAGATCTCCACGACCACCGGGATGATCATCGGGCGGCGGCGGTAGGAGTCGCTCACCCACCGGCCCAGCGTGCGGCGCAGCACCCGCCGGATCTGCTGCACGTCCGCCACCCCGTCGGCCGCCGCGTCCTGCAGCGCCCGCTCGATCTGCGGGATGACCAGGTCCAGCGAGTCCGGGTCGATGCCGGAGCCGCGGGCGGTGATCTCCGGCCCGCCCGACAGCTTGCCCGTCGTCGTGTCGACCACGACCACGACCGAGATGAAGCCCTCGTCGCCGAGGATGCGGCGGTCCTTGAGCGCCACCTCGGTGATGTCCCCCACGGACGTGCCGTCCACGAACACGTAGCCCGCCGGGACCGCGCCGACCACCTTGGCCTGGCCGTCCAGCAGATCCACCACGACGCCGTCCTCGGCGATGACGATGTTCTCGTCCGGGACGCCGGTCAGGCGCGCCAGCTTGGCGTGCGCCCGCAGGTGCCGCCACTCGCCGTGCACCGGCATGAAGTTGGACGGCTTGGTGGCGTTCAGCACGTACAGCAGCTCACCGGCCGCCGCGTGCCCGGACACGTGCACCAGCGCGTTGCCCTTGTGCACCACGCGGGCCCCCCACCGGGTCAGCCCGTTGATGACCTTGTTGACCGCCGTCTCGTTCCCCGGCACCAGCGAGGAGGCCAGCAGCACGGTGTCGCCCTCGGCCACCCGGATCGGGTGGTCCCGGTTGGCCATCCGGGAGAGCGCGGCCATCGGCTCGCCCTGGGAACCGGTGCAGATCAGCACCACGTCCTCCGGCGGCCACTCCTCGATCTCGCGGGAGTCCACCAGCAGGCCCGGCGGCACCCTCAGGTAGCCCAGGTCGCGGGCCACGCCCATGTTGCGGACCATCGAACGGCCGATGAGGGCGACCTTGCGGCCGTACTTCTCGGCGGAGTCGATGGCCTGCTGCACGCGGTGGATGTGCGAGGCGAAGCAGGCCACGATGATGCGCTTCTCGGCCGTCCTGATCACGTCGTCGATGACCGGCGCGATGTCCCGCTCGCTGGTGACGAAGCCCGGCACCTCCGAGTTGGTGGAGTCGGACATGAGCAGGTCCACGCCCTCGGCACCGAGCCGGGCGAAACCGCCCAGGTCGGTCAGCCGGCCGTCCATCGGCAGCTGGTCCATCTTGAAGTCGCCGGTGTGCAGCACGATCCCGGCCGGCGTGCGCACGGCCACCGCCAGCGCGTCCGGAATGGAGTGGTTGACGGCGAAGAACTCGCACTCGAACGGCCCGTACCGGTGCCGCTGCCCCTCCACCACCTCCTGCTTGACCGGCTGGATGCGGTGCTCGGTGAGCTTGGCCTCGATCAGCGCCAGCGTCAGTTTCGCGCCGACCAGCGGAATGTCCCGCCGCTCCCGCAGCAGGTACGGCACCGCCCCGATGTGGTCCTCGTGCGCGTGGGTCAGCACGACCGCCTCGATGTCGTCCAGGCGCCCGCGGATGTACTCGAAGTCCGGCAGGATCAGATCGACGCCGGGCTGGTCGGGCTCCGGGAACAGCACCCCGCAGTCGACGATCAGCAGTCGCCCTTCGAACTCGAAGACCGCCATGTTGCGGCCGATCTCCCCGAGGCCGCCGAGCGCGACGATGCGCAGACCATGCTCGGGAAGCGGCGGAGGGGGGCCGAGTTCGGGGTGAGGATGGCTCATCGGCGATCCTCGCTATGTTCTCCTGAAAGCACTCAGTCTCCTGTGATTTTGAGGCCGCCCGCGACGAGATCCGCGCGGAGCAGCGCGATTTGTTCGGTTGTTGCGTCGACCAGCGGGAGCCGGACCACGCCGGCGTCCTGGCCGATAAGTCTCAGCGCGGCCTTCGCCATGATCGCGCCCCCGGCGCGGTTCATGATCCCGGAAACCACGGGGAGCAGGCGCTGGTGGATCTCCAGCGCGGCCGCGACCTCCCCGGCCCGGTAGTGCGCGATCATCGCCGCCAGGTCCGCCCCCGCGACGTGACCGATCACGCTGACGAACCCGGCCGCGCCGACGGACAGCCAGGGCAGGTTGAGCGTGTCATCCCCAGAATAGAAGGCCAGCTCGGTGTGGGCGTTGACCAGGGAGCTGGTGAACAGGTCGGCCTTGGCGTCCTTGACCGCGAGGACGGCCGGATGGGTGGCCAGCCGGAGCAGCGTCTCCACCTGGATCGGCACGCCGGTCCGGCCCGGAATGTCGTACAGCATGACGGGCAGCGCGGTCGCGTCGGCGACCGTGGCGAAATGCTGGTACAGCCCCTCCTGCGGCGGCTTGCTGTAGTACGGCGTCACCACCAGCAGCCCGTGCGCTCCCGCCCGCTGCGCCGCGCGCGCCAGCTCGACGCTGTGCAGCGTGTCGTTGGTCCCCACCCCGGCAATGACCGTCGCCCGGTCCCCCACCGCCTCCAGCACCGCCCGCAGGATGCGCTCTTTCTCCGCGTCCGTGGTGGTCGGGGACTCTCCGGTCGTGCCACTCACGACCAGGCCGTCGTTGCGCTGCTCGTCCACGAGATAGGTGGCGAGTCGCTGCACCGCCGGGTAGTCGACCGCTCCATCCGCGTTGAACGGGGTCACCATGGCGGTGAGCATGCGGCCGAAGGGGGCGTCGGAGGTTCGAGTTGGCGGGGCCATAGACCGAACGCTACCCGGATCCGCCGAAACGGTGGACCTCGCCACCCCGCTAGCCCCCTGTCACGGCGGGCGGGAACGAGAAAGAGGCCGCCGATATGTGCTCGGGGGTACACACATCAGCGGCCTCTATCCGGAGAATCGCGGTTTCTTACGGGCGCGTTACAGACTCCTGGAGAGAATTTTTCGCGCTTCTGGGACTGGAGTAAGCCGCAGGTCAGCGGGCCTGCCCCAGCAGCAGCCTCAGCCACACCTGCTCGGCCCTGGCCGTGACGACCCGCTCCGTCTCGTGGATCCGGGATCCGTCCGGTCCCCTGACCGTACGGCGGATGAAGCGGAGGCCGCCCGCCTGGCAGAGCTCGTAGATGGTGGCGCGGCATTCGCAGGTGTGCTGGCGCACCCGGGTGCGGTCGGTCCGGGGCACCGGCGGCAGCCACAGCAGCGCCTCGCAACCCGGCTGGGCGGGGGCTACGTGGAGTCCGTGCACCTCGTACCCGCCGGGGAGATTACGGGGAGACGCGCGGCCGGGCCTGTCCCGTCCGGGCGGATCCGTGGTGTCTTCGGGGAGCGGTCCGTCCTCCGGAAGGTCGATGGGCTCCTGGGGAAGGCCGGAAGGATCATGGGCGTTCCCGTCCCGTTCGCCCGGATGATCAACCTCACGAGCCCCCACTCATCCTCCCGAGACGGCCTGGTGATGACGCGTAAAGTTGGAATCACAGATCATGTCCATTACTCTGGGTTGTCCGTCGGATACGCCAAGATTGGAAAACGCTTCACAATCCGAGGGATGGATGGATGGCCAACTCCGATCCGGTTTACCTGCGCGTCGTTGAGGACCTCCGCCGACAGATCACCGACGGCACCCTCCCACCGGGAGCCCCGATCCCGTCCCGGCACCAGATCACCCGCAAGTACGGCGTCGGCGAGACCGCCGCCCGTCACGCGCTCCGGGTCCTGGCGCAGGAAGGTCTGATCATCGGCCGAGTCGGCTCCGGCCACCGGGTCAGGCAGCGCCCCACCCTGCTCCCCCTGCACCGGGGCCAGGCCCCGTTCTCCGCCGACATGCAGGCCCAGGGCCGGCGCGCCACCTGGGACTGGCAGTCCGAACCCGCCGAGGCGACCCCCGACATCGCGGCCCGTCTGCGCCTCGACATCGCGGCCCCCATCACCCGAACCCGCTTCGTCTATCGCGGCGACGGGAAACCCGTGCAGCTGGCCACGTCGTACGAACCGGTCGGGTTGGGGGACGGCTCCGAGGACGCCAGCAACATCGCCGCCCGCCTCTCCGCCCTCGGCATGAAGATCACCGAGGTGATCGAGCACGTCTCCAGCCGCGTGCCCCAGCCCGCCGAGAGCGACGTCCTCGACCTTCCCGCCGGCGTCCACGTGCTCCACATCGAACGCACCCACTGGTCCGGCGACCGCCCGGTCGAGACCAGCGACATCGTCATCCCCTGCGACCAGTTCCGCCTCGTCTACAGCCTCCCCGTGCCCTGATCGCTCCGGCACTCCGCACGCGTACGCCAGAGTCGCCTCCGTCCGCACGGGGGTCGTGACCGGTATGTCAGCGTGCGTGACCACATCGAATGAATCCGCATGAGTCGGAACCGCCCGCGTCGGAGCCAGCGGAAGCGCCGGGACAACGGTCGGGACAACGGTCGGAGCGCAGTGATGGGCGAGCGGGGCGGGGCGTACACGGGCGGCGGGAGAAACGGGCGGTCGTGGTTCGCCGGGGCTGGGGCGTGGGCCGGGACGGCGGGTGTTCCTCCGACGGGAGCGGCGGACCGACCGGTCACGGCCGCGCGGCGTGGGAACCCGCGTCCTGGACCAGAGCCGCGAAGGCGCCGGACGCAGGCTGCGGCGTCCGCGAAGCAGGCGGGGAATCGCGTGCCGCCACCGTCCGGACACCGGGGCGGACGGGCGAAGCTGGCCGAACACCGGAGCGGGGCTTTGAGGTGGGGTGTCGGGGTGGGGGGAACGTCGGTGGGGGCTGGTAGAACCGGGGTGGGTCTCTGAGTCGGGGGTGGAGATGCGGGTCAAGGACATGCCGGTTGCCGACCAGCCGAGGGAGCGGTTGCTGGCGTCGGGGGCGGTGGCGCTCGCGGATCGTGAGCTGCTCGCGCTGCTGCTCGGGTCGGGCAGCCGGGGTGTGAGCGCGGTCGAGCTGGCGTCGCGGGTGATCGAGCACTGCGGGGATCTGACCGAGCTGGCGCGCTCGGAGGCGCATCGGCTGCTGGCCGTGCCGGGGGTCGGCCCGGCCAAGGCCGCCCGCATCTCCGCCGCCTTCCACCTGGTCAGACGAGCCCAGACCCAGCCGGAGCGGGCCAGGATCGCGTCCTCGTCGGATCTGGCCCGGGCGGTCGCGCCGATGCTCCACGGCCACGCCAGGGAGCGCCTGGTCGTGGTCGTCTGCGACGGGCGCGGGACCATCCTGCGCCGGGCCGTCGTGAGCGAGGGCGGCAGCGACCACACGCCGGCCCCGGTCCGCGACATCATCACCACCGTCCTCGTCTCGGGCGGCGCCGCCTTCGGCCTCGCCCACAACCATCCGAGCGGCTCCCTGGAGCCGAGCCCCTCCGACGTCGCCGTCACCGCGCACCTCCATCTCGCCGCCGAGACCGTCGGCCTCCGCCTGCTCGACCACCTCGTCGTCACCGACACCGCCTGGCGCCGGATCGATCCGCCCGACCGCCGGGACGGCCTCTCGCACGGGAACCCCCACGAGAGCCGCCCCTAGCGGCCGGGCGGGTGGGACCTGCCCGAACTCCCTGCGGATCAAGTTAGCGACTCGCCTACGACATAGCAATGTCTTCGCTCGTATTACATACGTCTGTAGACACCTGATCAGGTGTCTGGTTTGTGGTGCCATGTCCGGTTTTGGATAGCATCCGTATGTGCTCGATCGCGAGGGGCCGAACCCCGTCTACAAGCAGATCGCGGATGTCATCGCCGAACGCATCCGCAGCGGCGACCTGCCCGAAGGCAGCCCGATCCCCAGCGAGGCGGAACTCGTCGACGAGTACGGCATAGCCAGAACGACCGCCCGCCGGGTGGCCAGGGAACTCAGGGAGCAGGGCCTGGCCTTCACCGTCCAGGGCGAGGGCACGTTCGTCGGCACGGAAGGCTCACCCCGGGGCCTGCGCAAGATCCCCCGCTACCAGCAGATCGCGACGGAACTGGCGGAACGCATCCGCACCGGGGAGCTCCCGCCGAATCGCCCGATCCCCAGCGAGCAGGGCCTGATCGACCAGTACGGTGTTTCCAAGGTCACCGCCCGCCAGGCCGTACAGCGACTGCGGGAGCAGGGCTGGGTGTTCACGGTTCCGCATCGCGGGACCTACCCCAACGAGCCGGAGAAGTGGCCGAAATAGCGACCACTCATCGTATGGAGACGTCTATAATACGAGCATGCTCGATAGGGACGGCCACATACCGCTTTACCGGCAGATCGCCGACATCGTGGGGGAACAGATCGTCAAAGGGGACCTCAGCCCCGGGGAACCGGTGCCCAGCGAGACCGAACTCAAGCGCGACTACGGCATCGCGCAGATGACGGCCCGCCGGGTGCACCGGGAGCTCCGCGACCGCCGGCTCATCCACACCGTGCCCGGCGAAGGCTCGTTCGTCGGCACGCCCGGCACCCCCCGCGCCTCCTACCTCGCCCCCCTCTACCGCCAGATCGCCGACGAGATCGCGGACACCATCAGATCCGGCGAGATCGGCGCCAACCGCCCGATCCCCAGCGAACGCACCCTCATGCTGGAGCACGGCGTCGCCAAGGCCACCATCCGCCAGGCCATCGCCCTGCTCCGCACCGAGGGCTGGGTCTTCACCGTCCCCTACCGGGGCACCTTCGCCTCACCACCGGAGCACTGGCCCCCGACGCCATCCGAAACAGCGTCCCCCTAACCCCGCGGTGGCATCGCCCCGATCCGGGCACGCTGGGTCGCGGCCACACAGACCAGGACGGCCAGGGCGGCCACCACGGTGGACGCGCCGAAGTCCTCCGAGAGCAGGAGCCAGGCCCAGAGCAGGGTGAGCAGCGGCTGGAGCAGCTGGGTCTGGCCGGCTCTGGCGATGCCGCCCATGGCGAGACCGGCGTACCAGGGGACGAAGCCGAGGAACATCGAGATCACCCCGACCCAGGCGAATCCTGCGAACGCCTCGAAGGACGGGCGGATCTCGGTGGTGAACGCCAGGACGATCGTCACGGGGAGGGAGACCGGCACGGCCACCACCAGCGCGTACGAGATGACGCGCCAGCCCGGGGTCTCCCGGGACAGCTTGGCGCCCTCGGTGTAGCCGAATCCGGCCGACAGCAGCGCCAGCACGAGCAGCAGGTCGGCCACCGAGAGCCGGCCGCCGCCCTGGCCGAGGGTGAAGACGGTGATCGACACCGCGCCCAGCCCGCCCGCGACCCAGAACATCGGCCGGGGCCGCTCCCCCGCGCGCAGCACCGCGAACGCGGCCGTGGCCGCCGGGAGCAGCCCGATCACCACGGCCGAGTGGGACGTGCTCGCGCCGCCGTACAGGGCGAGGCCACTGAACAGGGGGAACCCGAAGACGACGGCCAGGGACGTCAGGATGTACGAACGGAGATGCCGGCGGGGTGGCAGCAGCGGAACGCGGGCCACCAGGAGGCAGACGGCCGCGACCGCCGCCGCGAGGACCGCCCTGCCGATCGCCACGAGGTAGGGGTCGAACCCGCGCATCGCGAACACGGTGCCCGGAAACGTCATCGAGAAGGCCAGCACGCCGAGCGCCGCGAGCATCGTGCCCCGCCAGGCCACCCTCCGGTCCGTCTCGGACGGGACGGGGGGTTCCGCGGGGCTCTCGGCGAGCGCTACTGAACCGGGGGCGATAGCGCTATTCTTATCTCTCATGAATGAGGATAGCAGTATCGCCAAGGTGGCCGACATCCTCCGCGAGGAGGCCCACCGGCTCGGGCCCGGCGCGAAGCTGCGATCCAGCCGGGAGCTGGTCCGGGAGCTGGGAGTCAGCCCGGTGACCGTGTCGCGGGCCATCGCGCGCCTGACCGCCGAAGGACGGGTGATCACTCGCCCGGGTAGCGGTGCTTTCGCGGCGCCCGGACGCCGCGCGTCCTCGGAGGCGTCGGATTCGTCGTGGCAGACAGTGGCGCTGGGCGACCGGGTGGTGGACGACACCGGGGTCGCGGGGCTGCTGGCCGAGCCGGGTGAGGGCGTGATCCCGCTGACCGGGGGCTATCTCAACGCGAATCTGCGTCCGGCGCGCGAACTGTCGGCCGCGGCGGCCAGGGCCGTACGGCGGCCGGACGCGTGGGCGTTGCCGCCATTGAGCGGTCTGCCCGAGTTGCGACGGTGGTTCGCCGGGGAAGTCGGGGTTTCGCGCAACGACGTGCTGGTGGTCAGCGGCGGGCAGGCGGCGTTGAGTCATGCGTTCCGCGCACTGGCCGCGCCGGGTGAGCCGGTGCTGGTGGAGACGCCGACGTATCCGGGGGCGCTGGCGACGGCGAAGCTGGCGGGGTTGCGGGCGGTCGCCGTACCGGTCGATCGGGACGGGGTGCGGCCCGAGCTGCTGGCGGAGGCGTTCGCGGTGACGGGGGCGCGGGTCTTCTACTGCCAGCCGACGCTGCACAATCCGACCGGGGCGACGCTGACGCCGGAGCGGCGGGAGCAGGTGCTGGCCGTGGCGCGGGCGGCCGGCGCGTTCATCATCGAAGACGATTTCTCGCGCTATCTGGCCACCAGCACGCCGCCTCCGGCGCTGGTCAGCATGGACGACCACGGCACGGTCGTCCATGTGCTGTCGCTGAGCAAGATCTCGGCGCCCAGCCTGCGGGTGGCCGGGCTGATCGCGCGCGGGCCCGCGGCGCGCCGGCTGCGCGCCAGCCAGGTGGTGGAGTCGTTCTTCGTGGCCAGGCCGCTGCAGGAGACGGCCGTCGAGTTCGTCACCTCGCCCGCCTGGCGGCGCCACCTCCTCGCCGCGCGCCGGGAGATCGGCGAACGCCAGCGCCTGCTGCTCACGTTGCTCGCCCGCCACCTGCCCGCCGCCGAGGTCCACCTGGTCCCACCCGGCGGCCTGCATCTGTGGGTACGCCTTCCGGACGAGACCGACGAACCCGCGCTGGTGGAACGCGCGCACCGGGCGGGGGCGCTGGTCAGCCCCGGCGCGATCTACTACCCCGCGGAACCGCCCGGTCCCCGGATCCGGCTCACCCACACGGCTCCCGCCGACCACGCGGAGCTCACCGAGGGCGTGGTCCGGCTGGCGTCCGCGTTCGAACGCGGATGACTCAGCGGGTGAGTCAGCGGATGACTCAGAGGTGCTTGCGTGCCCGCTTGGCGGTGGGGATGTCGTCGTTGAGTAAGCGTTCGATGCGTGCCCGCCGCTTCTTCTGTTCATAGGCCAGGTAGGCCAGCCAGCTGACGTGCATGGTTTCCTCCTCGGGAAGTTCTAACACCAGCAAAAGCGTTACACCGGTGTCTATTATTCCGGCAACCTGCAACTCCCGTACAGTGGTTTTGGAGGTGACCATGTCCAGTCCGGCCGAGCTGCTCCGCGACTTCGTGAACACCTACGACGTCGAAGGGGGCATAGACGAGCTGGCGTCCCCCGCCGAGCTGGCGGTGTGGCTGCGGGAGCGCGGCCTGGCCGAACCCGGCGCGCGGGCCGTGGACCGCGACCTGGCGGTCGCCGTACGGCTGCGGGAAGGGCTGAGGATCACGCTGCGGCACAATCACGACGGCGAGACGCGGGACGCCCCGCCCGAGCTGGCGGCGGCTCTCGCGGCGCTTCCGCTGCACGTGACGCTGGTCCAGGGGGCGCCCGGGCTGGAGCCGAGCATGACCGGGGTGCCGGGCGGCCTGGCGAGGATCGCGGCACTGATCTCGGCCAGTCATGCCGACGGAAGCTGGCCACGCCTTAAGGTGTGCGTCGAGGGCACGTGCCAATGGGCGTTCCTCGATTCGTCCAAGAACCGTTCCCGCTCATGGTGCTCGATGCGCGTCTGCGGAAATCGAACGAAAACCAGGACATATCGGGCACGACGCCAGGCGGAAGGTTCGGCGAGGCCCTCCTGACCAGTACGGTGTTACAGGCACAGAAAGGAGCCGGCCCAATGGGTGTTAGACCTGCCCGTCTCGAAGACGTCGACGCGGTGACGAGCACCCAGATTCGGGCGTGGAAGCAGGGTTACCGGGAATTCCTGCCGCCTGGCCCGCTGGAGCAGATGACCGGGGCCGCGGCGGAGAAGATGTGGCGGCGCCAGTGGGACGAGGCCATCCTGTCCCCGCCCAGCCCCCGCCACCGGGTGCTCGTCGCGGTGGAGCGGGTCGTCATGGACACCGACCACTGGAGCGCTCTCGGGCCCGGAGGCATCCTGGCTCCGCCGTCGTACGAGCGGGCCTCCGACCGGGTGGTCGGGCTGGCCTCGCACGGGCCGGCCGAGGATCCCGACCTGCATCCGGCGACCACCGCCGAACTGCTGACGCTCCTGGTGGACCCCAACCACATCCGGCGCGGGCACGGCAGCCGCCTGCTCAACGCGACCGTCGACCATCTCCGCGAAGACGGTTACAGCGCCGTTGTGACCTGGGTCTTCGCCGACAATCACCCGATGCTCGGGTTCCTGGAGTCCGCTGGGTGGGGTGAGGACATGGCCGAGCGGGTGCTCGACATGGGCCGCCCGATCCGGATGATCCGGCTGGGCACCGACATCAGCTGAGGCTTCATCGTGGCAACTCCTGCACAATGGCTGGCGGGCGCGCGCCCGCGTACCCTTCCCGCGGCCGTCGTTCCTGTGGCGGTCGGTACCGGGGTGGCGGTTCAGGCCGACGGCTGGGTCTGGTGGCGGGCGCTGCTGGCGCTGTTCGTGGCGCTCGCGCTGCAGGTCGGCGTCAACTACGCCAACGACTACAGCGATGGGGTGAAGGGCACCGACACCGATCGGGTCGGGCCGATGCGGCTGGTCGGTTCCGGTGTCGCGACCGGTCCCCAGGTGCTCCGGGCCGCCCTGGGCAGCTTCCTCGCCGCCGCCGTCGCCGGGCTCGTTCTCGTCATCGTCACGCGGGCGTGGTGGCTGCTCGCCGTCGGGGCGCTCAGCATCCTGGCCGCGTGGTTCTATACCGGCGGCTCCCGTCCGTACGGCTACCGCGCGCTCGGCGAGCTCTCCGTCTTCGTCTTCTTCGGGCTCGTCGCGGTGGCGGGCACCACGTACGTCCAGGTCGAAGGGCTTCCCTGGCTCGCCGTTGCCGCGGCCGTACCCGTGGGGCTGCTCGCCTGCGCGCTCCTGATCGTCAACAACCTTCGCGACATCGCCACCGACACCCCCGCGGGCAAACGTACTCTCGCGGTCCTTCTCGGCGACCCCCGTACGCGGGCCCTCTACATCGCCTGCTTGCTCCTCCCCTTCGGCGTCGTCCTAGCCCTCACCCCCATCGCCCCCTTCACCGCCCTCACCCTCCTTTCGGGCTTCCTCGCCATCGCCCCCATCAAATCCATCCGCGAAGGCGCCACCGGCCCTGCCTTGATCGCCACCCTCCAACAAACCGCCCGCCTCCAACTGGCCTTCGGCGCCCTCTTCACACTCGGCCTGGCGCTCTCCTGACATCTGACGGGGGTTCTCCCACCCGCCCACCCTTTCTGAGCTGGCGCTCTGCCCGCCCCGCCCCGCTCCGGCCACGGCCACCACTCTGCAGTACTCGCACGCGGGACCATCGGCATGACCGCGGCACTGCAGTGCTTGCGGTCGCGACCTGGCCTCGCCGGCTGGTCGCCCTGGGGATCACGCGTCGGCTGGCAGGGGTTCGCCGGTTTCCAGGAGCGTCTTGAGGCTTGCCACCACGTTCGGCCAGCCGTGGCTGACCATCTCGGCCAGGGCCGATCCGGGCTCGAAGCCGTCGTGTATGACGGTGAGTTTCACGACCTGTGCGGACTCCTCGATCGTGAAGGTGACCTTTGAGCGGGTTTCGCCGGACAGCCGGGAGAGCAGTTCGTCGTCCCAGCCGAAGCGTTTGGCGAGTTCCGGGGTGACGGTGTGCCAGCTGTAGGAGAGGAGCCGACGGACCAGTCCGTGGTGAACTCCGTGGCCCAGTAGCGGCGGGTGAAGGCGGGGTCGGTCAGCGCCTGCCAGAGCTTCTGCGGGGTGGTTCGGATGTAGGTGGTGTAGACGAAGGTCGGCGCGTCCATCGGGGTCTCCTCTAGGGCGAGTTTCAGGTCCGCCAGGGCTTGGACCCTGGCCCGGTCGTAACGGCTGATCCACCGGTGGGCGATCTCGTGCACGGGCGCGGCGTTGAGGTAGTGCAGCTTCTCCCGGCCCCGCCGCACGGTGGCGACGAGCCCGGCCTCCTCCAGCACCGCGAGGTGCTTGCTGACGGACTGCCTGGCCATGTCGAGTCCCGCGCACAGCTCACGCAGCGTCTGCCCGTTGCGGGCGTTGAGCGAGTCGAGCAGCGCGCGCCGGCTCGGATCGGCCAGCGCCTTGAACACCTCGTCCATGCCCGCCCTCGTCCCCGGATTGCCACCTGTCGATATGCAGCCAAAAGGCTGCCTTTAACTTAGGCAGCCAAAAGGCTGCATGTCAAGACGCGCCTACGCAGGGCGCACTCGGGAGCTGATCCAGCAATGGACACCCGCAAGGCAATGACACCCGCAGGGGTGCGCGCGGGGACGCCCGCAGGGCGACGAGCTGGGTGGCCCGCAGGGCAATGAAGGGTGGGCGGGTGGGAGAAACCCTGCGGACAATCGCGTGGCGGCACAACGTGGCTAGTCATGGTCGGTGAGCCCGCGCGTGACCAGGAGCAGCGTTTGGTCGTCAGGTTCGGCCGGACGTGCGTGGGCGGATCGCGTCGCGCAGGAGGAGTGTGGTGGCCACGCTGCTCACCCCGGTCAGGGCGATCACGAGGCCGACCGAAAGGAATTCCGCGAACACGCCGAAGACTAGGGGTCCGATCCCCTGGATGGTCATGGTGGTTGTGTTGAGCAGCGCGAACCCCTGTCCCTGGAGCTCGGACGGTACCGCCTCCAGAAAGCGTCGCTGCAGGCCGAGCAGGTAGGCGGATCCCACCCCAGTGATCACGTACGCCGCGGCGACCGCCGGATACGGCAGGTCCAGGACGAGCGCGAGCGAAGGCGTACCCATGATCAGCAGCAATGGCAGGACAAGTCGTTCTCGGGTGGCAGGCCCGAATGCCCGCCCGACCACGACGTCGCCGATGAGCATGCCGACCGACGTGGCCGCCAACAGCAGGCCGGTCTCCGTCGGGCCGAACGCACGCTGCGCGGAGTACGGAATGAGCAAGCTTCCCGCCGCGGCCAAGTACGCGGCCGGCAGGCAGTGGACCATGATCAGCTTGGCGACCCCGGGGGCGGCGACGAGCGCGGCGTTACCCTGCAAGGTCTTACGCACGATCGACCCACCCACGCGAACCACCTCGGTGCGCGACAGGAACAGGCGGCTGATCACCAACGCGAGCAGGTGCGCCCCCGCGGTGACCAGCATCGTCCGCTCCACGCCCAGCCACGTGGTCAACGCCCCACCAGCGGCCATCCCCACCAACTGCGCCGCAACCGCGACCAGGTAGTTCAGCGAACGCCCAAGCACGTAGGTATCGCCGGTGAGGATCTCCGCCAGGACTCGGCCCGCGGCCCCGGTGGTGACCGGCGTCAGACAGGCCACGGCCGCGACGAGCAGCAGGCTCACCGCGACCGGGAGGTGCGCGAACGCGAGCAGCAGTCCGACCGCGCACTGGAGTGCGTAGCCCGTGGTGATGAGGGTCCGCGGCGAGAACCGATCCGCCATCGCGGCCAGAAACAGGCCGCCCGCCGCTTGGGGAAGGAAGCCGATCGTGAACGCCACCGCCGTCAGCAACGGAGAGCTGGTCTGGCTGAACACCAGCACCGCCAGCGCGACGGACCGCAGCGTGTCCGACATGACGCCAAGCAGCCGAGCGGCGAACAGGGCACGGAACTGGGTGACCGCGAAGACCTGGCCATAGGTGGCCTTCGTCGTGAACGTATCGGTCATGAACTGGGATGCTCCCCGAAACTTCCTTGGGCCGAACCGCGCCTACCGGTTGATCGCGGCGATACCGGGCCCGTAACTAGCAGCGGCGTTTGCTCATCAGGTTCGGCAGGGCTCGGGGACAGAACGCGATATCCCAGCCGATCGTGGCGTGGCTTCGCGCCACGACGGCTCCGATGCCGACGGTGCGTCCGCCCGCACCGGTGATGAGAGCGACGGGTCGGGACATAGGGGCGTCGTGTTCGGCATGGGTGGGATCCTGGTTCACCATGGCTGTCGCCTCAACTGCTTTTCGGCCCGGGGACTGAAGGGGATTCGCCTGCGGTGATACCGCCACTTCGCGGCTAACCGCGGAGACCCGGGCGAAGCAGCCGGATACCCGGCGCCCGCTGGGCGAGCCGATAGGACTCAGTGCCGGTCTCAATGATGTCGCTCCCGCAGGGGACCGGCGAACGCTGTCACCTGTCTCCGGCACAACCAGGCCGGAAAGGTTGGGCAGCGGCGAAGTGGGTGAGAACCCCGGCAAGCGGGAGTCGGCTTGCCGGGGGTGGGGTCAGATGTCGAGGAGGGCGTCCAGGCCGCACCGCGATCAGCGGGCTGGCCCGGACGGCGATGGTGCCCGTGGAGTTAGAGATCGAGGAGGGCGTCCAGGCCGCACCGCGATCAGCGGGCTGGCCGGGACGGCGATGGTGCTCGTGGAGTTAGAGATCGAGGAGGGCGTCCAGGCCTACAGTCAGGCCGGGAAGGGAGCGGACCCGGCGGACGCCGAGGAGGACTCCGGGGGTGAAGGAGGAGCGGTTCATGGTGTCGTGACGGATGGTGAGGACTTCGCCTTCGCCGCCGAGGATGACTTCCTGGTGGGCGATGAGAGCCGCCAGACGCACCGCGTGAACATGCACACCGTCGACGTCCGCGCCCCGGGCTCCGTCGATCTCCTGCGTGGTCGCATCGGGTGAAGGCCCGAGCCCGGCCTTGCGCCGCGCTTCGGCCACCAGTTCAGCCGTCCGCCGAGCCGTCCCCGACGGCGCGTCCGCCTTCCCCGGATGATGAAGCTCCACGATCTCAACCGACTCGAAGTACTTGGCCGCCTGCTGCGCGAAATGCATCATCAACACGGCCGCGATCCCGAAGTTGGGCGCGATCAGCGCATTGGTCCCGGGATTGGCCGCGAGCATCTCCCGCACCCGCTCCAGCCGGTCCCCATCGAACCCCGTGGTCCCCACAACCGGATGAATCCCCCGCGAGATGCACCACTCAAGATTCCCCATGACCACGTCGGGGTGCGTGAAGTCGACCACGACCTCCGCCGGAGCCAGCAACTCCAGCGGATCGTCCTTGTCGACCGCCCCGACCAGCTCCATGTCCGCGGCCGCGTGCACAGCCTTGCAGACCTCAACCCCCACCCGCCCGCGGGCCCCAAGCACCCCAACTCGAATCATTGCCCAAGGCTATCGCCCCACCCATGACGACAAGGAACGGGAACGACACTGCCCTCGGGATGCACCGCGACCCCGGAACGACGGGCGGAGATAGCAGCCGATGGGCGTAATACCAGCGGAACAGAAACGGCGGCGACCACCCGGCGCGAGCGGTCGGCCGCCGATCACCCGCGTCATCTCGCACCCGGGCTACAGCAACACGCCAATGCAGCAAATGACACGATCCCGGAACCGCGAGCAGAGATGGCAACCGACCGCCGTAAGGCAGCGGGGCGGGAGCGATGGTGAGCGCCGGGAACGGTGCGATCCGGGGACGGCGGGCGGGGGTGGTGGGCGATAGCCGTAAAGAGAGAAGCCAGAGGCCCGCATAACGCGGGCCTCTGGTCAGGCGATGGCGTAGCTGAAGTCCTTGTCGCCGTAGGGGCCGATGACGGCGAGGGTCAGGGGACGGCTGAGGATGGTGGACGCGATGTCGGCGATGGCGTCGGGGGTGACGGACTCGATTCGGGTGAGAACCTCGTCGACCGACATCAAGTGGTCGTAGACGAGTTCGCTCTTGCCGATTCTGGACATCCGGGAACCGGTGTCCTCCAGGCCGAGTACGAGACCGCCCCGCATCTGGCCCTTCCCGCGCGCGATCTCCTCATCGGTGAGCCCGTCGGCGACCACCCTGGCCACCTCGTCCCTGCAGATCTTCAACACATCGTCGATCTTGGACGGCAGGCACCCGACGTAGATCCCGAACTGCCCGGTGTCCGCGTACTGCGAGGTGTAGCTGTACGCGGAGTAGGCCAGCCCGCGCTTCTCCCGGATCTCCTGGAACAGCCGCGACGACATGCCGCCCCCGAGCGCCGCGTTCAGCACCCCGAGCGCGAACCGCCGCTCGTCGGTCCTGCTGACGCCGGTGGTCCCGAGCACCAGGTTGGCCTGCTCGGTCGGCCGGTCCACGACCCGCACGCCGGAGCGTTCGGCCACGCCGGGGCCGTCCAGCCGGGGCGCGATCGGCTCGCCGGTCCCGCCGAACGCGCCGGCCCGCTCGTAGGCGGCCGCCACCAGCTCGACCACCCGCTCGTGCGACACGTTCCCCGCCACCGAGATGACGGTGTGCGAGGGCAGGTAGTACCGCTGGTAGTACTCGTGGATGCGGTCCCGGGTGAGGGCGTTGATGGAGTCGTCGTTGCCGAGGATGGGCCGCCCGATGGGCGTGTCGCCGTAGAGCTGCTCGGCGAAGGCCTCGTGCACCACGTCGGAGGGGTCGTCGTCGTGCATGGCGATCTCCTCCAGGATCACGCCACGCTCGGACTCCACGTCCGCGTCGCTGATCAGCGAGGAGGTCACCACGTCGGCCAGGACGTCGATGGCCAGCGGCAGGTCCTCGTCCAGGACCCGCGCGTAGTAGCAGGTGTACTCCTTGGCGGTGAACGCGTTGATCTCGCCGCCGATGCCCTCGATGGAGGCGGAGATCTCCATCGCGTCCCTGGTCGGAGTGCCCTTGAACAGCAGGTGCTCCAGGAAGTGGGTGGCCCCCGTGTGCTCGGGGGCCTCGTCCCGCGACCCGATGCCCACCCAGGCGCCGACCGCGACGCTGCGCACGGTCGGCATGGTCTCGGTCACCACCCGGAGCCCGCCGGGAAGGACGGTGCGGCGTACGACGCCGGCGCCGTCCTTCCCGGGGAACAACGTGCTGGTGGTGGTCACGCTCACGAGTTGCGCTCGTCGCGCCCGCCGCGGGTGCGGCTGCGGCGCGGCCGGTCGGACCGCTCGTCGCGGGACTCCCGGGACTCCCTGGGCTCCCTGGGCTCGCGCGCCTCGGGCGCGGGCTCGGGCTCGCCGGCCTCGGCGCGGGCCGCCTTCTCGGCGGCCTCCTTCTCCACGACCTCGACCGGGACCAGGGACAGCTTGCCGCGCGCGTCGATCTCGGCGATCTCCACCTGGATCTTCTCGCCGACGCCCATCACGTCCTCGACGTTCTCGATCCGCTTGCCGCCGTGCAGCTTGCGGATCTGGGAGACGTGCAGCAGTCCGTCCTTGCCGGGCATCAGCGAGACGAACGCGCCGAAGGCGGCGATCTTGACGACCGTGCCCAGGTAGCGCTCGCCGACCTCCGGCATGTGCGGGTTGGCGATCGCGTTGATCGCGCTGCGCGCCGCCTCGGCCGCCGGGCCGTCGGTGGCGCCGATGTAGATGGTGCCGTCGTCCTCGATGGTGATCTCGGCGCCGGTGTCGTCCTGGATCTGGTTGATCATCTTGCCCTTGGGGCCGATGACTTCGCCGATCTTGTCGACCGGGACCTTGATGGTGATGATCCGCGGCGCGGTCGGGTTCATCTCGGCCGGCGAGTCGATGGCCTCCTGCATGACGTCCAGGATGGCCAGGCGGGCCCCGCGGGCCTGCTTGAGCGCGGCCGCCAGCACCGAGGCCGGGATTCCGTCCAGCTTGGTGTCCAGCTGCAGCGCGGTGATGACGTCCTTGGTGCCGGCGACCTTGAAGTCCATGTCGCCCATGGCGTCCTCGGCGCCGAGGATGTCGGTCAGCGTGATGAACTGGTCGCCCTCGCCGATGAGGCCCATCGCGATGCCCGCGACCATCTCCTTCAGCGGCACACCCGCGTCCAGCAGCGCCATCGTGGAGGCACAGACCGAACCCATCGAGGTGGAGCCGTTGGAGCCGAGCGCCTCGGACACCTGGCGGATCGCGTACGGGAACTCCTCGCGGGTCGGCAGCACCGGGATGAGCGCCCGCTCGGCCAGCGCGCCGTGGCCGATCTCACGCCGCTTGGGCGAGCCCACCCGGCCGGTCTCGCCGGTGGAGTACGGCGGGAAGTTGTAGTTGTGCATGTACCGCTTGGTGCGCTCGGGGTTGAGCGTGTCGATCATCTGCTCCATGCGGAGCATGTTCAGCGTGGTGATGCCCAGGATCTGGGTCTCGCCGCGCTCGAACAGGGCCGAGCCGTGCACCCGCGGCACCACGTGGACCTCGGCGTTGAGCTGCCGGATGTCCTTCGGGCCACGCCCGTCGATGCGCACGCCCTCGTTGATCACGCGTTCCCGCATGAGCTTCTTGGTGACGCTGCGGAAGGCGGCGGAGATCTCCTTCTCCCGGCCTTCGAAGTCGGCCAGCAGCTTCTCCGCGGCCAGCGCCTTGACCCGGTCGATCTCGGTCTCGCGGTCCTGCTTGGCGGCGATGGTGAGCGCCGTGGCCAGCTCGCTGCGGATCGCGCTCTCCACTGCCTGGTACGCGTCCTCCTGGTAGTCCAGGAAGATCGGGTACTCGGCGGTCTCCTTGGCGGCCACCTCGGCCACCTTGGACTGCGCGTCGCACAGCACCTTGATGAACGGCTTGGCCGCCTCCAGGCCCTGGGCGATGGTCTCCTCGGTGGGCGCGACCGCGCCCTCGGCGACCAGCTTCAGCGTGTCCTTGGTGGACTCCGCCTCCACCATCATGATCGCGACGTCGCCGTCGGCGAGCACGCGGCCGGCCACGACCATGTCGAAGGTCGCGCCCTCCAGCTCGGTGTGGGTGGGGAAGGCCACCCACTGGCCGCTGATGAGCGCCACCCGGACGCCGCCGATGGGGCCGGAGAACGGCAGCCCGGCGAGCTGGGTGGACAGGCTCGCCGCGTTGATCGCGACCACGTCGTAGAGGTGGTCGGGGTGAAGCGACATGACCGTCGCCACGACCTGGATCTCGTTGCGCAGGCCCTTGACGAAGGACGGGCGCAGCGGCCGGTCGATCAGGCGGCAGGTGAGGATCGCGTCCTCGGACGGCCGGCCCTCACGCCGGAAGAACGAGCCGGGGATGCGGCCCGCCGCGTACATGCGCTCCTCGACGTCCACCGTGAGCGGGAAGAAGTCGAGGTTCTCCTTGGGGCTCTTGGAAGCCGTGGTCGCGGACAGGACCATGGTCTCGTCGTCCAGGTAGACGACGGCGGAACCGGCCGCCTGCCGGGCCAGCCGCCCGGTCTCGAACCGGATGGTACGCGTGCCGAATGAGCCGTTGTCGATGACGGCTTCCGTGCTGTGGACACCCTCCACGGGGGACCTCCTTTTCGGTCGGTCACCCCACGTCCGTGAGTGTTGCGCCGGCTCCCCGTTGGTGCAGTGCCGGTCTTCGATCGAAGCGCCCGGTTCACCTTGACCGGGGGCCACTACCGAGGACCGGCCCTCTCACGCCGCGGGATCGCGCGTGTCGTGCTTGCTGTGCGGACGCGGGGCACTGGTTCTCGGGGTCGAGTCCGCCTTCCGGCTTCCTCTCCCTTTCGGCTATTCAGTTTTCCTGCGGGCCTCGTGCTTACGAGACTCGTATATGGGAAAGGAGCGGCGAAGGTGTCGCCGCTCCTTTCACGCTATCGGCGCAGACCCAGCCGCTCGATCAGCGTACGGTACCGCGTGATGTCCTTGGCCTGCAGGTACTTGAGCAGGCGACGGCGGCGGCCGACCAGCAGGAGCAGGCCGCGGCGGCTGTGGTGGTCGTGCTTGTGCGTCTTGAGGTGCTCGGTGAGGTCGCTGATGCGCCGGCTCAGCAGCGCGATCTGGACCTCGGGCGAACCGGTGTCACCTTCGGCGGTGCCGTATTCGCTGATGATGGCCTTCGTGGTGGCGGTGTCGAGCGACACTCTCACTCCTTCTTTGGGAGGCACGCGGTAAACGAATTTCCAAGCCCTCGAACGACCGTGCGTGCCTACAGTCGCCGTGACGAGGCCGACGAATACTCAGCCGACGCTCAAGGTTACCACCGCAGCTCAGCACCCCGACCTAGATCTGGCGGGGCCGGATCAGGGCGACGGCATCCGGGCGCACGTCCGCAGGATCGTCCAGCGCACCTCCGCCTCGGCCCCGCCCGAGCGGATCCGCCAGCCCACCTGGGTCGACTCCCCGGCCGCGAGGGCGTCGTCCGGGTCCAGGGCCGCGATCAGCACCTTGACCGCCTGCGCCCGCTCCCCGTCCAGCCCCGGGAGCATGGTGCGCAGGCCCGCCCGCAGCGCCGCCGCGTCCAGCCGGCCGCCGGCGCCCATGGGCCGCGACGCCATCGTGCCGATGGAGCGCAGCGCGGCCGTCACCTCGGGCCCGCTCACCCCCGTGTCGGCGACCGCCTGCCGGGCGGCCAGCACCGCGATCGTCCGGCGCCGCGCCGCCGGGTCGGCCAGGATGGCGGCGAACTCGGGATCCCGGGCGACCGGATGCTCGCGCAGCGCCAGCGGCACCGGATCCACCGGCTTGCGGCGCAGGATGGTGTACCGGTCCAGGTTCTCGCCCAGGCGGTCCGCGTCCAGGCGCACACCGGTGATGCGCTCCCCCAGCGCCAGCGCCGCCTCCTTCCAGGTGTCCTCCGGCGAGCCCTCCGCGCACGGCAGGCCCTTCATCGGCTCGTCCAGCTCGTGCGGGGCCGCGCCCCAGCGTCCCGTCGCCTGCTGCACGTGGCCGATCCGCGCGCCCAGGCGGTACAGCGCGAACTCGGGGCGCTCGCCGAAGCTGACCGCGAAGGCCGTGCTCCGCTCGGACAGGCCGCGCATCACCTCGGGACGGATGGCCTCGGCGCCGCGCGGCTCCACGGACAGGGCCCAGCCGTCCTGGAGCTGGTCCAGGATGACGATGGCGGGGGCGTGCTCCCCGGCGCCGTCGGCCTCCTCGGCCACCTCCAGCAGCGTCTGCGGCGAGGGCCCGACCAGGTCCATGCCGAAATGTCGGGCCGCCAGGGGTTTCGTGGCGTCGCCGATCCAGCAGACGCAGGCGCCCTCGCGGAGGATCCAGTGCTTGTCGAGCAGGTGCCGGTAGTACTCAAGAAGATCGTCAGCCATGTGCTGCCGCCAGTGAAAGCCGGGGTCCCGCCCGCGGGCGCGCGAGCGGGACCAAGTCGGATAGTCGTACCGTGCACGCCGGTCCCAGGAGCGGGGTTCCGGCACTCTGGGAAGTCAGCCAACACCAGAGAGATAGTTCACGGCGACATTACGCCCGGATCGGCTATATCGCGGAGCTTTCCGTGTCAGTGAAGTCACGCGCCTCGTCCACGTCGGCACGCATTTGGTCGATTAGCGCCTCAATTGAGGAAAATTTCAGGGTGTCGCGGAGGCGGATGCCGAAATCCACGGCCACGTGCGCGCCGTACAGGTCCAGGTCGTCGCGGTCCAGCGCGTACGCCTCGACGGTGCGCTCCACGCCGGAGAAGGTGGGGTTGGTGCCGATGGAGATCGCGGCCGGCCACCGCTCCCCCTCGTACGGCGAGGGCGACTGCGTCACCAGCAGCCAGCCCGCGTAGACCCCGTCGGCCGGGATGGCCGTGTAGAGCGGCGACTCCACGTTCGCGGTGGGGAAGCCGAGCGCCCGCCCCCGCTGATGGCCGCGCACGACCACGCCCTCCACCCGGTGCGGGCGGCCCAGCGACTGGGCGGCGGCGGCCACGTCACCGGCGGCCAGACGCTCCCTGACCAGGGTCGAGGAGATCGCCTCGCCGTCGCTGACCAGCGGCACGCCCTCGGCCACGAAGTCGTACTTCTCGCCCAGGGTGCGCAGGGTCTCCAGGTCGCCGGCCGCCTTGTGGCCGAACCGGAAGTTCTCCCCCACCACGACCCCGGCCGCGTGCAGCCGGTCCACCAGGGCGGTCTGCACGAACTCGTCCGGGCTCATCCGCGAGAAGGCCAGCGTGAACGGCAGCACGAGCACCGCGTCCACGCCCAGCTCGCCGAGGAGCTCGGTGCGGCGGCGCTGCTGGGTGAGCTGGGGCGGGTGACTGCCGGGACGGATCACCTCGTCCGGATGCGGCTCGAAGGTCACCGCCACCGCGGCCACGCCGAGCTCGCGCGCCTTGGCGACCGCCCGCGCCACCATCTGCTGGTGACCCCGGTGCACTCCGTCGAACACGCCGATCGTGACGACGGATCTGCCCCAGTCCCCGGGCACGTCGTCCAGTCCGTGCCAGCCCTGCACGTCGACCCCAATCATCGATGAGAAGACAAGCGTGCCACACGCCTCATGCCACGAAGACGGCGAGGGGCTTGGCCGCCCCCTGCCGCTCCTCCACCAGCGAGAGCAGCGTGCCGTCCGGCCCGAAGACCCCGATCGGCCCGGCGCCGAGGCCGGCCGCGGGCAGCCGGCCGCCGTGCGCGACGAGCCGGGCCTCCTCCTCGGTCACGTCCCTGCGCGGGAAGGCCGCCGCCACCGCGTCCGCGATGGGCATGATCACGCACTCCTTCTGGAGCTCCTCCAGCGTCCTGCCGTCCGTGTACGGCCCGACCCTCGTGCGCCGGAGATACGTCAGATGCCCGCCCACCCCCAGACCCGCGCCCAGGTCGCGGGCGAGCGCCCGGATGTACGTGCCGGACGAGCAGGTGATCACAGCGTCCACGTCGACCGTGTCGCCGTCCCGCCGGATGGCGGTCACGTCGAAGGCGCGCACGGTCAGCGGCCGTGCCTGGAGTTCCATCTCCTCGCCCGCGCGGGCCCGCTTGTACGCCCGCTCCCCGTTCACCTTGATGGCGCTGACCTGCGGCGGAACCTGCATGATCGCACCGGTCAGGGCGGCGGTCCCGGCCAGCACGGCCGCGTCGGTGACGTGCCCGGCGGGCGTGACCGCGGTGATCTCGCCCTCCGCGTCGTCGGTGTTGGTGGCCACCCCGAGCCGGATCGTCGCCTCGTACACCTTCTCGGTCAGCGCCAGATGCCCCAGCAGCCGGGTCGCCTTCTCCACGCCGACCACCAGCACGCCGGTGGCCATCGGGTCCAGCGTGCCCGCGTGGCCGACCTTGCGGGTGCCCGCGATGCCGCGCATCTTGGCCACCACGTCGTGCGAGGTCCAGCCCGCGGGTTTGTCCACGATCACGAGCCCGCTCGGCGGCGGGGTGCGTTTGCCGTTCAAGAGAGCATCTCCCGTAGCCGGGCCATCGTCTGGTCCGGGGGTTCGGTGGCGGAGAAACCGGCCGCGCTGGGATGGCCGCCGCCGCCCAGCGCCGCGCAGGCGCGGCCGACGTCGACCGCGCCCTTCGAGCGGGTGGAGACGTTCCAGGCGCCCGCGTCGTCCTCCTTGAGGACCACGGCCACGTCCACGCCGTCCACCTTGCGGATCACGTCGATCACGCCCTCCACCTCGTCGTACGGCAAGGCGTTGAGCGCGCGGTCCGCCCGCGTCACGTACGTCCAGACCAGGCCCGCGCCCCCGGCGGAGTCCGGCTCCAGCACGGCCCTGGACAGCGCGGCGCCCAGCACCCCCAGATAGCCGAAGGGCGAACGGTCCCACAGCTCGCGGGCGATCTCGTCCGGGTTGAGCCCGGCCGCCAGCAGCCGGCCGGCCATGGCGTGCACGGCCGGGGTGGTGGAGGAGTAGCGGAACGAGCCCGTGTCGGTCACCAGCGCCGCGTACAGGCAGGTGGCGATAGGTTTGTCCACCCGCAGGCCGAGCCGGTTGATCAGCTCCTCGACCAGCACCGAGGTGGCGGCGGCCCGCGGATCCACCAGGTGCAGCGTGCCGAAGCGGGTGTTGGAGGCGTGGTGGTCCACGACCACCAGCTCCCCGGCCGCGCGGGCGGCCGGGATGAGCAGGCCGAGCCGGTCCCGGGTGGACGCGTCGAACGTGAGCATCAGCTCGGGCGCGGCCGGGAACTCGCCGGGCGGCACCAGCAGGTCCTGGCCCGGCAGGAAACGCAGCAGCCTGGGCACCGCGAACGAGCGGTCCCCGAAGGAGGCCACCACCCGCCGGCCGGTCTGCCGCAGCGCCTGCCCGAACGCGAGCATGGAGCCGAGCGCGTCGCCGTCGGGAGTGACGTGGCAGGCCAGCGCGACGGTGTCGTGACCGCGCACCAGATCGACCGCACGCTGCCAGTCCGCTTCCGCGACCGCGGGCGGCCGGGGTCGAGCCGAACCGAGCTCCGAACCGAGATCCGAGGTGAGATCCGAGGTCACGTGGCGGCGCGTCCTACATGCCCCGGCACGTCCTCGTCCTCTTCCTCGTCCCGCTTGTACGGATCGGCGTCGCCGGCGTACTCGGCCCCCTCGGCCCGCTTGGCGATCTCCTCGTCCCGGGCCTTGGCCTCGGCGAGCAGCTCGTCGAGGTGGCGGGCGCTGTCCGGCAGCGGGTCGTGGGTGAACACGAGCGTGGGCGTGTGCCGCAGCCCGGTCTGCCTGCCGACCTCGGAGCGGATGATGCCCTTGGCGCTCTCCAGCGCGGCGGCGGTGTCCTTGCGCTCGGCTTCGGATCCGAACACCGTGTAGAACACGGTGGCCTCGCTCAGATCGTTGGTGACCCGGCTGTCGGTGATGGTCACGAAACCGAGCCGAGGATCCTTGATCCGGCGCTCCAGCATCTCGGCGACGATCTGCTGAATCCGGTCCGCGAGCTTCCTGGCTCGCGCGGCGTCCATGATCGCGATCCCCTTTCCTTCAATGTACGGCTGACGCTGGCATGCAGCCGCCTTATTCCTCGTCGTTGAAGAGCCGATGTCGCGCCGACAGCAACTCGATCTCCGGATGGAAGGCGATCACCCGCTCGCAGGCGTCCAGCACCTCGCCGCAGTTGACGGCGGAACCGGAGACCACGGCGATGCCGATCTCCGCCCGCCGATGCAGCTCCTGGTGGCCGGTCTCGGCCACGGCGACCGCCGGGAAACGGCGTTTCACCTCGGCCACGAGGGGGCGGATCACCGAACGCTTCTCCTTCAGCGAGTGCACCTCGCCGAGCAGGATGTCCAACGTCAGAGCACCGACATACATGTGTGTGAGCGTCAATTAACCCTGACGCGAGGGTCGTGAGGACGGGACGGTTCCCGGGTCCTGCCGGACCCGGGAACCGGTTACTGCTGAGCCTCAGGCGCGGGGCTTCTCCTGCATCTCGAAGGTCTCGATGACGTCGTCGATCTTGATGTCGTTGTAGCCGACACCGATACCGCACTCGTAGCCCTCGCGGACCTCGGTCGCGTCGTCCTTGAAGCGGCGCAGCGAGGTGACCGTGAGGTTGTCGGCCACGACCACGCCGTCGCGGATGATCCGCGCCTTGCTGTTGCGGGTGATGACGCCCGAGCGGACCAGGGAGCCGGCGACGTTGCCGATCCGCGGGACCTTGAAGACCTCGCGGACCTCGGCGGTGCCGGTCCTGACCTCCTCGAACTCCGGCTTGAGCATGCCCTTGAGGGCCGCCTCGATCTCCTCGATCGCCTGGTAGATGACCGAGTAGTAACGGATGTCGACGCCCTCGCGCTCGGCCAGGTCGCGGGCCCGGACCTCGGGCCGCACGTTGAAGCCGATGATCACGGCGTTGTCGTCCGCGATCGCCAGGTTGACGTCGTACTCCGTGATCGCGCCGACCGCGCGGTGCAGCACCCGGAGGTTGACCTCCTCGCCCACATCGATCTTGAGCAGCGCGTCCTCCAGTGCTTCCACCGAACCGGACACGTCACCCTTGATGATGAGCTTGAGCTCGTCGATCTTGCCCTTCTCGTAGTCGCTGAACAGCTCTTCGAGCGTACGGCGGCGACCGGCCTTGGCCATCTCCGCGATGCGCTGGCGAGCCGCCCGCTGCTGGGCGATCTGCCGGGCCATCCGGTCGTCGTTGACGACCAGGAAGTTGTCACCGGCGCGGGGCACGGCCGTGAGGCCGAGCACCTGGACCGGACGGGACGGGTCGGCTTCCTCGACGGTGTCGAGGTTGTCGTCCAGCATGGCCCGGACGCGGCCGAACGCCTCGCCACAGACGATCGAGTCGCCGACCCGCAGGGTGCCGCGCTGCACGAGCACGGTCGCCACGGGGCCGCGGCCCTTGTCCAGGTGGGCTTCGATGGCCAGGCCCTGCGCGTCCATGTCCGGGTTGGCCCGGAGGTCCAGCTCGGCGTCGGCGGTCAGCAGGATCGCCTCGAGCAGGTTGTCGATGCCGGTGCCCTGCTTGGCCGAGATGTCGACGAACATCGTGGCGCCACCGAACTCCTCGGCGACCAGGCCGTACTCGGTGAGCTGGGCCCTGACCTTGGTCGGGTCCGCGCCCTCCTTGTCGACCTTGTTGACCGCGACCACGATCGGCACGTCGGCCGCCTGGGCGTGGTTGAGCGCCTCGATGGTCTGCGGCTTCACACCGTCGTCGGCCGCGACCACCAGGACGGCGATGTCGGTGGCCTGCGCGCCTCGGGCACGCATGGCGGTGAACGCCTCGTGACCCGGGGTGTCGATGAAGGTGATCTTCCGGTCTTCGCCCTCGTGCTCGGTGGAGACCTGGTAGGCGCCGATGTGCTGGGTGATGCCACCGGCCTCACGGGCCACCACGTTGGTGTTGCGGATGGCGTCCAGCAGCTTGGTCTTACCGTGGTCGACGTGACCCATGACGGTCACGACCGGCGGACGCGGCGCGAGGTCGGCCTCGTCGCCCTCGTCCTCACCGAACTCGATCTTGAAGGACTCCAGCAGCTCGCGGTCCTCCTCCTCGGGGCTGACGACCTGGACGACGTAGTCCAGCTCCGCGCCGAGCAGCTGCAGGGTCTCCTCGTTGACCGACTGGGTCGCGGTCACCATCTCGCCGAGGTGCAGCATGATCTGCACCAGCGCGGCCGGGTTGGCGCCGATCCGGTCGGCGAAGTCCGACAGCGAGGCGCCGCGCGGGAGGCGGATCGTCTGACCGCCGCCACGGGGAGCCTGCACGCCGCCGATCGCCGGAGCCGACATGTTGTCGAACTCTTGACGCCGCTGGCGCTTGGACTTGCGGCCACGCGTGGGACGCCCGCCCGGACGGCCGAACGCGCCCGCCGTGCCGCCGCCGCGGCCACGGCCGCCGCCACCGGGACGACCGGCGAAACCGCCGCCACCGCCACCGGGACCGCCACCGGGACCACCGGGACGACCGGCGCCGCCGCCACCGCCGCCACCGGGACGACCGGCGAAACCGCCGCCGCCACCCGGACGGCCACCGCCGCCGACACCACTGGGACGGCCACCGCCGCCACCGCCGGGACGCCCGCCGCCACCGGGACGACCTGCGCCGCCACCGCCGCCACCCGGACCGGAAGGCCGGCCCTGCGGCATCATCGACGGGTTCGGACGCGGACCGCCCGGACGCGGACCACCCGCGCCCGCGGGCGCGGGCGGACGCGGACCACCGGCACCGGGGCCGGGACGCGGGCCACCCGCGCCGACCGGACCGGGACGGGGACCGCCCGCACCCGGACCGGGACGCGGACCGCCGGGACGCGGACCACGGTCGCCGTCGCGGCGCGGCTCGCGGGGACCGCGGTCCTCGCGCGGGCCACGGTCCTCACGCGGACCGCGGTCGGGACGGTCGCCGCGGTGCTCGCCCCGGTCGGGACGGTCCGGACGGTCGCCACCGGGAGCACCCGGACGCGCCGGGCGCTGGCCCATGCCGCTGGCGTTGGAAGAGAACGGGTTGTTGCCCGGACGCGGGCCACGCGGACCCGGCTTCGGGCCGCCGGGACCCGACGGGCGCTCACCGCGGGCACCGCCGGACGGAGCCCCGGGAACGCCGGGACGGGGAGCCGGAGTCGGCCGGGGGCCGGGCTTCGGGCCACCCGAGGGCGCGCCGGGACGAGGGCCCGGCGCGGCCGCCGCGGGACGCGGCGCCTCGGGACGGACCTCCGGGCGGGGCTGTTCCGGAGCCGCCGGACGCGGAGCCTCGGCCTGGGGCGCGGGCTGCGGAGCCGGGTGCGGCATCGGAACGGGACGCGGCATCGGCCGCGGTCCCGGCTTCGGCCCGGGGCGGATGCCGCCCTCCGGAGCCGGAGCGGATGGAATCGGGGAAACGGGCGCCGCCGCGGCGCCGTTTCCGGTCTGGCCTGCCTGGCTCGAAGCCTGGCTGTCAGCCGGCCGGGGCTGCGGCCTCGGCTGCGGCCGTGGGGTCGGCTTCCCGCCCCTGGAGTCGCCCTTACCGAACGCCTCCGTCAGTTTACGGACGACCGGCGCTTCTATCGTTGAAGAAGCCGATCGCACGAACTCGCCCATTTCGGTGAGCTTGGCCATCACGACCTTGCTCTCAACGCCGAACTCCTTGGCGAGCTCGTATACCCGGACCTTCGCCACTGCACTCCCTAACTCGGCCCGGGAGGCTGTGCCGCCGGACCGTCGCTACCTGGACGTACTCATTGCCGCGTGCTCATCAGGCGCTCATAGCAATCTGACTCCGCCCATCAACTCGGCGTCCTACATGACAGTTGGTAACCATTCACCCGGCCGCTTTCTCGCGTCAAGACCGTTCCGCCAGGTAATTCCGCAGACGCGTGACATCGAGCGTTCCCTCTGCGCGAAAAGCGCGAGTGAACGCCCGGCGACGTTCTGCGAGCTCCAGACAGCCAACGGCCGGGTGCAGTGACGCGCCCCGGCCCGGAAGCCGTCCTTGCAGGTCAGGGGTAATAACACCCTCGACCACTACCAGTCGGAGTAGCTCGGACTTGGCCGTGCGAACCCGGCAGCCCACACATGTTCTCAGTGGAGCGGCCTGGCCACCATATTCCAGCTTACCTTGCCGACGCATCAGCGGGATCGGCCGGTGCCTCTTGAGTGTCCGGCCTGATGTCGATGCGCCACCCGGTCAGCCGCGCGGCCAGCCGGGCGTTCTGGCCCTCCTTGCCGATCGCCAGCGAGAGCTGGTAGTCGGGCACGGTGACGCGGGCCACCCGGCCGTCGGCGTCCACGACCTCAACGCGGGAAACACGCGCGGGTGACAGCGCATTCCCCACGAACTCGGCCGGGTCCTCGGACCAGTCGATGATGTCGATCTTCTCGCCGTGCAGCTCGGTCATCACGTTGCGCACCCGCGAGCCCATCGGGCCGATGCAGGCGCCCTTCGCGTTGACCCCGCTCTTCCGGGAGCGCACCGCGATCTTCGTGCGGTGCCCGGCCTCCCGGGCGATGGCGGCGATCTCCACCGAGCCGTCGGCGATCTCCGGGACCTCCAGCGCGAACAGCTTCTTCACCAGGTTCGGGTGCGTACGGCTGAGCGTGACCGAGGGTCCCTTGTTGCCCTTCTTGACCTGCACCACGAAGCAGCGGATGCGCTCGCCGTGCACGTACTCCTCGCCGGGCACCTGCTCGTTGTGGGGCAGGATGGCCTCGATCTTGCCCAGGTCCACCAGGACGACCCTGGGGTCCTTGCCCTGCTGGATGATCCCGGCCACCAGCTCGCCCTCGCGGCTGGCGAACTCGCCGAAGTTGATCTCGTCCTCGGCGTCCCGCAGCTGCTGCAGGATGACCTGCTTGGCGGTGGTGGCGGCGATGCGGCTGAAGTTGCCCGGGGTGTCGTCGTACTCCCGGACGACCGTGCCCTCCTCGTCCAGCTCGGCCGCCAGGATCGAGACGTGGCCCGAGGTCCGGTCGAGCTCGGCGCGGGCCTTCTGCGCGGCGCCCTCGGTCCGGAAGTAGGCGATCAGCAGCGCGTCCTCGATCGCCTTGACGACGAGGTCGAACGAGATGTCCTTCTCCCGCTCCAGGCTGCGCAGGACGCTCATGTCAATGTCCACAAGGCTCCCCCTTAGCCCTCATCGCGGCGTGCGATGGCATGGTCGGCTCCGAGGTCGTCCTCGTCGTCGATTTCGTCGTCTTCGTCGTCGATGTGGTCTGCATCTTCAATGTCTTCCACGTCGGTTTCATCCTCGTCGTCCAGCCGACGGAACTCCACCTGAACCCTGCCCTTGAGCAGGTCCCCGTACCCGAACCGCCCCGCGCCCTCGATCTCCACGCCGTCGTCGTCCACCAGGACGATCCGGCCCTCCGCCACGGCCCCGTCCCGCAGCTCGGCCTTGACCAGCCGCCCCCGCGCGCGCCGCCAGTGGCGGGGCTGGGTGAGCGGGCGGTCCACCCCGGGCGAAGTGACCTCCAGCACGTACGGACTGCCGCCCAGCAGGTCTGTGCCGTCAAGCTCGTCGGAGACCGACCGGCTCACCTCGGAGACGTCGTCGAGACTGATGCCCCCGTCGCGGTCCACCACCACGCGGACGAGCCTGCGCTTGCCCGCCGGGGTGATCGTCACGTCCTCCAGATCGAGCCCCTCGGCGGCGACCACCGGGCTGAGAAGCTCCACAAGGCGGTCGCGTCGAGCGTCGCTGCCCATGCCGACCTCCCATTCACGGGCGTACCTCGCCCAACGTGCCCACAGCCTATCGACACAAGGGCACGGAAAGAGCAGCACTGCCGTCCGAGCCGTACGATGAGACTTCGTGAGGGGTAGGAGCGGCGCCGATGGGGCGCCGGTGGTTCCCGAGGCGATTTCCGCGGGCGTTTTCGCGGAGATTCCGGCGGTGGCCACCGCGGTGATTTCCCGGCGGGCCCTGCTCGGCGTCTCCGCCGGGCTGGCGCTCGTGGGCTGCGCGGCCACGCCCGCCACGGAGGCGCCCGCCGCCGAGCCGCCCGACCCGCAGGTGGCGCTGCTCACCGGGGTGATCGCGGCCAAGGAGCAGATGGTCTCCCTCTACCAGCAGGCGACCCTGTCGGACGCCCGGCTGGCGCCCGCGCTGCAGCCCTTCCAGCAGCGGCATCTGGCCCACCTGGCGGCGCTCCGCCGCCACCTGCCCGAGGACACGCCGTCCGTCCCGCCCGGCTCGCCGGCCCCGGTGACCAGCACGGCCCCGGGAGTGTCGGTGGCCTTCCTGCGGGACGCCGAGCGCAAGGCCGCCGCCGGCCGGCCCCGGGAGCTGACCGCCGCCTCGCCGGTCCTGTCCCAGCTGCTGAGCAGCATCGGCGCCTGCGAGGCGCTGCACGTCGCCGCGCTCGGGCGGCTGAAGTGAGCGTGAAGTGAGTAAGGCACTGGCCCGGGCGCTCGCCGCCGAATACGCCGCCGTGTACGCCTACGGCGTGATCGGCGCCAGGACCTCCGGCAACCTGCGGCTGCGCGCGAACGCCGGCTTCGACGCCCACCGGGCCCGGCGGGACCAGCTCCGCACGCTGATCATCCAGCGCGGCGAGAAGCCGGAGGAGCCCGCCCCCACCTACCAGCTGCCCTTCGAGGTGGCCACGCCCGCGCAGGCGGTCCGGCTGGCCGCCCAGATCGAGGACGGGGTGCTGGCCGCCTACCTGGAACTGGCCGCCGACCCCGACCCCGGCCTCCGCCAGCTCGCCGCCCAGGCCATGCAGGAATGCGCCCTCCGCGGGTACGGCTGGCGTCCCGCGATCCCGGCCTTCCCCGGCATGCCCGCCGCCGCCCAGGGCGGTCCGACTCCGGGCGTGACCGACCCGACGCCCGTGCCGCCCGCCACGATCGGCCAGTAGTTTCGACACGGTCCCACGGGTAGTGGAAACCGTCATGAGCTTCGGATTCCGCAAGACCATCAAGATCGGGCCGTTCCGGATCAACTTCTCCCGTGGCGGCGTGGGGCACAGCGTCGGCAAGGGCGGCGTGCGCTACACCAAACGCGCCGACGGCGGCCGGCAGGTCAGCGTCGACCTGCCGGGCGGCTTCTCCTGGCGCAAGGCGTTACGCCGCCGCTGACCCGCCTGATCACCAAGTCCTCGCCGTCATCCGGCGAGAAGTGGTCTAGCGGGTGGCGGTGAGGACGTGGGTGACGGCTTCGGTGAGGGGGATTTCGGACTTGGTGCCGGTGGCGCGGTCGCGGAGTTCGACGATGCCCTGGGAGACGCCGCGGCCGACGATCAGGACCGTGGGCAGGCCGAGGAGTTCGGAGTCCTTGAACTTGACGCCGGGGGACACGCCGGGGCGGTCGTCGAGGAGGACGCGGAGGCCCTGGGCCTCCAGTTCCTCGGCGAGCCGGGTGGCCACCTCGATCTGGTTCTCCTTGCCGGTGCCGACGATGTGCACGTCGGCGGGGGCCACCTCGCGCGGCCAGACCAGGCCGAGCTCGTCGTGGCGCTGCTCGGCCAGGACGGCCACCGCGCGGGAGACGCCGATGCCGTAGGAGCCCATGGTGATCCGGATCGGCTTGCCGTCGGGGCCGAGGGCGTCGAGCTGGGCGGCGTCGGCGTACTTGCGGCCGAGCTGGAAGATGTGGCCGATCTCGATGCCGCGGTCGATGGACAGGCCTGAGCCGCAGACCGGGCAGGAGTCCCCGGCCCTGATCTCGGCGGCCTCGATCGTGCCGTCGGGCTCGAAGTCGCGCCCGGCGACCACGTGCACCGCGTGCTTGCCGGGCTCGTTGGCGCCGGTCACCCACTCGGTGCCGGCCACGACGCGCGGGTCGACCAGGTAGCGGATGCCGAGTTCCTTGAGCACCTGCGGGCCGATGTAGCCGCGCACCAGGCCGGGGTGCCTGGCGAAGTCCTCGGCCTCGAAGATGGCGGGCTCGCCCGGCGCGACGGACGCCTCCAGCCGCTTGAAGTCCACCTCGCGGTCGCCGGGCACCCCGATGATCAGGGTCTCCGGCTCCTTGCCGCCGGGCGTGACGACCTTGACGACCACGTTCTTGAGCGTGTCGGCGGCGGTGATGCCCAGGCCGTGCGCCTCGTTGAGGTGGTTGACCAGCGTCTCGATGGTGGGCGTGTTCGGGGTGTCGAGCACTTCGAGCGGGGCCCGCTCGGTGGCGGCCACGGCGGGCGCGGGCGTGGTGACCGCCTCGGCGTTGGCCGCGTAGCCGCAGTTGTGGCAGGCCACGAAGGTGTCCTCGCCGGTGGCGCTGGGGGCCAGGAACTCCTCGGAGGCCGAGCCGCCCATCGCGCCCGAGGTGGCGAAGCAGATCTTGACGTCGATGCCGAGCCGCTCGAACGTCCTGATGTACGCCTCGCGGTGCTGCTCGTAGGAGCGCTTGAGGCCGTCGTCGTCGAGGTCGAAGGAGTAGGAGTCCTTCATCACGAACTCGCGCCCGCGCAGGATGCCCGCCCGGGGACGCGCCTCATCGCGGTACTTGGTCTGGATCTGGTAGAGCGTGACCGGATAGTCCTTGTAGGAGGAGTACTCCCCCTTGACCATGTCGGTGAACATCTCCTCGTGGGTGGGGCCGAGCAGGTAGTCGGCGCCCTTGCGGTCCTTGAGGCGGAACAGGGTGTCGCCGTACTCGGTCCAGCGGCCGGTGGCCTGGTAGTAGTCGCGGGGCAGCAGCGCCGGGAAGAGCACCTCCTGGGCGCCCATCCGGTTCATCTCCTCGCGCACGATCCTGGCCACGTTCTCCAGCACGATCTTGCCGAGGGGCAGCCAGGAGTAGATCCCGGGGGCCACCCTGCGGACGTAGCCGGCGCGCACGAGCAGCTTGTGGCTCGGCACTTCCGCGTCCGCCGGGTCCTCACGCAGGGTGCGCAGGAACAGGGTCGACATACGCAGTAGCACGGCTACTCCTCGGCTCGTCGTGATCATCGGGATCGTCGCGTTCGATGACGTACAGGATGACGTACAGGTTATCGATTGTCGCGCGAGATTAGAGCGCGAGGACGAGCGCGCCGTACGAGCCGGAGTAGGTGACCGCGACCGTGAGCGCCCAGAGGCGGTGCAGCGCCTGGCGGCGGAAGACGGCCACGACGGTGAGCGCGAGCAGCGCCGCCGTGCTCACCGCGGCCTGCCAGCCCTGGTACGGCTGGCCCTCCACGAGCTGCACGATCTCCTCGGCGGCCTCACCGAGGATGACCCCGGCGGTCATGCCGGTGGCGAGGACGCCCCACCGGTCCTGCCGCCTGCCCAGATAGGACAGCGGCCCGAGCGCGACCAGGGCGACGACCAGGATGTTGAGCCCCGAGGCTCCCCCGGCGAGCCCTTCGAAGGGCGAGATCCCGTGGACGGCCACGCTGGAGATGAGCTGGCCGACCAGGCTTCCGAACGCGGCCAGCGTGCCGTTCACCAGCGACCATCCGATGCTCGCGGCGTGCCAGCCGACGATCACGGCCAGCGCCATGAAGATGTACGGATCGTAGATCGACAGCACCCAGCCGGGCACCGCGTCCGCGACGCCGCCGCCGATCCCGCCGAGGAAGGCGCCCATGAACAGCGACGCCAGCATGTACCACTGAATCCGCCGCTCCCGCCGGTCCAGGGCCAGGTACTCCTGATCGGGACCGAATTCACCGGTCCCGCGGTCGCGGTTCATCTTGCCGAAAGCCCAGGCCACTCCTATCCCCCGATCGATACACGCGTGGCAGGTCGATTGTATTCGGTCACCATTTGGCTACAAATAGCGACACTGTCGTATCGACCCGAGAGGAGGCCACCACTCCGCACTTCCTACTTTTAACAACGAACTGGTCGAAGCCATTCCAACTCGGTGCAAACATCGCAAAAAGGGCGATATGTCACATGCCGAGGTCAGCCGCCGAGGAGCTCTTCCCAGGGGCGGCGGGCGGAGGTGTGGTGGAGGGGATCGAGGGCCTGGGAGAGGCGCCAGAGGCCGGGGCGGGCGGCGGACCGGTGCAGGCCGAGCGGGTCCACGGCGTGCAGGACGACGGAGACGCCCAGGACCTCCAGGGTGTGGTGGCCCGGGTAGTGGGACAGGTCGTCGAGCCCGGACTCGGTGAGCCGGGTCACCAGGAGCGCGGCCAGCTCGTGGGCGTACGGGCCGTCGCGCCACTCGATGTTCCAGGCGTCGTCGGCGCCGAGCCACCAGCTGAGGTCGCGGCAGGACTCCACGGCGTCGGCCTCGGCGGCCAGCGCGGCCATCACCCGGCCGAACGCCTCGTACCGCAGGGCGTCGCTCTCCTCGTTGTCAACGTCCGAAGGGCGCGGGACGACGCCGGGCCTGGAGACGTCTCCGGGCCCCTCGGCGGCGCCGCCGCGCGGGTTTCGGGAGGGTTGCCGCCGCCTCTTCGCCCCAGAGCTCACGGGAGACTACTGTGATCGCGCGCGGTACCCCACGCAACCCCCAATTCCCTCCGTACTCGGCCACGGAACGGCAAGTCCGCCGGGCGGAAAAGATCGGCGCGCCGCCGCGAGACGCCTCTGGCCCCGCGACATCGGATGGGTGAAGAATCTAAGCATCCGTTCTTGGAGGCTCTAGTGACGTTGCGTGTGGCGATCGTGGGCTCAGGACCCGCCGGGATCTACACCGCGGAGGCGTTGACCAAACAGTCCGCCGGGCCGGTCGAAGTGGACGTGCTGGAACGCCTGCCGACCCCGTACGGCCTGGTCCGGTACGGCGTCGCCCCCGACCACACCTCCATCAAGTCCATCGCCCACTACCTCAGACGCGTCCTGGAGACCCCCGGCGTGCGCTTCCTCGGCGGCGTGGAGCTGGGCGCGGACCTGTCCGTGGCGGACCTGCTCACCTGCTACGACGCGGTGGTCTACTGCACGGGCGCGATGGTCGACCGGACGATGGGCATCCCCGGCGAGGACCTGCCGGGCAGCGTGGCCGCCACCGACTTCGTGAACTGGTACTGCGGCCATCCCGACGCCCCCGAGTTCACGCTGGACGTGGAGGAGGTGGCCGTCGTCGGGGTCGGCAACGTCGCCGTGGACGTGGTCAGGATCCTGGCCAAGCACGCCGACGAGCTGCGCGCCACGGACGTGCCCGAGCAGGTGCTGACCGCGCTGGCCGAGTCCCGGGTGAAGCGCATCCACATGATCGGCCGCCGCGGCGCGGCGCACGCCAAGTTCACCCTCAAGGAGCTCCGCGAACTCGGCGAGCTGCTCAACGCCGACATCCTGACCTTCCCGGCCGAGGTGGCGGTCGAGGATCTGACCTCGCTGTCCCGCCAGATCCGCGGCAACGTGGACGTGCTCCAGTCCTGGGCCGCCCGCGCCCCGCAGGACCGTCCCCGCCGCCTGGAGGTCCGGTTCTGGCTGCGCCCGGTGGAGATCCTCGGCGTCTCCCGCGTCGAGGGCATCCGCCTGGAGCGCACCCGCCTGGAGGACGGCCGCGTGGTCGGCACCGGCGAGTTCGAGACGATCCCCGCCGACATGGTGCTGCGCTCGGTCGGCTACCGCAGCGTCCCGCTCCCCGGCGTGCCGTTCTCCGAGCAGACCATGACCGTGCCCAACGAGGCCGGCCGGATCCGCGACCGGGAGTACGTGGCGGGCTGGCTCAAGCGCGGCCCGACCGGCGTGATCGGCACCAACAAGTCCGACGCCGCCGAGACCGTGCGCACCCTGCTGGCCGAGGTGGTGGCCCGGCCGGATCGGCCCGCGCTGGACGAGTTGCTGGCCGCCCGGGGCGTGACCCCCGTGACGTACACGGACTGGCTGGCCATCGAGGCGGCCGAGGAGAAGCTGGCCAGGACGCTGGACCGCGGGGAGAAGGTGAAGCTGGTCGGCCGCGCCGCCATGCTCGACGCGCTCGGGCGGATCGGCCAGGGGTGACCGGGCTGGAGATCCGCGTGCTGGGCCCGTTCGAGGTCCTGTCGGGCGGAGCTCCGGTGCCCCTGGACGGGCGTCCGCGCGAGGTTTTGGCCCTGCTGGCGGCGGAGGCGGGCCGCCCGGTGCGTACCGAGACGATCCTGCGCCGGCTCGACTTCGCCTCCAAGGGCAACCTGCAGTCGTCGGTGTCCCGCCTGCGGCGCGCGCTGCCCGGCGAGGCGGTGCTGACCGTTCCGCACGGGTACGCGCTGGCCGCCGAGGTGGACGCGGTCAGGTTCGCGGCCCTGGTGGTGCGCGCCAGGACGGCCGACGACCCGGCTCCGCTGCTGGCCGAGGCGCTGGAGTTGTGGCGGGGCGAGCCGTACCCGGACTTCGGGTTCCTGGCCGCGGAGCGGGCGCGGCTCGCGGCGCTGCACGGGGAGGCGGTGGAGCGCCGCAACGAGGCGCGGCTGGCCGCCGGGGAGGGTCCCGAGCTGGTCGCGGACCTGGAGGAGCTGCTGCTCCGGCATCCGACCAGGGAGCGCCTGTGGGGGCAGCTGATGCGGGCGCTCTACCGCTCGGGGCGGGTGGCCGAGGCGGCGCGGGCCTTCCAGCGGGCCAGGGAGGCGCTGCGCGAGGAGGGCCTGGAGCCGGGTCCCGAGCTGGCGGAGATCCAGCGGGACGTGCTCGCCCACGACTCGCGCCTGGTTCAGGGGGACACCTGCCCGTACAAGGGGCTGGCGCGGTTCGAGAAGGACGACGCGCGCTACTTCCACGGCCGCAGCAGACTGGTCGCCAAACTGGTCGCGCATCTGTCGCGGGCGCCGCTGGTGGCCGTGGTCGGCCCGTCGGGCAGCGGCAAGTCCTCGGCCGTACGGGCGGGGCTGCTGCCGCGGCTGGCGGAGGAGGCGCTGCCGGGGTCGCGCGGCTGGCAGCAGATCGTGCTGACCCCCGCGACCACCGCCGACCTGGCCAAATCGCTGGCGGAGGCGCGGGAGCGGGCGGTCGTCTTCGTGGACCAGTTCGAGGAGGTCTTCACCGTCCTCACGGCCGAGCGGCGGCGGGCGTTCCTGGACACGCTGGTCTCCTGCCCGCACAAGGTCGTGCTCACCCTGCGGGCCGACTACTACGGCGGCTGCGCCGAGCACGACGAGCTGGCCAGGCTGGTCGTGGACGCGCAGGTGCTGGTCGGCCCGATGAGCGAGGCGGAACTGGCCGAGGCCATCGAGTCGCCCGCCGCGCAGGTGGGCCTCACCCTGGAGGACGGCCTGGTCGGCGCCCTGCTGGCCGACGTGCGGGACCAGCCGGGGGCGCTGCCGCTGCTGTCCACCGCGCTGCTGGACCTGTGGGAGCACCGCGAGGGCCGCCGCCTCACCCTGGCCGCCTACCAGCGCTCGGGCGGGGTGCGCGGGGCCATCGAGCGGATGGCCGAGCGGGCGTACGCGTCGCTGACCGAGGCGGAGCGGCTGGTCGCCCGGTCGGTCTTCCTGCGCCTGGCCGAGGGCGGCGACCGGTTCGTCCGGCGGCGGCTGCCCGTCGGCGAGCTGGCCGATCCGGAGGCGCGCCGGGTGCTGGCGCTGCTGCTGGACCGGCGGCTGCTGATCACCGACCAGGACGCCGTGGAGGTCGCCCACGAGGCGCTGCTGACCGAATGGCCGCGGCTGCGCGGCTGGCTGGAGTCCGACGCGGACGGCCGCGCGCTCCGCCGCCACCTGGCCCCGGCCGCCGCGGACTGGGCCGAGCGCGGGCGCGACCCCGCCGAGCTCTACCGGGGCGCGCGGCTCTCCGGCGCGCTCGACTGGGCCGCCGCCCACCGCGACCTGCTCACCGGCGTCGAGCGCGAATTCCTGGACACCTCGGCGGCCGAGGCGGAGCGGGAGTCGCGGACCAGGTCCACCCGGCGGCTGCGCGCGATGGCGGTCTCCCTGGTGGCCGTGCTGATCATCGCCGCCATGGGCTGGACCCAGAAGACCGGCTCGGACGAGGCCCGGCTGATCGCCGACGCGGAGCGGCTCAGCGCCCAGGCCGTCAGCGACCCCGACCCGGCCAGGGGCGGGCTGCTGGCCGCGCAGGCCGTGCGCATGTACCCGTCCCCGCTGGCCCAGCGCAATCTGCTGGCCCTGCTGCTCGCCGGCCCGCGCCTGCTGCGCGGCACGCCGCCCTTACCCGAACTGGTCGGCGCGACCACGCTCAGCGGCGACGGCCGCCGCCTGGCCGTCTCCTCCCAGCTCGGCCGGATCCAGGTGTACGACATCGCCACGCTGGCCCCCGTCGGCCCGCCCATCGACGCCGGCCCCACCATGATCCGCCGCGTCTCCCTGGACCGCGAGGGCCGCCGCCTGATCACCATGAACCAGCCCAGCACCCCGGTCAGGATCTGGGACGTCGCCACGGCCACCCCCCGCGACCTGACCTCCCGCGCCGGCCAGGTCCCCGACACGGCCCTGTTCGTCGCCGGCGACGCGATCGCCGCCGTGGTCGGGGAGCACGTGGAGATCTGGGCGGACGGCGCGGAGCGGGTGCTGCCCAACTCGGAGACCAACAGCGGCCTGGTCGTCAGCGGCGACCTCGCCCACCTGGCCGTGACCACGGTGTCCGGCCGGATCCGCGTGCTCGACCTGCGCGGCCGGCTGCTCGGCGACCTGCCGGCCACCTCCGCCGAGACCCTGTCCCTCAACCGCGACGGCACCGCTCTGCTGACCACCGCGATCGACCAGATCGTCCTGTGGGACGTGGCCGGCGGCCGGCCGGAGGGCCCGATCACGTACGACACGGACATCACCTGGGCCTCCTGGTCGGCCGGGGCGGACGAGGTGATCTCCGGCGACGGCCAGGGCCGGGTACGCGTCTGGGACGCGGCCACCCGCCAGCTCCTGCGCGACTTCCCCGCCGCCGGACGGGTGGCCGGCGCGGAGGTCGCCGAGGACGGCCGCACCCTGGTCAGCGTGGCCCTGGACGGCGTCGTCCTCACCTGGGACCTGACCGGCGAACGCGGCTTCGGCGCCCCCGTACGGCTCGGCTCCGGCGACCGCCTCGACGAGTTCCGTACGGCCTGGAATCCCGACGCGCTCTACGCCAGGGACGGGCAGGTCTGGCAGGTCGGCCTCACGCCGGGGTCGGCCGAGCGCGCGGTGGCCCCCTTCGAGGGGGAGGGCGGCGTCGTGGCGGGGGCGGGCGGGGGGAAGATCGCGGTGGCCACCGTGGACGGCGTGGAGGTGATCGGAGGGGTCAGGCGCAGGATCTTCAATCCGCTGGCGGCGCTCTCCTCCGACGGCGGCCGGTTGGCGATCACCACCGCGCCGCACGACACGATCGCCGACCGGCCGGTGGTCGAGATCGTCGACACCGGGTCGGGCGCGACGCTGGCCACGGCCGGGTTGCCGGCCAAGGCGTCGGTCCTCGCGTACACGCCGGACGGCGCGAATCTGCTGGTCGGGATGGTGAACGGGACGGTGGCCGTGCTGGACGCGGGCGGGAAGCCGGTCCGGCCGCCGCTGGCGGTGGCGCGCGGCGACGCCGAGGTCACGGCGATCGGCTTCGGCCGGGACGGGCTGGTCGCGTTCGGCGCCGACGACGGGCAGCTGTCGCTGTGGGAGCCGGGGACGTGGGCGTCGCGCCGGGTGCTGGCGCGGACCCGGCCGGGGGCGTACCGGAGCGTCGCGCTCTCCCCCGACGGACGGTTCGTGGCCAGCAGCCAGGAGGACGGCCGGATCGCGCTGCACGAGCAGGCCACCGGGCTCCTCATCGGCACAACGCCGGGGCCGTACGACAACACGTCGAGGTTCCTCACCTTCCGGGACGGCGCGCTGGTGAGCGTGTCCAGCGACCGGTCCGTGCACCGCTGGGACCTCGGCCTGGAGTCCGCCCGGCGGCGGGTGTGCGCGGTGGCCGGGCGCGATCTCAGCCCGGCGGAGTGGGATGTGTTCCTGCGCGGGTATCCGTACCAGCGGCAGTGCGGCTGACCTGGGGGCAAGCGCTTCACAAGCGATCGGTGAGCGATCCGCGAGCCGGTGCGGCTGCACTGGAGCCATGCGAACGATTCTCGGTACAGCCCTCGGCCTGCTGATGATCGCGGCCCTCGCGCCGCCGGCGGCCGCCGCGCAGGCCCGGCGCGCGGTCACCGTCCACTCCGCCTGGGTCGCCGTTCCCTCCGGAAGCGCGCCCAAGCGCGACACCTTCACCTACACGCTGACCAGGCAGGGCTCGCGCCGCGTCCTGGACGGCACGCTCAGGGACCGCCACGGCGAGGGCTCCAGCGCGTACCTGTACATCTCCTGGAGCCCGCGCGAGAGCTGGGTCGCCTTCCACCCGGGCGAGTCCCGCGTCCACGCGCCGGGCAGCACGCACGTGACCGTGGAGTTCAACTCCCCCCGGTCGGTCAAGGTGCGGGTCTGCGACAAGGTGCAGACGGCCAGCCGGCCCGGCTGCGGCGCCTGGAAGACCGTGGTGGGCTGATGATCAGGTGGCCTTTCGTCGGCCGTGACGAGGAGCGCGCCGCTCTGGGAGCCGCCGCGCGGACGGGCGGGGCGCTGCTCACCGGCCCGCCCGGGGTCGGCAAGAGCGCCCTCGCGGCCTGCCTGCACGGCCTGCGCCTGAGCGGCACGGGTTCCGCCGTGCCGCTGGGGGCCTTCGCCCATCTGCTGCCCGCCGGCCCGCCCGCCGCGAACCTGTTCGCCTGGGCGGCCGAGCGGCTCGGCCCGCGCCCGCTGCTGATCGCCGACGACGCGCACCTGCTGGACGAGACCTCGGCCGCGCTCCTGCACCACCTGGCGACCCGCGAGCGGTCCGAGCGGGCCACGGTCATCGCGGTGACCCGATCGGGCGCCGATCTGCCCGCGCCGCTGCGCGCGCTCGGCCTGCCCCGCCTGGAGCTGTCGCCCCTCCGCCAGGAGCACGCCGGCCGCCTGCTCACGGCCGCGCTCGGCGACCGGGTGGACGGCGAGACCGTGCGCACGTTCTGGCGCGCCGCCGCCGGAAACCTGCGTTTCCTGCGCGAGCTCGTCAGCGCCGCCGTGGCCGCGGGGGCGCTGGCCCTGGTGGACGGGGTCTGGTGCTCGCGCGGCGGGCTGCCGCTCAGCCTGAGCCTGCGCGAGCTGGTCAGCGCCGAGATCGGCGACCTGGACGAGGAGGAGCGCGACGTGCTCGAGCTCGTCGCCGTGCACGAGTCGGTCGATGCCGGGATCCTGCTCGCCGGGGATCACCCCGACGCGGTCCACCGGGTCGAACGCCGCGGCCTCATCACCACCCGCCCGCGCGGCGGCGCCCTGCTCGTACGGCTCGCGCACCCCATGTACCAGGCCGTGATCCGCGAATGGGTGGGCCCGCTCCGCGCCCGCCACCACATCCACCGCCTCGCCCCCGGCGACACCCCCGTGACCGGCCGCGAGCAGCAGGTCGGGCAGCTCGCCTCCTGGGGCCTGACCAACCGCGAGATCGCCGACTGGCTCGGCCTGTCCCACCGTACGGTCGGCAACCACCTGCACCGCCTGTACGCCAAGGTCGGCGTCAACGACCGCACCCACCTGGCCGGCGTCCTGAACCTCCTGAACGGCCTGAGCGCCGACATGCCGCCCGGGGTCTCCGCGTTTCCCCGCTGACCCGCGATCTGCCAGGATCGCCGGATGGACACCACCCTGGGCCCGGTGGAGATCGCGGGATTCGCCGAGACCCACGGAGAACAGCAAGCCCGCTACCCGGCGCCGAACCTCTCCTGGCAGCCCGTGCACACCGTCTACGTGCCGGCCGACCGGCTGACCCCGGCGACCCCGGCCGACTGGGGCCGCGCCGCCGCGGACCTGCTGGCCCGCCACCTCCCCACCCCCGAGTCCTTCGCCGCCCTGTTCGGCCACGACGGCCTGCCCAGGGTGACGGCCAAGCTGGCGACCGAGCCGATCGAGGACCTGCGCGTGGACTTCGAGGACGGCTACGGCGTGCGGCCCGATGAGGACGCCGACACCGTGCGGGCGGCCGAGGCGATCGCCGCCATGCACGCGGCGGGAGCCCTCCCCCGCCGCTGGGGCCTGCGGGTGAAGTCCTTCGCCGACGGCGACCCGGCCCGCTCGACCCGCACGCTGGACGGTTTCCTCACCACCGTCATCCGCCATGTCGGCCATCTCCCGGCGGGCTTCACCGTCACCTTCCCAAAAGTGCTTATGTCCGCATATCTCGGGCAATTCGCGACATTTCTGGATGAATTAGAGCAAGGGCTGGGCTTGCCGTACCAGAGTCTGGGTTTTGAGATGCAGGTGGAGGCGCCGCAGACGCTGCTGTTCCTCGGCGAGGCCACCGCGCTCTCCGGCGGCAGGCTCAGGGCCGCGCATTTCGGGGTCTTCGACTACACGGCCGCCTGCGGGCTGTCCCCGCACGAGCAGCGTCTCGACCATCCGGCCTGCGACCACGCCCGGCATCTCATGCAGACCACGCTGCTCCCGGAGGGCGTCGAGCTCTCCGACGGCTCGCTGGCCGCCTCGCCCGCCTCCGACGACGGCGACGACGTGCGCGACCTCTGGCTGCGCCACTCCCGGCTGGTACGGCACTCGCTCACGCACGGCTTCTACCAGGGCTGGGACATGCACCCGTCCCACCTGGTCAGCCGCTACGCCACCAGCTACGCCTTCCACCTGCGCCACTACGAGGAATACCGGTCCCGCGTCCGGGCCTGGCGGGAGCGTCGCCAGGAGGGCGGGGTGATGGACGAACCCGCCACCGTGAAGACCATGACCGCGGCGCTGGTCCGCGCCGACCACTGCCTGGGCGGGCTAGGCGTCGAGTAGCCGCCGCCACTCCGCGACCCGGGCGCGCTGCACGGGCGACTCCCAGGACTCCCGCACCGCGCCGCCCACGTGGAAGGCCTTGACGCCGTAGTCGTGCAGCACCGGCACGTGCTCACGCCGCAGGCCGCCGCCCGCCATGATCAGGGCGCCGTCCCCGGCCTCGGCGCGGGTGCGCAGGATCGGCAGCCCGCCGCCCACGCCCTTCGGCGATCCCGCCGACAGCACGGTGGCCAGGTTGGGCAGCAGCCGGACCGCCCGCCACCCCGCCTGCACGTCGGCGGCGTGGTCCACCGCGCGGTGGAAGGTCCACGGCAGCGGCGCGACCGCGTGGATCAGCGCCTCGGTGGCGCCCCGGTCCACGGCCCCCTCGCCGTCGAGGAAGCCGAAGACGAAGCCGGCCGCGCCCGCCTCGGACAACTCCTTGGCGGACCGGCGCAACCGGTCCAGCTCGTCGGGGCCGACCGTGAAGCCCGCGTTGGACCGCAGCATGACCATCTGCGGAAGCGTGCACTCCTTGGAGATCGCGGCGACCGTCTCCGGGGCGGGGGTGAGCCCGTCCGCGGACATGTCCGCCACGATCTCCAAGCGGTCCGCGCCGCCTTCCTCGGCGGCCACGGCATCGCGCACGTCCAGCGCGATCACTTCAAGCAGCGATCCGGTCATGGACCGAACATTATCGGGTCCGTTTGCGGGGCCGTACGGCATCCGCCCTGTTCAGCCCCGAGTCAGTGTGATAGCAGGGCCTTTTGCTTGGGGACATACGCGGTCAGATCGTGCAGACGGGCCGGCATGAAGCCGCCGCGCACCCCCGCCGGGCGTTCGAACAGGGCGCCGGAGGCCCGGTGCGGCAGGTCCACGGTGCGCACGTGCCGGAAGCGCTGCCCCAGGTAGTAGCGCTGGAGGCGGTCGTTGTCCTTGGAGCAGTCCAGCCGGACGTGGCGGCAGCCGGCGGCCAGGGCGCGCAGCCCCGCCCAGTCCAGTAACGCCTCGCCCACGCCGATTCCGGAGAAGGCCCGGTTGACGGCCAGCTTGTGCACGTACAGCGCGGCCTCCGGACGGTCGCCCGGCATCCAGAACTCGGCGTCGGCATTGTCGTCCAGCGCCATCACCCCGGCCAGGTCCGTTCCCTCGGCGCTCTGGGCGTCGAGCACGTACAGCACGCCGTCGCCGATGAGCGGCTCGATGCGCTCGGCCGGGAAGCCGTTCGCCGGCCACTGCCGCACGCCGAGCGCGTTGAGCCAGCTGGCGGCGCTGGCCAGCAGTGCGAGCACGCCCGAAAGGTCGCCCGGGGTAGCCCTGCGGAGCGTGAGTTCTCCAGAGAGATTGAGGGTGTCAGAGCGCATGACAGGTCCTTTCGTTGCTACGGGTGTCGTTGTGATTACGTAGAGTCACGGTTCGACGCCGCACGGCTTCCAGCCCAGATGGCGGCGAGAGGGGTTCACGAGGTCGTTAGGGGCGACCGGAAAGAGCGCCCGCGCGCGAGAAGGCGGGCGTGATATCGGCGGTTACGCCGTTTCTGGCACACGTCACCGCTGCCCCGAGCGCGGCCAGGGGGTCGCTCGCGGCGGCACCACGCGAAAGGCCGCCCTATCGGGGCGGCCCGTGTTCGGTCAATGACGTTCCAGCTCGTACCTGATCAGATGTTTGTCGGCGGGTAACACGGATACGGCGACACGGACGGGCACGTCCTCCTCGTCGTACCCAACTCGGACATAGACCACAACGGGGGTGCCCGGCTCCAGCTGCAACCGGGCGGATTCATCGGGTGTCGGCATACGTGCCGAAATATCGTCGATAACGCGGACTTGGGGGTGCCCGAGCTCCTCCAGCACCCGGTTCGCGCCCCGCTTGATGTCGCCGGGGCGCACGATCTCGGAGTCGCTCACCAGCTTCAGCGGGAAGTAGGAGTCGTTGGTGTTGTACGGCTGCCCGTCCACGAACCGCAGCCGACGCCGCACCACGGCGAGGGCCCGTTCCTCCACGAGCTCCAGCCGCGTGGCGATGTCCTCCGGCGGCTGGACGATCTGAACCTCGATGTTCTGATCGGCCTGGCGGCCCTCGGAGGTGACCGCGTACACGAACGAGTCGAAGCGGGGCCGGCTGTCGCCGCGCGGCAACAGCTCGTCCTGCGGGCGCATGAGCAGGGGGCGCCGTTCCCGGACGAAGGTGCCGCGCCGGCGCATCCGGAGGATGAGTCCCTCGTTCTCGAGCTCGCCTAACGCCAGGCGTACCGTGTTGCGGCTGACCTGGTGACCGTCCATGAGCTCGGTCTCGGTGGGGATCTGATCGCCGGGCCCGAATTCGCCCGAGTAGATCGCCCGCCGGAGTTCGGAGGCCACCTGCTGGTAGAGCGACGATCGTGCCATTTTCCCTCAATCCACCCTTTTGTGCCAACAAATCTAGACGATCTCGGTCTGACTTGGAACAACCACTTGACCTGACGGTGCGATCCGCGCATTATCCAAACGTTGGTACAAATCCATCCAATGGGGGTGCCCGGTGTCGGCGGTCCGTGCGCGTCACTCGTCGTCGCGCCACCCCGGTGAGGCAACGCGTTTACTGCGCTACGCGTTACAGCACCTGGGCCGGCACCACTGCCAACGCCACATTCGAGGTCCGGTCGAATCTGCCGAAGGCGGCCGGATCCCGCTGACTCCGCGCGACTAACGGCACGGACGACCCCATCCCTCGCCGGGGTCGTACGCGCCACGCCGGGGCGGTACGTGTCCTGGCGGGTCCCCCACGCCCGCCAGGACACGTAACCGTAGAAAGAAAAACGGCTCCCTCCCCGAACGGGAAGGAAGCCGTTTCGGCTCTCGGAATCAGCCGCGCGCCTTCTCCGCGCCGACCAGCCGCACACACGTGGCCAGACCGGTGATGGCCGCCTCCAGCTCCTCCAGATCCGGGTACGTGGGCGCGATCCGGATCGTCCGGTCGGCCGGGTCGTCCCCGTACGGATGGGTGGCTCCCGCCGGCGTCAGCGCGATCCCCGCCTCCGCGGCCTTCCGCACGACCTCCTTGGCGCACCCCTCCGGCACCTCAAGACTGATGAAGTAGCCCCCGACCGGGCTCGACCAGGTGGCCAGGCCGGTCCCGCCGAGCTCCTTGGCCAGGATGCGGTCCACCGCCTCGAACTTCGGCCGGATCAGCTCCGCGTGCTTGCGCATGTGCTCGGCCAGCCCGTTCTCGTCCCGCAGGAAGCGCACGTGCCGCAGCTGGTTGACCTTGTCCGCGCCGATCGTGCCCTTGCCCAGGTAGCCCAGGTACCAGGCGACGTTGGCGGGCGAGGAGCCGAAGAACGACACCCCGCTGCCGGCCAGCGTCACCTTCGAGGTGGACCCGAAGACGAAGACCCGGTCGGGGTGGCCCGCCTCGGCCGCCAGCGCCAGCACGTCGGCGATCTCCACCGGCTGGTCGGTGAGGTGGTGCACCGCGTACGCGTTGTCCCAGAAGATCCGGAAGTCGGGGGCGGCGGCCGGCATCGCGGCCAGCCGGGCCACGGTCTCCGCGCTGTAGCTGACCCCGTCCGGGTTGCTGTACTTGGGCACGCACCAGATGCCCTTGACGCCCGCGTCGGCCGCGACCAGCCGCTCGACCTCGTCCATGTCGGGGCCCGCCGGGGTCATCGCGACCGGGATCAGCTCGATGCCGAACCGCTCGCACAGCGCGAAGTGCCGGTCGTAGCCGGGCACCGGGCAGAGGAACGTCACGCGCTCCTCGTCCGCCCACCGGCGCTCGCCGCCGACCGGGACGCCGAGCAGGCTGTACACGAGCGTGTCGTGCATCATCGCCAGGCTGGAGTTCCCGCCCACGATCAGCTGGTCCGCCGGGACCTGCAGGGCGCCGCTGAACAGCGCCCGCAGCTCCGCGAGCCCCTGGAGCCCGCCGTAGTTGCGGGTGTCGCTGCCGTCCGCCGCCGTGTACGCGTCCCCCGGCAGCCGCAACAGCTCCGCCGACAGATCCAGCTGCGCCGACGACGGCTTCCCGCGGGTGAGGTCCAGCTTGAGGCCCTTCCCCCGCAGCTCCTCGTACTCCCGCCGCGCCTGCTCGATCTCCACCGCTTCCGCCTCCACCCGTAGCCGCTGATTCGCTACGAAGAATAGACCTCTCGTTCGTAAAGCCGGGAAAGCACTGCCGCCCGGACGGCTCATTCCTCCCACAGCTCGGGCCGGCGCGTCCCGGCCAGAGCCGCGATCTTGCCGAGCGCCTCGCCGACCGGCATCGGCGGCAGACTCCGGGACCCGCGCAGGCGCAGCGAGACGCTCCCGTCGGCGGCCTCCCGGGACCCGACGACCGCCTGGTACGGGGTCAGGTGCGCCGCCCGGATGCGCGCCGACAGCGAACCCTGGGCCGACACGTCGGCGCGCAGCCCGAGTTCGCGGCAGCGCCCGGCGAGCGCCTCGGCCGCCGGGATCTCCGCCTCCGAGACCGGCAGCACGACCACCTGGCGCGGCGCCAGCCAGGCCGGGAAGGCTCCGCCGTGCACCTCGATGAGGTGGGCGACCGCGCGCTCCACGCTGCCGACGATGCTGCGGTGCACCATGACCGGCCGGTGCCGGCCGCCGTCCGGGCCGGTGTAGTGCAGGTCGAAGCGCTCCGGCTGGTAGAAGTCGATCTGCACGGTGGACAGGGTGGACTCGCGCCCGGCGTGGTCGGCGATCTGAACATCGATCTTGGGCCCGTAGAACGCCGCCTCCCCCTCCTCCGCCTCGTACGGCAGGCCGGCCTCCTTCAGCACCTCCTCCAGCAGCGCGCTCGCCCGCTCCCACAGCCCGGGGTCGGCCACGTACTTCCCGCCCGGCCCCGGCAGGGACAGGCGGTACCGCACCGGCCGGATGTCCATGGCGCGGTACGCGGCGGCGATCAGGTCGAGCGCGGCGCGGGCCTCGTCCACGGCCTGGCCGGGGGCGCAGAAGATGTGGGCGTCGTTGAGCTGGATGGCCCGCACCCGGGTGAGCCCGCCGAGCACGCCGGAGAGTTCGGCGCGGTGCATGCCGCCGAGCTCGGCCAGCCGCAGCGGCAGCTCGCGGTAGCTGTGGCCGCGGGCGCGGAACATCAGCGCGTGGTGCGGGCAGAGGCTGGGCCGCAGCACCACCTGCTCCCCGCCGAGGTCCATGGGCGGGAACATGTCCTCGTGGTAGTGCGCCCAGTGTCCTGATATTTCGTACAGCTCGCGTTTGCCCAGGACGGGCGAGTACACGTGCCGGTATCCGGCCCGGCGTTCCACGTCCCTGACGTACTCCTCCAGCGCCAGCCGTACGGCGGCGCCGTCGGGCAGCCAGTACGGCAGCCCGGAACCGATCAGCGGGTCGGTGTCGAACAGGTCCAGCTCGCGGCCGAGCTTGCGGTGGTCGTACATGACGGTCTCCTCGCGGAAGGGGGCGAGCGACCGGGGAACACGAAAGCCCGGGGCGTCGCCCCGGGCTTGGCACATCAGGAATCAGCGCGCCGGGACAACCTCCGGCGTCGTCGTCATGGCGGCTCGTCTGATCATGCGGCTCACCTTAGCGACAACATCCGCTCCCCGCGAGCGTATTTCCCGCGCCTGACCGACTGGTCGGTATGCTTCCGTCATGACTCTGTTCTCGGTGGCGGGCAAGACGGTCGTGGTGACCGGGGGCTCGCGCGGCATCGGCCGCATGATCGCGTCGGGTTTCCTGGACGCGGGGGCCACGGTCTACATCTCGGCCAGGAAGAAGTCCGAGCTGGACGCGGCGGCGGAGGAGCTCGGCTGCGTGGCGGTCCAGGCCGACCTGTCCACGGCCGAGGGGGTGGCCGCGCTGGTGGAGGCGGTCTCGGCCCGGGAGTCCAGGCTGGACGTGCTGGTCAACAACGCGGGCGCGACCTGGGGAGCGCCGCTGGCCGAATACCCGGAGAGCGCCTTCGACAAGCTCTGGAACATCAACGTGAAGGGCGTCTTCTACCTGACCCAGCAGTTCCTGCCGCTGCTGCGGGCCGCCGCCGGGCCGGAGGACCCGGCCCGCGTGATCAACATCGGCTCGGTGGACGGCCTGCGCGTGCCCGCCATGGAGAACTACGCCTACTCGGCGGCGAAGGCGGGCGTGCACATGCTCACCCGCCACCTCGCCCAGCGACTGGCCCGCGAGTCGATCACCGTCAACGCGATCGCCCCCGGCCCGTTCGAGTCGAAGATGATGGCCTTCGCGCTCGACGACCCGGCCACCCGCGGCGCCATCGAGAGCCACGTCCCGCTCGGCCGGATCGGCCGCCCCGACGACATGGCAGGCGCGGCCGTCTTCCTGGCCAGCCGGGCCGGCGCCTACCTCACCGGGGCCGTCATCCCGGTCGACGGCGGCCTCTCAACCGGTGGCTAGCATGTCGGCCAGCGCCTTGGCGAACATGTCGGGCGCGTCCAGCTCGGCCTCCAGGTAGAGGTACGGCTCGGTCAGCTCCAGCTCGATCAGCACCGGCTCCCCGTCCGGCATCCGCACCAGGTCCACCCGCGCGTAGAGCAGCTCCTCGGCGACCTGGCCCAGCACCTGCTCGGCCAGCTCGAACTGGTCGTCGTCGGGGTCGCGCAGCGAGTACCTGGTGAGCTCCGTAGCGGACGCGCTCACACCCTGGGGCGGGAGCATCGGGTTGCGCCGCACCGCGTGGCTGAACTGGCCGTTGAAGTAGAGGAGCGACAGCTCGCCCTCGTGCTCGACGGTCGGCAGGTAGGGCTGCACCATGATCGTGCGCCCCTGGCTCTCCAGTTCGACGGCGAAGGCCTCGGCCTGCTGCCGGTCCCGCGTCCTGATCGTGTCCCGCGCGCCCGCGGAGATGGCGGGCTTCACCACGTACTCGTCCCAGACCGGGATGTCCACGGCGGTCCAGTGGGTCGGCACGATCGGCACGCCCAGGTCGCGCAGGTAGGTCTTGTCGGTGTTCCAGGTCAGCACGGTGGCCGGGTTGAGCAGCCGGGTGGCCGCGCCCGCCCGCCGGGCCCAGGCCGTGAACTCGTCCCGCCGGTGGGTGTAGTCCCAGGTCGAGCGGACCACCGCCGCGTCGAAGGAGGACCAGTCCGCGGCGGGATCGTCCCAGCGCACCGGAGCGCCCTCGATGTCGGCGCCCAGCCAGGCCGCGAGCACCGGCTCCCTCTCGTCGTCGGGGCCGTCCCAGGTGACGTACGCGACCTTCATGGCTCTCCTTGTTGTACTCACGATGCTCATGTGTACAACAGCGGCGCGCGCCGGGCCCTTCCGGGTCCCGGCGCGCACGTCCCACCGGTCAGTCGTCAGTCGTCGAACCGGTAGGAGAGGCCGACGCTGCCCCCGCGGGTCGCGGTGCCCGCGATGCCGTTGATGTTGATCACGTTGGTGGCACCCCTGCTGCCCACGTTGGTGGCGGCGATGTGGCCGAAGTTGTTGCCGGACTGGGCGGAGTCGCTGTTCCGGCTGGTGTTCTTCGTCCAGGTGTCGGCCTGGGCGGGGGCCGCCAGCAGGACGGCGCCACAGGTGGCGGCGAGGACGGCTCCGGTCGCGGCGATCTTCTTGAACATCTCGTCTCCTTAGTCAGTTCTGAGAGGGTTGCTCGGCCGTGCGATGACGCGTCGGGGGCCTAGTGGAAGATGTAGGTGACCGTGATGCTGCCGCCGGACGCGGTAGCGGCGACGCCATTGATGTTGTTGACGTTGGTGGAGCTGCCGGAGCCGGCGTTCCGGGCGACCACCCAGCCGAAGTTGTTGCCCGACTGCGCGGAGTCCCGGTTGGAGCTCCAGTTGTCGGTCCAGCTGTCGGCGTGCGCCGGGGCGGCGATCAGGCTCGCGCCGCAGGCGGCGGTGAGCAAGGCGCCGGTCACGGCGATCTTCTTGAACATCTCGCTCCTTGGGGTACGCCAGAGCCGCGAGCAGAACGGGGACGACGGGCCCAGCCGTCCGCATTCGTTGACTCCCGGTTGATCTGGCCGGTCAAAGCAATAGCGAGCATATAGCTGAGCGTTGCCGATTGATAGCTCTGAGTAGTCAAATCTTGATCGGGCGTGTCGGGAAAGGCTCAGGGACCACGCCCTCCACCTGGGCGTGGTCCCTGAGGTCTGGAAATGTCAGGGCGTATCCCCGTCAGGAGAAGGCGTCCACCTGACCCGTCAGCGTCTCGGCCGCCGCCTGCCCGCAGACCCGCGCCGCGCCGTGCGTGGCGATGTGCGCCGCGCCCAGGTCGGTACGCCCCGGCAGGCCCATCTCCACCACGATGCCGTCCGGCCGCCGGGAGAGCAGGTGCGCCAGGGCGTCCATCTGCCAGGCGTGCCGGTGCGCGTCCCTGACCACGATCACCAGCGGCCGGTCCACGGCCTGCGCGAGCACGTCGGCGGGCAGGCCGTCGGCCAGCTCGGGCTCGTGCAGCCGGGTCACGGTGGTCCCCGGCAGCAGCTTGCCCAGCGGCTCCCCGACGCCCCACGGCATGCCCTTGTCGATCGCTAGGTTCATCTCCGGCGACAGCTCCACCACGTGCGGCGCCACCACCAGCGGCAGCAGGGTGCCGTCGTCCCGGCGCACCCGGACGGCCCGGCGCGCCGCGGCCAGCCCCACCGGCTCCCGGGTCGCCGGCGCCGCCCGCTCGGGACGCCAGGCGGCCAGCGTCCTGACCCGCGCGGCGGCGTCGGCCAGCCGCTCCTCCGGCAGCCAGCCCTCGAACACCGCGTCCACGATCGCGTCCCTGATCAGCTCGACGACGGCCTCGTCGGAGTTCTCGCCGCCCACGCAGATGGCGTCGGCCCCGGCCGCGATGGCCCGCGCGCTGGCCCCGCCGATGCCGTACGGGCCGGAGACCGCCGCCATCTCGATGCCGTCGGTGATGATCAGCCCCTCGAAGCCGAGGTCGCGCCGGAGCAGGTCGGTCAGGATGTGCGGGCTCAGCGTGGCCGCCAGCTCCCGGTCGTACGCGGACACGAGCAGGTGGCCGGTCATGATCGAGCGCACGCCCTCGGCGATCGCGGCCCGGAACGGCCGGAGCTCGACCTCGTCCAGGTCCTCGCGGCTGCCCGCCACCACCGGCACGCTGTAGTGGGAGTCGACCGAGGTGTCCCCGTGCCCGGGGAAGTGCTTGGCGCACGCGGCCACGCCCGCCGACTGGAGGCCGCGCACCCACGCCGCGGTGTGCCGGGCCACCAGGGCGGGGTCCGCCCCGAAGGAGCGCAGGCCGATCACCGGGTTGTCCGCGTTGGAGTTCACGTCCGCGGCGGGCGCGAAGTCGATGGTGACCCCCGCCGCCGCCAGGTCCCAGCCGATGTCCCGGGCGACCGCCTCGGTCAGGGCCTCGTCGTCCACGACGCCGAGCGCGTAGTTGCCGGGCCGGGAGCTGCCCGTACGGGCCTCCAGGCGGGTCACCTCCCCGGCCTCCTCGTCGATGCCGACGACGATGTCGGGGTTCTCCGCGCGCAGCGCGGCCGTCAGCTCGGCCAGCTGGGCGGGCGTGTCCACATTGCGGGAGAAGAGGACCGCCCCGGCCAGGCCGTCGCCGAGGCGACGCCGCAGCCAGTCGGGGGGCGTGGTTCCCAGGAAGCCGGGGAACAGGACCGTGTCTGCCAGACGCAACAGCTCCGTGCTTCGCGTCATGCGGCACCGCACTTGGACATGCCCGAAATCTAATAGGAAACTTTCCTATTCGCTAGTGGGCTGACCTCCCATTTCACAGATCGGTTCGTTGAAGTTTGTTGCCGAGGACACGAAACCCCGCGGCCGTGACCACCGGCGCGGCGGGCTGGTCCACGAACGCGACCGTCCGGTAGTCCACCGTGAAGTCCGACATCCCGGCCGTGACCACCAGGTAGCCGCGCCTGCCGTCGAAATACTTGAGGTGCGGGTTGAGCGCCAGCATCGCGTTCCCGTCCGTGGCCGGCGGGCGGCTGGTGACCGAGCTCGTGACGAACTCCACCCCGCCGGCGAACTCCCCCGCCCAGGCGTTGTGCACGTCCCCGCTCAGCACCACCAGATCGCCGGTGACCGCCGCCAGCACCTTGGCCCGGCTCTCCGGGAAGCCGTCCCAGGCGTCGGTGCTGGGCGGTTCCAGCGGGAACTTGCGCGGCGCGAAGAAGAGCGCCTGCGCGATCACCTTCCACCGCGCCGTCGAGGTGCGCAGCCGGGTGGTCAGCCACTCCTGCTGCTCGGCCCCCAGCATGTCCCGGCCCCGCCGGTACTGCCGCGCGTCCACGAACATGAAGTCCGCCACCCTGCCGTACGGCCGCCAGCGGTAGAACTGCAGGTTGTTCCCGACCGGCCGCACCCGCAGCGGCAGGTGCTCGTAGTACGCCTTGTACGCGGCGTTCCGCCGTTTCAGGAACGCGGACGCGCTCGACCCGTCCCCCGGCGAGAGGCCCGCGTAGTTGTCCCGCACCTCGTGGTCGTCCGGCATGGTGATCCACGGCGCGGCGGCGTGGGCGGCCTGGAGGTCCTTGTCCATCTGGTAGCGGGCGTACCTGCGCCGGTAGGCGGCCAGCGTCCTGCACTCCTCCGTCGACTCCAGCGGCCGGATGTACCGCCCCGGCTGCGGGTTGGCGGGCTTGCCGTACTCGTAGACGTAGTCGCCCAGATGGAAGATGACGTCCGGCCGCTCGTTGGCCAGGTGCCGGAGCACGGTGAAGAACCCGTGCTCGTACCGCTGGCAGGAGACGACCCCGATCTTGATCGTCTCGGTGGAGTCCGCCGCGGGGGCCGTCTTGGTACGCCCGACGGGACTGGTGTGCCCGTCCACGCTGAACCGGTAGAAGTACTCCGTCCACGCCCGCAGCCCGCTGACCCGCACGTGCACGCTGTGCGCCCAGTCCGGCTGCGCGGGAGCGTTCCCGGACTGGACGACACGGGTGAACGCCTCGTCCTCGGCCAGTTCCCAGCGCACGGTGAACGTCTGGTTCGGCATGCCGCCGGGCTTGCTCGCGTGCAGCGGCTCCACCGCGAGCCGCGTCCACAAGATCACCCCATCGGGGGACGGTTCCCCCGAACCAACTCCAAGAGTGAACGGAAACCCTAATTTGGCCATAGTGGGATCTTTGTCGAGCCCGGTGACGAGTGCGTACCGATTCGACAGAGAAACGGGTCAGCGGGCGAAGAGTCTCCGGAGCAGCGGAGTCAGCAGGGCGAGCGCGGCCAGCGCCAGCAGTACGGCGGCGACCGGGCTGGCCACCAGCGTGCTCACGTCGCCCGCGCCGATGGCGAGCGCGCGGCGCAGCTGGATCTCGGCCATCGGTCCCAGGATCAGGCCGATCACGGCGGGCGCCACCGGCAGGCCGAACCGCCGCATCGCGAAGCCGAGCAGCCCGAGCAGGTAGAGCACCACCAGGTCCACCCAGGAGTTGTTCAGCGCGTACACGCCCAGCGCGGCGAACAGCACGATCCCGGCGTACAGGTACGGCCGGGGCACCCGCAGCACCCGCGCCCACACCGGGGCGAGTGGCAGGTTGAGCACCAGCAGCATGGTGTTGCCGATGAACAGGGACGCCACCATGCCCCACACCAGGGCCGGGTTGTGGTCGAAGAGCTGGGGTCCTGGCTGCAGGCCGTACTGCTGGAAGGCGGCCAGCATGATGGCGGCCGTGGCGGAGGTGGGCAGGCCGAGGGTGAGCAGCGGCACCAGGGTGCCCGCGGCCGAGGCGTTGTTGGCCGCCTCGGGACCGGCCACGCCCTCGATGGCGCCCTTGCCGTACTCCTCCTTGGCGGGGCCTTTGGCCAGGCGTTTCTCCACCGCGTACGAGAGGAAGGTGGGGATCTCGGCACCGCCGCCGGGCAGTGCGCCGAAGGGGAAGCCGAGCGCGGTGCCGCGCAGCCAGGGCCGCCAGGAGCGGGCCCAGTCCGGGCGGCCCATCCAGGCGCGGCCCACCGGCACCACCTCGGGCGGCGCGTGGCGCAGGCGGGAGGCCACGTAGAGCGCCTCGCCGAGGGCGAACAGGCCGACCGCGACGATCACCACGTCGATGCCGTCGAGCAGTTGCGGGACGCCCAGCGTGAGCCTGGCCTGCCCGGTCTGCTGGTCGATGCCGACCAGGCCGATGACCAGGCCCAGGCCGAGCGAGGCCAGGCCGCGGACGACCGAGCGGGACAGCACCGAGGAGACCGCGGTGAAGGCCAGGATCGCCAGCGCGAAGTAGTCCTCGGGCCCGAAGGAGATCGCGAAGTCCACCACCAGGGGCGCGGCCACCACCAGCAGCGCGGTGGCGATCGTGCCGGCCACGAACGAGCCGATGGCGGCCGTGGCCAGGGCCTGGGCGGCCCGGCCGCGCCTGGCCATCTTGTTGCCCTCCAGGGCGGTGATCATGGAGGAGCTCTCGCCGGGCGTGTTGAGCAGGATCGAGGTGGTGGAGCCGCCGTACATGCCGCCGTAGTAGATGCCGGCGAACATGATGAACGCGCTGGCCGGGGGCACGTTGAAGGTGATCGGCAGGAGCAGCGCCACGGTCATGGCGGGGCCGATGCCGGGCAGCACGCCGACGAGGGTGCCGAGGGTGACGCCCAGCAGCGCGTACAGCAGGTTGACGGGGGTGAGGGCGGTGGCGAAGCCGTCCAGGAGCAGGGTGAGCGAGTCCACTCAGATCACCCCGTCCAGCAGGCCCGCGGGGAGGGTGACCCCGAGGCCCTTCACGAACGCCAGGTACGTCGCGACGGACAGCACGACCGCCACCGCGGCGGCCCGCAGCCGCTCCCGCGCGCCCAGCGCCAGCGCCAGGCCGAAGAAGAGCAGCGCCGCCGCGACCACCCAGCCGAGCAGGTCGAGCAGCCCGGCGAAGAGCAGGAAGATGACGCTGACCAGGCCGACGCCGCGCCAGTCCGCCGGGGCGGCCGCGTCCACGTCCTCGCTCTCCTCCGGGTCGCCGTGCCCGCCGCGCAGCACGTCGAGCACGTAGCAGACGCCGATCAGGATCATGGCCGACCCGACCAGCAGCGGGAAGAACCGGGGGCCGAGTCCGAGGGTGGAGGCCGCCGCCGTCACGCCGGCGGTGCCAACGATCACGAAGACGCCGAGCCCGAGCACGGTCAGGGCGAGCCCCAGTTCGGGCCGGCGCCAGGCGGGGACGGCGTCACGGGTGACGACGCCGTCCCGTTCGTCTGGGGTGGACATCAGGACACGAGTCCCATTTCGGCGATGATGCCCTTGACCCGGCTCTGCTCGGCGGCCAGGAAGTCCGCGAACGGCTGGCCGGTCTGGAACGAGTCGATCCACCCGTTCTTGGCGACCGCGTCCTTCCAGGCCTGGCCGTCGTGCATCTTGGTGACCAGGTCGGTGAGGTTCTTCCTGGCCGCGTCGTCGAGGCCGGGCGGGGCGACGAAGCCGCGCCAGTTGGCCAGCTCGACGTCCAGGCCGCCCTCCTTCAGCGTCGGGGATTCGAGGCCGGGGACGCGGGCCGGGGCGGTGATGCCGAGGGAGCGCAGCTTGCCGGACTTGACGTGCTCGGCGAACTCGCCGATGCCGGAGATGCCGATCGACACCTTGTTGCCGAGCAGCGCGTTGAGCGCCTCGCCGCCGCCGGAGTGGGCGATGTAGTTGACCTGCTTGGGGTCGACGCCCGCCGCCTTGGCCATCAGGCCCGCCACGATGTGGTCGGTGCCGCCCGCGGAGCCGCCCGCCACCGAGACCTTCGCCGGGTCCGCCTTCCAGGCGGCGACCAGGTCGTTCAGGGTCTGGAACGGCGACTCGGCCGGCACCACGACGATCTCGTACTCCTCGGTCAGCCGGGCAATGGGGGTGACCTCGGCCAGGGTGACCTGGGACTTGTTCTGCTCGACCGCGCCGACCATGACCAGGCCCATGGTCATCAGCAGCCCGCCGTCGCCCTTGTCGCCGGCGAGCTGGGCCAGGCCGATGGTGCCGCCCGCGCCGGGCACGTTGAAGACCTCGACCTTCCTGGCGGGGTCCACCGACTTGATGGCCTGCTCGGCCGTACGGGAGGTCTGGTCCCAGCCACCGCCCGGCGCGGCCGGGGCCATGATGCGCAGCGCGTTCGCCGCGGCACCCGTGTCCGATCCCGATCCGCACGCGGATACCGCCGCGATCACCGCCGCCAGGACGGCCAGCCTGCGCATACGCATAACCACTCCAACACCGTGAGAGAGAACGTGGTGAGGATGGTGGGCGGCCGCGGGAACGAAGTCGATGCTTCATGTGCTTGCCGTCGTATTGGTGGTATTGGTCACAGTGCCCGCGACCCGGCCGTTATCCGCCGCTGCGTATATTTCGCAGACATTGATCCCGGAGGTGAGAGGCCGTGCGACGGGTGACCAACGCCTCCCTGGGCACCCAGCTCTTCGTGCTCCAGATGGTCATCGTCCTGCTCGCCGTCGGCGGCACCGCGACCGTCTGGGCCCAGCACACCCGCCGCCAGCTCGACGACCAGTACGGCCAGCGCGCCCTCGCCATCGCCCAGTCCGTCGCCGGCCTGCCCCAGGTGCGCGACGCCTTCCGGTACCCGCGCCCCGAGGTGCTGCTCCAGCCGATCGCGGCGGGCGTGCAGCAGGCCACCGGCGCGGACTACGTCGTCATCGCCAACCGCGACCAGATCAGGTACGCCCACCCCAACCCCGGCCTCATCGGCAAACGGCTGTCCACCGACGGCTCGGAGGTGCTGGAGACCGGCCAGACCTGGAGCGGCTTCCAGACCGGCACCCTCGGCCGCTCGGTCCGCGGCAAGGCGCCCATCTTCGACGCGTCGGGCCAGGTCATCGGCCTCACCTCGGTGGGCGTGCTGGAGCAGACCGTCGCCGAACAGCTCGGGGCGGCCCTCCCGCCGCTGTTCTGGACGGTGCTCGCCGTGCTCGTCGCCGGCTCCCTGGCGGCGGCGCTGATCTCGCGCCGGGTCCGGCGGCAGACCTTCGGCCTGGAGCCCAAGGAGATCGCCGCCCTGCTGGAACAGCGCGAAGGCGTACTGCACGGCGTCAAGGAAGGCGTGCTGGCGCTCGACCTGTCCGGCAAGGTGACGCTGGCCAACGACGCCGCCAGGGACCTGCTCGACCTGTCCTCCGACGTGGTCGGGCGCGACCTGACCGAGATGCCGGTCTCGGACCGGGTCAGGGACGTGCTCGGCGGCGGCGACCCCGGCGAGGACCGGATCGTGCTCCACCGCGGCGGCGTCCTCGTGCTCAACCGCACCCCGGTCTCCGTACGCGGGCAGCACCGCGGCTGGGTGGTGACCCTGCGGGACCGCACCGAACTCGTACGGCTGGCCCGCGAACTCGACGACGCCAGCACGACCACGGAGGCGCTCCGCGCCCAGGCGCACGAGTTCGCCAACCGCATGCACACCGTCGTCGGCCTGCTGGAGCTGGGCGAGCACGAGACGGCCGTGCGGTACATCACGCAGACGACCGAGGCCTACAGCCAGTACGCGCAGGGCATCAGGGAGCGGGTGGCCGATCCCACGCTGGCGGCACTGCTGCTGGCCAAGGCGGCGGAGGCCGCCGAGCGGGGCGCGTCGCTGGTGGTGGCCGAGGAGTCGCGGGTGGAGGACCTGGCGGACCCGCGGGACGCCGTGCTCGTGGTCGGCAACCTGGTGGCCAACGCGATCGACGCGCTGGAGGGCACCGGCGGCACCGTCGAGGTGCTGGTCCGCACCGACCCGGCGGGGCTGCACGTGCGGGTCCGCGACTCCGGTCCCGGCATCACCCCGGACCTGGCCGAGGAGGTCTTCCGGGAGGGCTTCACCACCAAGATCGCCCATTCGGGGGCGCGCGGGCTCGGGCTCGCGCTGACCCGCCAGACCTGCCTGCGGCGGGGCGGCTGGGTGCGCCTGCACAACACGGACGGCACGGACGGAACGGGCGGCGCGGTCTTCACGGCCCTGCTGCCGATGGCGGCGGCTAGCGGCGGGAGGCGAGATGATCAAGACTGACCTGCGCAAGAAGGTGCTCGTCGTGGACGACGACTTCATGGTGGCCCGCATCCACGGCGGCTACGTGGCCAGGACGCCCGGCTTCACCGTCGTCAGCACCGCGCACACCGGCCGGGCCGCCATCGCCGCCGTCGCCGAGCACGCCCCGGACCTGGTGCTGCTCGACATCTACCTTCCCGACATGTCGGGGCTCGACGTGTTACGCACGATCCGCGGGCTGGCCCGGCCGGTGGACGTGCTCGTCATCACCGCCGCCCGCGACATCGGCACCGTACGCGCCGCCCTGCACGGGGGCGCCGTCAACTACCTGATCAAACCGTTCACCGCGGGCGCGCTCGCCGACCGGCTCGCCCGTTACGCCGACACCCATCGGCGGCTCGCCCAGCTCGGGTCGCACGCCCGCCAGGAGGACGTGGACCGTCTCTTCGGCTCGGCCCTGGACAGCGCACCGCTGCCCAAGGGGTTGTCGGCCACCACGTGCGCGCTGGTCGTGGAGACTCTTCGCCGTACCGGGACCGACTTGTCGGCGACGGAGACCGCCGACCTCACCGGGCTCTCGCGGGTCAGCGCGCGGCGGTATCTGGAGCATCTCTGCGCGACCGGACGGGCGGAGCTCCGGCCCCGCTACGGGACGGCGGGGCGGCCGGAGCACCGGTACCGCTGGACGGGGTGACGTTCATCCCAGTTCGCGGAGGATCTGGGTGACCACGGCGTCCGGGTCGCGGTCGTGGCAGTCGATCAGGGCCTGGGGCCAGCCGCGGGGTTCCAGGAAGCGGTGGACGTCGTCGTACAGGGCGAGTTCGCGGGCGGGTGAGCCCAGGCGTTCCAGGCGGGAGAGGCGGGGGCGTTCGCGCAGCCGGCGCTCCAGGACGGCGGGGTGGTCGCGCAGGTAGCAGGACAGGGTCGGCGCGGGCACGTGCGCGTTGTAGTGCCAGAGTTCGCCGAGCGGGATGCCGTCCAGTTGCTGGAGGGCGAGGGAGGACTGCGCGTACCGGTCGCTGATCACGATCTGGCCGGCGGCCAGCGCGGGCCGGATCTCCTGGTCGAGGTGGAGCGTGCGGTCGGCGGCCACCGCCAGCGCGAAGGCCCGGCCGCTCCAGCGGTCCTCGCCCTCCCGGACGAGCCGGCCCAGCGGCGAGTCCGTCGGCTCGGTCGTCGTGTGCACGGCGAGGCCGCGTTCCCGCAGCCGCGCGGCCAGGCCCAGGACCGCGGTGGATTTCCCCACCCCGTTGGGTCCTTCCACGACGATGAACAATCCTCTGATCCCGTCCATGATTCTCTGCCGCAGACCACGAATATGCTCGAAAGAGTCCCGGGAAAAACACCGCCTCACATTTCCCTTTCTTTCAGAAATTAAGCGGCGATCCTCCCGGATACCCCTTAGGGGTTCTTTTCCATTAAGGGGTATACGTCGCATCTGCTCCATTGACGGTAATTCGGCCCAGGACGAGTCTGGCGCCACACGCCGGGCGTACACGGGCCTTATCCGGCGGACAGGAGCAGACAATGCCATTTCCTCGTGCCGCGCGGCTGGGCGCCGCGCTCGTGGCCGCGGGAGCCGTCACGCTGACCGGGACTCCGGCCGCCCACGCGGTGGTGCCGTTCCCGGTCGCGAGCCTCAACGGCAGCGGCAACAACGTCGCCAACCCCACGTGGGGGCAGGCGAACACGCCGTACAGCCGGGTCGGGGCCGCCCGTTACGTGAACGGGCTGAGCCAGCCGTTCGGCGGGCCGAACGTACGGAACATCAGCAACCGCGTCCACAACGACGCGAACCAGAACCTGTTCTCCGAACGGCGCGTCACCCAATGGGGATTCACCTGGGGGCAGTTCATCGACCACACCTTCGGCCTGCGCGACGGAAGGGAACCCGGCGACCCCCAAGGGGAAACCGCCAATATTCCGTTCAGCACCTCCGACCCCCTGGAGGAATTCACCAACACCCTCGGCTACATCCCCTTCGTACGGTCGAATCCGGCGCCGGGCACGGGCGTGAGCAACGCCCGCCAGCAGACCAACACCAACAGTTCATACCTCAACGGATTCCCCGTGTACGGCCCCGACAACACGCGGCTGGAATGGCTGCGCACCGGACCGGTGGACGGCAACCTGGCCAACAACGGCGCCACGCTGCTGCTGTCCAACGGGTACCTGCCGCGCCGGGACGCCCGCGGAAACGCCGGCGCCGCGCCGGTCATGGAGCTCAACGGCCGACTGATCGGGCAGCCGGGCCGGGCGATGGTGGCCGGAGACGTACGGGCGAACGAGAACCTGTCCCTCACCGCGACCCAGACGCTGTTCGCCCGTGAGCACAACCGGATCGTCGCGCTCCTGCCCGGCGCGCTGAGCGAGGAGGACAAGTTCCAGATCGCCCGCCGGGTGGTCATGGCCGAGCAGCAGTACATCACCTACAACGAGTTCCTGCCCGCGCTCGGCGTCGCCCTGCCGCGCTACACGGGCTACAACCCGGCCGTCAACGCGAACCTTGGCAACGAGTTCGCCACCGTCGGCTACCGCGCGCACAGCATGATCCACGGCGAGTTCGAGCTGGAGACCAACGCCTCCCGCTACTCGCAGGCCACCCTGGACGCGCTGGCGGCGCAGGGCGTCGAGGTCGCCGTGGACGGCGACGACGCGGAGATCGCGATCCCGCTGAACCTGGCGTTCTTCAACCCGGACCTGCTGGAGCAGGTGCAGCTCGGCCCGATGCTGCTCGGGCTCGGCCTGGAGTCGCAGTACAAGAACGACGAGCAGATCGACAACCAGCTGCGCAGCGTGCTCTTCCAGATCCCGGTGTCCGGCAACCCCGAGTGCCTGGACGGGCCCGGCCTGCCGGAGTGCTTCAACGGCGTCGTGGACCTGGGCGCGGTCGACATCGAGCGCGGGCGCGACCACGGCATGCCGACCTACAACCAGATGCGGCAGGCGTTCGGGCTGCCGCCGAAGGCCTCCTTCACCGCGATCACGGGCGAGGCCACCGACGCCTTCCCCGCCGACCCGCAGCTGACCGCCGGCAACGAGATCAACGACCCGGACAGCCTGGACACGCTCCAGCTGTTCGACATCGACGGCAACGCGGTCGACCTGAACGACGAGGACGCCGTCGAGGGCACCGCCACCCGCGAGGTACGCAGGACCACGCTGGCCGCGCGGCTGCGCGCGATCTACGGCGACGTCGCGAACGTGGACGCGTTCGTCGGCATGGTCGCCGAGCAGCACGTGCCCGGCAGCGACTTCGGCGAGCTCCAGCTGGCCATGTGGGCCCGGCAGTTCCAGGCCCTGCGGGACGGCGACCGGTTCTTCTACGGCAACGACCAGGGGCTCACGTACATCAGGAACACCTACGGGATCGACTACCGGCGCACGCTCGGCCAGATCATCGACCTCAACACGGACCTGACCGCGGCCGACCTCAACCACAACGTGTTCCTGGTGCCCGAGGCCGACCTGCCCGCGCCGGCCTGTACGGTCGCCTTCACCCAGACGACCGAGTGGCCGGGGAACTTCCAGGTCAACATGACCATCACCAACACGGGCGCGACCCCCGTCAACGGGTGGGCGCTGCGCTGGGAGTGGGCCAACGGCCAGACCGTCAGCGAGCTCTGGAACGGGGTGGTCAGCCAGAGCGGCCGGAACGTGACGGTCACGAACACGGCCGCCAACGCCACGATCGCGCCGGGAGCCAGCCGGGGCGGCATCGGCTTCAACGCCCAGCGGGACAATTTCACCAACGCGAGACCGCCCAACTTCACGCTCAACAACCGCCGCTGCGCGACCGTCTGACAGACCCGCTGACGGACCCGCTGACGGACCCGCTGACGGACCCGCTGACGGACCCGCTGACGGACCCGGGGCCGGCCACGACGCGTGGCCGGTCCCGGCCGGTCAGGAGCTCTCGTCCCGCGACCAGTCCACCAGGCCGAGCCGATGCGAAATGATCAGAGCTTCCGACCTCGTCCTCGCGCCCAGCCGGAGAAAGAGCCTGGCCTGCACGCTCTCGACGGTCTTGGCGGTGATGCCCAGCCGCCGCGCGGTCTGCCCGATGGTGTGGCCGAGCGCGATCGAGTTCAGCACGTCCCGCTCGCGGGCGGTCAGCTCGGGCGGGTGGGCGGTGATGCCCGCCGTGAAGGCGTCCAGGCAGAGCGCCGTCATGGTGAAGTAGCCGCGGCACATCAGCGACAACATCCCGGACAGGTCCTCGGTCACGTCCTCCCGCCAGACCAGGGCGCGGGCGCCGTGCCGTACCGCCTGGCCGACGGCCGCCACGTCGGGCGGGGCGGAGCAGACCACGAGGGTGGGCGCGCCGATGCCGGCCGGCAGGCGCCAGTCCTCCGGCTCCGGATCGATCAGCACGACGGCGACCGTGCCGCGCCGCCACTGGAGCCAGTGCGCGCCCGCGAAGTCCCGCAGCACCGCGAACGACTGCCCGGAGGCGACCAGCGTCTCCGACACCCGGTCCCGGCACGGACTCGGCCGCGCGTGCACGACCACCACTTCAGGCCGGGTACGGACGCTGTCCGGCACCGGCCGATGATGGTCGAAGAATCCCAGCTCGATGGCTCTGGCCACCGCGTGCGCCTGACTGACTACGCCTAGCTTGCGGTAGATGCCGCGTTTGCTCGCCTCGACGGCGCAGGTGGTGACGCCCAGCGTCTCCGCGATCCGCGCCGTGCTCAACCCGGACCCGAGCAGGTTGAGCACCGCCAGCTCCGGGGAGGTCATCGCGACCTCGGCTCCCGGTTTCTCCAACGTCTTGTCCATGAGCACGTCCCGACCCCTGGGATGCGACCAGCTGGAAAATGACGCTTATGACGACTTATGTCAAGACATGATGTCATTGTGCAACATCGACCTGCGAAGATCCATGAACGCTTCACAATCATGGGGTACGGCCGGGCCGCCTCTCCGGCGGCCCGGCCGCTTACCTCATCGGCCCTGGAGCGACTTCACGTTGTCGCCGAAGGTCCAGTTCCTGGAGCCGTCCCAGTTGATCGACCAGGTCATCAGACCCTTCAGGCCGCCGTTGAAGGCGTTCCAGCTCTGGGACACCAGCGACGGCGTCATGTAGCCGCCGCCGGCCCCCGACTGGGCGGGCAGTCCGGGCACCTGCTTGTCGTACGGCACCCGGATGGTCGTCCCCTGGATGACCAGGCCGTTGTTGAGACAGGTGGTCTGGGCGGTGAAGCCCTGGACGGTGCCGGCGGAGTAGGAGTCGCCGGAGCATCCGTACATGCTGCCGTTGTAGTACTGCATGTTGAGCCACCAGAGGCGGCCGTTGTCGGCGTACTTCTTGATGATCGGCAGGTAGGCGCCCCAGATGGAGCCGTAGGTGACGCTGCCGCCGGTGACGTACGCGGTCTCGGGGGCCATGGTGAGGCCGAAGTTGGACGGCATCTGGGCGAGCACGCCGTCGATGATGCGGATCAGGTTGGCCTGGGAGGCCGACAGCTGGTTGATGTTGCCGCTGCCGGTCAGGCCGGTCTCGATGTCGATGTCGATGCCGTCGAAGTTGTACGTCCTGAGGATCGGCACGATCGTGGCCACGAAGCGGTCGGCCACCGTGCTCGAACTGAGGTCGATGCCCGCGGTCGCGCCGCCGATGGACATCAGGATCGTCGCGCCTGCCGCCTTGGCCGCGCACATCTCGGCCGGGGTGGCGACCTTGACGTTGGCGTCCATGCCGTCCTGCCAGAGGACCGTGCCGTCGGAGCGGATGACCGGGAACGCGGCGTTGATGACGTTGTAGCCGTGCGCCTTGATGCGGGCGTCCGTGATCGGGATCCACCCGAGCGGCGGGTGCACGCCGTTGATCGCGCCGTCCCAGTTCTCCCAGTAGCCCTGCAGGACCTTGCCGGCCGGCCGGGACTTCACCGCGCAGGTGCCCCCCGTCGGCGAGGGCGACGGACTCGGGCTCACGCTCGGGCTGGGACTCGGACTCCGGCTGGGACTAGGGCTGGGACTCGGGCTCGGGCTGGGAGACGGTGACGGTGAGGCCGTGCCGCCCGGGCCGTCGAAGTTGACGTCGTCGGCGTAGTAGGTGCCCTGGCCGTACCAGCCGTGCAGGTAGACCACGGCGGAGGTCTGGCCCGCCGCAGTGGTGAACGAGAGCGTCAGCTGCTGATACGCCGCCGACGAGGTCCACGTGGACGGCCCGCCGTTCACGCCCAGGTAGACGTAGTTCCCGCGCACCCACGCGGACACCGTGTACGCGGTGCTCGGCCGCACGCTCACCGTCTGGGAGCATTTGGCGTTGTCCGACGCGCTCGCCGCGCCGGAGAGCGCCCGCGTGCCGGAACGGACCGGGGTCGTGACCACCGACCCGAGTCCACCGGTGCACGACCACGGCGAGAGCGCGCCGGTCTCGAATCCCGGATTCACCAGCAGATTGGCCGCGTACGCCGAGGTCTGCGACACCAGCACACCCAGCGCGGCCAGGAGTAACGCGGCGAGAGAGGCCAGCAGTCGGGGGGTTCGCTTCATGGAGGACCCTTCTGTCGCCCGGACAGCACACGTCACCGGGCATCGACATAGCGATGAGGTTGCGAGGCCACGGTGACTAAGGCTCGCGAGCAACAGTTGCCCGAATTATCTTCCAAGATCATGGTTAATGTCCATAACGAACTCACGCCCTGAGACCATGGAGGGCATGATCATCCCCGGCCCCCTGGTCCCCGACGGCGGCGGCTACCGCCACTCCTACGAGATCACCCCACCCACCCGCCTCGTCTTCGTCTCCGGCCAGATCCCCGTCGCCCCCGACGGCACCCTCCCCACCGACTTCGCCACCCAATGCCGCCAAACCTGGGCGAACCTGGCCCACGCGCTTGCTCAGCACGAAATGGACCTCTCCAACCTCGTGAAGGTCACCACATTCCTGTCCGACCGCGCCCACCGCGCGGAGAACTCCACCATCCGCCGCGAAGTCCTGAACGGCCACACCCCCGCCCTGACCGTGATCATCGCCGACATCTTCGACGACGCCTGGCTCCTGGAAATCGAAGCCATCGCCGCAGGCTGACGGCGGCCAGGTCAGCCGGAGTCGGCGTCGAAGTTGAGTTCGGAGGTGACGCGGTAGCGGTCGCCGCGGTAGATGGAGCGGGTGAATTCGACGATTCTGCCGTTCACGTCTCGGGTGGTGCGTTCGACCATGAGGGCCGGGAAGTGTTCGGGGACGTGGAGGAGTTCGGCTTCGGTCTCGTCGGTGACGGTGGCCTCGATGGTCTGGACGGCGCTGCGGACGTCGACGCCGAAGCGTTCGCGGAGGAAGCGGTAGAAGGAGCCGGATTCCATGTCGGCGGGGGCCAAGCCGTCCACGAGGGCGTGGGGGAGGTGGAGGCGTTCGATGGCCATGGGCTCGTCGTCGACCACGCGGAGCCGTACGACACGGAGGACGGGGGCGGCGGGGGCGAGCTGGAGGCGGCTGGCCAGCTGGGGGCCGGCGGGGGCGGAGCCGAACTCGAGGATGCGGCTGGCCCAGTGGCCCTCGGCGGGCGGGGCGTAGAACGATCCACTGGGGGTGGCGGCGAGGGCCTGGGTGACGCGGTGGGGGCCGGTGAAGGTGCCTCGGCCGTGCTCGCGGACGAGCTGGCCGGAGCGGACCAGGTCGTCGATGGCGGCGCGGAGGGTGGGACGCGAGACGCCGAGCTCCTTGCACAGGTCGCGTTCCGAGGGGATGGCCTCGCCCGGCTTCTTGTCCGCGATGAAGTCGAGCAGGAAGTCGCGCACTCGGTCGCGTTTCAGCCCGGCCCGCATGTTCAGAGTCACAATCTGACCTTACCAGCTTCTGACCAGTTGGCTGTGTTAACGGTTGATAACGGGTCTTGACTGGCCAACTGGTTAAGACCACTCTACTCGGAGCAGGCAGATTTCTTACCAATATCTGACCACCGGGAGTACCAATGAGGTCCCGCTTCCTTACCGCTTCGGCGGTGCTGGCGCTCGCCGCCGGCCTGACCGCGTGCGGATCCACGTCAGAACCCACCACTCCTAACGCCGACGCGGGCCCGGTCAAACTGACCGTCTGGGTCATGCGGGACAGCTTCACCGACGGGGTCGTCAACCGCTTCAAGACCGACTTCGAGGCGACTCACCAGGGCACCACCCTGGACATCCAGATCCAGGAGTGGGACGGCATCGGGCAGAAGGTGACCAGCGCGCTGGCCAGCAACGACGCGCCCGACGTGATCGAGGTCGGGAACACCCAGGTGGCCGAGTACGCGGCCAGCGGCGGCGTCAGGGACCTCACCGACAAGGTCGCCGAACTGGGCGGCACGGACTGGATCCCCGGCCTGGCCGAACCCGGCAAGATCGACGGCCGGCAGTACGGGATCCCGTGGTACGCGGCCAACCGGGTCGTGATCTACAACAAGGAGCTGTTCGAGAAGGCCGGGGTCGCCGCGGCGCCGAAGACCCGGGACGAGTGGATCGACATCACCACCAAGCTCAACAAGGGCGGCACCCAGGGCATCTACCTGCCCGGCCAGAACTGGTACACCCTGGCCGGCTTCATCTGGGACGAGGGCGGCGACCTGGCGGTGAAGGAGGGCGACCAGTGGAAGGGCACCCTGGACACGCCGCAGGCCATCGCCGGCATCGGCTTCTACCAGAAGCTCCAGGCGCTCGGCGAGGGCCCGCGTGACTCCGACGAGGCCAAGCCGCCGCAGGCCGACGTCTTCGCCAAGGGCGACGTGGCGCAGCTGATCTCCTCCCCCGGCGGCGCCACCGCCATCGAGAAGGCCAACCCGGCGCTGGCCGGGAAGCTCGGCTTCTTCCCGATCCCCGGCAAGACGGCCGACAAGCCGGGCGCGGTCTTCACCGGCGGCTCGGACCTGATCATCCCGGAGGCGTCCAAGAACCCCGACGCCGCCTACGAGGTCGTGAAGGCGCTGGCCGGCGAGAAGTTCCAGCTCGACATGGCCAAGGAGATGTCGTACGTGCCGAACAAGGCGTCCTTCGCGAACGTGCTGGCCGGCAGCGAGGGCGCGGCGGCCATGGCGATCGGCGCCACCAACGGCCACGCCACCCCGAACTCCGCCAACTGGGCGGCGGTCGAGGCCAAGAACGTCATCAAGGAATACATGACGAAGATCCTCACCGGTGGCGACCCCGCGACCGAGGGCGCCGCGGCGTCCCAGGTCATCACGGACATCCTCAACACCAAGTCCTGACGAGGAGAACTCCGGCCCGTCCATCCCCCCGGGTGGGCCGGTCCCTCCTGTCCGAACCCCACGACCTCCGAGGAACGCCGTGTCCGCACCGCCCGTGGTCGCCTCCCGTCAGGACAGTCCCGCGCCGCCCGTCGTGCACCGGCGGCCGCGACGGTCCCGGCTGGCCGGAGTCTGGCCGTACCTGCTCGTCGCCCCGACCGTGCTCGGGGCCGCGTACCTCCTGCTCTACCCGCTGCTGCGCAGTGTGGTGATCTCCTTCCAGCACTTCCGGACCGGCGAGCTGATCCGTGGCGGGGCGGCCTTCGTCGGTCTGGAGAACTACCAGGAGGTCCTCGGCAGCGACGAGTTCTGGTCGGTGGTCGGGCGGACCGTCCTGTGGACGGCCGTGAACGTCGTCCTGATCATGGTGATCTCCACCCTCGTCGCGTTGATGATCGCCCGGCTGCGTAAACGCCTGCAGCTGGCCGTGATGAGTGCGCTGGTGCTCACCTGGGCGACGCCGGTCCTGGCGGCGACCACCATCTTCCAGTGGTTGTTCCAGTCGAGGCTGGGCGTGGTCAACTGGCTGCTGGCCACGCTCGGCTTCGAGTCCTTCCGGGGCTACACCTGGTTCGCGGACGGCACGTCCACGTTCGTCATCCTGGTGGCCCTCGTCGTCTGGCAGTCGGTGCCGTTCGCGGCGCTGACCCTCTACGCCGGCCTCACCACGATCCCGGCGGAACTGTACGAGTCGGCCAGGATCGACGGCGCGACCGGCTGGCAGATCTTCAGGAACGTCACCTTCCCGATCCTGCGGCCGCTGTTCGGGCTGATCACCTCCCTCGAGGTGATCTGGGTGTTCAAGTGCTTCGCCCAGATCTGGGCGATCAGCCGCGGCGGCCCCGACGGCGCGACCACCACCCTCCCCGTGTACGCCTTCCAGGTCGCCCAATCCCTCCACAAATACGACTTGGGCGCGGCCATCTCCACGCTCACCGTCCTGATCCTGGTCGCCTGCCTGGTCACGCACCTGCGGCGGATGCTCCGGCACGAAGGAGAGCAGCTGTGAGCCTGCGACGCCTCCCCCTCACCCTGGCCGCCCTGTCGGTCCTGGTCGTCTCGGTCTTCCCCGTCTACTGGATGGTGGTGACGGCGTTCAAGCCGACCAGGGACATCCAGGCCGACACCCCGACGTTCTGGCCGTCCCACCCGACGCTCGACCATTTCGCCACCGCCGTGAACGCGGACGGGTTCGGCCTGTTCTGGCGCAACAGCCTGCTGGTCACCGTCAGCGCGGTGCTGGCGGCGCTGGTCGTGGCGCTGCTCGCCGCGTTCGCGGTGGCGCGGATGCGGTGGCGGGGGCGGCGCGGGTTCATCCTGATGGTCTTCATCGCCCAGATGGCGCCCTGGGAGGCGCTGCTGATCTCGATGTTCATCATCGCCCGCGACACCGGCATGCTCGACAAGCTGTCCATGCTCAGCCTGATCTACTTCATGGCGACGCTGCCGTTCACCATCGTCACGCTGCGGGGCTTCCTCGCGGCGATCCCGCCGGAGCTGGAGGAAGCCGCCCAGATGGACGGCGCCAGCCGGGTGGTCGCCTTCCGGCGGGTCGTCTTCCCGCTGCTCGCGCCCGGCCTGATGTCCACCTCCCTGTTCGGCTTCATCACGGCGTGGAACGAGTTCGCCTTCGCCAACGCGCTGATCATCAAGAACCAGGACGACCGCACGCTCCCCGTCTGGCTGTCCTCCTTCAGCAACATCTTCGGCACGGACTGGGGCGCCACGATGGCCGCCGCCACCCTCTTCATGCTGCCTGTCCTGCTCATCTTCCTCGTCCTGCAGCGCCGCGTGACCTCCGGGTTCACGGCCGGCGCGATCAAGGGCTGACCTGAAAGGGATCTCCACGTGATAATTCCGCGGCCGAGGAAACTCGCCGTTCTCGGGGGCACTGTCGCGTACGACCCTGAGCGCGTCCGGCTCGCACCGCCAGACCCGGACCTCGGACCCGAGGGCTACCGTCTGGACGTCTCCCCCACCGCCGTCGACCTCACCCCCGGCGGCGACGCCGGCCTCTTCTACGCCCGCCAGACCCTCGCCCTGTACGGCGAAGCGCTCCCCCTCGGCACCATCGAGGACCGGCCGAAGTTCCCCTGGCGCGGCCTCATGCTCGACGTCTCCCGGCACTTCATGCCCGTGGACTTCGTCCGGCGGCTGATCGACCTGCTGGCCCTGCACAAGCTCAACGTGCTCCAGCTGCACCTGACCGACGACCAGGGCTGGCGGCTGGAGATCAAACGGCATCCCCGGCTCACCGAGGTGTCCGGCGAGCATTACACGCACGACGACGTCCGGGAGCTCGTCGCGTACGCGGCGGAGAGGTTCGTGCGGATCGTCCCGGAGATCGGGCTGCCGGGGCATGTGCAGGCGGCGCTGGCCGCGTACCCGCATCTGGGCAACGATCCGGGCCGGCAGCTCGCGGTCTGGGACACGTGGGGCATCAGCCCGCACACCCTCAACCTCGAAGAGTCCACGATCACCTTCTTCGAGGAGGTCCTGGACGAAGTAATCGAGATATTTCCGGATGAGTACGTGCATGTGGGCGGGGACGAATGCCGTCCCGGCGAGTGGGAGCGCACGCCGCGCGCCCAGGAGCGCATCCGCGAACTCGGGCTCCCCGGCGCGCACGCGGCCCGGACCTGGATCACCACGCGGATGGCCGAGCATCTGCGCAGGCGCGGACGCCGCCTCGTCTACTGGCACGAGAAGGCGGACGGCCCCCGGGGCGCGACCACGATGACCTGGCTCGACGAGCAGAGCGGCCCGCTCGCCGCGCTGGAGGGCCGCGACGTCGTGCTGGCCCCGCACACCCGGACCTACCTCGACTACCCGGTCGAACCGGAGCCCGGCCCGTTCGCCCCCGACCGCGTCCTCAGCCTGTCCCACACCTACCGCTTCGACCCGCCCCCCGCCCCGCCCGGCGCGGAGGGCCGGATCCTCGGCGTGCAGGCCCAGCTTTGGACCGAGTACATGCCCACCCCGGCGGACGTCGAGCGGCAGGCCTTCCCGCGCCTGTGCGCCTTCGCGGAGGTGGCCTGGGGCTCGTCCGGGGACTACGCCGGTTTCCTCCGGCGACTCGACCCGCACCTGGCCCGGCTGGCGGCCCAGGGCGTGCACGTCGGGCCGCTCATTCCTTAGACCTCGGGGGACTCTCAGATCGAAAGGAAAGAATGTTGTCCAGAAAGAAGTGGTTAGCCGGCGGACTGGTGTCCGCCCTCGTCCTCATCGGCCTGGTCGCACTGCCGGCCAGCGCCGCGACATCGGTCCGCCTGCAGTACAAGACGAGCGCCTCCGGCGCGACCGCCGACCAGGTGGAACCGTGGTTCAACCTGATCAACAACGGCACCACGGCGATCCCGCTGAGCGGCGTCAAGCTCCGCTACTACTTCAAGGCGGACTCGGCCTCCCAGCAGTACCGCTTCGCCTGCTCCTGGGCGGTCGTGTCGTGCTCCACGATCACCGGCACCTTCGGCACGATCTCCCCCGGCACGGCCACCGCCGACCGGTACCTGGAGATCGGCTTCACCTCCGGCACCCTGGCCACCGGCGCGCAGACCAGTGACATGCAGCTGCGCTTCTACCGGGCCGACTGGCAGCGCGTCACCCAGAGCGACGACTACTCCTTCGGCACCAACACCTCCTACCTCGACTGGACCAAGGTGACCGTCTACCAGAACGGCACCCTGCTCTGGGGCACCGCGCCGAGCGGCGGCAACCCGTCGCCGTCCCCGTCGCCGACGGGCGGCTCGCCGTCGCCCTCCCCCAGCGGTCCCCCGCCGGGCGGCTCCGGCGTCGTCTTCGACGACTTCAACTACGCCGACGCCAACGACAGCACGATCACCGCGCACCACTGGACCATCCGCACCAACCAGGGCGGCCCCGGCATCCCCGGCGCGACCTGGCCGCAGGGCAACATCTCCTTCCCGGTCGTCTCGGGCACGAACAAGGCGCTCCAGCTCAAGTCGGTCACCGACGGCACCTCGGCGGGCACCCAGCAGTCCGAAGTGCTGCACCAGCGCAAGTTCCTGGAGGGCACGTACGCGGCCCGAGTCAAGTTCTCGGACGCGCCCGTCAGCGGCCCCGACGGCGACCACATCGTGCAGACCTTCTTCACGATCACCCCGCTCAACCAGGACCTCGACCCCAACTACAGCGAGCAGGACTTCGAGTACCTGCCCAACGGCGGCTGGGGCGAGCCGGCCAACATCATGTACGCCACGTCCTGGGAGACCTACCGCAACGAGCCCTGGCTGGCCGTCAACACCCACACCGCCAACCGGATCAGCTACGACGGCTGGCACGACCTGGTCCTCCAGGTCTCCGGCGGTCAGATCAAGTACTACATCGACGGCGCGCTCTTCGCGACGCACGGTGACATCTACTACCCCGAGACCGTGCAGTCGGTGAACTTCAACCTGTGGTTCATCAGCGGCGGCCTGCTCGGCAGCTCGACCCCCCGCACGTACGTGCAGCAGGTCGACTGGTTCTACCACTCCAAGAACGAAGTCGTCGCGCCCGCCGAGGTGCTCAACCGGGTGAACTCCTACCGGTCCTCCTCGACGCGCTGGGTGGACACCGTGCCCAGCGCCTGATCATCCGGTACGGCTCGCGCGTATTCGGGGCGCGCGAGCCGTCCCCTCAGCCCGGCACGTTCTTGAGCGCCTCCCGCCGTGACAGCCCGCTGATGCCGTGGCTGTCGACGTAGCGCACGACCTCCCGCGGGTCGGTCTTGGCGTATTCGCGCAGCGCCCAGCCGATCGCCTTCCTGGCGAAGAACTCGGTGTCGGACAGGCTGGGCTCGATGCAGGCGTAGAGCAGCCCGAGGTCGGTCTGCTCCCGGAACCTGTTCTGGCACAGGATCGCGGTGCGCCGCTTCCACAGATCCGGGTCGCTCGCCCACTCCAGCACGGTGGCCTTCATCGTCTCCGGGAACAGCCGCAGCAGCGTGCCGACGCGGTGCACGGCCAGCTCGTCCACCAGGTCCCACCAGGCCCCGGTGACGATCATCTCCTCGTACATGGGCAGCGTGTAGAGGGTCTGCCAGTCGCGGTACAGGCGGGAGCCGGTCAGCTCGATCGCCGCGTACCGCTCCTCGCGGTACTCGGCCTCCCGCCACAGGGTCAGCACGGCCTTGCGCCACTCTGGCGCCGACCCCAGCCGGTGCGCCGCGAACACCTTCTTCAGCACGGTCCTGCGGGTGCCGGACTGCACCCCCAGGAACGGCAGCTCCGACTTCATGTACGCGCGCATCGCGGGCGCCTTGACCGGGTCCGCCACCTCGGCCAGCGCGTCCCGTACGGCCTCGACGAGGCTCTTGCCCCGGTCACTCATGCGCTGGCCGCTCATGCTCTCTGGCTGGTACGGTCCCCGGTGGCGAGGCCGTCGAACAGGACGGTGACGTAGTGCTCGGCCAGCCCGGCCGGGTTGAGCCGCCCGCCGGTGCGGAACCAGCGCACCGCCACCCAGATGGTGTCGCGGATCATGCGGTAGGTCAGCTTCGGGTCGACGTCGCCGCGGAACTGGCCGACGGCCTGGCCGCGCTTGATCTGCTCCACCCACATGCGCTCGACCTCGTCCTCGGCCTTCACCAGGTAGTCGAACCGGCCGCCGGGCAGGGTGCGCAGGTAGTTCCAGTCGTTCTGCATGACGGTGATCGCGGCCCGGTGCGGTTCGAGGGTGGCGAACCCGATCCGCACCATCTCCGACAGCACCGCGCGCGGGTCCGCGTCGGAGTGGAGCGCGGCCCGGTAGCGCGAGACCAGGTCCTCCAGGAACGTGCGCAGCACCTCGTCGACGATCGACTCCTTGGAGTCGAAGTGGTGGTAGAGGCTGCCGGACAGGATGCCCGCCTCCTCAGCGATCTCGCGCACGGTGGTGGCCTGGAAGCCCTTGCGGGCGAACAGCTCCGCCGCGAGCCGCACCAGATGATCCCGTCGCTCCGAGGCCGACCCCGCCGCCCCGGCCCCCCGCCGCCCACCACCCTGCCGCCTCACCGGGGCGGTCATGCCGGCGTTCTTTCGCTGATTCACGCCCTCCATTATGAGCCTCCGAACAACGGCTTGTTCACGCAACCCAACGACGAGTCGCCTGCTCATGCCATGTTCCATGCCTGACCAAGCGCTTGCTAACAAACGGAACAAGGTTCTGCGCGACCGGTCCCGGAACCGGTCGCGCGACCTCCGTACGTCAGGCCGGGCGGAAGGAGTCGCGGGCCTCGGGGGCGGCGTGTTTGATCATCAGGTGGCGGACGACGGAGTACTCCTGGACGGCCTCCTGGCTCATGTCCTTGCCGAAGCCGCTGCCCTTGACGCCGCCGTGGGGGGCCTCGGAGGCGATGGGCAGGTGGTCGTTGATCCAGGTGACGCCGACGTCCAGCTGGTGGGCGACGCGGAGGGCGCGGGCCACGTCGGTGGACCAGACGGAGGAGGCCAGGCCGTAGGGGGTGTCGTTGGCCAGGCGTACGGCCTCGTCCTCGGTGTCGAAGGGGAGGGCGACCAGGACCGGGCCGAAGATCTCGCCCTGGACGATCTCGCTGGACTGGTCGGCATCGGCGATCAGGGTGGGCGGGTAGAAGAAGCCGGGACCGTCGATGGGCTTGCCGCCGAGCAGGACGCGGCCGGAGGCGCGGCTGACGAAACCGTGCACGCGGTCCCGGTGGGCGGCCGAGATGAGCGGGCCGATGTCGGTCTCCTCGGACCAGGGGTCGCCGGGGCGCACCTGCCGCATGGCGGCGTGGAGGGCTTCGACGGCCTCGTCGTACCGGGATCTGGCGATGTAGACGCGGGTGGCGGCGGTGCAGTCCTGGCCGGTGTTGTAGGTGGCGCCCATGGTCACGCCGAAGGCCATGTCCGCCAGGGAGGCGTCCTCGAAGACGATGGCCGGGGCCTTGCCGCCGAGTTCGAGGTGTACGCGCTTGAGGCCGTCCACGGCGCCGCTCATCACGGCCTTGCCGGTGGCGGTGGAGCCGGTCACGCCGACCATGTCCACGCCGGGGTCGGTGACCAGGGCCTGGCCGACCTCGGCGCCGCCGGTGACGACCTGGAGGAGGTTCCCGGGGGCGCCCGCCTCGGCCAGCAGGGCGGCCAGCCGCAGGGTGGTGCGCGGGGTCGCGGGCGCCGGCTTGATCACCACGGCGTTGCCGGCGGCGAGGGCGGGGCCGACCTTCCAGACCCCCATGATGAACGGGAAGTTCCACGGCGCGATCGAGCCGACCACGCCGATCGGGCGGCGGATGAGGGCGGAGGTGTAGCCGGCGCTGAGCACGCCCGCGCCGGTGCCGTCCAGGGAGCGGGCCGCGCCGGCGAAAAAGCGCAGGTTGTCGACGGCGAAGGGGAGTTCGCCGTCGCGGAAGACGGCGGCGGGTTTGCCGGTCTCCTCGACCTCCAGCCGGGTGAGCTCCTCGGCGTCGGCCTCCACCAGGTCGGCCAGGCGCAGCAGGAGCCTGGCCCGTTCGGCGGGGGTGGTGTGCCGCCACTCCTCGAAGGCGGCGCGGGCGGCGCGGACCGCCGCCGAGACTTCCGCGGGAGTGCTGTCAGGGACCTCGTCGACGGGTTCTCCGGTGGCGGGGTTGATGAGGATGGTCATCCGGGTGGTTCCTTACCTGGTTCAAGGTTCTGACGTTCAACTGTCGAAACCGATGCCGAATCGGTCCAAAACGCGCAGCCAGGGCCCTCGGCGGCCCTCGTTCTGGTCGGCGCGGGCCAGCGCGCGGCGGGTGAACTCGACCACCGGCCAGCGCAGCGGCTCCGGCGGGAACGGCACGGGATGCCGCCGGACCATGCGCAGACCCGTCCTGGGAGTGTCCCTGCGGGCGAGCAGGTCCAGCCCGACCAGCGCCCCGAAGCGGGACGCCCCGACGCCGAGGCCGGTGTAGCCCAGCGCGTACGCCACCCGCCCGCCGAGCGCGGTGCCGAAGAACGGGGTGAAACGGCTGGTGGAGTCGATCATGCCGCCCCAGCGGTGGGTGAAGCGCAGGCCCCGCAGCTGGGGGAAGGTGTCGAAGAAGTGGCGGGCCAGGAGCTGGTGCGACTCCGGGCGCTGCTCGGTTCCGGCGCCGCGGAAGTTGTAGACGGCGTCGTAGCCGCCCCAGAGGATGCGCTGGTCGCGGGTGAGGCGGTAGTAGTGGAACTGGTTGCCGCCGTCGGTGACGCCCTGCGCCTCCGGCCAGTTCAGGGAGGCCCGCTGCCCGGCGTCCAGCGGTTCGGTGACGAGCACGTAGTCCCAGACCGGCAGGACGAAGTTGCGCAGCCGGCGCAGCGGGGCCGGGAACGCGTTGGTGGCCAGCAGGACCTGGCGGGCCGTCACGACGCCGCCCGGGGTGCTCACCCGTACGGCCGCGCCGGCCTGGGTCAGCCCGGTCACCGGGGTGTTCTCGTAGACGCGTACGCCCAGGTCGCCGGCGACCCGGCGCATGCCGTACGCGAGTCCGGCCGGATCGACCAGGCCGCCGTTGCCCCGGATGCGCAGCCCCGCCAGATACGTCGGCGAGGCCACGTCGGCGCGCATCTCCTCGGGGCCGAGGAAAGTGACGTCCTCGCCGTACTCGCGGTGGAGCTTCTCGGCCCGGCGGAGGTCCTCCACCTGGTGCGGCGCGACGGCCACGCTGGTCTTGCCGACCAGGCGCAGGTCGGCGTCGATGCCGTGCTCGGCCACGAACGCGGCGATCTCCGCCAGGTTCTCCCTGCCGAGCGCCAGCAGCAGTTCCAGCTCCCCCGGCCAGCGGTGCGCGCCGTGGGTCAGGCCGTGGGTCAGCGAGTCGGAGATGAAGCCGCCGTTGCGGCCGCTGGCCCCGAACCCGGCCGTGTGCGCGTCCACCAGCACCACGTCGCAGGCCGGGTTCTCGCGCTTGGCGAGCACCGCGGCCCACAGTCCCGTAAAACCCGCGCCCACGATGAGCAAATCCGCAGTAGTACGGCCGTGCAAAGGTGGGTATGCCGCAGGAGTTTGGCCATCCGTCCAGAAGACCCGGGGAGCCGCATCCTTGATCACCGCGTCTCCTTTCCACCCATGTTTGTTGAATCGTGATTCAAATACCCATCGAGTTCCTACGTCAAGACCTGCGAGACTAGTTGTGAGATCGTTCAGACCGGGGCGGGTGTCATGACTCAGCGCAAGAGCAAGGCCGATCGGCGGATCGAGCTGATCGACGCGGCGCGGCGCGCGATGATCCAGCACGGTGCGGAGGGTGTGCATCTGAACCAGATCGCGGAGGAGGCGGGGCTGACCTCGGGCGCGGTCCTCTACCACTATCCCGACCTTCGTGACCTGCTGATCGAGGCGCACCACGCGGGCATGGAGCGCTTCTACGAGCAGCGCATGAAGAAGATCAACGGTATCGCGGACCCGGCCCAGAAGCTCATCGTGACGATCCGCTCCGGCCTCCCCCAGGGCCCCGACGACGCGGGCGTGCGCCTGCTCTGCGAGCTCGGCGGCGCGGCCGGCCGCAACCGCGTCTACGGCACACTCCTCACCACCCTGTACGACCGCCAGGTGGCCATGTACCAGACCATCCTGGAGGTCGGGGCCGCCCAGAACGCCTTCACCCTCGCCCAGGACTCCGAGACCATCGGCCGCAACCTGGTCGCCCTCGAAGACGCGTACGGCTACCGCATCATCGCCCGGCACCACACCATCGGCGCCGACGAGGCCGTGGAGCTGATCCTCGGCTACGCCCGCATGGCCACCGGCCACCCGCTCAAGGCGGCCGTCCCGCACCGCACCACGGCGACCCGCAGGCCGTCCGTGCCGCGCGTCCAGAGCGCCTGAAACCCCGGGGGCGCCCCGAGAAGAGGCGACCCCGGGGGATTTCTCAGGCGGGCACGAGCACGGCGTCGTCGGGGTTCCAGAACAGCCCGACGGGCGCGCCCGGGGCGATCCTGGCGGGCCCCTGGGTGGCCGCCAGCACCTTGCGGTCGTGCCCCGGCACGTCCACCGCGATGTGCGAGACGCCGCCGAAGAAGCTCACGTCCACCACGGTCCCGTCGGCCGCTCCCCGGCCGGGCTCGCCGAGCCTGACCCGCTCGGGGCGGACGGCCAGCACCGCGAGCCCGTTCGGCAGGTCGGGCTTGCACGGCAGCGGGCCGAGGCCGGGCACCTCGAAGCCGGTCGCGGTGACCGTGCCGGTGAAGAGGTTGTTGGCCCCGATGAAGTCGGCCACGAAGCGGGTGCGCGGACGGTCGTACAGGGCGATGGGGGCGTCGATCTGCTCGATCCTGCCGTTGTCCATGACCGCGATCCGGTCGGCCAGCGACATGGCCTCCTCCTGGTCGTGCGTGACGACCACGAAGGTGATGCCGACCTCGTGCTGGAGCCGCTTGAGCTCCAACTGCATCTCGGCCCGGACCTTCTTGTCCAGCGCGGACAGCGGCTCGTCCAGCAGCAGCATGCGGGGGCGTTTGACGATGGCCCTGGCCAGCGCGACGCGCTGCTGCTGGCCGCCGGACAGCTGGCCGGGCCGCCGGCCGGCCATCGTGTCCAGGCCGACCTTCTCCAGCACCTCGCCGACCCTGGTCCTGATCTCGTCCTTGGGCAGGCCCTCGCGCTCCAGGCCGTACGCGACGTTCCTGGCCACCGTCATGTGCGGGAACAGGGCGTAGGACTGGAACATCAGGTTGACCGGCCGCCGGTGCGGGGGCTGGCGCAGCAGGTCGGCGCCGTCGAGGCGGACGGCGCCGCGGTCCGGCCACTCGAAGCCGGCCAGGATGCGCAGCAGCGTGGTCTTGCCGCAGCCGGACGGCCCGAGCAGGGCGAAGAACTCACCCTGCCGGATGTCGAGGCTGACCTGGTCCAGGGCCACCACGTCCCCGAACTTCCGGGAAACTCCCTCGATGGAAAGCAGCGTCATCTGAAAGACTCCGTCAGTCGGGTCATCCGCTGGACGGCGATCACGGCGGTGAAGCTGACCACCAGCAGGATCGTCGCCAGGGCGTTGATGTCGGGGGTCACGCCGAACCGGATCATCGAGTAGATCACCATCGGCAGGGTGGGCTGGGTCGGCTCGGCGGTGAAGAAGGCCAGCACGAACTCGTCGAGGGAGAACGTGAAGGCCAGCAGGGCTCCGGCGGCCACGCCCGGCATCAGGCCGGGCAGCGTGATCCGCAGGAAGGTGGCGACCGCGCCCGCGCCCAGGTCGCGGGAGGCCTCTTCGAGGGACATGTCCATGGAGGCCAGGCGCACCCGGACGACGACGGCCACCAGCGGGATGCCGAACGTCAGGTGGGCCAGCAGCACCGAGTGCAGGCCCAGGGTGAACTGCACGGTGGAGTAGAAGATGATCAGCCCGACCGCCAGCATGAGCTCCGGCAGGATGGCGGGGAGCGTGCCCAGCGCCTCCAGGATCTTGGAGCGGGTGTAGCGGGCCAGGCCGACCGCGAGCATGGTGCCGACCACGGTGGCGATCACCGTGGTGGACACGGCCACGATCAGCGTGTTGACCAGGCCCTGCAGCACGTTGTCGTTCTGGGCGAGCGTGCCGTACCACTTCAGGCTGAAGCCCTCGAAGCTGAACGGCGCGTCGCTGGAGTTGAACGACATCACCACCATGACCGCGATGGGCACGTAGAAGAACAGGTACGTGAGCCAGAGCGGCGCGTAGATCGCCCGGTTCCGCCTACGCATTGCGCACCCTCCTGGAGGCCACCGCCTGGGCGATGAGCAGGATGAACGTGATCACGATCATGACCAGGGAGAGCGTCGCGCCGAACGGCCAGTCGCGGGCCTTCAGGAACTGGTCCCTGATCATGTTGCCGAGCATGATCGCCTTGCCGCCGCCCAGCAGTTCGGGCACCACGTAGTTGCCGAAGCTCGGCACGAACACCAGCACCGCGCCGATCAGCGCGCTGGGCAGGGTGAGCGGCAGCGTCACGCTGAAGAACGTGCGGGCCGGGCTCGCGCCCAGGTTGGCGGAGGCCTCCCGCAGCCGGGGGTCGAGCTTCTCCACGGCCGAGTAGATCGGCAGGATCATGAGCGAAAGGTAGCCGTACAGCAGGCCGAGCACGATCGTGCCCTCGTTGTAGAGGAGGTCGAGCGGCTCGTCGATCAGGCCGATGCCGGTGAGCGCGCCGTTGACCAGTCCTGGGCCGGACAGCAGCACGATCCAGGCGTAGATGCGGATCAGGAAGTTGGTCCAGAACGGCAGCATGATCGCGAGCAGGGCGATGGTCTTCCAGCGCGGCGGCAGCTGCGCGATCGCGTACGCGGCCGGGTAGCCGATGAGCAGCGCGAGCAGGGTGACCGTGCCGGCGATGACGAAGGAGTCCCCGATGACGCCCAGGTAGAGGGGGTCACTGAGGCGTTCGAAGTTCTCCAGGGTGAACTCGTAGACGACCCCCCCGAAGCGTCCGCGCGGGAAGAACATGTACGTGAGCATCAAGATCATGGGCACGATGGCCAGCACGATCAGCGCGATCAGCCCAGGCGTGAGAAAGAACGCCGCGGCCGCGGCCCTGCCCCAGCCACGCGGCCTCCGGGACGTCTCAGAAGCCTTCGTGAGGTTTCCGGACAAGCGGCGCTCCCTTCCTGATGATTCGCGAGTGTTGCAGGAGAACTCAACTTAGACAAGACTTTGCCGGGCACGGTGAGCTTTACATTTGTGTTTCTTGTTGAAGCGACGTTCAGGAGTAGACGTGGACACTCCGCAGTGGCGGCTGTCGGCGACGGCCACCCTGATCCCGGGGCTCCCGATCGAACCGGGGCTCTCGGAATCGCTCCTGCGCGCCCTTGCCGACGCGCCGGAGCCCTTTAAGGTACAGAGGATGCGTCCCCTTCCACCGGTTCCGGCCGGAGAACGGGTGATTGAAGCCGATCAGACCAACCACTCGGTGATCGTAGGCGAAACCGTAGTGGTTAAGTGGTTTGAGAGGCCTTCTGGGGATTCGCCGGCTCCTGAGGTGTTCGCGCACCTGGCGGAGGTGGGGTTCGAGCGGATCGCCCGGCCGTACGCGGCGGTGTTCCGCGGGGAGGACCTGCTGGCGCTGGTGACCGCCTACCTGCCCGAGGCCGTGGACGGCTGGCAGTGGTGCGTCGACGAGGCCGTCTCCGGCGGTACGGCTTTCGCCGCCGAACTCGGGCGCATGACGGCGGAACTGCACCTGGCCATGGCGACGCCCTCGCGCGTGCTGCCGGAACCCGTACGGACGGCGGCGCCGGCGTGGAGCGGCCGGGCGGCCGAGGCGCTGGCGGAGGCGCTGCGCCTCACGGAGGACGCCGAGGATTCCGCCTGGCTGGCGGCGCACGAGGCGGATCTGCGGCGGGAACTCGCGCCGCTCGAGGTGGCCGGGGACACGCCGGTGCTGCGCATTCACGGGGACCTCCACGCGGGGCAGGTGCTCCGGTGGCGGGACGGCTTCGCGATCATCGACTTCGACGGGAATCCGACGGTTCCGGGGGCGGCGCCGTACCAGCCGGCGGCTCGGGATCTCGCGCAGCTGACCACGAGTCTGGAGCATGTGGCGCAGGTGGCCGTGAAGCGGCGCGGGGCCGATCCGCAGGCGATGGCGGCCTGGGCGTGGACGACGCGAGAAGCCCTCGAAGCCGCTTATGTCGGGACATTGGCGGAGGCGGGGCGTTCGGAGCTGCTGGACCGGTCGCTGCTGCGGCCGTTCGAGGTCGAGCAGCTGTGCCGTGAGCTGATCTACGCGGGCCGGCATCTGCCGCGCTGGCGGTACGCGCCCATGGGCGTGCTGCGGACCTGGTTCTGAGTCGAAAGGGTGTGGGGATGGACGCGGCGTTGTACCTGGCGGATCTGGAGGCGAAGCCGGAGGCGCTCGCCGGGCTGGCCGACGCGCTGCACGGCCTGTACGCCGAGGTGCCCGCCACCGCCCGGCGGGTGCTCTTCCTGGGCATGGGCAGCTCGCGGTACGCGGCCGGAGTGGCGGCGCTGCGGCTGCGGTCGGCCGGCATCGACGCCGTGGCCGAGTACGCGTCGGCGGCGGCGAGCTATCCCGCCGATCCGGAGACCCTGGTCGTGGCGATCTCGGCCTCCGGGGGCAGCCGGGAGACGCTGGACGCGGTCGAGCGGTACCGGGGCCGGTCGCGGGTGGTCGCCCTGACCAACAAGGACGGCTCCGCCGTGACCGAGGGCGCGGACGCCGTGCTGCCGATGCTGGCCGGGCCCGAGGACGGCGGCGTCGCCTGCCGGACATTCCAGCACACGCTGGCCCTGCTCCTGGGGCTCGCCGACCACCTGACCGGCACAGATACCGATATTTCGGGACTTGTGCGGCGGGCGGCGGAGGCGAGCGCCGATCTGCTCGACCGGCGCGGCGCGTGGCTGGAGGAGGCGGTCGCGCTGCTGGACGGGCCACACGGCGTCTACACGGTCGCCCCCGCCGAACGCCTCTCCTCCGCGCAGCAGTCCGCGCTCATGTTCCGCGAGGGCCCGCGCCGCCAGGCCGACGCCTGCGAGACCGGCGACTGGGCGCACGTGGACGTCTACCTCACCAAGACCTACGACTACCGCGCCCTGTTCTTCCCCGGCTCCCGCTACGACGAGCAGGCCATGGACTGGATCCGCCAGCGCGGGTCCACGGTCCTGACCGTGGGCGGCGACCTCCCCGGTCAGGCCGCGTCGATCCGCTACCGCCACGACGACGACGCCGACGTGGCCCTGCTCACCGAAACCCTGGTCGCGGAACTGATCGCCGCGACCTACTGGCGGCAGACCATTGGATAGCATTACTGTCTAATCATGCGGATCTCCCAGCTCAGCGCCGAATCCGGGGTGCCGATCCCGACGATCAAGTACTACCTGCGCGAAGGTCTGCTCCCCCAGGGCGAGCAGACCTCGGCCACCCGCGCCGAGTACGGCCGGGCCCACCTCCGCCGCCTCCGCCTGATCCGCGCCCTGCTGGAGGTCGGACGGCTCCCCGTCGCCGCCATCCGCAAGGTGATCGACGCGGTGGACGACGAGACCATGGGCGTGCACCAGATGCTCGGCACCGCCCACTACGCGCTCAGCCCCGACATCGAACCCCACGAGGAGACCCAGGACTGGCAGGAGGCCCGCGAGATGGTCGACCAGCTCCTCGCCGACTACGGCTGGCAGGTCGAACCCCGGGCCCCCGCCCGCGAGGAACTCGCCCAGGCCATCGTCACCCTGCGCACCCTCGGCGCGTCCCCGACCCTCGCCGACCTCGCGCCGTACGCGTCGGCCGCGCAGACCCTCGTCCAGACGCACGAGATCCACCAGATCCCCTTCGACGCGCCGCGCGAGACCACGGTCGAAGCCCACATCATCGGCACCGTCATGTACGGCCGCGTCCTGGACACCATCCGGCGCCTCGCCCAGGAGTCCGAATCCGCCAGAATCCTTAGCACGTGAACCGTATGTTCTTGAGGAACGCTGAGGAGCTGTCGTGGCGGAGCAGTTCAGCTATGCCGAAGCGGTGCGGGTGCTCGGCGGTGAGACTCGGACGCTCCGGGCTTTGGACAAAGTGCTCGGCGGCGTCCTGCTGGGGGCCGCCGTCGTCCCCGGTGTACGCGAGGTGGCGCTCAGCCTCTTCGACGCCAAGGCGGAGGCGATGCGGCTCGGGCACGAACTCATCGGCTCCCTCCGCGAGAAGGTCACCGGCGTCAGCCGCCAGACCAGAACAGAGCGCCTGCACGCGGCGCACGCGATCATCATCACCACCGCCTTCTTCGAGGCATTCGACGATCTCGAATTGCCGTTCAGCCTCTCGGACCTGCGACTGACGTACGCCGACAAGCGAATAATCGTCCCCGAGGGTGCCGACAAGCGGACGATCGTACCCGCGAACATCACGCTGCACTTCTGGCTGGAATCGAGCGACGCGTTGCCGATGTCCGAGGACGCCTCCGGAGTGCTGTTCCGCCGCCAGCGCATGACTTACTCGCGCGCCTCCTTGTCACTACTCGGCTTCATGGAAGACCTGGCCGTCTGGGACGAACTCAACGCCGCCCAGCAAGCCACCGCGAAGTCGGAAATCACCAAGTTGCCGCACTTCGCCGCCCACCGGTACCAGGAGATGTTCCGGCGGCTGGCCACCGATTTCCCGGAGTTCTCCTTCTGGGCGGACCAGCGCGAGCATCACGAGACCCAGGAGCAGATCCGCCATGGCCTGGGCGGCCTGAACGCCATGCTCACCGCCGTCGCCTCCGGCCGGATCCCCCCGCCCAAGCTGCGAAGCATCCTCGCGCTGAACCAGGCGGCACCTGCTCGCCCGATCAGCCCGACCGACGACCGGCCCGGCGGTCTGACCCTGCCGACGCTGGCCGACGGATACGTGAACCCGCGGTTCCGGCTCATCGACAAACCGTCGGATCTCAGCCTGGAACAGTCCTGGGCCGACCAGCCCGTCCGGGACGATCTCCAGCGTCTGCTGGCCGGCTTCGTGACGTCGGTGTCCGCGGTGCGGGCGCCTTTGCTGATCCTCGGTCAGCCCGGCGTGGGGAAGTCGGTCCTGACCCAGATGCTGGCCGCTCGATTACCCGCCGCCGACTTCCTGCCCGTACGCGTTCCGCTCCGCCAGGTCCCCGCCGACGCCGGCATCCAGGAGCAGATCGAGGCGGCCGTCCGCGTCACCACCGGCGAGGCCCTGAGCTGGCCCGATCTGGCCCGATCCGCCGACGGCGCGCTTCCGGTGGTGCTGCTGGACGGCCTCGACGAACTCCTTCAGGCCACCGGCGTCAACCGGGCCGACTATCTGATCCAGGCCCAGGAGTTCCAGCGGCGCGAAGCCGAACTCGGCCGCCCGGTCGCCGTGATCGTCACCACCCGGACGGCGGTGGCCGACCGCTGCCGCCTGCCCGCCGAATCCGTCGCCATCCGCCTGGAGCCGTTCTCCGACGCCCAGGTCAAATCGTGGATCGACACCTGGAACCGCACCAACGCCGGCCTGTTCGCGAGCGCCGGCCATCGGCCGCTCTCCCCCGACGACGTGCTCGCCCATCCCGAACTCGCCGAGCAACCCCTGCTCCTGCTCATGCTCGCCCTGTACGACGCCGACGCCGAGACCGGCCGGAGGCTGCCCGACTCCACCGACCTCAGCCTCGGCGACCTGTACGAACGGCTGCTCCGCCGTTTCGCCGACCGCGAGATCGAGAAACACGAGCCCGGGATCTCGCCCGAGCGGCGCGCGGCGGCGGTCGAGGGGGAGCTGCTGCGGCTCTCCGTCGCCGCGTTCGCCATGTTCAACCGGGGCCAGCAGTGGGTCACCCAGGCGGAACTCGACCGCGACCTGAGTGCGCTGATCCCGGAACCGCCCGCGGCCGGGGTTGGGTTCCAGCGTCCGCTGACCGCCGCCCAGAACGTCATCGGCCGGTTCTTCTTCATCCACCAGGCGCGGGCGCTACGCGAGTCCGAGGAACTGAGCACCTACGAGTTCCTGCACGCCACCTTCGGCGAGTACCTGATCGCGCGGCTGGTCCGGGACCTGGTCCGCCAGGCGGCCGAGCGGGAGGCGCTGACCCGGGCGGGCGCGCTGGGCGGCATGCTCGGCGCACCTCCCGAGCCGGGTCCGTTCGGCGCGCTGCTCTCCTTCGCCGTCCTCTCGGTCCGCACGTCGATCCCTCAGTTCCTCGGCGACATGGGCGTATCCACCGACCAGGTGAGACCGTTCCTCCTGCGCCGGTTCCAGGAGGTCTATTTCGGCGCGGAAGCCACCCGCTCGGCCTATGAGCCCTTACCGCTGCCGGCCGTTCAGCGCATCGCCCGCCAGACGGCCAACCTGGTCCTGCTGGTGACCGTGCTGACCGGTCCGGTCACCGCCGCGGAGCTCTTCGGCGACGGCTCGGCGTCGGTGGGGCACTGGCAGCCGCTCGTCGACCTCTGGCGGTCGGGGACCCACCACGACGAATGGCCCAGCCTGGTGGCCACGCTGGGCATCGTGCGTTCCTGGGCGGACGGCGACCGGACGCTGACCGTGTACTGGAAGGGCTCGCACCAGGTGCTCCCCGTCAGCATCCAGCGCGACCAAGGGTCGGTGGGCAATCGGCAGATCATCTGGGAGGCGGAGGACACGCTCCTGTGGGCGCACAACAGGCCTCCGGACACAGGCGGGCACGGCTGGCAAGTCGGCCCCGCTCACACATCCTTGGACACCGGAGCCGGACGTGCGGTGATCTACGAGGTCTTCACCCCGCTCTACACGTATCTTCGCGAAGCGGTGACCTCCTTCGCCGACACCGGGGACGGTCACTCGATCTCGCTGTTCACCGCTCTCAACGATCTATGGCTTCCGGGCCTGCGCAGTTCTTACTTCAACCGTCCCGCGCTCGTGACTGCCTATTCGCGAGCCTTCGAGATGATCGCCCGATTCTCCGGTTCCTCGACCGCCTTCTATCTACACGAAGTCCTCAGCCGACTCGCCGTGGACCTGCCGAACCTGTCCCCGGCAGAGGCGCGTGAACTCCTGTCCGACATGAAAGGACGCTTCCAGCTCGGCGAGTCCGAAAGTCACCTGATAGCCAGATGCGCGCTCGACCTGGTGGCACGCGACCGAGTCCAGCTGGAGTTCCTCGGCGACGTCCTGTACCAGCTGGACCTGCCCGCGTGGGCGTACCTGGAGGCGGCGGTCACCCTCATGGAGCTGGAGATCGACCCGTCCGAGGTTCCCGCGACCGCCTTCGACGTCGTACGCCGGTTGCGTCCCGACCAGATGGACGAGATCGAACGCGACCATCCGCACCTGTTCCACCGCGCCCGCCGCATCATCCGCGCCGACGGCGGACGCTTCCGGCTCGTCTGGCCGGGCTAGAGCAGGCCGACTCCGCTGTAGCCGTCCACGCCGGGGAGGGCGGGGAGGCGGGGAGAGGCGGGGTCGGGGCGCCAGTCGTCGGTGGAGACGAGGCCGGGTTCCGCGAGGGTGAAACCGTCGAAGAAGCGGAGGATCTGGGTGTGGGAGCGGGGGCGTACGGCGCCGGCGGTGGTGCGGGTGTAGACGGCGGTGCCTTCGGCCAGCTGGGATTCGTCGAGGTCGCCGTAGGAGAGGTGGCTGATGACGATGGCGCTGCCGGGGGCGAGGTGGTCGCGCAGGGTGTTGACGATGGTCTCGGCCAGGTCGTCTTCGGGGATGAAGTGGAGCACGGCCAGGAGAAGGACGCCGACGGGCCGGCTCAGGTCCAGGTGGGCGTGGACGCGCGGGTCCTTGAGGATGGCGAGCGGTTCGCGGAGGTCGCCGTCCAGGACGATGGTCTGCTGGTTGTCCTCCAGGATGGCCCGGCCGTGGGCGAGCACGATGGGGTCGTTGTCGATGTAGACGATGCGCGACTCCGGGTCGGCGCGCAGCGCGACCTCGTGCACGTTCTCCTGGGTGGGCAGCCCGGCCCCGATGTCGAGGAACTGCCGGATCCCCGTGCCCGCCAGGAAGTTGACCGCCCGGCTGAGGAACCGGCGGTTGGCCTGGACGCCTTCGCGCACGTTCGGCGTCAGCTCGATGATCTTCGCGGCGGCGGCCCGGTCGGCGGCGAAGTTGTCCTTGCCACCCAGGAAGTAGTCGTACATCCGGGCGACGCTCGGAATGTTCGGGTCAATCCCTGTCGGTGCCTGCTCCGACTCCATCGATCCCCCAAGATCGGACTTACATTGACGATCTTAACGTACCTAAGAATGTGAGTATTTATCGTCTTATCGGAGTTATATCCGACCGGAAGCCATGTCCATGAGCCGGACCAGAACCTGCCCCCCGGACACCCGTACGCCGTCGTGCTCCCACTCGTTGGTGACCCAGGTACGCACGTTGCCCACCCGCCGGGCCGTCTCCAGCGAGAGCTCCGCGTCCACGTACATGTCGTCGTGGTAGACGGCCGCGAAGACGGGGACCTCGTTGGCGGCGAGCCGTACCGGATCGTAGAGGGGCGGCCAGCCGGTCCGGGCGGCGAGCCGGTCGGCGGCGGGCTTGAAGGGGCGCAGCGCCCGGATGTCGTCGAACATCCAGGGATAGATCATTTCCCCGGTGAAGGCGGGGACGGCGGCGTCCTCGGCGAACTCGGCGGGGAGCAGGCGGGCGGCGGACCAGGCGGTGGCCGGGCCCTGGGAGTAGATGGACTCGTGCAGGACCGCGTAGAGCGGGTTGTCCGCGAAGCTCGTCTCGGTCAGGCACTGCTGGAGGAAGCCGTCGGTGAGGCCCTCGTCGAGCAGCCAGTGCAGGCGTTGCGCGCCGTCGCCGGTGCCGAGCATCATGCCGAGCGTCTGGAAGCGGCGCACGGTGAGACGGTCCCCGTCGGGCAGCCGTACGTCGCGGGTGCGGAGTTCGCCGACGATGGCTTCGATCCTGGCGACGTCGCCGGGGAACCGCGCCAGGTAGCGGCGGTATTTGTCCAGTACGCGGGGATACGTACGCGCGTAGACGTCGTCGGCCGTCGCGTCCAGACCGGCCAGTCCGCCCGTGACGAAACACCTGCGCAGACCCTCGGGAGCCTGGGAGAGGTACGTCAGCGTGATGAAACCGCCGTAACTCTGGCCGAGCGTGTCCCACGGACCGGCGCCGAGCCGCCGCCGGATCAGCTCCGCGTCGGCGACGATCGCGTCCGCCCGGAAGTGGTGCAACTGGTCGGCCAGGTCGCGCCGCCGCCCGGTGACGGGAGTGCTGCGGCCGGTGCCGCGCTGGTCCAGCAGGAGCACCCGGTGGGTGCGCAGGGCGTGCCCGAGCCATCCGTCCGCCGAGGTGGGACGGGGGGACTTGCCGCCGGGACCGCCCTGCAGGAACAGCAGCCACGGCAGGTCCTCGCCGCGCCGGGCCGGGTCCACCGCCTCGCGCGCGAACACCTCGATCGCCTGGCCGCCCGGGTTGCCGTGGTCGAGCGGGACGGTGAACGTGTGGTCGGTGAGCGCGACACCCGGGAGCAGAACGGTCATTGCGCCAAGGTACCCGTTAGCGGAGGTCAACCCTGCTGTAAGCGGACTGGCCCAAAATCGGGGACATGACGCTCTCTCCCACCGTCTCTCCCACCGCCTCCCGCCTGGCGAAGGCGGCCGCCGCCGTCGCCGTGGTCAGCCTTGCCCTGCTGGGCTGCGGCCCGGCCGCCACCACCCCCAGCGCCGACGAAGCCGCCCCCGAGGTGGTCAGCGTCGCCAGCCAGGACCCGACGGAAGCCGCCCAGCCCGAAGCCTCCACCGAACCCACTGAAACCACGCAACCCGCCGAGGAGGCCGCGGCCGGCGCCACCGTCCAGCCCGGCGGCACCCTCGTCGACGGCAGCGTCGTCTCCGCCGAGCTCACCCGAGCCGGCCAGAAAGACGTGTACGTCATAGACCTGGGCGAAGCCCGCGAGTTCTACGTAGCCGACATGAACGGCACCACCGACATGCAGTTCCAGGCCTTCGCCGACGTCGACGACGAACCGGTCGGCCTGCCCAACCTCAGCCTCTCCTTCGGCACCTGGGTCTTCAAGCTCACCAAGGCCGGCACCCACCGCCTGGAGGTCTGGGGAAACAACAACACCATCGGCAAGTACGGCTTCCGCATCGCCACCGTCAAACCCCGCAGCTTCCCGGTCGCCATCGGCATGAAGATCGGGGAAGGGAGCCCGGCCGGAGCGGGCCGCCTGGACGTCTCCGGGCGCATCGACCGGTTCGAGTTCGACTCCGACGGCGCGACCGCCGTCAAGGTGGTCGGCGGCGCGGGCGCGTGCACGGCCATCCAGCTGGAGCTGGTGGACGCGGCGCAGGCCGACATCGCCAACGCCCGGCAGCCGGTCCCGCTCTGCGGCGACTTCGACATGCCGCTCTCCAACGGCGACGGCAAGTACGCGCTGATCGTGCGATCCAACACGGCGAAGACGGGCGCGTACGCGTTCGAGCTGGTCCGGGGCGGCTGAGACGGTCAGGATCGGCGGCGCAGCTCCCCCCGGTAGGTGAGGGAGCCGCCGCCCTCCTGACGCTCGTACAGCAGCGTGTCGCCGCCCGCGAACGTGAGGGTGATGTCCCCGCCCACGCACGTGCCCACCTGCTCCATGGTGAGGTCGATCGCCTTCCCCCGGTTCCTGGTGACCCGCAGCGCCTGCTTGCACCCGTCCGTGACCGCGAGCCCGGCACGATCGCCCTCCGCCAGGGCGATCGTGACGCTGTAGATCACCTTCCGGCGGTCCTGGGAGACGACGTCTCCCGCCCACGTCCCCGCGAAGCCCGCGGTCACGACGCTCCCCACGGCGGACGGCTGCTCCGGCCCGGGAGTCTCCGGCGCGGTCGCGCCCGTCTCTCCGTCACCCGATCCCGCGCCCGCGTTGTCCACCTCAGCCGCGTCCACCTCAGCCGCGTCCGGGTGGGCGGCTCCCGGATCGCGGGTCTGCTCACTCAACGCCGGCCCAGGGGATTCCCCGGAGCCGCCGGGGATGCCCTGGACGACCAGGAAGGCGGCCACGGCGACCGCCGCCAGCGCACCCGCCAGCACGGCGATCCCCCGCGGGAACGGCCGCCGCGCCGCACCCGGCGCCGTCGTGTCGGGCGTGACCGGACGCGGCAGCGGGGCCGTCGGACCGGGCCAGGCCGTCCCTGCGGATCGTGGGGTCACCGCCGCGCGACCCGGCCCGGCCATGGCCGGCACCCCGGGATCCACCAGGCGGATCATCAGCTCCTTCGCGGTCGGCCGCTGCCCGGGATCCTTCGCCAGGCAGTCCCGCAGCACCGGCAGGAGGCGCTCCGGCACCCCGTCCAGGTCCGGCGGCGAGCTCAGGATGCGGTGGAACACGGCCGCGATCGTGTCGTGCCCGAACGGCGCCCGCCCGTTCGCCGCGAACACCATCGTCGCCGCCCACGCGAACACGTCCGCCGCGGCCGACGCCTGCACGCCCCGCAACTGCTCCGGCGCCATGTACGGCGGCGTCCCCGCCAGCACCGACGGCGCGGTCTCCGCGTCCAGCGGGCGCGCGATCCCGAAGTCGACCACCCGGGGGCCGTCCGGACCGAGCAGCACGTTGCCCGGCTTGAAGTCCCGGTGCACGATCCCGGCGGCGTGGATGGCGGCGAGCGCCGAGGCCGTGCCGACCGCCAGCCGGTCCAGGTCGCCGTCCCGGAGCGGACCGCCCGTCCTGACCCTCTCGTGCAGCGAGGGGCCGGGCACGAACTCGCTCACCACGTAAGGTTCCGGGCGGTCCAGCTCGGCGGCCAGGACGCGGGCCGTGCAGAACGGGGCGACGCTGCGGGCCGACTCCAGCTCCCGGGCCAGCCGCCGCCGCGTCACCGGATCCGTGCCGCCCTTGAGCACCTTGATCGCGACCCGGTCGCCCGCGGGCGACCAGCCCTCGTACACGATGCCCTGGCCGCCTTCCCCGAGCCGCGCGACGACCTCGAACTCGCCCAGCTTGCGCGGGTCGGCGGGCTCCAGTGGCCCTGCGCTCATGCGGATCCTCCTGCGGGTACGGCCCACCCACCGTAACCTGCTCCGGCCATGCTCACGCCGGTGGTCAGTAGATCCCCGCCGCCCGCCCGGCGCTCCCGGTCCCGCCCCTGGCGGCATCCAGATTGCCCCGTACGGCACCGCTCAGCAGCGACGAGTCCGTCCCCACCGTGATCATGGTGAAGCCCTGCTCCGCGTAGCGCGCGGCCTCCTCGCCGCTGCCGCAGTGGATGCCCGCCGCGATCCCGTTCTCCAGGCAGACGGTCCTGATCCCGTCGACGACCTCGGTGAAGCGCGGGTCCGGCGGCGTATGGCCGGGCCGCAGGCCGAGCGAGAGGGAAAGATCGCTGGGGCCGATGTACAGCGCGTCCACGCCCGGCACGGCCGCGATCTCGCGCACGTTCCCGATCCCGTCGGCCGTCTCGATCATGAGGATGCACGCCTGGTCGGCCAGCGTCTCGGGGTCGGTGCCGCCCAGGACCCCGCCGGTCCGTACGGGCCCCCAGGAGCGGTCGCCGTGCGGCGGGAAACGGAACGCCCGCGCGGCCCTGGCCGCCTCCTCGGCGTTGCCGACCATGGGGACCACCACGCCCCGGGCGCCCGCGTCCAGGACCTGCATGATGCGGTTGGGCTCGTTCCAGTTGACCCGCGCGACGGGGATCGAGCCCCCCGCCTCGACGGCCTGCATCATCGTCACCCCGGCGGCGAGGTCGATCAGGCCGTGCTGGAAGTCCAGGCAGCAGTAGTCGGGGCCCTGCCGGGCGATCAGCTCGGCGGAGACGGAACCGGGCACCGTGCACCAGACTCCGTAGGTCACCTCTCCGGCCCGCCAGCGCCGGATCAACGGGTTGTCGCTCATCGTTCTCCTCACGTGTCCCACGGGAAGTACATCCGAAAGTGGGCCCGGGGTCCTAATTGGGACACTCTGGGTAATTGCCGGGGGAGCACGCGGAGCGGTCCTACAGCCGTTAGAGCGCTGTCATACCCGTTCGGTTTGCAGCGAATAGGTGACATTTCTACTCCGGTGACAAGCTGGCGAGTAGGTGAGACCTTCGTATGAGTACACGGCGTTAGATGGATCTCCGCGCCGAGTGCCGTAGGAGGGGGCTATTTCGGTGAGCGACTGGACTGTTCCCGGATATCGGGAAATAAGGGAACTCGGCGTCGGGGGAAGTGGACGGGTCGTCCTGGCGACCTATGAGTCCACGGGCGCGTTCGTGGCGATCAAGTATCTGAGCGAACGGCTGCGCGTCGACCCCGAATTCCTGGCGGGCTTCCAGCGCGAGGCCCGGCTGATGGTGGAACTCCAGGACGCCAACATCGTCAAACTCTACGAATACGTGCAGTCCCCGTACGGCGACGCCGCCATCGTGATGGAGCTGGTGGACGGCGTCCCGCTCCGGCGCATCCTGGCCGAGCACGGCACCACCAGCCCGGAGGCGGCGCTGGTCGTGCTCAAGGGCTCCCTGCTCGGCCTGTCCAGCGCGCACGCGCAGGGCATCGTGCACCGCGACTACAAGCCCGAGAACGTGCTCATCCAGGCCGACGGCACCAGCAAGCTGGCCGACTTCGGGATCGCCACGCACAGCGGGGAGGCGGGGGTTCCGTCGGGGACGCCGTCGTACATGGCGCCCGAGCAGTGGGCCGCCAGCCCGGCCAGCCCGGCCACCGACGTGTACGCGGCGACCTGCGTGTTCTTCGAGTGCCTGACGGGGCGCAAGCCGTACCGGGCCGACCATCTGGCGGGGTTACGGCACCAGCACCAGCACGCGCCGATCCCGACCATGGAGGTGCCGTCGTCGGTGCGCGCCCTGGTCGGCAGGGGCATGGCGAAGAACCCGATGGACCGGCCGCCGACCGCGCGCGCCTTCGTCGCCGACCTGGAGGCGGCGGCCGTCGCCGCGTACGGCACCGACTGGGAGGAGCGCGGCAGGCGGCACCTGGCCGAACTGGCGACGCTGCTGGCGCTGCTGTTCCCGCTGGCGCGGCCGGCCTCGCCCCCGCAGGTGGGGACCTCGCTGGCGCGGACCGTGCTGTCGGACCGGCTCGGGCACTTCGCGCCGCGGTTCGCCATCGGCGGGTCGCTGGTGGCCGCGCTGGTGATCGCCGTGCTGGTCGCCTCCAACGGGGCGACGCCGGTGTCGGAGGGCACCACGCTGCGCCCGCCGCAGAGCCAGTCGGCCGAGCCGGCCCCGCCCACCGTGGAGCCGACCGAGGAGGCCACCGATCCGGTCGAGCCGACCACCGAGAGCGTGACGGATCCGACGGACGAGGCCACCGAGACCCCGATCGCGCAGCCGCCGGCTCCCCCCACGACCACGCCCACCGCGGCGCCCCCGGTGACGCCCACGGTGACCGCGACGGCCACGGTCACGCCCGCGCCGCTGAAGGTGACCGGGCTGGCGATCTCGTCCTTCGACGGGCAGTCGGCCTCGCTGCGGGTACGGGCGTCGGCCGCCCGGCGGGTGTCATTACGGGTGATCTTCGCGGAGGGGCCGGACACCGGCCATCTGGTCGCGCGTCCCGCGCAGATCATTCCGCTCGCGGGGGCGACGACGTACACGCCGGTGGTGCAGGACGCGTTCACCGCGCCCGCCTGCGGCAAGTCCGTCTACCGCAGGATCACCATCGCGACCGCGCCGAAGGCCGGCCCGGTGAGCAAGACGACGCAGGTCAAGGGCCCGGCCTGCCCGCCGCCTGCCGTGCAGAGCGTGACGATCTCCAGCTGGGACGGCAAGGCCGCCGGCCTGGAGGTCAAGACCGACGGCCCGGGACCGGCCAAGGTGACGGCGGTCTTCGCCCGGGACGGCAAGCCGGTGCAGACCAAGTCTGCGAACATCTCCGGCAAGACGACGTACCCGTTGAACGTCACGGGTGATCTGGGCGAGGTCGACTGCGACAAGACGGCCGAGTTCAGCGTCACCGTCAGCACGGCTCCGGCCGCCGCGAACGGCGCGCAGACCAAGACCGTACGGGTGCCGGGGCCGAAGTGCGCGCCCCCGGCGGTCTCCATCGGCAGCTGGAACGGGACGACGGGCGTGGTCAACGTGACGTCGGGCTCGACCGGGCAGATCTCGCTGGCGGTGGTGATCACCGCCACGATCACCTACAACGGCCGGACGCTGCCGCCGTTCACGTCCAATCAGGACGCGACGCTGTCGGGCGACACCCGCTACAGCCGGAGTTTCTCGGCCTCCTTCAAGCAGCCCAACTGCGACTTCACCGACGTACGGACGATCAAGGTGACCGCCTCTCCCGGCGGCGACAGCGCGACCAGCACGTTCACCATCAACGGCCCGAAGTGCCCGGATCCCGAGCCCGAGGACACCCCCACGGCCGGCGGCGACGGGCCGATCATCCGCTGACTTACGGAAACACCCTGATCAGCGACACCCGGACCGGAGAAACGCAAACGGCCGATCATCCGCCGATCTGCGGGAACAGCCGGGTGAGCGGTG
>NZ_BOOA01000018.1 GCF_016862995.1 Acrocarpospora phusangensis
CGGCAGCGCCGAGGCCGAGTGCAGGATGGTGCCCAGAGTGTCCAGGACCTCCGGACGCCGGCGGACCTCCTCGATGAAGGCAGGCACGAGCGGGCTGGGCGCATAAGTGAAATTCGAACCCTCGCGGATCATGGCGTCCACCCAGGCATCGGGATCGCGCCCGGCCATGAACGAGAGTGTGCCGCCCAGGTAGAGGTGAGGCAGGATCACCCCCCAGAGCCCGGCCACGAACGAGAACGTCCCGGTGAACGCGCACCGACTCCCGGCGGAGAGCCGGTAGTGGAACGGAATGTGCCGGATGATCCGCGTGAGGGTGGCGTCGGAGAACACCACCCCTTTGGGCGTTCCGGTCGTGCCGCTGGTGTAGCCGATGACGGCGGGATGCCCGCCGGGGGCGGGATCAGGCAGCCGGTCGGACGCCTGGCGGAGCAGATCCGTGTAGCGGGTTCCCACGATCGGGTCGTCGCCGATCGTGACCACGACCCCGAGGTCGTACAGGCCCGGGAGCTCCGAGACCACCCCGGCCCGGCCCGACGTGACGACGAAAGCGCGCACATCGGCGTCGGCCAGGATCTCGGCCACCTCGGGAGCCGTCAGCCGGTCGTTCACGTGCACCGCCGTGAAGCCGCCGAAAGCGCAGGCCAGGTACGCCTCCAGCGTCTCCACCCGGTCCTCGGCCATGAGGGCCACCCGATCGCCGGGCCGTACGCCATGGGCGTGCAGCGCGTTCGCGAACCGGGCAGCCGATCGGCCCAGTTCGGTGTAGCTGCGGCGCTCGCCGCGGACGGCGATCGCGGTCCGGTCGCCGAAGCGCCGGACCGCGTTGGCCAGCAGCCCGCCCCAGGTGTCCGGGGAGCGTGCGGTCACGCCGCGAAGTCCTGGGCCAGGCCCATGCCGCGCAGCAGCGTGGCCCGGTCGTAGTATTCGAGCCACTCGGTGACCAGCCCGTCCCGGATGGTCAGCACGCCCACCACCGGCACTTCGCCGTGGCTGCCGCGCACGTCGAAGACATCCAGGCGCTCCATGAAGACCCGGCCGCCGATCACGCCCATCGCGCGGATCTGCAGGCTGAGCCGTTCCAGGCCGTCGGTCAGCACCGTCAGCCGGTTCCTGATCGCCTCCCGCCCGGTCAGCGGCTCCTGCATCACGCTGTGCAGGACCCCGTCGGGCGCGAACAGGCCGACCACCCGCTCCCAGTCGAGCGTGTTCCACGCCTCGACCATGTCCCTGGCCACGGCCAGCCGCTCCTCGTCGTTCACGCGTCCCCCTCCGCGATCTCCTGGCGGAGCTCGCGCTTGAGAATCTTGCCGACCGGGTTGCGGGGCAGCGCGCCCCGCACCTCCAGCCGTTCCGGCAGCTTGTACGAGGCGATCTTCGCCTCACGGAGAAACGCGACCAGGTCGTCGAGGGAGACCTCGGCGCCCGGCGCGGGAACCACGACGGCGCAGACCTTCTCGCCCAGCACCTCGTCGGGGTAGCCCACCACGGCCACCTCGGCGACCGCCGGATGCCCGGCGAGCAGGCCCTCCAGCTCGGCGGGGGCGATGTTCATGCCGCCTCTGATGATCAGGTCCTTGGCGCGGTCGACGTAGCGGAGGAACTCGCCGCGCTCGCCGTCGATCACGAAGACGTCGCCGGTGCGCAGGTAGCCCTGCTCGTCGAACGGGTCGGGGAGCCGGGCGCCGTTCAGGTACCCGGCGAAGACGGTCGGGCCCTTGATGCGGAGTTCGCCGGGCACGCCGGGTTCGGTGACCTCCGTACCGGTCTCCGGGTCGACGAGCCGGACCGAGACCTGGCGGGAGATCCTGCTGGACCAGGTGACGCCGGGCACGCCGTACCGGGGGAAGAAGCGGGCCCGCTGGGCCGGGTCGGGCACGTCGTGGGGGTCGGTGAGCAGGGCGATGCCCTCGTTGGAGCCGAAGAAGTTGACGATGCCGATGCCGTGGTCCTCCTGCCAGCCGCGCACCATCGACGGGGCCAGCGGCACCGAGCCCGACCCGATCAGCCGCAGCGACGAGATGTCCGCCCGGGCGAGCAGTTCGGCCCTCGCCAGCAGCAGCGTGAGCAGCGCGGGCGGAGCGACCGTGTACGTCACCCGCTCCGCGCTGATCTGCCCCAGGAACGTCGGCAGGTCGAACGGGTGGTGCTGGACCAGCACGCCGCCGACCCGCAGCCACGGCAGGAACATGCCGTTGATCCCGGCCATGTTGACCATCGGGAACGGGTTCAGCAGCACGTCGTCGCCGGTCAGCCGGGGTGCGTCCACGGTCGCCCAGCTCATCGCCAGCCAGTCGTAGTGGGTGCGCGGCACGCCCTTCGGGGTGCTCTCGGTGCCGGAGGTCCAGCAGATGGTGACGCAGTCGTTGGGGTCGGCCGGGTTGGCGGCGGCGTACTTCTCGACCTCGTCGCGGGCCGCTGTCAGGTCGAGCGCGGCGAGTTCCCGGGCCAGGCCCTCGCCGTACGCGAAGACGGGCACGCCGGACGCCTGCCGCGCCTCGTCGGCGAGCCGCCGGTCGCCCATCGCGGCAACGGTGAGGAAGGCGGCGAACCCGGCCAGAGCGCCGAGTTCGCGCACCTCGTGCTCCCGGTACTGCACGGGCAGCGGCGACACGACCACGCGCAGCCGCCAGCAGGCCAGGTAGACGGTCACCAGCTCGACCGTGTTGGGCAGCTGCACGGCCAGCACGTCGCCGGCGCGCAGGCCGCGCCGCAGCAGCACGGCCGCCAGCCTGCTCACCTCGTCGTCCAGCTCCCGCCAGGTGAGCCGGCGCGGCTCCATGCCGGCCAGCGCGGCCTTGTTGGCCGGATCGACCAGGGCGAGCCGGTCCGGTTCCGCGGCGACCCTGGCCCGGAACAGCTCGTCCATCGTCTCGTCGGACCACCAGCCGAGGGCGGTGTACTCCGCCACCCGGCCGGCGGGGTGCAAACCTCGTGTCATCGCCCGGCTCACTGGTAGTTCTGCGAGATGTCGATGACGTCGCCCTGCGCCTCGAAGGTCTTCTTCTCGGCCGACCAGGCGAACGGGCGGAACGCCATGATGCCCAGGGCCTGGGTGGGCGTCACCTTCCAGTCGATGCCGTCGATGAACATCGGCGGGTGGTAGCTCTGGGTCCTGGCCGCGTTCATGATGCCGAGCCTGCTCAGGCCGTCCGGGGAGGCGGCGGCCTTGGTGAAGGCGTCCACCATCAGGTCGCCGACGACCCAGCCGTTGACCGTGTAGTTGTTCAGCGGCAGCTTGTTGCCCTGCGCCTCCAGGTCGGCCAGGTACTGCTTGACGCCGGGGTCGTCGGCGTAGATCGGGTTGCCCGGGTCCTTCAGCCAGACCATGATCTGCTGACCGTCGGCGGCGTCCCCGGCGGGCTCGTACAGGGTCTTGCCGTCCACGCAGTTGGCGGGCTGGATGAACGTCTCCGGCTTCCAGCCGGCCCGGCCGACCGCCATGCTGAGCGCCAGGCAGTCGGTGGTCACCCCGGCGTCCACCAGCACCTTCGCGCCGCTGGCCTTGAGGGTGGTGGCGGCCGCGTTCGGGTCGGTCAGCGGCGCCTCCTTGACGATCTTGATGTTGCTGCCCTCGATGGCCTTCTTGAAGCCGTTCGCGTACCCCTGGCCGGACTCGGTCTGGTTGGCGGCGAGGGCGACGTCGACGCCGTCCGGGTACTTCTGCTTCAGCTGGGCGACCACGACGGCCATCTCCACCTCGGCGGAGGGCAGGTACTCGGTGGTCCACGGGAAGTTCACGGCGTCCCGGTAGGCGGGCACCGACGCCTGGCCGAACAGCAGCGGCACGCACGCCTCGTTCTGGTCGTCGGCGATGGCGTTGAGCTGGCCGGAGCCGAACGTGCTGAGCACGTGCACGCCGTCGGCCTGGATCAGCTCGCCCACGTTGGCCTTGGCCTTCTCCGGGTTGAACGCGTCGTCCCTGGCCACCACCTCCAGCTTCACCCCGCCGATGCCGCCGGCCGCGTTGGCGACCGCGAAGCGGGACTTCATGCCGTCGATGACCGCGCCCACCGCCTGGGCCAGCGGCCCGGACAGGGCGGCGCTCCAGCCGACCTTCAGGGTGCCGGTGATCGGCTGGGCGGCGGCGGCCGGGTCGGCGCAGCCGTCGGTCGGGGTCACGCTCGCGGCCGAGGAGGCGGGGGCGGCGGCCGTGGCGGCGGGATCGGCGGGGGAGGCGGGGGCGGCCGTCTCGCCCCCGCCGCAGCCCGCGGCGAGCAGGACGGCGGACAGGCCGACGGCGGCCAGGTATCGGTTTCTCACGGGCGTTCTCCCTGGTTTTCGTGGGGGGCGATGCGGATGAAGCGCCCGAGGAAGCGGCCGGCGACCCCGGCGATCCCTTCGGGCATCAGGAAGACGATGGCGATGAGGACCGCCCCGAAGATCACCCCGGACACGTGGCCGGAGGCCAGGTCGGCGGTGAAGTAGGGCAGGTAGACGACGGCGAACGCGCCGACGACCGGGCCGAACAGGGTGGCCGCGCCGCCCAGGAACAGGCCGGTGATGAGCTCGATCGACTTGAGCAGCGTGAACGAGCCGTCGGGGGAGAGGGCGCCGACGTACATGGCGAACAGGCTTCCGGCCAGGCCGGTGACGGCGCCGGAGAGCCCGAAGACGGTGGTCTTCACGGTCGCCAGCCGGACCCCGGAGGCCGCCGCGGCGATCTCGTTGTCCCGGGTGGCGATCATGGCGATGCCGAGGCGGCTGCGGGTGAGGTTGCGGACCAGCACCAGCGTGATCAGCAGGGCCGCCGCGCTCACCCAGTAGAGCCAGATGCCGCGCTGCGGCACGGTCAGCCCGGTCCACTCCGGCGGGGCCAGCTGCCGCGACCGGATCACCAGCCCGGCCGCGCCGCCGGTGAGGTCCTCGAACCTGCGTACCACCTCGGGGAAGGCCACCCCGACGGCCAGCGTGACCAGGGCCAGGTAGAGGCCGCGGATGCGGAGCGCGGGCAGGCCGACCACGAAGCCGAGCACGGCGCACAGCAGCACCGCGAGCGGGATGGTGGTCATGGGGGCGGCGCCGTACGTGACGACCATGACCCCGGTCGTGTAAGCGCCGAGCCCGAAGAACGCCGAATGCCCGATGGACAGCAGCCCCGTGTACCCGGTGGCCAGGTTGAGGCCGCTGATCGCGATGGCGAAGATCATCACATTGGTGAGCTGGCCGACCCGGAACGCCTCCATGGTCGCGCCGAGCAGCAGCGCGCCGGCGGCGGCGGCCAGGCCGGCGATCTGCAGCCCGCGGTGGGCGGCCGATCCGGTGCGCACGTGGATGGGGGTCACAGGCGCTCCAGCTGCCGGGTGCCGAACAGGCCGGTCGGCCTGAACAGGAGGATCAGGACGATGACCACCAGCGCCGCCGTCTGCGGCAGGGTGCCGCCGATGAACTCGACGTAGCCGGTGATGAGGGCCTCCAGCACGCCGATGGCCAGGCCGCCGACGACCGCGCCGACAGGGCTGTCCAGGCCGCCGAAGAGCGCGGCCGCGGAGGCGTAGATGAGGATCGGGAACATGGTGGTCAGGCTCAGCTGCGTCGCCGAGAGCGGCGTGACCAGCACCCCGGCCAGCGAGCCGACGATCCCGGCCAGGCCCCAGCCGAGCATCAGGATGCGCCCGGTGGGCACCCCGCTCAGCGCGGCCGACTCGGCGTTGTCCGCCACCGCCCGCATCTGCAGGCCCAGCCTGGTCCGGTTGAACAGGAAGAACACGCCCGCGATGAGGGCGAGCACGACCAGCCAGACGCCGAGCGCGTCCCAGTAGAGGCGGGCGCCCGCGACCGGGAAGAAGTCCTCCAGACCGGCCGGGAACAGGCTGGGCATGGGCTTGGTCTCGGAGTTCCACAGCAGCCCGGCCAGCGCGTTGAACGCGGTGAACAGGCCGAGCGCGACGATCAGCGAGGCCATGTCGTTGCGTCTTCGGATCGGCCGGATCAGGGTGCGCTCCACCACCGCCCCGAGCAGGAACCCGGTGGCCCCGGCCGCGAGCGCGCCGGCCCAGATGGGCAGGCCGACCGTGGTCAGCCACCAGGCCAGGTAGGTGGTGAACAGCGCCATCTCGCCCTGGGCGAAGTTGATCGTCCCGGTGCTCCGGAAGACCACCACCAGGGCCAGCGCCATGATCGCGTACACGGCGCCGTTGGTGACGCCGTCGAAGAGCCGTTCAAGGAAGATGTCCATGGGTGGTCCTCAGTAGCCCAGGTAGGCGCGCCGGACGGTCTCGTCCTCGCGGAACTCGGCGGCCGTGCCCGACGCGATCACGCGGCCGACCTCCAGCAGGTAGACCCGGCCGGCCAGGGCCAGCGCCAGCTCCGCGTTCTGCTCCACCAGCAGCAGCGAGACGCCCTGCTCCCGGTTGATCGTCGCCAGGATGCCGAACAGCTCGGCCACGATCTTGGGGGCCAGGCCCAGGCTGGGCTCGTCGCAGAGCAGCAGGCGGGGGCGGCTCATCAGGGCGCGGGCCACGGCCAGCATCTGCTGCTCGCCGCCGGACAGGGTGCCCGCGGCCTGGCCGGTCCGCTCCGCCAGCACGGGGAAGACGCCGCACCAGCGCTCGATGTCCTCCTTGATGCCGCGCTTGTCGCGGCGTAACGCGGCGCCGACGTGCAGGTTCTCCAGGACCGTGAGGTGCGGGAAGGTGCCGCGGCCCTGCGGGACCAGGCTGACGCCGCGGGCCACCACGGCGTCCGGGCGCAGGCCGGCCAGCGGCGAGCCCTCGAACTCCACCCGGCCGCCGAAGCCGATCAGGCCGGCCAGGGCGCGCATCGTGGTGGTCTTGCCCGCGCCGTTGGCGCCGAGCACGACGACGGCCTCGCCTTCCTCGATGGTCAGGTCCACGCCGTGCAGGACGCGGGCCTGGCCGTACCCGGCGGTGAGGTTCTGGACGGAGAGCAGGGTCATGACGCCTTCCCGAGGTAGGCCTCGATGACGCGGCGTTCTGCGCGCACCTCGTCGGGGGTGCCGTCGGCGATCTTGCGGCCGAACTCCATGGCCACGACGTGATCGGAGATGCTCATCACCAGGCCCATGTGGTGCTCGACCAGCAGCGCGCCGAGGTCGTGGTCGCGGCGCAGCCGCAGGATCAGGTCGCCGAGGTCGCGCACCTCCGCGTGGGTGAGCCCGCCGGCGGGCTCGTCGAGCAGCAGCAGCCTCGGCCGCGCGGCCAGCGCGCGGGCCAGTTCCACCCGTTTCAGCGTCCCGTACGGCAGGCCGTGCGCGGGCCGGTGGGCGACGTCGGTCAGGTCCAGCTCGGCCAGGATGTCCATGGCCTCGCCCTCGATCCTGCGCTGCCGGGACCGGGTGCCAGGCCAGCCGAGCAGCGCGGCGGCGAAGCCGGCCTGGTGCCGCGCGTGCGCCCCGGCCACGGTGTTCTGCAGCACGGTCAGCGACGGGAACAGGGCCAGGTTCTGGAAGGTACGGGCGATGCCGAGCCGGACCACGTCGTGCGGGCGGACCCGGGCCAGGTCGGTGTCCCCGAAGCTGACGCCGCCGGAGTCGGGGCGGTAGATCCGGGTCACGCAGTTGAACAGGGTGGTCTTGCCGGCTCCGTTGGGGCCGATCAGGCCGCAGATCTCGCCGGGGGCGACGGTGAAGCCGACGCCGTCGAGCGCCGCGACGCCGCCGAAGCGCAGGGTCACGTCGGTCACGGTGAGGGCGGGCCGGTCGGTTCCGGTCGTGCGAACCATCTGCATCTGACGTGCTCCAATGCGAGCTTCATACTTCAGTTAGCAGTGTGTTGCTGGTCACAGCCTTACTACAACAAAGAGAGTAAGGCAGTCAACGGTTCGCAATCCGACCGAAACATCACTGCAACCAACCCTGACCCTGGTCTTAGTCACTCTCTTAGTTGTAGCGTGCGGGCAGGACGGAGGTTTGCCATGGACGATCGGCTTCAGGCGCTGCTCGACAAACAGGAGATCTACGAGGTGCTGGCGCGGTACCTGCGCGCGGTGGACCGGGGAGATCTGGACGGGGTCGCCGCGTGCTACCTGCCGGGGGCGACCGAGGACCACGGCGGCGTCTTCGCCGGGAGCGCGACCGACTACGTGGCCGGCATCGCGCGGGTGCTCACCCATCCCCGGAGCAGGACCATGCACGCCATGACGAACGTGCTCATCGAGCTGGACGGGGATTCGGCGGTGGCCGAGTCGTACGTGACGACGTACTCGCGGGTCAAGACACCCGGCGGTCCCGGGGCCTCGTTCGTGGGGGCGCGGATCGTGGACCGGCTGGAGCGGCGGGACGGCAGGTGGGGGATCGCGCACCGGGCGCTGGTCTGGGAGTGGAGCCACGACGCGCCGGCGGCCGAGACGTGGATCTTCGGAATGCTCGTCCCCGATCCCGACACGCTCGCCCGTGGCCGGAAATTTCCGGACGACATCGTGTACACGGGGGGTGCGCAGTGATCAAGGGCTGTACGGCGCTGGTGACCGGCGGCAACCGCGGCATCGGCCAGGCGTTCGTCGAGGAACTCCTCGCCCAGGGCGCCGCCAAGGTCTACGCGGCCGCCCGCAACCCCGCCGACGTCACCACCGGAATCCCGGTACGGCTCGACATCACCGACCCCGAACAGGCCGCCGAAGCCGCCAGGACCTGCGCGGACGTGACCCTGCTGATCAACAACGCGGGTTACTTCGCCAACGAGCGGCTGATCATGACCGACGACCTCACGGCGGCCCGGGAGGAGATGGAGGTCAACTACTTCGGCACACTCACCATGATCCGGGCCTTCGCGCCGGTGCTCGGGGCCAACGGCGGCGGCGCCATCGCCAACGTGCTGTCGGTCGCCGGGATGGTGCCCAGCCCGTTCATGGGCGGCTACTCCACCTCCAAGGCCGCCGCGCTCTGGCTCGGCACCATCGCCCGCGCCGAGCTGGCCGCGCAGAACACCCAGGTCACCTCGCTGATCGTCGGGTCGGTGGACACCCGGATGGCCGCGCACGTGGACGGCCGCAAGGAGGACCCGCGCGACATCGCCCGCGCCGGGCTGCGCGCGGTCGAACGCGGCGAACCCGTCGCCGACACCGACTGGATGGCCGTCGACGCCCGCGCCCGCCTGGCCCGCGACCCCGCCCGGTACGAACGCCAGCTCGCCAAGCTCCTCACCGTCGAGAATCTCCGGACCGGCCGATGAGCACCCTCATCCAGGCGACCGTCGCCGTCCACGACCTGACCACCGCCGGCATCCGCGAACGTCTCTCGCTCGCCCCCGGCTTCCCCGACCCCGAACTCGCCTCCTGGGGCATCACCAACGAAATCCTCACCCTCGGCGAGACCTACATCGAACTCGTCGCCCCCACCGGCCCCTCCTCCCGCCTCAACCGTTTCCTCACCGACGGCGAAGGCGGCTACCTGCTCGCCCTGCGCGTCCCCGCCACGGCCACCCTCACCCGGAGGTGCGCCGAGCGTGGGGTGCGCGTCATCCACCAGCAGGACTTCCACGGCGCCACCATCACCCAGCTCCACCCGGCCGACCTCGGCGTCCTCGTCGAAGCCGACGAGATCCCACCCGGCCGCGCGTGGCACTACGACACCTGGCCGGCCGCCGGCGTTGACACCTCGCCGCAGGCCGGGGACATTCTCGCGGCGGACGTTGCCGTGGCCGATCCAGCCGCCATGGCCGAACTGTGGGCGTACCTGTTCGATGCCGAGGTGCTTCCCGGAGGGGTGGTGCGGGTGGAGTCGAGGGTTGTGCGGTTCGTGCCCGTCCAGGGGAGGCGGGGGCTGGTGGGTGTGGATTTACGGGCGACGGGGTCCCGTGAGGAGACGGTCGAGTTGGCGGGGTTGCGGATTCGGCTTGTTCCGGAGGGGTCATGACGATCCGGGTCATTCAGTGGGCGACCGGGGCCGTCGGGAAGACCTGTCTGCGCGCGGTGCTCGACTCGCCTGAGCTGGAGCTCGCCGGGCTGTTCGTCTACGGGGACCGGAAGGTGGGGCGGGACGCCGGGGACATCGCCCGGCGTCCGCTGACCGGGGTGATCGCCACCCGGGATCGGGAGGAGATTCTGCGGACTCCCGCCGACGTGGTGGTGCACACGCCGCGGTTGCAGGTGCCGTACCAGACGCATGACGCGGACATCTGCGCGTTGCTGCGGTCGGGGAAGAACGTGATCACCACGGCGGGGAACCACTTTCCGCGGGCGCACGGCCCTGAGCGGGAGCGGATGTTCCTGGACGCGTGCCTGGAGGGCGGGGCCACGCTCTACGGAGTCGGGGTCAGCCCCGGCGTCGTCGGCGAGCGGATCGTGCTCGCGCTCACGGGCGTCTGCCTCGACCTGGAGCGCATCGTCATCGACGAGGTCCTGGACGCCAGCCGGGTGCCCGACCCGGACTTCGCCTTCACCGTGATGGGCATGGGCTCCGACCCCGCCGCGATCGACCTCGTTAACGGCGACCTGCCCGTCCTGTACGGCCACCTGTACAAGGAGACCCTCGCCTTCATGGCGGAACGTCTGGGTCTGACGGTCGACGCGTACGAGCCGGACCACCACGTCGAACTGGCCGACCGCGAACTCCAGGTCGCGGCCGGGACGATCGCCAAGGGCACGGTCGCCGCCACCGAATGGCGCTGGCACGCGATGTCCGCCGGCCGCCCGGTGCTCACCCTCTCGATCATCTGGACCATGGACCCCGCCATGCCCCGGTACGCCGGTCGCGACCACTGGACCGTCACCGTCACCGGCAAACCCGGCCTGACCATGACCCTCAACCTGATCGAGCCCGACGACCCCGCCAGCCGCACCACCGCCGGCCAGTACGTCACGGCCGGCCCCGCGATCCGGGCCATCCCCGAGGTCGTCGCCGCCCCGCCCGGCCTCTTCGAACCCCCGGTCTTCGCCCCCTACCCCTTCCCCCGGAGGACGGCATGACGAGCAACCGCATCCGGCAGGCGAACGGCAGCGGGGGAGCAGACCCGGACACCGGCCCCACCGGCACCTTTTCCCTGGACGGCGCGGATTCCCTGGACGGCGCGGATTCGTTGGACGGCGCGGATTCCCTGGACCGCGGGGATTCGTTGGACGGCGCGGATTCCTTGGACGGCGCGGATTCCTTGGACGGCGGCGACGAGACGCAGCGAACCGCGCACGCGGAGGGCTCGGATCGGGACTACGCGCGGCACGCCGACGGCAGTCGGGTGGACCGGCTGGCCGACATCCTGCGCCGCCGCGCCGCGGCCACTCCCGGCCTGCCCGCCGTCATCGAACCGGCCTCGACCGTGACGACCTTCGCCGACCTGGACCGCCGTTCCAGCCAGGTCGCCCAAGCCCTGCTGGCCGACGGCGTACAAGCGGGGGACCGGGTCGCCTACATCGGCGTCAACTCCCCGGCCTTCCTGGAGGTCCTCTACGGCGCCGCGAAGATCGGCGCGATCGCGACGGCCGTCAACAACCGGCTGACCGCCGGAGAAGTCCTGCGCATCCTCACCGACGCGCGGCCCGCCGCCCTCGTCCTCGGCGCGGGCGACGCCGGACTGGCCCCGGAACCGGGAGCCGTGCCGTCCCTGACCCGCGTGGTCACCGCCGACTCCTACCAAGCTTGGCGCGACGCGCACCCGGGCGAGGACCCCGGCGTCGTCCCCGACCCCGAGGACGCCGCGCTGATCTTCTACACCTCCGGCACCACCGGCCTGCCCAAGGGCATCATGCTCAACGGCCGCAACCTCGGCCAGGCGCTCGCCACCATGCACTACGAGATCGAACTCGACGGGACCTCGGTCGCGATGGCCCCGATCCCGTACTTCCACATCTCCGGCCTCGGCCTCGCCCTGATCGCCGCCGTCAACGGCGCGGCCCTGCTCCTGGAGACGGCGACCTCCCCGGAGACCCTCCGCGACCTCCTGATCAGCCGCCGCGTCTCGCACGCCGTCCTGGTCCCCACCCTCATCCAGCGCCTGGTCTCCCTGGACGACATCTCCGGCAACGACTGGTCGTCCCTCAAATACGTCGTGTACGGCGCGTCGCCCATCCCGCTCCCCGTCATCCTGCGGGCCACCGAGACGATCGGCTGCCGCTTCCTCCAGTCGTACGGCCTCACCGAGTCCACGGGCGGCGTCACCATGCTCCGCCCCGAAGACCACCTCCCGGCCCCCGGCCAGGAACGCCGCCTCACCTCCGCCGGCCGTCCCATGCCCGGCGTGCCCGTACGCGTCGTCGATCCCGAGACCCTCCAGGAACTCCCGGCCGGCCAGCGTGGCGAAGTCCTCATCGGCGGCGGGCACGTCATGCTCGGCTACTGGCAGCGGCCGGACGAGACCGCCGCCACCCTGCTGCCCGGCGGCTGGCTGCGCACCGGCGACGGCGGCTCCTTCGACGAGGACGGCTACCTCTACCTCCACGACCGCCTCAAAGACATGATCGTCACCGGCGGCGAGAACGTGTACCCGGCCGAGGTCGAATCCGTCCTCACCGCCCACCCCGCCATCGCCGAGGTCGCCGTCATCGGCCGCCCGTCCCCCGAATGGGGCGAATCCCCCCACGCCGTCGTCGTCCTCCGCCCGGACTCCGGCCCCACCACCCCCGACCAGATCATCGCCTTCGCCCGAACCCACCTCGCCCACTACAAATGCCCCCGTACGGTCTCCTTCACCGACGCACTCCCGCGCAACGCCAGCGGCAAACTCCTCAAGAACCACCTCCGCGACAAGTACGCCTGACCTCCCGGGTTTGACTCTCGGGTAGCTCGAAGGTGCAGCGTTGGGGTCGTGAGTGACGACGCGGAGCTTTTCACGGTCGGCCGGCTGGCCCGGCGCACCGGACTGCCGGTCCACACCATCCGGTTCTGGGCCGACAGCGGCGTGGTGGCGGAGGCGCGCCGGTCAGCGGGCGGCTACCGCCTGTTCGACGCGGCGGCCGTCGCCCGCTTCGAGCTGGTAAAGACCCTGCGCGAGCTCGGCATCGGACTGGAGGACATCCAGCGGATCCTGACCCGGCGGGTCACGGTCGCGCCGCCGAACGCGCCCGGCTCGCGACCCGGCTGGCCATCCTGGCCGACGCCCAGGTCGAGCGCTACTGGCACCTCCTGGCGACCCTGAACGACCACCCGCCCGGCCCTTCCGTCATCCCGCCCTTCACCTGGCTGATCGAAGCCCTGGGCGCCGATCGCGATAACTGATCTCCGTCACCCCGGCCGTCTGGCAGAGTTGGGCCAGGCGGCCGGGTGCGGAGGTGGGCGTGAACGCGTTGCTGGCGAGGGTGTGGCGGCTGGCCAAGCCGCTTCAGTGGCGGTTTCTGTGGACGGTGAACGCGAAGTTCATGTGCGGCATCACCGGAGTCGTACGGACCGAGGACGGGCAGGTGCTGCTGCTGCGGCACCGGCTGTGGCCCACCGAGCGGCCGTGGGGGTTCCCGACCGGGTACGCGCACAAAGGCGAACGCCACGAGGACACGATCGCGCGGGAGGTCCGGGAGGAGACCGGGCTGACCGTCGAAGTCGGACGGCTGCTCAAGGTGAACAGCGGCTTCAAACTGCGCATCGAGGTGTACTACGAAGCCACCCTGGTGGGCGGGCTCGAAGGGCTGCGGCTCGACCCGCGTGAGGTCCTGGAGGCGCGCCTGTTCGCCCCGGATGAGTTGCCCGCCGGGATGCCCGACGGGCACAAGGAGCTGCTCCGGCTGGTCAGCCGCTGAAACTGGAGCGCCTGACAGAATGACCCGCGGCGGGGCCGGCGACGAGTGTTCAGGTGCCGAGAGCGGCGGAGGCCAGGGCGGTTCCTTCCAGGCGGGCGCTGATTTTGGCGAAGGCCAGGTCGCGGGAGGTGGAGGTGTCGTCGGCGAAGGGGGAGAAGCCGCAGTCGTCGCAGGTGCCCAGCTGGGCCGGGGGGATGTGGCGGGCGGCGGCCAGGACTCGGTCGCGTACCTGTTCGGGGGTTTCGAGGACGGGGTCGATCGGGTCGGTCACGCCGACGAAGACGCGGGCGTCCGGCGGGAGGTGGGTGGCGACGATGGCCAGGACGCGGTCCGGGTCGGGTTCGCTGGCCAGCTGCACGTAGAAGTTGCCCGCCTTCAGCTGGAACAGCTTCGGGAGCAAGCCCGCGTAGTCGATGTCCAGGCTGTGGGTGGAGTCCTGGTCGCCACCCGGACAGGTGTGCACCCCGATCCTGGCCCGCTCCTCGGCGGTGAAACGTTCGAGGACCTGGTTGTTCAGGCCGATGAAGGCGTCGAGCACGCCCCCGCTGGGGTCGAGCTTGAGTGACAGGCGGCCCTCGGTGAAGTCGAGCTGCACCACGTGCGCGCCCGCGTCCAGGCAGCCGCGGATGTCGGCCTCCGCCGCGTCCACCAGGTCCGCGATGAAACGTTCACGCGGGTAGCCGGGAATGCCGTCCGCCGGATACAGCAGGCTCAGCGCGGAGGGCGCGATCACGGCCTGCTTGACCGGCAGGCTCGTGTGGCGCTGGGCGGCCTTGAGATAGGTGTCCGCGTGCGTCTGGTAACTGAAGGGACCGCTGGTCAGATGGGGCAGCTGCCGGGTGTGGCCGTCCGCGAACGGGATGACCGCGCCGTCCGGGCTGAGCCCGGCGAAGCCGCTGATCGGGTAGGTGGCGAAGCTCGGCTTGGACTGCTCCCCGTCGACCAGCACGGGACAGCCCAGCTCGGCCAGCCGCCCGATCGTGTCGGCGACGGCCACGTCCTGCCGTTCGGCCAGCTCACCTGCGCTGATCCGGCCCGCCGCATGATCGGAGAGTGCGGCGAGCAGTTCGGGGGGTCGGGGGATACTACCGATTGGTTCAGTCGGAATTCCCATGAGCGTGATCGTAGATATCGAACCTACGGTAATCAATCGATCACCAGAACGAGCGCGCCCGGTCGCCGGACGCCCTCACGGTGAGCGGAATCTCCCGGTCTTCGCGGACGAGCAGGTCGACGGTTCGCGGGGCGAGGACCGGAACCCGGCGGCGAATACGGCGCATGCACGTCTCATGGCTCGTATTCACCGCCGGGCCCCGGAAGGTTCACTCGGCGAAGGTCACCGCTCCCGACGTTCCGTCCACCGTGATCCGCTGACCGGTCTCGATGGACTCGGTGGCCCGGGGGACGCCCACGACGGCCGGGATGCCGTACTCGCGGGCGACGACGGCGCCGTGGGAGTTGGCGCCGCCCATCTCCATGACCAGCCCGGCGGCGGTCAGGAAGAGCGGCGTCCAGCCGGGGTCGGTGGAGGGGCAGACGAGGATCTCGCCCGGCTCCAGATGCGCGCCGACCGGGTCCAGGACGACGCGGGCGACGCCGGTGACCACGCCGGAGGAGGCGGGCGTGCCGGTCAGCGCGCCGTCGGCGGCGGGAGCAGCGGTGGCGACGGCCTCGGGTTCCGTGCCGTCGGAGAGCAGGACGCGCGGGATGTGGCGGCGGCGCATCTCGCGGTCGTACTCGTCGCGGCGGCGGGCGACGGTCGCGCGCAGGTCGCCGGCGTCGCGCGCCTCGGGCAGTGTGATGAAGAAGACGTCCTCGGCCTTCTCGATCGAACCGCGCTCCGCCAGTTCCGCGCCGACCTGCCACAGCAGCTCGCGGATGGTCGCCAAGGCCACCACCAGGTAGTACTTGGGAAGTTCGCGCAGCCCGGCCAGTGCCCGCGCACGCCCGAGGGCGAACCGTACGAAGCGCCCGCGCAGACCCCCCGCCCGGCGGCCCAGCTCGGCGATCATCGCCTCGGCCTCGGCCGCGCCCTTCGCGAACAGGGCGTCCGGAGCCATGGACGCGTCCTCCAGCCGCAGGTAGTTGGCGAGCACGCCCACCACATGCGACGGATCCTCACGCCAGCGCGGCAGGCCGAGGTCGATCTCGGCGACGGCGCGGTCGCCGTACCGGGCGAGGAAGTCGTCGAGGCCGGGCGGGCGGGCACCGGAGCGGTCGTCGCGCAGGGCCCGGGCCGCGGCCGGATCCTTCCTGATGCGCTCGGCGAGGTGCCAGAGCTCCAGGTCCATCTCGGTGGTGACGTTGTGCGGGAGGCCGCGGAGCACGGTCTGCACCTCACCGGGCCCGGCCTTCCCGCCGAGCAGCTTGGTGGCCAGGCCGAGCAGGATGAAGCCGGGCGCGGCGGCGGGCAGGATCAACGGGAGGACCGGGATCATCTGCGTGGCCAGCAGCCGTTCGACATGGTCGAGCGGGCTGACGCCGGCGGGCAGCGGGAGCCGGGCCCGCAGGCTCGCGCCGACCTGGTCGACCCGCTTGCGGGCCTTCTCCGGGTTGGCGACGGCCTGCACGGCGAGCACCGGGATGCGGTACCTCCGCGCCAGCCGCAGCCCACGCCTGATCGCGGGCCACTTGGAGCGCTGGGTGAGGCTGAACTCCGGCTCGCCGAACAGGCCGCGCATGACGGTCGCCGAACGCGCCTCCATCACGTCGAAGACGCGTGGCACGATCGCCCGCCCGAGGCTGCTGCGCAGGACCGGCGTCAGGTCGATGAACACCCGGCCGCCCGCCTCGTGGAACGCGGTGCCGCCGGCGCGCGGGTCGGCGACCGGCGCGCCGAACACGGTCGCGGAGATCGACGCCGACAGCACGCGGAACGCCGACAGGCCCATCGGCGTGATCGGGCGGGTCAGGCCCTGCGCCAGGCTGAAGCAGAAGTAGGCCCGCAGTCCGGGCGGCCCGTCCGGCACCGGGTGGAGCGTGGTGATCGGCCGCGCCTGGGTCAGCCACAGCTCCCCGCCGGCGTCGATCGCCCACTCGGTGTCCTGCGGCGCGCCGTAGTGGTCCTCCACCCGGTTCCCGAGCGCGGCCAGCGCCAGGACCTGCGCGTCCGTGAGGCACGCCGCGTCCTGCGCGGTCGTGACATGCTCGACCCCGCCTCCGGCCAGGGACCGTACGGCCAGGCGTTTGTCGCCCAGTCGCCGCTCCAGGATCCGCCCGTCCCGCACGGTGAAGTGGTCGGGGTTGACCGCGCCGGACACGACGGCCTCGCCGAGGCCCGGGCTGGCGTCGATGACCGCCTCGCGGCGGCGCCCGGTCACCGGGTTGGCCGTGAACATGACCCCCGCGACCTCGGACTGCACCATCTCCTGGATGACGACCGCCAGGCTGACCGCCCGGTGGTCGATCCCGTTGGCCGTCCGGTACGCGACCGCCCGGTCCGTCCACAGCGACGCCCAGCAGCGGTGCACGGCGTCGAGCACGGCGTCGCCGCCGACGACATTGAGGTAGGTGTCCTGCTGCCCGGCGAAGCTCGCGTACGGCAGGTCCTCCGCCGTGGCCGAGGAACGCACCGCCACCGGCACGTCCCCGAACTGCCGTACGGCCTTGGCGATGTCGTCCGGGATCGGGGCGCTCATCACCATCGCCCTGGCCCGGGCCGGGTCGGACGCGGCGGCGGCCAGGTCGAGCGAGCCCGCCACCCGGTCGTACGCCTCGGTGGTCACCACCACGCCCGGCGGCACCGGCAGCCCCGCGGCGGTGAGAATCCCCAGGTTGAGCGCCTTCCCGCCGGCGAGCCCGAGATCCTCTAACCCGATGTCCTGAAATTTCAGGATGTACGACATACGACCGCCTCCTTGCGGCCAGGTTATGACCAGGCCAAGAGTAAATCAACAGCTGATGAATTTACGCTAGCACGCGATGTCCATCGATTTACCGAAGCGGTCACGGAGGTGACGAAGGCGTGTCAGCCGGGCAAGCCCGCCCAGCGGTCGAGGACCAGGCCCCGCAGTCCCCGCGGCGCCCAGATGGCCACCGCCGTCGCGAGGACGCCCAGAATGATCAGATACCAGGCGCCGTACCCGGCCAGCGCCTGCTGGAGCACGAAGTAGAGCGCCGTCCCGATGATCGGCCCCTCCACCGACCCGAGCCCGCCGATCACCGTCACGAAGATCATTTGTGCCGTCCACTGCACCGCGAAGGCCGAGGCCGGCTCCACGTGGAGCTGACTCACCGCCAGCAGCGCCCCCGCCGCCCCGCAGCCGAAGGCGGCCAGCACGTACACGATCCGCCGCGTCCGCGCGACCCGCACGCCCAGGCTCCGGGCCCCGATCTCGTCGTCCCTGATGGCGGTCAGCGCCAGGCCCAGCCGGGTCCGCAGCGCCAGCCAGATCCCGCCGACCGTGACCACCGCGACGGCCAGCGCCGCCCAGTACGTCATCGCCCCGAGCAGCGCCGGACCGATCCCGCCGAGACCGGGCACGCTCGCCCCCGTCCCGCCGCCCAGCTCGGGGAACCGGCTGACGACCAGCTGGCAGACATCCGCCACCACCCAGGTGGCGATGGCGAAATACCCCCCGCGCAGCCGGAACACCAGCAGCGAGATCAGCAGGGCCGCCGCCCCGCACCCGAGCACCACCAGCGGCAGGGCGGCGAACGGATCGGCCCCCCGCTGCGCCAGCATCAGCGTGCCGTACGCCCCCAGCCCGACGAACGCCTGCTGCCCCACGGACACCAGCCCGCCGTACCCGGCCAGCAGATTCCACGCGCTGGCCATGGTCAGCAGGATGAACAGGTTCACCAGCGTGTCCGTGGTCCCCGAATACACGACGTACGGCAGGCAGGCCAGCCCCGCCACGACTGCGGCGGCGACCGCCAGGCCCGTGACGGGCGGCCGGGCCGTACTCTCCAGGAGGCGTCCCCGGGGAGCGGGCGGAGCCGGCCTCGCCCGCCATACGTCGAGAAACCGGCGCGCCCGCCGCAGAGGGGAAAACCGCGCGCGAGGCACGCCGGCGCCGGTGAGGCCCTGCGGCCGCAGCGCCAGAACCACCAGAAAGGCCAAATGTCCGGCGATAACCGCATAACTCAGATTGATCTGCGCCCCGATCGCCTGAGAAAGCCCGAGCACCACCCCGCCGAGCAGCGTCCCCCAGAGCGATCCGAGCCCGCCGATTACCACGGCCTCGAACGCGAACAACAACCGCGAAGTCCCCGACGACGGCGCGAACGAGGAATACATCCCGAACGCCAGCCCCGCCAGCGCGACCGACGCGAAGGCGATCGCCGCCGCGATCCCGAACACGTGCCGGTGCCGCACCCCCGACAGGCGGGCCGCCTCCGGATCGTCGGCGACCGCTCTGATCAGCCGTCCGGTCCCCGTCCGCCGCAGGAACCCCTGCAACCCGGCCAGCACGGCCACCGCGGCCGCGAACACCGCGACCGACAGGTACCCGACGGAGAGCCCGGGCACGATCTCGACGGAACCGGAGCCGAACGCGCCCGTGCCGAAGGAGTGGCTGTCCGCCGTGAACACCTCGAGCAGCGCGTTGGCGATCACGACGGAGAGCCCGAACGTGACCAGCAGCGTGGTCAGCGGCCCCCGGTCGATGCCCGCCTGGATGAGCGACCGCTGGAGCAGATATCCCAATGCCCCGAAAAGCGGAATGACGACGGCGAATGACCAGGGCGCCGGCCCCATCGCGATGACGATATATGCGGCGGCGACCGCTAAATCGCCATGGGCGAGGTTTATTACGCGCATCACGCCGAACATCAGGGAAAGCCCGCACGCGAACAGCGCGTAAAGCCCGCCCAGCAGAATGCCCTGCACAATCGCGTTAACCCAGTTCACCGATACCCCAGCTCATTCCTTTTCCGTCCGTAATCCGAAATAGGCGGCCTCGATCTGGGCCGGGGTGAAGTCGCGCGGCCGTCCCTCCAGCGTGGTCCGCCCCTCCAGCAGGCACTGCACCCGCGACGCGACCCGCATCGCCTGGCTGACGTCCTGCTCCACCAGCAGCACCGCCATCCCGGTTTCGAGCAGGCGCGGCAGCAGCTCGTACAGCTGGCGGACGATCTTCGGCGCGAGCCCGAGCGACAGTTCGTCCAGGAGCAGCACGCGCGGGTTGGCCACCAGCGCGCGCCCGATGGCGACCGCCTGCTGCTCCCCGCCGGACAGCTGGGAGGCCGGCTGGCGGCGGCGCTCCCGCAGCCACGGGAACAGCTCGTAGACCCTGCCGGGCTCCCACGGCCCCTTCGCCGCCCGATGCCGCCCGACCAGCAGGTTCTCCTCCACCGTGAGCGAGGCGAACAGCCGGCGGCCCTCCGGGACCAGGCAGATCCCGCGGGTCACCCGCAGCTCCGGCGGCTCCCGGGTGATGTCCTCGCCGTCCAGCAGGACCGAGCCGGAGGAGGGCGGGTGCAGCCCGGCGATGGCCCGCAGCAGGGTGGACTTGCCCGCGCCGTTCGCGCCGATGACGGCGTGCGCCCGGCCGGCTTCCAGCGACAGGCTGAGCTCGTGCACCGCGCGCAGCTGACCGTGATCGGCGCTCAGCCTCCTGACCTCAAGCATCCCGTTCCACCTCCGTGAGCGCGTCGGCGCTCGCTTCGGTCCCCAGGAAGACCTCCCTGACCGCCGGAGTGGCGAGCACCTCCAGCGGCCGTCCGTCGCCGACGACGCGGCCGCCGGCCAGGCAGATCAGCCGGTCCACCGTGGCGGTCAGCGCGCGGACGACGTGCTCGATCCAGATGACGGCCAGCCCGTCCCGCGCGCGGGCGGCGGTGATCAGGGCGACCAGTTCGGCCACCTCCGGATCGGTGAGCCCGCCCGCGACCTCGTCGAGCAGCAGCAGCCGGGGCCGGGTGGCCAGCGCGCGGGCCAGTTCCAGCCGTTTGCGCTGGAGCAGGCCGAGCCGCCCCGCCGGCCGCCCCGCCAGATCGGCGAGGCCGGTCCCGGCCAGCACCTCGGCGGCCAGCGCGTAACTGGCCCGCCCCCGCGTCCCGGCCCCCTGCTGCGCGGCGACCAGGACGTTCTCGAAGACGCTCAGCCCGGTGAAGGGCCTGGGCACCTGATAGGTACGGCCGATGCCCAGCCGGCACCGGACCGACGCGTCCAGCGCCGTGACCCGACGCCCGTCGAAGCGCACCTCGCCCGCGTCCGGCGCCAGATCCCCGGAGATCATCCCGAACAGGCTGGTCTTGCCGGCGCCGTTGGGGCCGACCACGCCGACCGCGTCGCCGTGCCGTACCGACAGGGAGAGCTCCTCGGCCACCGTGACCCGGCCGAACCGTTTGCTGATCCGGTCGAGTTCGAGCATGTTCACGGGTTCGTCGGGGTGAGGTCGGCGCCGACCGGGACGGCGGGGTTGAGGGTGTTGTCGACCACCACCATCTCGTACGGGAAGTCCTTGCCCTTCTTCCACTGCACCCCGACCGGCTGCTGGATCGCCACCCCGGGCACCGGGCCCTTCGTCCAGTCCAGCGGCCCCGAGATGCCCGTGTAGCTCAGCCGCCGCAGCTGCGCCGCCACGGCCTTGCGGTCGTGCGGCGCGTCCACGGCCGTGAACGCCTGGTGCGCCACCTCGAACAGCGAGTACGTCGAGCCCAGCGTCTGCAGCCACTGCTTCCCGCTGGCCGCCTGGTACGCCTCCGCCAGCGCCTTCGCCGTACTCCCGTCCAGCGAGGACGTGTACGGCATGTACGGCCCCCACCACGAATCCGTGGCGATGTTGTTCACCAGATCGCCCAGGGCCTCGGTGTCGGCCGGGAACAGCAGCACCTTGGCGACCGTGGCCAGCTTCGGCCGGAAGCCCTGCTGCGCGGCCTGCTTCCACATGGTGTTGAAGTCCGGCGGGATGGGCGCGTTGATGAAGATCTCGCAGTCCGCCTCCCTGAACGCCGAGATCATCGAGCTGTAGTCGGTGGTGCCGTTGGTGTAGGAGCCGCCGTCCACCCAGCGGTACCCGGCGTCCTCGATGATGTCCGGCCAGGCGCTCCGGAAGGCGTTGCCGTCCGCGTCGTTGGGGAACATCCCCGCCACGGCCTTGCTGCTGGGCACGCGCTCCCACATCGGGACGAAGCACCCGCCGAACTGCTCCACCCCGAAGAAGAACATCGTCGTGTACGTGAACGGCTGCGGCTTCGCCGGATCGGCCTGCCGGGCGAAGTACCAGGCCTGCCAGGGCACCACCGCCGACACGCACGGCACCCCCTGCGTCTCGCACACGGTGGCGACCGGGTTGGTCGTCTCCGGGGTGGAGCTGGTGACGATCAGGTCGGCGCGGTCCTGCAGGATCAGCTCGCGGGCGACCTGGGAGGCCCGGTTCGGATCGGACTGGGTGTCCTTCACCACGATCTCCACCGGGTACTTCCGGCCGCCGGAGGTGATGCCTCCCGCGAACGCCTGAGTGCGGCGGACGGTGTCCACGATGAACGAGTCGCCGGAGGCGAAACCGGCCAGCGGCCCGGTCCGCGGGCTGACGAACCCGATCACGATCCTGTCCTCGCCGGTCGGCCCGGACCCGCGGATCGAGGTGCCGCACCCGGTGGCGGCCAGGGCGGACAGGCCCAGGCCCTTCAGTAACGTTCGGCGTCGCATCTAGGTCTCCCGGAGGTGGGCGATGGGGAAGAGGGGGCGTCCCAGGTGGCCCCAGAGGCCGCGCGGGGCGAAGAGCGTGACGGCGACGCCGACGGCGCCGAGCAGGACCAGATACCAGGGGCCGTGGGCGGAGAGTGCCTGCTGCAGGACGAAGAAGATCAGCGCTCCGGCCACCGGGCCCTCGACCGTGCCGAGGCCGCCGGTCAGGACCATGAACATCATCAGCACGCTGTACTGCACGTTGAAGATCGATCCCGGCTGCACGTACAGCGTGTGGGTGAACAGCAGCGCGCCGACCGCGCCGGCGCCCGCGGCGGCCAGGCAGTACGCCACGCGCCGGATCCTCGCCACCCGGACCCCGGAGGCCGCCGCCGCGTCCGGGTCCGCGCTCACCGCGCGGGCGGCCAGGCCGTACCGGCCGCGGGCCAGGAGCCAGACGGCGAGCACCGAGCCGGCCGCGAGCCCGAGCGCGCACCAGTAGACCAGTGCCTGCCGCAATAGCGGCATATATCCGGAAATGCCGGGGAGGGAGACGCCGGTGTCGCCCCCGGGGGAGAGGGTCACCGCGAGCCGGAAGATCTCGGCCAGCACCCAGGTCGCGACCGCGAACTGTCCCCCCGACAGCCGCAGCACCGCGACCGACACCGGCAGCGCCACGACCCCCGCCAGCGCCGCCGCGAGCGGGATCGCGGCGAACGGATCGACCCCGGCCAGGGCCAGGACATACAGCCCGTACGCCCCCACCCCCAGGTACGCCTGCTGCCCGAACGAGGTCAGCCCCGCGAACCCCGCCAGCAGGTTCCACCAGGTCGCCATGGCCACCAGCGAGAACAGCGTCACCAGCGACTGCTCCACCCCGGGCCCCAGCGTGTACGGCACGCTCGCCAGCAGCACCAGGACGAACACGGCGAAATACCTCATGCGCGCACCGGCCGGACCACCAGCACCCCGAAGAACAGCACGTGCACCGCGAGCACCGCGAACCGCACATCCCAGAGCGCGACCAGCTGCTGCGTGACCCCCAGCACGATCCCCCCGGCGAGCGTGCCCCACAGGGACCCGAGCCCGCCGATCACCACCGCCTCGAACGCGAAGATCAGTATCAGCCCGCCCGAGTACGGATCGAACGTCGACATCAGCCCGAGGAACATCCCGGCCAGCGCCGCCGTCGCCACGGAGATCCCCGCCACGCACGCGAACACCGGCCGCACCCGGACGCCGGACAGCCGCGCCGCCTCCGGATCGTCCGCCGTGGCCCGCACCCGCCGCCCGAACCCCGTCCTCGCCAGCAGCAGGTGCAGCGACCCCAGCACCACGACGGCGGTGGCGAACCCCGCCGTCCGCAGCCACGACAGCGTCAGCCCGCCGACCTCGAACCCGGCCAGCGCGAACGCGCCCCCGTCCAGCGACCGCGGATTCGCCGAGGCGCCCGTCACCAGCAGGTTCTGGATCACCACCGACAGGCCGAAGGTGACCAGCACCGGCGCCAGTTCCCCGCCGCGCAGCGCCCGCTCGAACAGGGTCAGCTGCAGCAGCGCGCCCACCCCGAACGCCAGCGGCAGGACCAGGACCAGCGCCAGGACCGGCGGCGCCCCGAACCCGGCCGCCGCCATCAATGCCAGGTAGGCCCCGCACACGGCCAGGTCGCCGTGCGCGATGTTGACCAGCCGCATCACCCCGAACGCGAGCGAGAGCCCGCAGGCCACCAGCGCGTACGTGCCGCCGACCAGGACACCCTGCACGATGGCCGCGATCATCGGAGCGGGGTGAACTCGCCCTGCAGGGGGATGGCGGGGTCGAGCGTGTTGTCCACGATGACCAGGTCGTACTCGCCGGCGGGGTTCCTGCGCCACTGGCCGAGCAGGTCGGGCGCCATCGACACGTTCTTGCTGGGGCCGGCGGTGAAGTCGTACCGGCCGCTGATGGCCTCCCCTTTGAGGGTGCCGATGGCGGCCGCGACGGCGGCGTGGTCCTTGGGGTCGGCGGCGGCCCTGAAGGCGGCGACGGCGATCTCGAACAGGGCGTGGTTGAAGCCCATCGGGGGCGTCCAGGGCCGGCCGTACCCGTCGGCGAAGGCCTTGGCGGTGGTCCCGTCCAGCGACGACCGGTACGGGAACGCGGCCGACCACCAGACCGGCGCGACCAGCCCTTCGGCCAGCTCGCCGAGGGTCTTCGCGACGGTCGGGAAGAGCATGGCCTTGGCCACCGACACGATCTTCGGCCGGAACCCGTGCTGCGCGGCCTGCCGCCAGAAGGTGACCCAGTCCGGCGGGATCGGGGCGGCCTGCAGGATCTCCACGTCGTCGCGGGCGAACGCGGCCAGGATCGAGGTGTAGTCCTGGGTGCCGTCCTCGTACGCGCCGGGATCGCTCACCCGCCACCCGGGCTCGGCGGTGACGAAGCGCCGGTACAGCTCGCCGTCGGTGTCGTTCGGCCACAGCCCGCCGACGACCTTGTTGGTGTCCGCCTTCGACCAGAGGCCCGCGAACACCCCCACCTCCTGCTCGGTGCCGATGAAGTGCAGGTAGGAGTAGGTCGGCGCGGGCCGGCCCGCCGCCCAGATCTCCCACGGGCAGACGGTCGCCACGCACGGCACCCGGGCCGCCTCGCACTGGTCGGAGACCGGGTTGGTGGTGTCCGGCGTCGAGGTGGCCAGCACGATGTCCACCCGGTCCCGCTGGATCAGCTCGCCCGCCACCTCGGCGGCGCGGGCCGCGCTGGACTGGGTGTCCTTGACGACGATCTCCACCGGGTAGCCGCGCCCGCCGATCGACAGGCCCTTGGCCAGGGCCGCCCTGACCCTGCCGAGCACGTAGTCGTCGGATTCGCCGAACACCGCGAGCGGGCCGGTCCGCGGGCTGACATAGCCGATCTTCAGGCTCCGGCCCGTGCCGCCGGAGCTCTCGCGCAGACCGGACGAGCAGCCCGCGACGGCGGCCGTGCCGAGCGCGCCCAGGAAGGTCCTTCGGGTCGGGTAGGTGGACGTCGGGTAGGTGGACAATGTGGCGCCTCCGCTCGGGACAGGCGATCGGCCCCCGGCACCTGTGTGCTGGCCATTGTCAAAGTTCCTGTTCACCAGGTCTTGTCTGACAGGGAACATCCCTTGACTGCCAGTGCATGGGCTCGCAGTCTGGCTGCATGCCGTACCTGGCCGACACCGGGAGCGTGTCCAGCGCGGAACGCCGCGACTACTGGCGCCATGTGGTCTCCCACGCGTTCGTCCCGCTCGACGCGTCGTTCCCGCGCGCGGAGGACGGGTTCGAGGGGCGCCTGCGCGGGGCCAGGCTGGGCGCGCTCGGCGTCTACGACGTGGACACCGGCGCGCACGTCGCCCACCGCACCGCCAAGCTGACCACGGCCGCGCCCGCCGAGTGCTACAAGCTCGGCCTGGTCGTCAGCGGGCGCGGGCTGCTCTGCCAGGACGGCCGCCAGGCCGTGCTGGACCCGGGCGAGTTCGCCGTGTACGACACCGACCGGCCGTACACGCTGGTCTTCGAGGAGCACTCCCGGCTGCTGGTGCTGATCTTCCCGAGAGCCATGCTGGGCCTGCCGCCGGACCGGATCTCCGGGCTCACGGCGACGGCCATCTCCGGCGACTCCGGGCTGGGCGCGCTGATCGGCCCGTTCCTGCTGCGGATCGGCACGCTGCTGGACGAGGTGGAGGCGCACGGCGGGGCCAGGCTGGCCGGGAACGTCATCGACCTGGTCGCCACCACGCTGGCCGGGCGGCTGGACCTGCCCGCCGACCCCGCCCGCAACGCGCTGTTCCCGCGCATCACCTCCTACATCGAGGCCCACCTCGGCGATCCCGGGCTCGGGCCCGCCGAGATCGCGCTGGCCCACCACATCTCCACCCGTTACCTGCACAAACTCTTCCAGTCCGAGGGCACCACCGTGCTCGCCTGGATCCGGGAACGCCGCCTGGACCGGTGCGGGCGGGACCTGCGCGACCCGCTGCTGGGCGGCCGTCCCGTCAGCGCCATCGGCCTCAAATGGGGCTACCCCGACGCCTCGCACTTCAGCCGGGCCTTCAAGGCCGCCTTCGGGCTGTCGCCCCGGGAGTACCGTCACGGTCAAGCGCTGTGCGCTCGCGGGCAAGACGGGGATTCCCCGCTGCCCCGACCATGACCCCATGGGACGTCTGGACGGCAAGGTCGCTCTGATCACCGGCGGCGAGGGCAGCCTGGGCATGGCCACGGCCCGGCTCTTCACCGCCGAGGGCGCCGCGGTCATGCTCGTGGGGGTGGACGAGCCCGCGCTGGCCGCGGGCGCCGCCGAACTCGGCTGCGCCCACCACCTGGCCGACGTCTCCGACGCCGCGCAGGTCCGCGCCGCCGTCGACGCCGTCATCGGCCGGTACGGCGGGCTGGACGTCGTCTTCAGCAACGCCGGCATCCCCGGCGTGGTCGCCCCGGTGGTCCACTATCCGGACGAGGTGTTCGACCGGGTGCTGGCCGTACACGTGCGGGGGTCGTTCCTGGTCTGCAAGCACGCGCTGCCGGTCATGTCGGACGGCGGCAGCGTGATCATCACCTCCAGCGTGGTGGGGCTGACCTCGGACGCGGGGGTCAGCGCGTACGCGACGGCCAAGCACGCGCTGGTCGGGCTGATGCGCACGCTCGCCAAGGAGGTCGCGCCGCGCCGCATCCGGGTCAACACCGTGCATCCCGGCCCGGTCGCCAACGACTTCCAGCGCGCCATCGAGACCGCGGTCACCGGCGCGCCCCCCGAGGAGGCGGCCCGGCTGTTCGACGCGCACATCCCGCTGGCCCGGCACGCGGACCCGGACGAGGTGGCCCGGGTGGTGCTCTTCCTGGCCAGCGACGACAGCTCGTTCATGACCGGCAGCCCGGTACGGGTGGACGGCGGCATGAGCATCTGACCGGCTGATCGGGCGTTTGGTTTATTTACCGGCTACGCAATATCGATTGATTTCGAAAGACCCGGCAATTCAGGAGATGCGACTCCTCGGGGACGGGACCTACCGTTCCATTCGAGGAGGGTCATGGAAACTCTACAGAAACCGGAATTGGCGGAGCGTGCCGGAAGAATCGTGCCGTTGTTGCGCGGAAACGCGTACTGGTCCGAGGGGCACCGCCGCCTGCATCCGCTGTCCATCGAGGCGATGGCCGACGCGGGCGTCTTCAAGCTCAGGGTCCCCGAACGGTACGGGGGATTCGCGTGCGACAGCCGTACCCTCACCAAGGTGCTCGGGGTGCTGGGGCAGGGCGACGGCTCGGCCGCCTGGACGACCGCCGTGTGGTCGATCGCGGCCTGGATGACCTGCCTGTTCCCCGACGAGGTGCAGGACGAGGTGTTCGCCACCCCGGACGTACGGATCTGCGCCACGCTCAGCCCCACGGCGGTCGCCACGCCGAAGGACTCGGGCTACTCGATCACCGGCCAGTGGGCCTTCATGAGCGGCGCCCTGCACAGCCAGTGGCAGGTGGCCGTGGCCGCCACCGAGAACGCGGGGCCGATCCTGGCGCTGGTCCCGATGGCCGAGCTGGGCGTCATGGACGACTGGTACACGACCGGGCTCAAGGGCTCCGGCAGCGTCACCACGATCGCCACCGGCGTGTACGTCCCGGCCACCCGCGTGCTCTCCCTCGGCGCGGTCCTGAACGAGCAGTACGCGTCCGTGCTCAACGCCGACAATCCCGTCTACCGTTCCCCGCTGCTGCCCACCGCGTCCGCCTCGTCGGTCGGCACCCTGCTCGGCCTGGCCAGAGGGGCGATGGGCGCGTTCCTGCACCGGCTGCCCAACCGCGGCATCACCTACACCGGCTACACCAGCCAGCGTGAGGCCCCGGTCACCCACCTGCAGGTCGCCGCCGCCGCCATGAAGATCGACGAGGCCGAGTTCCACGCCGAGCGGCTGGCCACGCAGGTGGACGCCAAGGCCATGGCCAAGGCGGAGTGGACGACGGAGGAGCGGGCCCGCGCCCGCGCCGACATGGGGGCGGTCTGTCAGCTCGTGAAGGAGGCCGTGGACATCCTGAACACGGCCAGCGGCGGCACCTCCATCTACGACACCGTGCCGATCCAGCAGATCGAGCGGGACGTGCTGGCGATCAACCTGCACGCGCTCATGCATCCCAACACGAACCTGGAGCTCTACGGCCGGGTCCTGTGCGGGCTCGACCCGAACACGTACTACCTGTGAGCTACCTGTGAGGCACCCATGCTCAAGTGCAGTGTCGTCATCCCGACCTACAACCGGGCCGAACTCCTGGGCCACACCCTCCACGCCCTCACCCGGCAGACGCTGCCGCGTGAGGAGTTCGAGGTCATCGTCGTGGACGACGGCTCCGACGACGGCACCGACGCGGTCGCGCGTTCCTTCCAGGACCGGCTGAACCTGCGGTACTTCTTCCGGGAGCGCGAGGGCTACCGGGCCGCCAAGACCCGCAACGTGGGGATCTTCAAGGCCGAGGCCGAGGTGTGCGTGCTGTTCGACTGCGGCGTGCTGCCCGGCTCCGGCTGCCTGCGCGCCCACCTGGACAGCCACGCCGCCGGCGGCGACCGGCCGGTCGCGGTGACCGGCTACGTGTTCTGCTACAACTTCGACGGCGGCGACGCCGACCTGATGCGCGAGACGATCGACGTCGCCGACCCCGACGCCACGATCGCCATGCTGGACGCCAACCGCCAGTGGGTCGACATGCGCGAGGACTTCTACACCAAGTACGGCGAGGACTACGACGTCCTCCCCGCGCCCTGGATGAACTACTGGACCTGCAACGTCTCGGCCAGGACCGACCAGCTGCGCGCGGTCGGCGGGTTCGACGAGGACTTCGTCGCGTGGGGCGGCGAGGACATCGACCTCGGCTACCGCCTGTACCGCGACGGCGCCAGGTTCGTGCTCAACCGGGAGGCGGTGGCCATCCACTGCCCGCACCCGAAGAGCGAGCAGGTCAACAACTCCGAGGCGGACGCCAACTACCGCCGGATGGCCGACAAGTACCGCACGCCCATCACCCGGCTGCTGCTGTCCATCCCGGACGTGCACTTCTTCAACCTCAACGACATCATCACGCTGCGCGGCATGCCCGACTGCGCGGACTACCTGGCCGCCAACGACGCGGTCGCCAGGACCGCGTGGGCACCCAGGGCGCCCAGGCCCGCGAACTCCAGGTAACGCCTGATCTCACACCCGAGCGCCGACGGGTTTTCACGAGAGGACTCCGTTATATGCGCTTGGACTCGACCCGCGTGCTCGTCACCGGCGGCGCCGGTTTCATCGGATCGGCCCTCTGCGAGCGCCTGCTCGGGGACGGCCACCGCGTCGTCTGCGCCGACAACTTCTCGACCGGCCGCCAGGCGAACATCGCGCACCTGCTGACCGAGCCCGGCTTCCAGCTGCTCACCCAGGACGTCGTCGAGCCGTTCGACGTGCCGGGACCGCTCGACCAGATCTTCCACCTGGCCTCCCCGGCCTCCCCGGTGGACTACCAGCGCCTGCCGCTGGAGACGCTGCGCACCGGCTCGGCCGGCACCGACAACGTGCTCGCCCTGGCCCGCGCCAAGAACGCCCGCTTCCTGCTCGCCTCCACCTCCGAGGTGTACGGCGACCCGCTGGAACACCCCCAGCCGGAGACGTACCTGGGCAACGTCAACACGGTCGGCCCGCGTTCGGTCTACGACGAGGCGAAGCGGTACGCGGAGGCCGTCACCTTCGCCTACCACCGCGCGTACGGGACCGACGTCGCGATCGCCCGGATCTTCAACACCTTCGGCCCGAGGATGCGGCTCAACGACGGCCGGGTGGTGCCCAACTTCATCGCGCAGGCCCTCGACGGCAGGCCGTTCTCGATCAACGGGACCGGCAAGCAGACCCGCTCCCTCTGCTACGTCGACGACATGGTGGACGCCCTGGTGCTGCTCATGCGCTCGCCGCACCGCGGCCCCGTCAACCTGGGCAGCACCGACGAGATGGCCGTCCTGGACATCGCCGGGCTGATCGCCGACCAGACCGGCAACCCGCTCCGGTTCACGTACGCGCCGCTCGGCCAGGACGACCCGGAGAGACGCCGCCCCGACACCCGTCTGGCCCAACGGCTGCTCGGCTGGTCTCCGGCCACCGGCATCCCGGAGGGCATCGCCGCAACGATCAGCTGGTTCCGTACCGACCTGGGGAGTTCCCGATGAGATGCAGCGTGGTGATCCCGACCTACAACCGGGAGGATCTGCTCCGGCACACCCTCGACTCGCTCGCCCGGCAGACCCTGCCCGCCGACCAGTTCGAGGTGCTGATCGGCGACGACGGATCCAGCGACGGCACCAAGGCCATGGTGGACGGCTTCCGCGACCGGCTCAACCTCCGCTACTTCTTCCAGGAGGACCTCGGCCACCGGGCGGCCCAGGCCCGCAACCTGGGCATCGCCAAGGCGTCCGCCGAGATCACCGTGCTGATGGACGCCGGCGTGCTGGCCCACTCCCGCTTCCTGACCGAGCACCTGGCCACCCACGCGTCCGCGGACGTGCCGCTCGCCGTCTGCGGCTACGTCTACTGCTTCAACCTCGACAACGAGGACGCGATCCTCATCATGAAGGCCATCGACTTCGACGACCCGGACGGCACCATCGCCAAGCTCAAGCGCACCGGCCAGTACCTGGACGTCCGCGAGATCTTCTACGGCCTGTACGGCGACGACTTCGCCGACCTGCCCGCGCCCTGGCTCAACTACTGGACCTGCAACGTCTCGGCGCGGACCGAGCAGCTGCGCGCGGTCGGCATGTTCGACGAGAACTTCCGGCGCTGGGGCGGTGAGGACCTCGACCTCGGCTACCGCCTGCACCGCGACGGCGCCCGCTTCGTGCTCAACCGGGACGCCGCCGCCATCCACGTGCCGCACCCGAAGAGCTTCGACGGCAACAACGACCAGGCGGCCGAGAACTACCGGTACATGGCCCGCAAGTACGGCACGCCCATCATCGACCTGCTGCCCCGGATCGGCGAGCTCAACTTCTTCGAGCTGAACAACATCATCCGGGAGCTGGGGCTGCCGCAGTGCAACGACTTCGTGGCCGCTCAGGGGTATCAGCGGCATCAGGGGCAGATGTCGGGGTAGTCCCGGTCCGGCAGGTAGGACCTCAGATCGGGCGGCGGCGGGAAACGCCTGGCCAGGGCGCAGGCCTCGGCGGCCGGGTCGGGGGTCAGCGCGGGGTTCCACAGCCGCCTGGTCCCGGCCGGGCCGCCGCCGACCAGTTCGCGGCCGCCGTTGGCGAACTCGACCGTACTCAGGTTGCGGCCGAGTGGGGAGCCCAGTTGCCGGTGCGTATCCAGATCCCATAGGCGGATATTTCCGGCGGCGGTCGCGAGGAGGGAGCCGCTGAACGCGATCGAGGTCACCGCGGCCGTGTGGCCGAGGAAGGGCGGGCCGACCGGGAGCCGCTCGGTGAGGTCCCAGAGGCGCACCGTGCCGTTCTCGGTGCCCGTGGCCAGGCGGTTCGGGTCGCGGGGGTCGAAGGCGAGGGCGGAGATGCCGCTCGCCTGGGCCAGGTTGAGATCGCCCGGCTCTCCGGTGGCGGTGTCCCACGAGCGGATCGTGTGGTCGTCGCCGCCGGACAGCAGCCGCCTGCCGTCCGGGCTGTAGACGAGGGTGTTCACCCTGCCCGTGTGGCCGGTGAGCGGTTCGCGCAGCCGGCGGCGGGTGGCGGCGTCCCAGAGGCAGATGGCGCCCGCGCTCGCGGTGGCGAACTGGCGGCCGTCCGGGCTGGTCGCGACCGCGTCGACGGTCGCGGCCCGGCACGGCGGGGTGCCCGCGAGCGCCGTCCACGGCCCCGGCGTGCCGGACGTTGGCTCGCCGCTCAGCCGCCGGGTGAGCGCGATGTCCCACACGCGGACGATCTCGTCGTCGCCCGCGGTGGCCAGCCAGTTCCCGTCCGGGCTGAAGGCCATGGCCCGTACGGCGCCGGCCTGGAACGGCTCGGTCAGCGGCACGCCGTTCTCCAGCACGTGAACCGCGCCGTTGCGCTGGGCGGTCGCCAGCAGGTCACCCTCCGCCGCGTACGTCAGCGCGACGAAGTCGCCCGTGACGGGCCGGTTGCTCTGCCGCCGGGTGGCCAGATCCAGCCGGCGCAGCGTCCCCCGCAGCGTCAGCGCCACCCGCTCCCGGTTCAGCGTGACCGGGCCCGGCCCGCCCGCGATCCGGCCGGCGGGGCGGCGGGTGCGCGCGTCCCACCGGCGCAGCACGCCCGCGCCGTCGTACGTGGTCAGGGTCGTGCCGTCGAAGCTCAGGTGGCGCAGGCCGGCCGGATGGCGCGGGAACGGCTGGCCGGACGGGCGGCGGGTGAGCAGGTTGACCAGGCGCGGCACCCCGTTCTGGTCGCCCAGCGCGAGGAACCGGCCGGGCGGGTCCGCCGCGAACACCGTCCCCGGGATCGGCCGGCCGACCTGCTTACCGGTCTCCTCCTCGTCGGCGATCTCCCAGACCCGGATCGTCCGGTCCTGGCCCGCGGTGATCACCCAGCCGTTCTTGGCGAACGTCACCTGCGTGATCGCCCCCCGATGCCCCTTGATCGGCAGCCCGATCGGCCGGTACGAGCGCGCGTCCCAGATCCGCAGCGTGCCGTCCACGCCGCCGGTGGCCAGCCTGGTCCCCTCCCGGTCGTACGCCACCGCGTTCACGCCGTTGCGATGGCCGCGCAGCACGGCCGTGAGCGGCCGGGTGAGGGTCGCGATCAGGCCGCGCCGGGCCTCCGGGGTCGGCGCGGCGCGCCAGGCGGCCACGGCCAGCAGCCGGGACATCGCGGGATCGATCGTGGCGACGCTCTCGCTCTGCGCGGCCAGCCGCACCGACTCCACGCCGTCGCGCGCGCTCACCACCTCACGGGCGGCCACCACCGCGCCGGATCCGGTCGCGAGCAGGAGCACCGCCAGAAGCGACGCCCGGAGCACGTTCACCAGGCCCATGATGGTCGCAGGGTCACGTATTCATCAAGGCGGCGGCCGCCTCATGGAAAGTCATGAATTCGCGGGCGACTTCTGTCGTGCCCGCCGGAACTGATGGACCATCGGGCTTGTGGACGTCGGCGCGCTCAGGCGTGATCGGGATTGGGCGCCCGTCCTGCTCGGCCTCGGCCTGGCAGAGGCGGTGCTGCTGACGCTGGGCACCTTCGCGTGGGGCCCGCCGTTCAGCACGTGGCTCGTGTACTCGATCGCGTGGAGCGTGCTCTGGCTGGTGTCGGGCTGGCTGGCGCGCCGGGTCAGGTTCGGCTACCTGATGATGATCTTCGCCCTGGCCGACATGCTCGGCACGGCGGGCAACATCTGGTACGGCACCGGCTTCGCCTTCGAGGCCCTGCACACGCTCGCCGGCCTGATCACCAACCTCCAGGTCCCGTTCGTGTTCCACCTGGGCCTGACCTACCCCACCGGCCGGATCGCGGATCGCCCGGCCCGATGGCTCATCCGCGCCGGCTGGCTGCTCGGCTCCCTCTACGCGGCCGGCATCGTGTCCACGGTCAGGCCGCGCGACTGCGACCGCTGCACGCGGATGATCGTCTACCTGGTCGACGACCCCGCGGTCCGGGAGGCCGTACGGACCTTCGGCGGCTACGGCTGGACCCTGCTGCTTGCGGCCGGCGCCGTCCTCCTCGTGCGCCGCCTCCTGCGCGCGGGCCCGCGCGAGCGCCGCCTGCACGCCCTGCCCATCGGCCTGTCCGTCCTCGCGGGCGTGTTCGGCTCCGCCGTCCTGCTGCAGTCGGTGCTCACTCCGCTGACCACCGCGGTCTTCGCCTTCTCCCCGATGTTCCCCCTCCTGCACGTGACCCTCGCGGTCGCGCTCCCGATCTCGTACGCGGTCGGCCTGCTCAGGGAGCGTCTCGACCTCGCCCAGACGGCCGCCGCGCTGGCCCGGGACAACCTCCGGCTCCAGGCCCAGGTCGTCGAACAGCTCGCCCAGGTCAAGGCGTCCAGGGCGCGCCTGGTCGAAGCCGGGGACACCGCGCGGCGCAAGCTCGAACGCGACCTGCACGACGGCGCCCAGCAGCGCCTCGTCGGCCTCGGCCTGGCGCTGCGGCTGCTCGCCGAACGGCTGCCCGCGGGGGAGCACCGGCTGCTCGACGAGATCCACGCGGAGCTCCAGGCCGCCATCGACGAGCTCCGGCGGCTGGCCGGCGGCATCCACCCGGTCGTGCTCACCGACCACGGCCTCGGCGCGGCCATCCGGCTGCTCGGCGACCGCGCCCAGGTACGCGTCCTGGTCGCCGACGACCTCACCCACCGGCCGCCCCCGCCGATCGAGTCGGCCGCCTACTTCGCCGCCAGCGAAGCCCTCACCAACGCCATCAAACACGCCCGCGCCGGCACCGTACGCGTCGAACTGTCCTGCGCCGGCGGCTCCCTCCTCCTGCGGGTACGCGACGACGGCGTCGGGGGAGCCGACCCCGGCCGGGGCTCCGGGCTGCGCGGCCTGGCCGACCGGGTCGCCGCCATCGACGGGACGTTCACCCTCGCCAGCCCGCCCCGCCAGGGCACCGACCTCCGAGTGGAGCTGCCATGCGCGTGCTCGTCGTCGAAGACCACGCCTTCTTCCTCCTCGGGCTCGTCACCGCCCTGACCGGGCACGGGCACGAGGTGGTGACCGCGGGGGAGCCGTACCAGGCGGAGAAGCTCCTCGGCGAGCGGCGGCCCGACGTCGCCGTCGTCGACATCAAGCTGCCGCCCACCCACTCCGACGAGGGACTCCGCCTGGCCGCCCTGCTCCGCTCCCACGAGGTGCCCGTCCTCGTGCTCTCCCAGTACGCCGTGCCCGAGTACGCGATCAGCCTGCTGGGCGCCGACCCCCGCGGCCGGGGCTACCTGCTCAAGGAGCGCGTGGCCGGCGTCGCCCAGTTCATGGGCGCGCTCGACCGGGTCGCGGCGGGCGGCACCGTGATCGACACGGAACTGGCCGCCATGGTCACCCGGGCCGCGGCCCGGCGCGCCGTGCTGTCGCCCCTGTCGGAGCGGGAACTGGAGATCCTGGCCCTCGTCACCGAGGGACTCACCGACCGGGGAATCGCCGAACGGCTGGTCATCTCGGTGCACACGGTCGTCACCCACGTGCAGAGCGTCTTCCGCAAGCTGGACCTGCCGAAGACGCCCGCGGACAACCGTCGCGTGCTCGCGGCCCTCGCCTACCTCAGGAACGGCTGACCTACACGAACCCCGCCAGCTTGTAGAGCACCAGCGACCCGGCGACGGCGACGTTGAGACTGGCCCCGACACCGATCATGGGGATCTCCACGACGGCGTCGAGCAAGTCGAGGCACTCCGGCGGGATGCCCTCGCGCTCATGACCCAGCACCGCCACGGTCGGCCGCCGGGCCATCGGCAGGTCGGCCAGCCGGATCGCGTTCTCGGCCAGTTCCACGCCGAGCACCGCGGCGCCCGCCTCCCGCCGTCCGGCCAGCCAGTGCGCCGGATCGCGCACCCAGTGCACGCAGGCCGGCCGCCGCAGCGTGTTCCCCCGAGCGAGCGCCTCGGGAATCCACGGGTAGCGGGGCACGGCCAGGCAGGCCCCGACCGCGTCGCAGGTGCGGAGCAAGGTGCCCAGATTGACCCCGTGCAGTGGCCACAGCGGAGCCACGTACAGATGATCGAGACACTGCGGCGGCCGGGTGCGGCGCTGGCGGCGCAGGTCTTTCGGCGTACGGACGCGGACGGCGCTCATACGCGGCCGCGGCACGCTCCCGCGAGAAGACTCATGTGGAAGGCGTTTCAGCGGCACGCCCGGGCCATCGACGAGGATTCGACTACACGCCGAGGATAGCAAGATCAGCACGGTCTGTCCGGGTTCAGGTCGGCGTTCCTCGAGCCTGGATCTCGCGGGCTTCACTCAGGTCAGTCCGGTGGACTTGCAGGCCGGGCGTACCTCCTTCGGGGCGCAGATCTCGCGGACCGTCCAGAAGCCGTCCCGGACCACCGTGTCCTTGATGTTGTCCCTGGTCACCACCATGGGTGCGGTGATCATCGCCGGGATGGCGTGGACCGTGGTGTTGCGCACGGTGCTCGGCGCGGTGGGCGTCCTGCCGCTCGCGAGGTCGATGGCCATGCGGACGGCGCTCTCGGCCTCCGGTTCGATGGGCTTGTAGATGGTCATGGTCTGGGTGCCGAGCAGGATGCGCTGGATCGCGGCCAGGTCGGCGTCCTGGCCGGTCAGGGGGGTGCCCTTCGGGATGCCCGCGCTCCGCATGGCCTTCGCGATGCCTCCCGCCATGCCGTCGTTGGCGGAGTACACCCCGATGACGTTGCCCGCGCCGAGGGCGGTGAACGCGGCGAGCGCCTGGATCCGGGCCTGCTCGGCGCTCCAGTCGGGGATGTCGAACTCCTTGCCGATCACCACCCGGCTGTCCAGGACCTGGTGGGCGCCCTTCTTGAACTCGCCCGCGTTGGGGTCGGCCGGCGGGCCGTTGACCATGACGATGGGGCCGCGCGCCGGGTTCCCGCCCATCTTCAGGGCGTCGATCAGGGCTTGGCCCTGCATCTTGCCGACCTCGATGTTGTCGATGGAGCTGTAGGCGTGGATCGGGCCCTCGGCCAGCCGGTCGTACGCGACGATCTTCACGCCCTTGCCCGCGGCCTTCTCGACCGAGGGCGCGACGGCCTTGGCGTCCACGGCGTCGAGGATGAGCACCTGGACGCCCTGCGCGAGCATGGCGTCGATCTGCTGCCGCTGGCGGGCGGGGTCCTGCTGGGCGTTGGCGTAGAGGAGCGTGCAGGCGGGGCAGAGCTCCTTGACGTACTTGCTGACGTAGGGGCGGTCGAACTTCTCGTACCGGGCGGTGCCGGACTCGGGGAGCAGGAGGCCGATCTTGAAGCCGTCCTCGACGACGGGCGGCGGCGTGCTCTTCCGGATCACGTCGTATCCGCCGGCGGAGTCACGAGGTTCGGTGGCGCAGCCGGTGACGGTCGCGATCAGAAAGGCGACTGTCACCCTCCGCCATAGTTTCACATCGATCCCCTCGAACGGCAGCACGCCCGTGCCCCGCCCATACCCGGAGAATTCCCAGGTTGTACCCCCTGCGGCCGAGTCTTGACCGCCAGTTTCCGACTTGACTAGTCAGAATGTGTGACAAATCATCATTGCTGGAGTTATGCCGTAGTCATACGGTCTCCGGTATGGACTTGGAGCTCCGCCACCTCCGCATTGTGCGCGCGATCGCCGAGACCGGCAGCGTCAGCAAAGCGGCCACCGTGCTCGGGCTCGCGCAGCCCGCGCTGACCGCGCAGCTCAAACGCATCGAAAGGACCCTCGGGGGCGCCCTGTTCCAGCGCGACCACACCGGGTCGCGGCCCACCCCCCTGGGCGAACTCGTGCTGGCCCGCGCGCAGGTGCTGCTGCCGGCCGTACGGCAACTGCAGGAAGAGGCGGCGCGGCTGGCCAACGGCGGCGGCGAGCCCGGGCGGCGCTACCGGATCGGGGCGGCCAACGGGCCGATCCTGGGCGGCCTGGTGGACCGGCTGGCGCAGGCCGAGCCGGACGCGGTGATCACCACCTCCACCTCGTGGTCCACCGGCGAACTGGCCACCAAGGTGATGCTCGGACGCCTCGACTACGCCCTCATCGGCGTCTGCGGCGACACCCGCGCCCCCGGCGACGAGGCCGTGGCGTGGACGCTGGTAGCCATGGACCCCGTCTTCGTGCTGGTCTCCGCCGAGCACCCGCTGGCCGGGGAACGCGAGGTCGAGCTGGGGGAACTGGCCGAGGAGCAGTGGGCGGTCACGCCCGGGGACGGCTGCTTCGGCGAATGCTTCGCGGTCGCCGCCGCCAAGGCCGGATTCACGCCCGCCACCATCTACGAGACGGATGTGGCGACCTGCGTGCATCTGGTCAGAGTGGGCCGCGCCGTGGCACTCTGCCAGGGCACGTTCCGGCTCAGCGAAGGACTGGTCGCCCTGCCGATCGCCGGCACACCCCTGCGCTGGCGGCAACTGCTCGGCTGGCACCCCGAGACACCCGCCGGTGAGAACGCCGCGCAGATCGTCGGCCACGCCAAGGCCGCCCACCTGGACGCGGCCCGCCAGAGCCCGGCCTACTCCCATTGGCTGGACCGGAACCAGGGTTATGGCACGGTGCCATAACACCGTGGTGGGGGACAACTGGTAGGTCCTCGCGGGGGGCGCACGCCGTTACGTTGACGGCACTCCAACCCCCCAAGGAGACCCGATGCGCAGCAGGCACATCCTGAGCGCGGCGACAGCCCTCACCCTCGGCCTCGCCCTCATCCTCACCTCCGCCCCCGCCTCCGCCACCTCGGAGAAACCCGCGCCCACCATGCTCCAGGCCCTCCAGCGGGACCTGAACCTGACCGCGGAACAGGCGGAGACCCGGCTGCTGAACGAGAAGCGGCTCGGCAAAGTGGAAGGCAAGATCCGCAACACCCTCGGGGACCGGTTCGCCGGCTCCTGGCTCAGCGGCGACGCCGCCACCCTCACGGTCGCCGTGACCGACGCCGCCGCGGCCTCCGACGTCACCGCGTCCGGCGCCAAAGCGCAGGTCGTCACCCGTACGCTGGCCGACCTCGACGCCGTGAAGGCCCGCCTCGACGCGGTCGCCGCGCCCGCCACCGTGCCCGGGTACTACGTCGACGTCCGCGCCAACGCGGTCGTCGTGCTCGCCCGCGACCAGGCCGCCGCCGACGCCTTCGTCGCGTCCGCCGGCGTCGACGCGGGAGCCGTACGCGTCGAGGCGTCGCAGGAGCAGCCGCAGCCGTACTACGACCTGCGCGGCGGCGAGGCGTACTACATCAACAACAGCGGCCGCTGCTCCATCGGGTTCTCCATCACCCGCGGCAGCACCAACGGCTTCGTCACCGCCGGCCACTGCGGCACCGCCGGAGCCTCCACCCAGGGCTTCAACCGGGTCGCCCAGGGCACCTTCCAGGGTTCCTCGTTCCCCGGCAACGACTACGCCTGGGTAGCCGTCAACGCCAACTGGACCCCGCGCCCCGTCGTCATCGGCTCCGGCGGCAGCACCGTGAACGTGGCCGGCTCCAGCGCCCAGGTCGTCGGCGGCTCCATCTGCCGCTCCGGCTCCACCACCGGCTGGCGCTGCGGCGTCGTCCAGCAGCTCAACGCCACCGTCACCTACCCGCAGGGCACCGTCACCGGCCTGACCCGCACCAACGCCTGCGCCGAACCCGGCGACTCCGGCGGCTCCTGGATCTCCGGCGACCAGGCCCAGGGCGTCACCTCCGGCGGCTCCGGCAACTGCACCACCGGCGGAACCACCTACTTCCAGCCCGTCAACGAGATCCTCTCCACGTACGGACTGACCCTCGTCACCCAGGGCGGCGGAGGCGGCGGCACCACCTGCTCCGGCTACGCCAACACCTACACCGGCTCCCTGACCAGCGGCGCCAACGTCTACCTCCCCAACAACTCCTACTACCAGTCCACCGTCTCCGGCACCCACCGCGCCTGCCTCGACGGCCCGAACGGCACCGACTTCGACCTCTACCTCCAGCGCTGGAACGGCAGCGCCTGGGCGAACGTCGCCAGCGGCACCAGCTCAGGCCCCGACGAGACCGTCACCTACAACGGCACCGCGGGTTACTACCGCCTCCGCGTCCACGCGTACAGCGGCTCCGGCGCCTACTCGGTCGGCTCCACTCGCCCCTGACAACCGGCCATCACCACGCCGCCGCCCTCCCCCGAGGGCGGCGGCGTCCGCTTTCCGGCTCCTGGCTCGCCGTGCCTCAGTGCTGGCTCTTCCTGGCCTTCATCCGGCTGACGACCGCCACGCAGCCGACGGCGAGAGCGAGCTGGAGGACGAGTGCCAGAAAGGTGTTGCTGGACAGGTCCAGCAGGTAGGCGATCCCGGAGCCGAGGAGGGCGGCTACCACGCCCGCGAGGATGGTGGCGGGCAAGCCGATGTCCTGGCGCCCGGGCAGCAGAAGCCGGCCGAGTCCGCCGACGATGACACCGGTGATCACAGCCGCGACCAAGATAGTGAGCATGTTTCTTCCTGTCTGGATGTTGTGATGGGGGGTCCGGGCATACGGACGCTTTGAACGGAGGCGTCCGGTGCCTCGGTCGAAGACCGCGCGCCGTGCGAGCGGGACCTATCGGTTCCACCGCGGCGGGGTCGCGGTGCCGTGCACCCGTTCGGCGTGCGCGGCGAAGATACGCGGCGCGATACGCGGTATCAGGAGGCGGGCCGGGAAGGGCGCGTGCGCCAGCACTCCCTTGATGACGTCGGGATCGGCCTCGTACATCACGAGACCGAACGCCAGGGCGAGTTCCTTCTTCGAGAAGGAGTTCATGCCGTGTTCGCCGAGACCCTTCCATTCGGCGGCGGTGATGAACCTCGCGGCGAGCGGAAGGATCTCCTTCTCTTCCAGCGCCATGTGTTCGGCGAGGAGGATATTCAGGTCGTCGCACGTTTCGGCGACCTGCGCTCCGCCCCGTGCCGTCGCCCGCCAGCCGGGCAACACCACGCCCAGGCGCTCGAGTGTCTTTTCGACGGCGTGGTGCTGCCACTCCATCGTGAGGACGATCTCGGCAGCCGCATGGCCGCCTCGCTCATGGAGCTTGGGCCACACGATGATGTCCTCGCCCTCGTGGTGGGCGTGGAGTATCCGGCACAGCAGGTCGAGGTGGGCGCCCACGATCTCCGAGCGTTCCCCGTCGCCTTCGGCCACTCTGCGGACGAGTCCCGGGACCAGGCCGAACTCCCGCCGGAACATGGTGTGGGCCATATACATGTCACGAACGTCGGCCATGGGCTCGGGACGCGTCGTCATGGTCGTCTCTCCAAACGGTTGGGAGCCACCCGAGACGGCCCGCCGGGAATGCGACGGCCGCGGGCGGCCGGTGATCCTAAGAGTCGGTCTCGACGAGCAGGACGGAGTCGTATCGGGTGGCCAGTTCGATCAGCGTCCCGAACCGCTCGGGGCCCCACGGGGCCGGCTGCTCACCGGGGAGCGGCTCGTCCCCACCCTCGATGAAGGTCTGCTCCGGGCCGCCCGGGGTGAACATGAAGATCATCCGGGCGGGGTGCACGCCGACGTTCCTGAAACGGTGCCGGTGCCCACGCGGAATGTAGATGAAATCCCCTGTCCGGCCGATGAACGTGCGGTCGCCGTCGAGGAATTCCAGCTCTCCGGCGAGCAGATAGAACGCCTCGTCGGAGTTGTTGTGCATATGCGGCACCGGTCCGGCGCCCACCGGGATCGAAGCCTCGATGAAACCGAGCGCGCCGGAGCCTTGGGTCGCGGTCAATTTCATTGTGTAGACGTCTCCGGACATCCATTTGGTGATGCCCTCGCCAGCGGGCACATGGATCGCGCCACGCTGGACATACTGCGGGTCGTCCTGGCCGGAAATCTGAGGGGGGAGACTCATGGAAACGTTTCCTTGTCCTGCGCGATGCAGTTGAATAAGAGGAAAAGGTGCCGGTGCCCTAAGCCGCCGGCAGGCCGTCGACGACCACCACGTCGGAGATTGCGTTCTCCAGGCGCAGCGACACGACGCGCTGGTACTCGGGAGAGGCGGCCCACCGGTCGATGGCGGCGAGGTCGGGGAACTCCAGCAGGACGACCCGCCCTGGCCAGACCCCTTCCACGGCGGTGCCCTCGCCGTTGGCGAGCCACTTGCCCCCGTAACTCGTGACGATGCCCTCCACCTGCTGCAGATAGGACCGCAACTGGTCGTTCGGGACATCACCGGGTATACGCAGGTGATTGATCAGGTACGCGCTCACGTCAAGCCCTCCGGTCTGAAGGAATGGTGGAAACACCTCAATGGCGAGAGCGGGAGAACACAGATGAGTAAGCGGGAACAGCGAAAGCGGATTGCCCGGCCGACATCTGAGATGACATCACAGTCATTTAGACGGCACTCCCGACCCCCGAGGCAGGACTACCGTACACCGATCTGTTTCCTATGCCAAGCCGATCTTTTCGGCCTGGCCGGCAGGCAACTTCGATGCCTTTGTTCAGCGGCGAATACCGGCGTTCGTCAGTGCTCGTTCACCTGCGCGGGAACGGCGACGGCCTGGGCTGCCAGAAGGGTGCGGACGGTGACGTCGACGGTGTCCGGGAGAGGCTCGTTCCGGACGGCGGCGTAGCTCATCGCGCCGTCGAAGAGCATGGTCAGCTGAACGGCGAGCAGCGCCGGATCGGCTGCCCCGGCGGCTTCGGCCTGCCGGGTGAAGTAGCCCTCCATGCGCTCCTTGTACGAGGTGGCGATCTCACGCATGGGGTGGCCGGTGTCGGTGATCTCGGCGGCGGCGTTGAGCACCGGGCAGCCGCGGAAGTCGGGTTCGGCCGACTTGCGGCACGTGGCGGAGAAGACCTCCAGGATGCTCTCGACCGGTGACAGACCCTGGTCCTCCGACGGGATCAGGTCTGCCAGGAACCGGTCGGTGGCCCGCGGCAGATAGGCCGCGATGAGGTGGTCCTTACTGGGGAAGCGCTGATAGAGGCTGCGCTTGGACACCCCGGCCGTCTCCGACACCAGGTCCACGCCGGTGGCGTTGATCCCCCGGCCGGCGAACAGCTTGCACGCGGCCTCGAGCACCCGCTCGCGCACCGCGTCCACCCTCACGTCGGTCTTCATGACCATCAATGTACCGGCGAGGGTGAACAGCCGGAAACAGATCGGTGTAGGGCGAGCGCCGTTAGACACAGGAAACAGATCGGTGTACGTTGGGCGGCGTTCCGCGGGGGCGTGGGGTGCCCCAGCGGACATCGGAACCGCGCGTAGAGGGGCCGCGACCGCCATCAGGCGAGCCCGATGGAATTCCCTCCTCATGCCTGCCTGGCCACTGTTGGCGGCTCTGTTTCGCGCAGCGTCAGCAGACCCCGCCGCACCCCGACCAGGCGGTCGCAGGGATCGATCGGGACACGCGGCGGTCGCGAACACGGGTTCCCGCCTAATCACGCCAAGTATCGAAGGAGCACAGCATGTCCACAGTCCGTACCGCGCACACCATCTGGGCCGGCAATCTGGTCGAGGGCAGCGGCGTCGTCGCGTTCGACTCCTCCGGCATCCATGAGCAGCCGGTGTCGTGGCCGTCGCGCGCCGAGGAGGCGAACGGCAAGACCAGCCCGGAGGAACTGATCGCCGCCGCGCACTCCAGCTGCTTTTCCATGGCACTGACGCACGGCCTGTCCGGCGCGGGCACCCCTCCCGCCCAGCTCATCAGCGGGGCTGAGGTGACCTTCCAGCCTGGTGAGGGCATCACGGGCATCCATCTGACCGTCGAGGGCATCGTCCCCGGCATCGACAACGACACGTTCGCCGCCGCCGCCGAGGACGCCAAGAAGAACTGCCCGGTCAGCCAGGCGCTGGCCGGCACGACGATCACCCTGACGGCCAGACTCGCCTGATCAGGCCGGCGAACTCCGCACCCGTGCCGGATCTCGATCTCCTGGTTCGGCACGGCCTTCTGGCAGCGGTGAAAGCCGCCGTCTTGCGCCGCAGAACGTAACCTTCATCCCGATTGGCGATCATATGTACATGATCAATGTCAGTGCCGACACCGTGCTTGACGTCCACGTTCACGGGGACGAGGCCGGTTGGCCGCTGCTGCTCATCAACCCCACCGCGCAGAACCAACTCGTCTGGACCGCGCTGACGCCTGCTCTCCGCGACGCCGGCTACCGCATGATCTGCTACGACCACCGAGGGATCGGCGAGTCGCCGCGAGGCCGGGCGGAGATCTCCACGACAGGCCTGGCCCGGGACGCCGCTTCCCTCCTGGACGCGCTGGGCGTCCAACGCGCTCATGTCGTCGGCTGGTCCCTCGGCTCCGCGGTCGCCCAGGAACTGGCCCTCGCTCGTCCCGATCGTGTCGGCTCGCTCGTCCTGTACGGGACGTGGGCGCGCGCCGACGCTTTCCAGCGAGCGGTGTTCACGTCTTTGCGCCATACCTGGGCGACGCGTGACATGAACGAGATCATGACCGCCATGGCCGTCGTCTTCTCGCCGGAGCTGATCAACTCTCCCGCGCTGTCTTCGCTCATTGAGCAGGTGCTTCCCGCCATGCCTGCGACCGAACTGCAGATGGCCACCACGATCGAGCAGTGGGACGCGGATCTGCGCCATGACACCCATGATCGCCTTGGCTCCATCACCGCCCCGACGCTGGTCATCGCCGGTGAACAGGATTTGCTGACGCCGCCTTGGCAGGCGAAGGCCGTGGCCGACGCGATTCCCGGCGCCGAGCTCGAAATCCTGGACGGCCCCGGATCCAGCCACGCCCTGGCGTTCGAGCGTCCGGTCGAGTTCCTTTCCCTGGTCCTCGACTTCTTGCTCAGGAACAAGGAGACGTTGCACACGTAACGTTCGCGTGTGGCGTGGTGAGTCGCCATAGATGCCATCCACGTGCGGACACCAGCGGATCAAGATCTATATTCGATCGCCGGGGGAGAGGCGCGCATGGGCTTGCCAGGCTCGGCGGTCGGCGGCCGACCTGCCGTATCTCCCCACCATCTGCAGGGAGGACCAGCCTGCGATCCGCATCAGGTCGTGAGCCGAACCTCCGGCGTCGAGCCAGTCGTCGGCGAATGTGTGCCGGAACCGGTGGGCGTGCACATTCAGCACGCCGGCCCGCTTGCCGCGCCGCTCCAGCATCTGGCGCACGCCCGACTGGGTGAGTCGGCCCTTGGGGCCGAGCCACAGCCAGTCGGAGTCGGATTCGGGGTGCTCTGCCCGCGCACGCAGATAGCGATCCAGGTCTCGGGCGGCCTTCTTGCCGATCGGCACCAAGAGCGTGTCACCGCCCTTCTGTCGTATTCGCAGTAGTTTCTTGCCGAGCTGGATGTCGGATCTCTCGGGGTCGGTGCTGTAGCAGAGCCCAGACAGGGACGAGGCGCGCATTCCCGTGTCCATGAAGATCCGCATTATCGCCGTGTCCCGCAGGTCGGTAAAGGTCCTCCCCGAGGCATCCTTGAGCAGGCGGGCGAGCTCGTCGGCACTGAAGGTCTCCTCGGCCTCGTCGGGCACGGTGGGCTCGGCGACGTTGGCCATCGGGTGGGGAGGGGTACGAACTTCCTCGCGGATCAGCCAGCCGAAGTAGGCGCGCAGGTTGCGGTAGTGCTTGTGGACGTTGCCGGCGCTGGAGGACTGAAGGCCGCAGTCGCAGCCGTTGATATCGCATCCGAGGCGGGCGGCGAGAAGGAAGGCGCGAAACTCTTCGCCGCTCACTTCGTTGATCGTGTCCGGCATGCCATGCTCGGTGAGGAACAAGCAGAACTTGCGGAGCGTGAGGAGGTAGGAGTCGATGGTGCCGGCCGATCTGTTCGCTGAATCCAGGTCAAGAACGTACGAATCCAGCAGCGCGGCCACGCGTGGTGATCTACTCTGGTTGCGCTTTGCCACGGCCATAATCCTACGCTGTCGCCTAGGTGTGCGCTTGTGGTACGGTCGCACAGGTTTTAAGTAATGGCAGGCCAATAGCCTGTTTTGCGGGGCGGTAGCTCAGCCGGTCAGAGCATCGGACTCATAATCCGTGGGTCGTGGGTTCAAGTCCCACCCGCCCTACTCCGCCACACTCGGCCTGACCTGGGGTTTCTCGGTTCTCCTTGGCCTTGCGTCGAGAAGCTGATCCGCACCTGAGCCACTCCACCCGCGACGACGCCGCCTCGAAGGCACGCTCAGCGAAGTGATCCTTCTTGAGGACCGGAAGTCAGCCGGCAGCCCCGGTGAGACCCCGGCGGGGCGTGCTCATGAACGTCGTCTCTGTCAGGAGGCTACGAGAGCCTGGATGCTGACGGTGGCCGCCCCGCGCGCCCACTCCTCGAAGGGCAGGGGGCGGATGGAGAGCGGGCAGTCGGCGGCGGCGCCGAACGCCTGCCGCTGGAAGCCGGCCCGGATGTGCGGCTCGAACAGGTCGTAGGCCGCCAAGCCCTCGCCGGAGACCACTATCCGGGCCGGGCCGACCAGGTTCGCGACCGCGGCGATGCCGGAGCCGATCGCGTCGCCAGCCCGAGCGAAGACGGCGCCGACCGGGGCGTCGCCAGCTCGGGCCAGCGTCACCGCGTCCTCGAAAGTAAGCTCCGGCCGTCCGGCGGCCGCCCGGGCCTGCCGGACGATGGCGTCGGCGCCGGCGATCGCCTCGACGCAGCCGCGGCTCCCGCAGTGGCAGGCCGGGCCGTTCACGTCGATGCCGATATGGCCGATCTCGCCGGCCACGCCGTGTGAGCCGGAGACGAGGCTGCCGCCGACGACCAGGCCGCAGCCGATGCCCGCGCCGACGGTCACGAGGGCGAACGACTCAGCGCCGACGCCCTCGCCGAACCAGTGCTCGGCGGTGGTCAGTGCCTTCACGTCGTTCTCCACGGTGACGGCGAGGCCGGTGATCTTCTCCGCCCGTTCCCGCAGGGGCAGGTCGTGCCAGCGCAGGAACGGCGAGTACCGCACCAGACCGGTGGAGCGGTCGACGTCGCCGGAGACGGCCAGCCCAAGCCGGCGGGTGCGGGCCCGGTAATCGCTGGGACTGTCAAGTAATTCGTCGACGAGCTCGCCCAGCTGGGTGAGGACGTGGTCGACGTCGGGCGCCGAGAGTCGCCGGTGGGCCGCGGTGCGGACCCCGGCGCGAAGGTCGCAGACCACGCCGATCAGCTCGTCACCGGTGATCTTCACGCCCACGAAGAACTCGCGGTCGGCCCGGATGGCCAGCGGGCTGGCCGGCCGCCCGGCGCCCGGCCCGGTCCGCTCGGTCGCGGCCAGCTCCTCCAGGTAGCCCATCTCGATGAGCGGACGCGCCGCTTTGGTGACGGCGGCGGAGGACAGGCCGAGCCGACGGGCGAGGGCGACGCGGCTGATCGGGCCCTCGGTCAACACGGTGGTGAACACCGCCGTGACTGCGGGCGCTACGGCGTCAGCCTCGGGAAACATGACCGAAATCTAAGCTCAATAATTTCCTTCGTCAAGTATTGATTTGGCCGCGAGCGCGGACCTACGCTCGCTGCACTCACCGCCCACGCTCTCACGATCACGACCGAGGAACCAGATGTCCCCCCTGCTGTTCGATCCCCGCCGGCGCCTGTGGCTGCTGCGTACCCCGTCCACGTCGTACGCCGTACGGATCGACGAGGACGACACCGTGCGGCACGTGCACTGGGGCGGGGCCCTGACCCTGGCGCAGGCTCGGGAGCTGGCCGAGCGCACCCCGGCGGCGGGCAGCAGCTTCGACGCCGTGGGCGGGGCGGAGGAGCTGGCCGTGGAGGGCGGCGCGCGCTTCGGGCCGCCCGGCCTTCAGGTGCGCTTCGCCGACGGCACTCGCGCCGTCGAGTGGCGCTACGCCGGCCACGACGCCGCGGACGGCCGGCTGAGCATCCACCTGGACGACCGGCACTACCCGCTGCGTGTCACCCTGCATTACCGGGTGCACGAGGACAGCGACATGATCGAGCGGTGGACCACCGTCGAGAACCGCGACGAGCGGCTCCCGATCACCGTGCAGCGCTGCGACAGCGCGGCGTGGACCCTGCCGTGCCGGGGCGGCTACCGGGTGAGCCACCTGGTCGGCGGCTGGAACAGCGAGTTCCGGCTGCGCCGGGCCGAGGTCGCCACCGCCGAGACGGTTTTCACCAGCCGGCGCGGCATGACCAGCCACCAGGCCAACCCCTGGCTGGCCTTCGACGACGGCACGGCCGGCGAGGAGCACGGTGAGGTGTGGAGCACCGCGCTGGCCTGGAGCGGCAGCTGGCGGATCACCCTGCACCGCGACCCGGCCGGCCGTACGACGTGGACCGGCGGCCACGGTCACGAGGGGCTCACCTGGTCGCTCGCGCCCGGCGAGACCCTCAGCACGCCGGTCTTCGCCGGCCTGTTCACCGCCGGCGGGTTCGGCGCGGCCAGCCGGGCCTGGCACGCGTACGTCGCCAGGCACGTGCTCCCGCACCCCGAGGAGCTGCGGCCGGTGCTCTACAACTCGTGGGAGGCGACGGGTTTCGACGTCGACGAGGCGGGCCAGCGGGCGCTGGCCGCGCTGGCCGCGCGGATCGGCGTCGAGCTGTTCGTGGTGGATGACGGCTGGTTCGGCGGCCGCGTCAGCGACCACGCCGGCCTCGGCGACTGGACGCCCAACCCGGACCGCTTCCCCCGCGGCCTGCGGCCGCTCTCCGCCGAGGTGCACCGGCTCGGTATGCGATTCGGGCTGTGGGTCGAGCCGGAGATGGTCAACCCCGACAGCGACCTCTACCGGGCGCATCCGGACTGGGTGCTGCACATGGCCAACCGCGAACGTACCGAGATGCGGCACCAGCTCGTGCTCAACCTCGCCCGGCCGGACACCGCCGCCTGGGCCCACGCCTGGCTCGACCGGCTGGTGGCGGAACACGACATCGACTTTCTCAAATGGGACGCCAACCGGCCGTTCACCGAGGCCGGCTGGCCTGGCGACGCCGACCCCGACCGATTGTGGATCGAGCACACGCGGTCGGTCTACCGGATCATGGATCGGCTGCGCGCCGATCACCCCGGTCTGCGGATCGAGGCGTGCGCCGGCGGCGGCGGGCGTGCCGATCTGGGCATCCTCGCCCGCACCGACCAGATCTGGACCTCGGACAACACCGACCCCGTCGACCGGATCGCCATCCAGCACGGCTTCAGCCAGCTCTTCCCGGCCCAGGTCATGGGCGCGTGGGTGACCGACAGCCCAAACGTGGCCACCGGCAGGAAGACCCCGTTGCGTTTCCGGTTCCATGTCGCCATGGCCGGGGCGCTGGGTGTCGGCGGCGACCTCACCACGTGGACCGAGGACGAGCTCAAGGAGGCCGCCGGGCTGATCGCCACCTACAAGCGCATCCGGCCGGCGGTCCAGCACGGCACGGCGTACCGGCTTACCGGGGAGGGCGCCCTGACGGCGGTGGGATTCGCGCACGAGAACCAGTTCGTGGTGCTCGCCTGGTGCCCGTCGCGCCCGTACGGCCGTCAACCCGCCCCGCTGCGGCTGACCGCGCTCGACCCCGGCGCCACCTACCGGGATCCGGACACCGGCGCCACCTACTCCGGAGCCGTCCTGCTGCAGTCCGGCCTTCCCCTCCACCTGCCCGAGGGCGACCATGCCAGCGCCCTCGTCCAGCTCATCCGCATCGAGGACTGACCCATGGCCTTCTTCGACCTTCCCCTCGCCCAGCTGCGCGACTACCGCCCGGCCCTCGACCAGCCGGACGACTTCGACGCCTTCTGGTCGCGCACGCTCACCGCCGCCCGCAAGCACGACCTGGCGGCCGAGGTGACGCCCTACGACGCGCTGCTGCCCGGGGTGCGCGTCTCCGACGTGCGGTTCAGCGGGTACGACGGGCAGCGGGTGGCCGCCTGGCTCGTCGAGCCCGCCATCGGCGACCGGCCGCTGCCGTGCGTCGTGCAGTTCATCGGGTACGGCGGCGGGCGCGGGCGGCCGCACGAATGGCTGCTGTGGCCGGCCGCGGGCTATGCCGTGCTCGTGGTGGACTCGCGCGGCCAGGGCGACGGCGACACCCCCGACCTGCCCGGCGACAACACGCCACACCATAACGGCCTGATGACGCGCGGCGTGCTCGACCCCGAGACGTACTACTACCGCCGGCTGTTCACCGACGCGGTACGGGCGGTGGACCTGGCGTCCACCCTCCCCGCTGTGGACCCCGGCCGCATCGTGGTGGCCGGCGCGAGCCAGGGCGGCGGCATCGCGCAGGCGGTGGCCGGCCTGCACCGCCAGGTCCGGGCCGCGCTGATCGACGTGCCGTTCCTGACCTGCTTCCGGCGGGCCACCGAGATCACCGACTCGTACCCGTACCAGGAGCTGTCGAACTTCTGCGCGGCCAACCGCGACCGCGTCGAGCAGGTCTTCCACACTCTGGGGTACTTCGACGGCGGGCACTTCGCCGCCCGGGCCACCGCGCCGGCGTTGTACTCCGTCGGTCTCATGGACGACGTGTGCCCGCCGTCCACGGTCTTCGCCGCCTACAACCACTACGCGGGGCCGAAGCGGATGCAGGTCTGGCCGTACAACCGGCACGAGGGCGGCGGGTCGTTCCAGACGCCGGTCCAGCTGCCGTGGCTTCGCGATCAGCTGGCCTGAGGAGTCCGATGCCTTCCACCGTTCTCTGCTACGACCGGCCCGCCGAGCGCTGGTTCGAAGCGTTGCCGATCGGCAACGGCCGGCTCGGCGGCATGGTCTACGGGGGCGTGGGCACCGAGAGCGTCCGGCTGTCCGAGTCGACCGCGTGGTCGGGGGCGCCCTCGGCCACCGACGTGAGCCCCACGGCGCTCAGCATGTTGCCGGCCGTGCGGCGGCTGCTGTTCGAAGGCCGGCAAGCCGAGGCCCAGCGGCTGGCCGAGGAGCACCTGCTCGGCCGGCCGACATCGTTCGGCACCAACCTGCCGCTCCCTCGGCTGCGGCTGGATTTCGGCGGCGGCGTGTGCCGCGACTACCGTCGCCGGCTGGACCTCGGCGACGGTGTCGTCCGGGTCGAGTTCGAACAGGACGGCATCCATCACCTGCGGGAGGTCCTCGCCTCCCATCCCCACGGGGTCATCGCGCTGCGCCTCACGGCTGACCGTCCCGGCGCGGTCAGCTTCACGGCCGGCCTGGACGACAGCGTGCTGCCCGGCGAGGTGACGACCACCGCGTCCGGCGTCGCGTTCAGCGGCCACGCGGTCGAATCGCTGCACAGCGACGGAAACCGGGGCGCCGCCGTCGAGGTCCGCGTCCGGATCGAGGCCGAGGGCGGAACGCTGCGCCGCGACACCGGCACCGGCACCGGCACCGGCACCGGCACGGTCGCCGTCACCGGCGCGGACGCGGCCGTCGTGCTGGTCGCGGTCGGCACGGACTGGGCCGGCGACGACCCGGCCGACCGGGCGGAGAGGCTGATCGCCTCGGCCGCCGGGGCCGGCTACGACGTGGTGCGCGCCGCGCACGTCGAGGACCACCGCCGCCTGATGGGCCGGGTGTCGATCGACCTCGGCGAGCCGGTCGACCTGCCCACCGACCTGCGCCGGGAACGCCTCGCCCGCGGCGAGCGCGACGACGACCTGATCGCCCTGTACTTCCAGTACGGCCGCTACCTCACCATCGCCGGCTCCCGGGAGGACTCACCCCTGCCGCTCGCCTTGCAGGGAGTGTGGAACGACGGGCTCGCCAGCACCTCGGGCTGGAGCGACGACTTCCACCTCGACATCAACACCCAGCAGAACTACTGGGCCGCCGAACCGGCCAACCTCGCCGAATGCCACACCCCGCTGGTCCGGTTCCTCCAGCGGCTCGCCGAGCACGGCCGGGACACCGCCGAGCGGATGTACGGCGCGGACGGCTGGGTCGCGCACACGGTCACCAACGCCTGGGGCTACACCGCACCGGGTGGCGGCATGGGCTGGGGCATGAACGTCACCGGCGGCTTCTGGCTCGCCCTGCAACTGTGGGAGCACTACGAGTACCAGCCCGACGACGAGTTCCTCCGCGAGGAGGCCTACCCCGTTCTCCGCGACGCCGCGCTGTTCCTGCTCTCCTACCTGGTGCCTCATCCGGCCCACGGCTGGCTCGTGGCCGGCCCCTCCGACTCACCGGAGAACTGGTACCTGGCGCCGGACGGCACACCGTGCTCGATCGCGATGGGCAACACCGTCGACCGCGTCTTCGCCGAGGCGATCCTGCGGATCTGCCACCAGGCCGCCACCGTCCTGGACCTCGACCCTGACCTTCGCGAGCGCGTCGCCGCCGCCCGGGAAAGGCTGTCGCCGTTCCGGATCGGCCGGCACGGTCAGCTGCGGGAGTGGCTGGACGACGCCGAGGAGGCGGTTCCCGAACACCGGCACACCTCACACCTGTGCGCGGTGTTTCCCGAGCGGCAGATCACGCCGCGGCGCACGCCTGAGCTCGCCCGTGCCGCCGAGGTCGTCCTGGAACGCCGGCAGGCGGCGCCGGGCTGGGAGCAGACCGAGTGGGTGGAGGCGAGCTTCGCCGCCTACTACGCCCGTCTGCTCGACGGCGAGAAGGCGCTGGCCCACCTCACCAGGTTGATCACCGACGCCAGCGAGGCGAACCTGCTCAGCTACTCCGTCGGCGGTGTCGCCGGCGCCGAGCAGAACATCTACTCCTTCGACGGCAACGCCGGCGGCACCGCCGCGATCGCCGAGATGCTGCTGCAGTCCGACGGTGAGGAGGTCGAGCTGCTGCCGGCGCTGCCGTCCGCCTGGCGCGACGGCTCGGTCCGCGGGCTGCGCGCCCGCGGCGGCTTCACGGTCGACCTGGCCTGGCGGGACGGGCGACTGCGCCAGGCACGGATCCAGTGCGACAGGGCGGCGCGCACCCGCGTCCGCTATCGCGAGGCCACCATCGAGGTCGCCTGCCATCCGGCGGAAGGACTCATCCTTGAGGAGCGCCACTTCACGACCTGAACCGGTGGTGGTGGACGTGACCGCGTTCGGCGCCGACCCGACCGGCCGGGCCGACTCGGCCCCTGCGGTCGCCGCGGCGCTGCGGTACGCCAGAACCCTCCACCGTCCCGTCGAGATCGTTTTCTCCAGTGGCACGTATCGGCTCTATCCCGAGCGTGCCGAGCTCCGTGAGCTGTACGTGTCCAACACCGTCGGCGCCGATCAGCGCTACCGGGACAAGCGGATCGGGCTGCTCGTCGAGGACATGCGCGACGTCACGGTCGACGGCCGCGGCGCCAGGCTGGTCTGTCACGGACCGCAGACGGCGTTCGCGGTGATCCGTTCCGCGAACGTGACGTTCACGAATCTCTCCATCGACTACGCCGCCCCGAAGGTGATCGACGCGACGGTCGCCGCGGCCGGCGTCACCGGCGGCCGGGCATGGCGCCGCCTGTCCCTCCCCGCCGGCACCCGCTACCGCGTCGACGGCGCCCACATCACCTGGCTCGGCGAGACCAGCCCGGCGAGCGGGCAGCCCTACTGGTCGGGCGTGGACGGCCTGGAGTACACGCAGATCCACGACCCCGCGGCGCAGCGGACATGGCGTGGGGACAACCCGCTGTTCACCGACGTCGCCGCGGTCGTCGACCTGGGTGCGGGCAGGATCCGCATCGACTACACGAGCGCGACGCCACCCGCCGACGCGGGCCTCGTCTACCAGATGCGGCTCATCGAGCGCGTGCACCCGGGCGCGTTCATCTGGGAGTCCCGGAATGTCACGATGCGCTCGATGAACGTCCACTACCTTCAGGAGTTCGGCGTCGTGGGGCAGTTCAGCGAGAACATCACGATCGACCGGGTGAACTTCGCACCGGACCCCGCGTCCGGCCGGACGTCGTCGTCATTCGCGGACCATGTCAACTTGTCGGGCGTCAGGGGCAGAGTCACGATCACCGGCTGCGCCTTCGACGGACCGCACGACGATCCGATCAACGTCCACGGGACCTACCTCGAGGTGATCGGCAAGCCGGAGCCGGCCACCCTCAGCCTCGCCTACATGCACCGTGAGACGGCCGGATTCCCGCAGTTCCATCCCGGTGACCAGGTGCGGTTCATCGACAAGCGCACGATGACTCCGCTCGCCGGCCCGCCCGCGGCCGTCACCGCGGTGGACGGGCCGAACGGCACGGACCACAGCCGGCCGCTGACCACGATGACGGTGACGTTCGACCGTCCGGTGCCCGACGGCGTCGCAGTCGGCGGCACGGTCACGGAGAACCTCACGTGGGCGCCGGAGGTGCTCATCTCCGGCAACGTCTTCCGCAACGTACCGACCCGCGGCGTGCTGGTGACCACGCCGAAGCCCGTACTGATCACCGGCAACCGGTTCGACGGCATGTCGATGGCCGACATCTCCATCTCCGCCGACGCCTCCTCGTGGTACGAGTCCGGCGCGGTCACCGACGTGACCATCAGCGGGAACACGTTCACCAGGCCCGCCGGTCCGGTCATCTTCGTGGAGCCGACCAACGAGGTCGCCGATTCGTCCCGCCCGGTGCATCACGACATCTCGGTCAAGGACAACACGTTCGAGGTCGGCGACGTGACCGTGGCCGACGTCAGGAGCGTCAGCGGATTCCGCTTCACCGGCAACGTCGTGCGCCGCCTGGACGGGCAGGACCGGCCGCCGTACGCCTCGCCGCTGTTCGTCTTCCACGGCGGCTCCGGCATCGTGATCGCCGGCAACCACTACGACCCGGGCCTGAACCCGTCGGTGATCGAGGACTGACCGAAAGAGTCCCAGCCGGTCGTTTTACCGACCGGCTGGGACTCCTCACGTCAGTTGCCGGGCCGAGTCTTGTCGTACGCCTGCTGGTAGAGCTCGAGGTAGCGCTTCATGCCGAGCCCGTCCAGGCCCTGGACCCAGGCGTCCCACTCGGTGTCGATGTCCTTCGACCCGGTGATGAAGGCCAGCTGGCCCTGGCTGACGTAGCTGTCGAGGTTGGTCTTCAAGGTGGCCAGCTCGGAGACCACGCTCGGGTCGGCCCAGACCTGCGCCTCCGGGAAGACCTGAGCCTTGTCCACGTGCGGCTCGTACAGCTTCGTCGCCTCGAACAACCGCCGCTCCAGGCCGGCCTCGGAGTAGATGTCCTTCGGCACCGCCTGAGCGTTGCGCAGCGCGAGCGTGACGTAGTACTGCCCCATGGACGACCAGGAGAGGTTCTGCGGGACCTCGCTGGCGGGCTTCGGCTTCCAGGTGGGGCTCACCGTCGTGTCGAGGGCGATGTCGTCGGGGCCGGGCTTGACCCAGCCGACCCCTTCGGGCCCGGAGTTGGCGACGAGCTGTCCCTCATCGGTGTAGATGGAGTCGAGCATCTTGATCGCCGCGATACGCGCCTCCATGCTCGACTTGTTGGTCAGCATGAAGGTGTAGCCGATCGAGGTCGGGTTGTTGTACCCGGTGTAGCTCTTGCCCGTGGGGCCGGTCAGCGGCGGCGCGGCGTCGTACTGCTTGTCCCGGCCGTCCTTGGAGGAGAGCTGGACGAAGATGCCGGGCCACAGCACGGGCACGGAGCCGAGCCGGACCGCGGCCGGGTCGTTGCCGACGGCCTGCAGCGCCTCGGCGTTCTGGGTGAAGGAGGCCTGGTCGATCAGGCCTTCCTCATAGAGCGACTTGATGTACTTCAGGCCCTCACGCCACTCGGGCTTGTCGACGGGCGTGGTCACCTTGCCGCCGTCGAGCTTGAGCAGTGACGGGATGCCGTTGCTGGCGCCGTACGGCGCGTAGGCGAACGCTCCCATCAGGTAGCCGATCAGCGTGCCGTCCTGCGTGTCGGTGGTCATCGGGATCTCGTCGGCCTTGCCGTTGCCGTTCGGATCCTGGGTCTTGAACGCCCGCAGGACCGTGCGCAGTTCCTCGGTCGTCTTCGGCATCTCCAGGTTGAGCTTCTTCAACCACTCGGAGTTGATCCACAGCTTGTTGGGGTAGGTGCAGTGGTAGCAGTCGGACCACTGCGGCAGCGCGTAGATGTGACCGTCCGGCGCGGTCGACATCGCCTTGAGCACGCTGTTGGAGTCCAGCGCCTTCTGGATGTTCGGCGCGTGCTCCTTGATCAGGCCCTCCAGCGGCACCGCGACGCCCTGCTTGCCAAGCTTCTGGAGGTCGGTCTTGGTGAACGCGTCGACGTAGGGGATCAGCAGGAACATGTCCGGGTAGTCGCCGCTCGAGATCGCGATCTGGCGCTTCTCCTTGGCCGGCCCGCCGTCCATCGTGGTGGCCTGGAACTCGAACTTGATCTTGAACTTGTCACTGAGCAGACCCGTGACCGTGTTCGTGTCGAGCTTCATCTCGGGATTGGCCGGCGCCATCACCGAGATGACGACCTTGTCGCCCTCCATCTTCGCCTTGGGGGCGCTGTCCGTGCTGTTGCTGTTGCTGCTGCCGCCGGAGGTGCAGCCCGCCGCGACCAACGCCGCGGTGGCCACGACTGCGGCGATTCTGGTTCTGGAATAATGCGGCTTCATGGCCTTGTTCCTTTTCCTTGGGTTTCCTCACCCCTTGACCGCGCCCACCATTGCACCCTTGGTGAAGTGCCGCGCGATAAACGGGTACATAATCAATACGGGCAGGCTCGAGACAACAATGAGCGCATACCTGAGGACATTCGCAAGCTGAATCTGATGCATCTGCTGGGCCAGATCCACGGCGCCGGTTCTGGGTGTGTTGAGAATGAGAATGTTGCGCAACACGATCTGCAGCGGGAACAGGTCGGGATCCTTGAGATAGACCAGGGCGTCGAAATAGGTGTTCCATTGAAAGACGGTGTACATCAACGCGAGGACGGCCAGCAGCGGCTTCGACAGCGGCAACACCACCGACCACAGAGTCCGCAGTCCGCTCGCCCCGTCCAGCATCGACGCCTCATAGAGCTCCTCGGGGATCGAGTTGGCGAAGAACGTACGGGCGATGATCACCTGCCAGACGCCGATCGCGTTGGGAAGCAGCAGGGCCCAGCGCGTGTCGAGCAGCCCGATGTCCTGGACCACCATGTACGTCGGAATCAGGCCGCCGGAGAACAGCATCGTGAAGATGAGCAGCGTCATCAGTACGTTGCGTCCGAAAAAGGTCTTGCGGGACAGCGGATATGCGATGGCCACCGTCAGCGTGACACTGATCAGCGTGCCGGCGACGGCGTAGATCAGCGAGTTGTAGTACCCCTGCAAGATCTCTGAATTGCTCAGGACGGACTGGTAGGCTTCCAGTGAGAATTCGACCGGCCAGAATCTCACCCGGCCGGAATTGACCGCGGCCGGGCTACTGAGCGAGCTGGCCACGATGTAGATCAGTGGCAGCAGCACCAGCGCCAGCGTCACCGCCAGCATGAGCTTGACAACGATCAGGACCATCCGGTCGCCGAGCGGTTCGCGGACCTTCGCCGCGGCCGGGCGGGTGCGCCGCGGCTTGGACGCAAGCGTGGTCGTCATCGCCACAGTCCTCTTCCAGTGATTCGCTTGGCCGCGAAGTTGACCACCAGCAGCAGGCAGAGATTGACCACCGAATTGAACAGGCCCACGGCGGAGGCCATGCTGAAGTCCGCGTTGATCAGGCCGGTCTTGTAGACGTAGGTCGGGATGATCTCCGACTGCGCGAGGTTCAGATTGTTCTGCAACAGGTAAGCCTTCTCGAACCCGATCGCCATCATGTTGCCCACGGCGAGGATCAGCATGATCACCGCGGTCGGCATGATTCCCGGCAGATCGACGTACCGGATCCGCTGCAGCCGGGTGGCCCCGTCGATCTTGGCCGCCTCGTGCAGCGCCGGGTCGATGCCGGCGAGCGCGGCCAGGTAGATGACGGCCCCGTAACCGGCGGTCTGCCAGACGTCGGTCCACACATAGATGTGCCGGAAGAAGTCCTGCTCACCGAGGAAGTCGATCGGGCCGATGCCGAACAGCTTGAGCCCCTCGTTCACGATGCCGATCCGGGGCGAGAGCACCAGGATCGTCATCGAGACCACGACCACGGTGGAGATGAAGTACGGCGCGTACGTGACCATCTGCACGGTGCGCTTGAACCAGCCGTTGCGGATCTCGTTCAACGCCAGCGCCAGCAGGATCGGGATCGGGAAGCTCGCCAGCACCAGGTAGAAGGCCAGGATGAGGGTGTTCTTCAGCAGGTCGACGAAGACCGGGTTGCTGAATAGCCGCTCGAAGTTCTGCAGCCCCACCCAGTCGCTGGCCCACGGACCCAGCACGGGGCTGTAGTCCTTGAAGGCGATGACGTTGAAGGCCATCGGTATGTACTTGAAGATGATGAAATAGGCGATCGGCACGCTCGCCAGCAGGTACAGCTGCCAGTGCAGGCGCCAGGACTTTTTCGCCTCGGACCAGCGGCTGCGCCGGCGCGCCGCGGCGGCCGGGCGCCGCGGCGGCCTGGCCGGACCCTCGTTCGCGCTCGGCGAGCGAACCGGATGCGGAGTGGTGGTCGACATCAGGCCGCCCGCTTCCGGTCGGATGGACCGGTTCGCGCTGGAACGGCACTCACGCCCAAGACCGCCGCCCGAGCCGCCTGCGGGACGACGAGCAGGCCGAGCTGTCGAACCTCCTCCATGCGGGAGAGGGTGGCGGCACCCGGCCGAGCGCCGATTTCTAGAAACATGGCCGAAACGTAAGCCCAATAATTTCCTTCGTCAAGTATTGATTTGCTGCCGGTATCGGCCCTACGCTCGGCGGCACTCTGTGCTCGTCTCCCACCCAGCGCCGAGGCCTCGCGCCCATGTCGTTCGATGCCGATCATCGGCCGTCCGCGACCTGCCCGAACCGCACATCCGCACCGGCTTCGAGCGCCGGGCCTCGGGTGCCGCACGCCGGCGGTCGCCGCCCATTCGACGCCTGCCGTTCGAGGATCGGTACTTCCACCAGGAGGTGTGACCGTGAGGTCACCATTACGCGTCGCCGCACATTTATCCGGTCGGCGAACCCGCGCCGCCGTCGCCGTACTGTCCGCCGCACTGCTCCTGTCGCCGATCGCCGAGTCGGCGGCCGCCACCGGCCCCAAGCCGAGCCCGCCACTCGACGCGCGGGCCATCGCGCCCGCACCCGGCTCGTCCAGCGCGGGGGCCAACGGGCCGGCCGCCTCCACCCCCGACCCCTGGGCCGTACGGCCGTACATGGGGTGGAGCAGCTACAGCATGCAGGTCTACTCCGGAAACGGGAAATGGATCACGGCCGACCAGATCATCAAGCAGTCCGACGCGATGCGCGCCAAGCTCCAGAAGTACGGCTACGAGTACATCAACGTCGATGCCGGATGGAACGACGGGATCGACGCCAACGGCCGTCCGAAACCCAGCGCCACGCTCTACCCGCAGGGCCTGCAGAAGGTCATCGACCACGTCCACGCGAACGGCCAGAAGTTCGGGCTCTACCTGATCCCCGGCGTCGGCCCCGAGGTCTACAACGCGAGCCTGCCGATCGCCGGCGCGCCCGGCTGCACCACGCACGACATCGCCGCCCAGCCCCTCCGGCCCTCCGACTACTGGCACCTCGGCTATCGGATCGACTTCTCGAATCCGTGCTCCCAGAAGTACATCGACTCGATCGCCGACCTCCTCGCCGAGTGGGGCGTCGACTTCGTCAAGTTCGACAGCGTCACGCCCGGATCCGGCGTGAGCGACCTGTCGCTCGACGCCCGCGACGATGTCGCCGCCTGGTCGGCGGCGCTCAAGGCGCGAAAGATCTGGTTCGAGCTGTCCTGGGCGCTCGACCCGAAGTACGCCGACTACTGGCGGTCCAAGGCGAACGGCTGGCGGATCGACTGGGACGTCGAGTGCTACTGCACCAACGAGGCGCTCACCCAGTGGCAGAGCATCGCCCGGCTCTTCCCGCTCGTGTCGACCTGGTGGCGCTACGGCGGCAACGGCGGGTGGAACGACCTCGACTCGCTCAACATCGGCAACGGCACCATGGACGGCCTGACCCGCGACGAACGGCAGACCGCGATGACGCTGTGGGCGATCTCCGCCGCACCGCTGTACACCGGCAACGACCTGACCAAGCTTGACGCGTACGGCCTGAGCCTGCTCACCAACCCGGAGGTGATCGCGGTCGACCAGGCCGGCACTCCGGCGCGCCCGGTCTCCACGACGGCGCAGCAGCAGGTCTGGTACTCGCTCAACGCCGACGGCAGCTACACGGTCGCGCTGTTCAACCTCGGCCGTACCGACAAGGACATCACCGCCAACTGGTCGGACCTCGGGCTGACCGGCGCCGCCACCGTACGCGACCTGTGGGCCCGCAGGGACCTCGGCCGCTTCGACGGCAAGTTCACCGCCGCCACGGTCCCGATCCACGGCGTACGCCTGCTCAAGGTGACGCCGCAGCGCGGCGCCGCGGTCGCCGTCAACGACGACGCCCTGCGCGTCCGGTACGAGGGCGACTGGACCCGCAACGGCGGGAACGAGGTCGCCGCCACCTCCCAGCCGCTCACCGTGACCGTCACCGACACCGGTACCCCCGCCCCGCCGTCGACGACCGGCCCCGTCCGCACGGTCATCCACGACAACACCGACCCGGGCATCGCGTACATCGGGAACTGGTCGCAGAGCACCGGCCGGGGGCTCGGCGACTACAACGACAACGTGCACTACGCCGAGCGCGACGGCGACGCGTTCGAGTACACGTTCACCGGAACCGGCGTCTCGTACGTCACCGAGATGGACGTCTCCCAGGGCAACGTCGACATCTACCTCGACGGCCAGTTCGTGAAGACCGTGAACACCGGACGTGAGCAGGGCCAGCCCCGCCTCGCCCAGCAGGCCGTCTTCACGGTGAACGACCTGCCCAACGGCAGCCACACGCTCCGCGTGGTCAAGAAGTCGGGCTTCTTCATGCTGCTCGACCGCATCGACGTGTTCCAGCCGAGCCTGATCGACCCGTTCACGGCGTCGTTCGACCGGAAGGCGCCGGCGGACGTGCAGGTCAAGCTCCTGCGCGACGGCAGCGAGTTCACCGGCGTCTCGCGCGGCGGCACCGCGCTCGAACGGGACCGGGACTACATCCTGTCCGGCTCGACCGTGACCCTGCGCTCGGCCTATCTCGCCGGCCTTCCGCTCGGCGCGGCGCAACTGGACTTCGCGTTCCGCGGTGACTACCTGGACGACGTCCACGCCACGACCCGCAACGGCGACTCCGTCTCGTACGCGTTCACCGGAACCGGCGTCGACTGGATCACCGCCACCGCACCCGACCAGGGGCTGGTCGACGTGTACATCGACGGCAAGCTCATCCGCCGGGTCGACACCCACAGTGCCGTACGGGCGACGCGACAGACCGTGTTCAGCGTCTCAGGACTGAGGAACCAGCAGCACACCTTCAAGGCGGTCAAGGCTTCGGGCGACGTGATGCGCACCGACGTCATCCGCTACACCACTCGCTGATCACCGGGGTGGGCCGGGGCGCTGGTCGCCCCGGCCCACCCGGAACGAGACCGCTGGTCCAGGGATGGGTTCCGCCTCACTTCGCCGATCGAAGCCTCAGCTGACGGCGGTGTTGGCGATGAACGTCTTTGAGCGTGGTCCAGATGCGTTCTACCGGAAGGCGGTCAGAACACCATCGCGAGCAGGTCGGCGAACAGCTCCTGTTCGTCGATCTCGAGCCCGCGGTTCGTGAACCACGTGGCCATGTTGTGGCAGTCGCGCATCAGGAAGTCCATGCCCTTCGGGTTGCCCACGACGTCGACGACCTGGGGCAGGTCGATCATCACGATCCGCTCGGCCTGCGCGAGGACGTTGAACGGCGAAAGGTCCCCGTGCGCGAGCCCCGCGCGGGCCAGTTCACGCATGCCGTCGCGAAGCTGCTCGAAGTACACGCCGAGCAGCTCCTTCGACGGCCGGACCTGGGCGAGCCGGGGCGCGGCACCGCCCTCGCCGTCGTCGATGAACTCCATCAGCAGCTCGGTGCCGTCCACCTGCACGGGATACGGCACCGGGACGCCGGCCTTCCACAACCGGTTGAGGGCGTCCCATTCGGCGTACGCCCACTGACCGGCCGCGACGCTGCGGCCGTGCGCGGTCTTCTTCGCCATCGCCCGGCTGTCGCGGCTGTTGCGGGTACGGCGGCCTTCGACGTACGACGTACTGCGGTGGAAGGACCGGTGTTCCTCGGTGCGGTACCGTTTCGCGGCCAGCAGCGAGGACTTCGCCGGGTTGTCGCCGATGGCTTCGACGGCCCGTTCGAGCAGGAAGACGTCGGCTTCCTTCCCGGTCTTGAGGATGCCGAGCTCGGTGTCGATCGCAGCCTGGTCCGTCACGACCCACGAGGGGCGTGGTTCCGGGCCGCGAGAACCGCGCTCGACCTCCAGCCAGGTGGACCACCGCTGATCCGGGCCCAGCTCCTCGTCGACCGAATGAAAATCGAAGACGAAGGCGTCGGCCGGATCTGATGAAGACTCGTCACCGGTGAAATCGGACCCGCGGGAATCGGGGTCGGAATAGGAATCAGAGAGTTCGTACTCGGAAGACAAGGGATGTGCTCCTGAACAAAGAGGTGGGACTGATGCGGACATGCCGCAGCACAGTGATGGCCATCCGTCAGCCCTCCTTAGTCCAGGCAGCGCTCACCGCCGCTCGATCAACCCAGCATGCCCGCCCGTCCCAGACCCCGCAACGCATTTACCGAGCGGGAGCCTGGTCTGCTCATGTCCTGCGCCAGGCGCTGAGCAGTTCCCCGGGACCGTACGCCGCCTGGAGCCCGGAACAGCTGGTCCCGTTGCGGGAGACCGCCACGAGCGGTACCGGTTCGTCGGTGATGGCCGCCCGGTGCTTCTGCAGCACGGCCAGGTCGTGGCTGTCGAACGCGGAGTTCTCCAGCCATTTGATCGAGCCGAGAAAGAGCAACTGCTTTGCCACCGGTTGCCGGTCCGCGCCCACCAAGTCGATCTCGACGTCATTGCTCCGGGTCCAGTACGCGCCGATCGCCGGGGCGGCGGGCAGGTGCGCGTCTGGCAGTAGGCGGGCGAGGGATTCCCTGACGAGGGGCTCGATCGCGCGGCCCCGCCAGCTCGTCCACTGCTCCTTGATCCGGCTCAGAGTGAGATCTCCCCGCATCCGCTCGATCTCCGCCAGGTGCGGATCCAGGAACGTGAGCCAGAAGCGCAGGTAGGAATCGGCCACCCGGTAACGGCGTTCCTTCGACGGCCGCAGTGAGAGCGGCAGTTCGGCCGCTACCACCCGTTTCTCGATCAGGACATCCGTGGCTCGAATGAGCGTGGTGTGGGCGATGCCGCCGGCGGCGCGTGCGATGTTGGTGAAGGTGCGTTCTCCGGCTCCGATGGCCCGCAGGACCTCCCTGCTCGTCGCCTGCGGTGGGAACTCCGCGGCCAGCGAGCGCTCGGCGGAGACCAGCAACGCCGAGATGGGGTTGTCCAGCGAGTCGCGAAGGAATTCCCAGACGTCGGCTCCGGTCCGCCACTCGGCGCAGATCAGCGGGAGACCGCCTGTGATCAGGGCGGCGTCGAAGGCGGCCGCCGGCGGAAGGTCGAGCATCTCGCCGATGTCAGCCGGGTTCAACGGGCCGATGACCATTTCCCGGCCCCGCTGATGGAAAGGGCGGTCGTAGCTGTTCAGCGCTTCCATCAGCGAGAGGTCGGATCCGACCAGAAGAAGGAGTACCGGCTTGCGGCTGAGCAGGCGGTCCCAGGCCCGCTGGAGTACACCCTCAAAGGCGTCGACGCGGTTCATGAGATACGGAACCTCATCGATGACGACCACACTCGGACGGTCATCGGGAAGGATCTCCGCAAGCAGCCCGACCCGCCGCCTCCCTCGCATGAGAACGCATTGGCCTGGTCTGGCCTGGGTTTCACGCGTCTGTACGAGCCTCGCCTGAGGCGGTGGAGAAATCTCCGGGGACGGGACTTCGAACCGGCATCTTCGATCTGCCGTGCTCCGTCCCGAGGGCGGCCGGGGTTCAGCGGGAGAGAAGGGCGTCGGCGATGGCGAGGCGGATGGGGTCCATGGCTGAGTGGCCGTCTTCGAGGTCCCAGAGGGCGTCCTGCAGGATTCGGCCGAGGGTCCAGCCGATCGCGCGGGTTCGATCCAGGTCCAGCATTTCGGTCATGAAATCAAAGCGTTTCAGCACACATTTGCGGATGTTTCCGGTGGCTGTTACGTCGTGCCAGCGATTGTGGAGCGCGGGGAGCAGTTCGAAGCCCGGGTCTCCGGCGAGCGGTTTGGGGTCGATCGCCAGCCACGGCTCGCGGTGCCCGGCGAGGACGTTTCCGTAGTGGAGGTCCCAGTGCAGGAGGCGGTCGCCCGGCTCCCCGGCCAGGTCCCGTACGGCTCCCGCGCAGGTGTCCAGCCATCGGCGGTCGTCGGATGCGGTCATGGCGGCGGGTACGTCGGCGAGCATGCCGGTGGCGACGTCCGCCAGGCTTCGCATCCCCGGTGGCGCGGGTACGGCGATCAACCTGGCCATCAATCCCGTCAGGATCTCCAGCGCCTCCCACGGGTCCGGCACGTTCTCCAGGGACCGTTCGCCGTCGAGGCGCTCAAGGAGCAGTGCTTCGCCTGCCGGATCCGCGTCGAGGAGCAGTACCGCGCCGTCGCCCGCCCAGGCCCGTAGGCCCGGCCCTTCGCTCCGGGTCTCCTCGGTGACGGGCTGGAGTTTGAGTGCGGCCGGGGTTCCGTCGGGTCGTACCACGGGGAGGACGAGGGAGATGATCCCGTGCATCGGGGCGCCGTCCAGGCGCAGGTCCCAGCGGTCGAGGGAACGTCTGGCCAGGGCGGGCAACGCGGCGGTCCACGCGGGTCCCGCGTCCTGCTCGTGCCGGGCGTGCAGGGCTGCCAGTGCGGGCGGTATCACGATTTCGGGCACGGTTCGACGGTAGCCGGAATTGTCAGAGAACCCGGGACAGGGCGACGACCGGGATCGTTCGGCCTGCCTTCTGTTCGTGGTCGAGGAAGAAGGAGTACCGGGTGGTGATCGATGACCAGAGGCGGGTGCGGTGGGCGCCTTCGGTGGGGTGGGCGGTGGCGATGTAGACCTCGGGGCCGACTTCTACGGTGACTTTGGGCTCGGCGAGGAGGTTGCGGTACCAGTCGGGGGGTTCGGGGGAGCCGGCGTTCGAGGCGAGGACTATCAGGTCGTCGCCGTCTTGGACGTACATCATCGGGGTAGTGTGGGGGCGGCCGGTGATGCGGCCTCGGGTGGTGAGCAGGAGGAGGGGGCGGCCGGTGAATGCGCCGCCGCCCTTGGCGGCTCGGAAGTCCTCGATGGTCTTGGCGTTGATCTCGCGGATGTCGTCCATGGGCGAAATACTGACCTGAAATGCTGACAGTATGCGTCAGTAAGAGCGGCTGCTCGGAATGGATTGTGCGTTGGGTTCTCGCCATTATCCGGCGCCGTTTGCGTAGGTGACGCTTCTCGCCGTACCGGCGCCAAGAAGGGGCCGGTTCATTCTGTTGGACGTTATAAGACGATACGTAGATGTTCGTCTTCGGTCGGGTCGGGCTGATGCGTGGCTGGTCGCGTTCGGTCACGGTCTGTCTGGTGGGTGGCCGGTCGCGTTCGATCGGGGTCCGGCTGGTGGACGGGCGGATGCGGTTGAGCAGGGGCGGTTGAGGGGCAGTGGTGGGAGTCGTGGGGGCCGTTGCCGCCGCGGCCGATGAAGATGGCCAGGATGGTGGTGGCGGCGCCGACCACTTCGGTGACGCCGTCGCCGTTGCCGGTGATGACCAGGATCGTGACGAGCACCACGACGAGGCCGGCGAATATGAGCGGGCCTGGACCCAGCGAGAGTCTCACCAGAACTCCTCAATCCTCAACCGCGAGAACGCCGGTGATGCCCGTTTCGCGGGTAAAGCCCCGTCAATCCATATCCGCGAGAACGCGAACGCTGCCGTTTTCGCGGGGTACGACCCAGTTCGATTCGCGACCGCGAGAACCTCGGCGATGCCGGGTTTCGCAGGGTATTGCTCAGCCGGTCGGGCTGCGTCCGGGGAATGTCGGTGATGCCGGGTGTGGCCGGGATCAGCGGATGGTTCGGGAGACTTTTCGGCGGAGGGTGACCGCCATGCGGGGGGCGCCGTTCAGGAGGAGGGAGAGACTCCAGTTGGCGCGTTCCCAGCGGGTGGCCTTCTCGGTGAGCTGGGAGATCCACTCCTCGCGCCAGCGGTCACGCTGCGCGGCGGGGAGGAGGCTGGCGGCCATGCCGAGGACGTGTCGCGACGCGGCGGCCCGGCGTAGCCACGGTTTCCTGGCGGCCTTCGCCTGTTCGGGGTTCTGGGCCAGGGTTTCGGTCAGGGCCGACAGCGTGCGCTGGGCTTCCTCCAGCGCGCCGGCCGCCGCCGCGCCGGCCTGTCTCGCGACCTTGCCCGCCCGGAGCGGACCCACCCAGCCGGACACGCTCAGCGCCCGGTTGGCCGCGGCGGCGGCGCGGGACTCCGCGCGTGCGGCCTTGCCCGCGATCGCGACCAGGCGTTTGCGCGAGGCCTCCGACGCGGGTAACGCGCGCATGGCCAGGATCTTGGTCTCCCGTGCCACGGCCGCCGCCTCCTGGGCCGCGCCCGCCGCGTAGGCGACGCGGCTGCGCGGATCGGAGGCCTGAGCCGCCCGGCGCGCCGCGTCCGCGGCGGCGGCCGCCGCCCGCCGGGCCGCGGAGGCGGGTCCGTGTGTCCCCGCGTCGGCGCTGATCAGCTCCGCTGCGGTACGGGAGAAGGTCTCCTCGGCTCGCAGCAGGCGAGTCGTGTGAAGACGGCGGGTCATCCGGAGGCTCCAGGGGTGGCCGGGCGGGGGGTGGAACCGAGCGGCAGGCGTGCCGACGACGGGCGTTGCTGGTAGGCCTTCGCCAGCGCGACGCGGGCCCGTTCGGCGCCGTCCTCGGTGAGGCGGTAGTAGCGGCGCCGTGGCCGGCCCTCGCCGGCGAGTTCGTGCGGGTCCTCCCACCGGCTCTCCAGCCAGCCGGAGGACTCCAGGCGCGAGATGATCGGGTAGATCGTGCCCGAGGGGAGGCCGGTCGCGTCGCACATCTGCAGGCCGTACCACTCCCGGGTGGGTTCGCTCAGCGCGGCGCGCAGGACCGCCTGTATCTGCAAGGTCATCCGCGGATCGCTCATAGGCAGAACTCTACATACGAACGCTGGGTAAGCAAGTGGTCCGCCGAAATCCGGGGCTTATTGCGTGATATTTCCGGTATGGGGGTTATGGGATTTGGGGGGTGTGGTGGTGCAGGGAGAAATAGGGGAAGGGTTCGCAGGACGTCACGCCGTCGATGGATTTGACGCGGTCCTCGACCAGGTCCAGGAGGGCGCGGGCCGAAACGCAGGCGACCTCGGCGAAGAGCTGGAAGGAGCCGGCGGTGACCGCCACCCGGGTGACCTCGCCGAGTTCCGCCAGCGCGTCCGCGACCGCCCGGAGATCGCCGCCGGCCCGGATGCCGAGCAGGGCCATGACGGGCCGGCCGAGCGCGAGCGGATCGACGATTCCGGCGACCTGGAGCACGCCCGTCTCGGTGAGCCGCCGCACCCGCTGCCGTACGGCGGGCGCGGACAGCCCCACCGCCGCTCCCAGGCCCGCGTACGACATCCGCCCGTCCCGCTGGAGCTCCCGCAGGATCGCCCGATCGGTGCTGTCCAAGCCCATGAATCGAAAGTAAAAGTCCCCCAGAACTTCCGATCAAGCGTTCAGCACGATCGATTCGGCGGCAACCTATCCACCCCCCAGGGAACAGAAGTTCGTTTACCGTTCAAACTATTGACGAGGGCTCGGCGGCTGTGTGAACCTCTCGGCAGTTCCATGCACGCGCTGGGCGGACGGTCAGGGTCCCCACCTGATCGTGCATGGCGGTTAACCATTCACGAGGGAGACCGTCCATGCGAAGAAAGCTCCTCAGCGTGCTCGCGATCGTGGCCGTGGCGCTGGTCACGGCGGTCGTGCGCAACGCTCCGGCGGGCGCCGCGGCGTCCGACCCGTACAACTTCAAGAACGTGCGGATCGACGGCGGCGGCTTCGTGCCGGGCATCGTCTTCAACCAGACCGAGCGCAATCTGATCTACTCGCGGACCGACATCGGCGGCATGTACCGCTGGGACCAGTCGAACCAGAGCTGGAAGCCGCTGCTCGACTGGGTCGGCTTCACCAACTGGGGCTATAACGGCGTCGACAGCATCGCCACCGACCCGGTGCAGACGAACCGCGTGTACGCCGCCGTCGGCATGTACACCAATAGCTGGGACCCCAACAACGGCGCGATCCTGCGTTCCACCAACAAGGGCGACTCGTGGTCGATCACCACGCTGCCCTTCAAGATGGGCGGCAACATGCCCGGCCGCGGCATGGGGGAGCGGCTGGCCATCGACCCCAACCGGAACAGCACCCTCTACCTGGGCGCGCCCAACGGCAACGGCCTGTGGCGCAGCCTCGACTACGGCGCGACCTGGGCGAAGGTGACCTCGTTCCCGAACGCCGGCAACTACGCGCCGGACCCGAGCGATCCGAACGGCTACGGCACCCACCAGCCGGGCGTCGTCTGGGTGACCTTCGACAAGCGCACCGGGACCAGCGGAAACGCCACCCAGACCATCTACGTGGGCGTCGCCGACAAGCAGAACACGATCTACCGCACCACCAACGGCGGCTCCAGCTGGGAGCGGGTGGCCGGGCAGCCCACCGGCTACATCGCCCACAAGGGCGTGCTCGACCACGTCAACGGTTACCTCTACATCGCCACCAGCGACACCGGCGGCCCGTACGACGGCGCCAAGGGCGACGTCTGGCGCTACGCCACCGCCACCGGCACCTGGACCCAGATCAGCCCGATCCCGTCCAGCAGCGCCGACGACTACTTCGGCTACAGCGGCCTGACCATCGACCGGCAGAACCCGGGCACGATCATGGTCGCCACCCAGATGTCCTGGTGGCCGGATGTGATCTTCTTCAGGTCCACCGACAGTGGTGCGACCTGGACCCGGGTGTGGGACTGGGGTTCGTACCCGAACCGCACCTACCGCTACAAGATGGACATCTCCTCGGCGCCGTGGCTGACCTTCGGCAGCAACCCGCAGCTTCCCGAGGTCACGCCCAAGCTGGGCTGGATGACCGAGTCGATGGAGATCGACCCGTTCGACGGCAACCGCTTCATGTACGGCACCGGCGCCACCATCTACGGCAGCACCGACCTGAAACTCTGGGACACCGGCGGCCAGTTCACCATCAGGCCGATGGTGAAGGGGCTGGAGGAGACCGCCGTACTGGACCTGATCAGTCCGCCGTCCGGGTCTGCGCCCCTGGTCAGCGGCCTGGGCGACATCGGCGGCTTCCGGCACACCAACCTGGACGCGGTCCCGCCGATGATGTTCACCTCGCCCACCTTCACCTCCACCACCTCGCTGGACTACGCGGAGACCAACCCCAGCGTGATGGTACGGGCGGGCAACTTCACCGACGCGGACCGGCCGAACGACAGCCACGTGGCCTTCTCCACCGACGGCGGCGCGAACTGGTTCCAGGGCAGTGAGCCGGGCGGCGTCAACAACGGCGGCACGGTGGCGGCCTCGGCCGACGGCAGCAGGTTCGTCTGGGCACCGGGCGACAGCGGCATCCAGGTCGTCTACTCGGTCGGGTTCGGCAACTCGTGGCAGACCTCGTCGGGCGCGCCGGCCAACTCGCGGATCGAGTCGGACCGGGTGAACTCGCAGAAGTTCTACGCCTTCTCCAACGGCCGGTTCTACGTCAGCACGAACGGCGGCGCGACCTTCACAGCGACCGCGGCGACGGGCCTGCCGACGACCGCCAGGTTCAAGGCGGTGCCCGGACGCGAGGGCGACATCTGGCTGGCGGGCGGCACCGGCACGACCTACGGCCTGTGGCACTCCACCAACTCGGGCGCCTCGTTCACCAAGCTGTCCAACGTCCAGGAGGCCGACAACATCGGCTTCGGGCGGGCGGCTCCCGGCCAGAGCTACCCGGCGCTGTTCACCGTCGCCAAGATCGACAACGTGCGCGGCGTGTACCGGTCGGACAACACGGGCGGCACCTGGGTACGGATCAACGACGACGCCCACCAGTACGGCAACATCGGCGAGGCCATCACCGGCGACCCGCGCACGTACGGGCGGGTCTACCTGGGCACCAACGGGCGCGGCATCATCTACGGCGACCGTACCGGCGCGAACCCGTCGCCGTCGCCAAGCCCGAGCGCCTCACCCAGCCCGTCCCCGTCCCCCAGTCCTTCCCCATCTCCGTCCCCGTCCCCGTCGCCAAGCCCAAGCCCGAGCCCGAGTCCCAGCCCGAGCGGCGGCAAGGCCTGCACCGCGACGTACGCGATCACGAACAACTGGCCGGGCAACTTCAGCGCCACGGTGACCGTGCGCAGTAGCGGCACCGCCGCGATCACCGGCTGGCAGGTCCGCTGGACCTACGCCAACGGCCAGACCATCTCGTCGCTCTGGAACGGCCAGCACACCCAGAGCGGGGCGAACGTCACGGTGAACAACATGAACTACAACGGCAACCTGAACCCGAACGCCACGACAACGTTCGGCTTCAACGCGGCCGCGCCGGGCACCAACGCGGTGCCCAGCCCCGTGACCTGCACCGCTCTCTAGATCCTGGAGGTTCCTCCGGCCTCCAGCCGGTACGGCTTCCGCCGCCCGCCCAGCGGCGGGAGCCGTACCATACCCGCATGGCGATCGGGGTGTACGTCGCGGCGAGCGATGCCAGGAGCAACAAGGGCGCGGTCGCCCTCGGGCTGATCGAGTTACTCTCCCGGCAGGTGGGCGCGGTCGGCGTCTTCCGCCCGGTGGTCCGGGCCGGCGTCGAGGACAACCTGGTCAACACGGCCAGGGCCCGCTTCAAGATGGACCTGCCGTACGAGGTGTGCGCGGGCGTCACGTACGAGGACGTGCACGCCGATCCCGGGCAGGCGATCGAGGACATCGTGGCCGGCTACCGCGCGGTCGCGGCGCGCTGCGCGGCGGTCGTCGTGATCGGCACCGACTACACCGACGTGGGCGCGCCCACCGAGTTCGAGTTCAACGCCCAGGTCGCCGCCAACCTGGGCACGCCGGTGCTGAACGTGGTCACGGGCCTGCAGCGGACCCCGGAGGAGATCGCCGCGGCCGTCGAGCTGTCCGCCAAGGAGCTCGCGGAGGAGCACGCGTTCGGCATCGCCGTCATGATCACCCGGGTCGATCCCGGCCTGCTGGCCGAGGTGGCGGAGGCCGTCCAGGACTGCCCGACGCCCGTCTGGGTCGTCCCGGAGGTGGCGCGGCTGTCGGCGCCCACGGTCGCGGACCTGCTGGCCGGCTGCGGCGGCACGCTGTTCCTCGGCGACGAGCGGCAGCTCGGCCGCGAGGTGGGCGGGCTGATGGTGGGGGCCATGTCGCTGCCCAACATCCTCGACCGCCTCACCGAGGGCGTCGCCGTGATCGCGCCCGCCGACCGCGCGGCCGATCTGCTGCCCGGTCTGCTGGCCGCGCACCACGCCGACACCTTCCCGGCCCTGTCCGCGATCATCCTCAACGGCGGCATGCCGCTCCCCGAGCCGGTCCTGCGGCTGCTCACCGGCATGGACATCCGCCTCCCGGTGATCACGACGCCCGGCGACACCTTCGCCACCGCCACCCGCCTCTCCCACGTCGAAGGCCGCTTCACCCCCGACGCCGAAGGCAAGATCGACACCGCGCTCGGCCTGTTCGCCGCGCACGTGGACGGCTCCGCCCTGCTCGACCGCCTGCACGTCACCCCGGCGACCGCCGTCACGCCGCTCATGTTCGAATACGACCTGCTCGAACGCGCCCGCGCCGACCGCCGCCACATCGTCCTGCCCGAGGGCGCGGAACCGCGCATCATGCGCGCCGCTGACATCCTGCTCCGCCGCGGCGTCGCCGACCTGACCCTGCTCGGCGACGAACGCGAGATCCGCGCCCAGGCGGCCCGGCTCGGTCTCGATCTCGGCGAGGCCCGCGTGCTCAGTCCCTTCGACCCTGACCTGCGCGAACGCTTCGCCGTCGAGTACGCGCGCCTGCGGGCCCACAAGGGCATCACGGTGGAGCGGGCCCGCGACACCGTGACCGACGTGTCCTACTTCGGCACTCTGATGGTCGGTCTCGGCCTGGCCGACGGCATGGTCTCCGGCTCCATCCACACCACCGCCCACACCATCCGCCCCTCCTTCGAGATCATCAAGACCCGGCCCGGCGTCGGCGTCGTCTCCAGCGTGTTCTTCATGCTGCTGGCCGATCGCGTCCTGGTGTACGGCGACTGCGCCGTGGTCCCCGACCCGACCGCCGAGCAGCTCGCCGACATCGCGATCTCCTCGGCGGCCACGGCGGCCAGGTTCGGGGTGGAGCCCCGGGTGGCGCTGCTGTCGTACTCGACGGGGGAGTCCGGGGCAGGGCCCGAGGTGGAGAAGGTGCGCGCGGCCACCGCGATGGTCCGCGAGGTCCGCCCCGACCTGCCCGTGGAGGGCCCGATCCAGTACGACGCCGCCGCCGAGCCCAGCGTGGCCAGGACCAAGATGCCCGGCAGCGCGGTGGCCGGCCGGGCCACGGTGTTCGTGGTGCCGGATCTCAACACCGGCAACAACCTCTACAAGGCCGTGCAGCGGAGCGCCGGGGCGGTCGCGGTGGGGCCGGTGCTGCAAGGGCTGCGCAAACCGGTCAACGACCTCTCCCGCGGGGCGACCGTGCACGACATCGTCAACACCGTGGCGATCACCGCGATCCAGGCCCAGGGGGAATGATGCACGTCCTGGTGCTCAACAGCGGCTCCTCGTCGATCAAGTACCAGCTGCTGGACATGAGCGGCCGGCGGCGGCTGGCGACCGGCCTGGCCGAGCGCATCGGGGAGCGGTCCGGCCGGCTCGTGCACAACGGCGAGGACGTGGGCACGGACGGGTTCGCCGACCACGAGGCCGGGCTTCGGGCGGTCCTGGACGCGTTCGCCGAGCGCGGGCCCGCCCTGGACGAGGTGGTCGCGGTCGGCCACCGGGTGGTGCACGGCGGTGACCGCTTCGCCCAGCCCGTTCTGATCGACGACGACGTGGAGAAGGCGATCGGGCAGCTGATCCCGCTCGCGCCGCTGCACAACCCGGCCAACCTGGAGGGCATCCGGGTGGCCCGGCGCGTCTTCCCCGATCTGCCGCACGTGGCGGTGTTCGACACGGCGTTCCATCAGACGCTGCCGCCGGAGGCGTACACGTACGCGGTGCCGCCCGAGTGGAACGTGCGCAAGTACGGGTTCCACGGGACGTCGCACGCGTACGTCTCGCGCCGGGCCGCGGAACTGCTGGGCCGGCCGTACGGGGAGGTCAACACGATCGTCCTGCACCTGGGGAACGGCGCGAGCGTGGCGGCGGTGCGGGGCGGGCGGAGCGTGGACACCTCGATGGGGCTGACGCCGCTGGCCGGGCTGGTCATGGGGACCCGCTCCGGGGATGTGGATCCGGGGGTGCTGCCGTACGTGGCCAGGAGTCTGGGCCTGAGCCTCGACGAGATCGACTCGGCGCTCAACCGGGACAGCGGCCTGCGCGGCCTTGCGGGGGAGAACGACCTGCGCGAGGTCTGGCGCGCCGTGGACGGGGGCGACCCCGCCGCCCGCCTGGCCATGGACGTCTACATCCACCGCATACGCGGATATATCGGCAATTATTACGCCGTGTTGGGGGAGGTTCATGCCATCGTGTTCACTGCGGGGGTAGGGGAGAACGATCCGAGGACGCGGGAGCGGGCTCTGGCCGGGCTCGGCCGGCTCGGCATCGCGGTCGATCCCGCCCGCAACGCCGCCCCCGCGCGACACGCCCGGGCCATCTCGCCGGACGGTTCCGGCGTGGCGGTCCTGGTGATCCCGACGGACGAGGAATTGGAGATCGCCGAACAGACCATCAATACTGACGGCGTAGTGAGAAATCCTCCGGACTGAGGAGAACCCGGAAGATCGCCCTGGTTATCGTAGGTGCAGGGGGTGAGTCGTGGCGACTACCGAGAACACGGAAACAGCGGGACAGACGGCGGGGAAGGGCGAGATCAACGAGAAGGACGCCGAATACACGGCCCAGGGCGAGGCCAGGGGGCCGATGAAATGGCTCGACCGGGTGCGCTCCACCCGGGCCGGCCGGCTGACGCTGAAGATCGTCGTCGGTGTGATCGGCGGTGCCATGGTGATCGGCGGCCTGATCATGGTCCCGTTCCCCGGCCCCGGCTGGCTGGTCGTCTTCGGCGGCCTGGCCGTGCTCGCCACCGAGTTCCACTGGGCCAGCAACGTCCTCGACTTCGCCAAGCGTGTGGTCGGCGCGGCGACCGGCTGGCTGAAGCGGCAGAACTGGTTCGTCCGCATCCTCGCCGGCGGCCTCACCTTCCTGGTCGCCGGCGCCATCGTCTGGTTCTTCCTGAAGCTCACCCTCAAGATCGACCTGATCGAGGAAGGGCGGGCCTTCCTCAACTGGTGAGCTCGCTGAGCTCCCCCAGCCCCCCGGCGGGCATGGTGGCGGCCGCCTCCAGGCGGCGGGTCGCCAGCGCCGTCAGGAGCGCGGCCCCGTCGGCGAGCACGCCGTCGTCGAAGGCCGCCTCGGGGGAGTGGTTCGACGGAGCGCCCACCGGATCCTGCCCGGACGGGCAGGCCCCCAGCACCAGGAACGCCCCCGGCACCTCGTTCAGCACGAACGAGAAGTCCTCCGAGCCGGTCGCCGGCTGCGGCATCGGGAAGTAGCGCTCCTCGCCCAGCAGCTCGCGCACGGTGTCGGCCGCGAACACGGCCTCCGCCTCGTCGTTCACCGTCACTGGGTAGCCGATGCCGAACGAGCACTCCGCGGTGAGCCCGTGCGCCTCGGCGATGCCCCGCGCCAGCCGGGTCACCCCCTCCTTGACGCGGGCCCGGGTGTCGGCCGAGAAGGAGCGGATGGTGGCGTCGAAGTGGCAGTCGTCCGGGATGACGTTGTCGGCGGTGCCGCCGTGGAACTGGCCGACGGTCACCACGACCGGGTCGAACACGTCGAAGTTCCTCGTCACGTACGTCTGGAGCTGGGACACGATCTCGCAGCCGGCCTGGATCGGGTCCAGCGCGCGATGCGGCGCGGAGCCGTGGCCGCCCCGTCCCCGTACGGTCACCCGGAAGGTGTCGGCCGCCGCCAGGATCGGGCCGCCTCTGGTCAGGAAGAGGCCGGTGGGGACCATGGTGGCGAAGACGTGCATGCCGTACGCGGCGACGGGCCGGGAGCCGGAGGCGTCCAGCACGCCCTCCTCGATCATGAGTTTGGCGCCCTCGTAGCCCTCCTCGCCGGGCTGGAACATGAACACCACGTCTCCGGCCAGGCTCTCCCGCCTGGCGGCGAGCGTGTGCGCCGCGCCGACCAGCATGGCCATGTGCAGATCGTGCCCGCAGGCGTGCATCCGCCCGTCGATCCGCGACCGGTACGGCACCGCCACCCGCTCCTGCACCGGCAGCGCGTCCATGTCGGCCCGGAGCAGCACGGTCGGGCCCGGCCGCCCGCCCCGCAGCACGGCGGTGATCGAGGACAGCCGGGTGCCGGTGGAGATCTCCAGGGGCAGGCCGTCCAGTGCGGCCAGCAGCTTCTCCTGCGTCCTGGGCAGGGTCAGGCCCAGCTCGGGTTCCTGGTGAAGGGTGTGGCGGAGGCGTACCAGCTCGTCCTGAATGTCCATGCCTCATCCTGCGGGACTCGCGGGCGTCCCGGCAATGCGCCGCGCCAAACCGGCGGCGGCCTGCGATCCTGGGTTGCCGGGGGGAGACGATGATCACGATTCTCAGCGTGGTCCTGCTGGCCGCGCCGCAGGTCTCGGTCGGGCTGGACAACCGGGTCACCGAGATCGACCGGACCACGACCTACGTCATCAGGGCCGTGAACCACGAGGCGACACCGCTCGCGGCCAACGTCCGGATCGCGTTCCCGCCCGGCCTGCGCGAGGTCAGGGCCGCCGGGGCGGAGCTCGGCGACAGCCACGCCTCCTGGATGGTGATGATGCCGCCGGGCGAGAACACCTACCGGGTGACCGGCGTCCTGGAGGGCGATCCGGGCTCGGCGGTGGCGGCCACGGCCTGCGTGTACGCGGGCGATCTGAGCAGACCGGTGGACTGTTCGACCGACATCGACCAGCTGCCGGACCCCGAGGTGACGCCGGGAGCCACCGTGCTGAGCGCCCTCGCCATGCTCCTGATCCTCTCCGGCAGCGCGGGCGCGAGCTACCTGGTGGCCCGCCCTCGGCGGGCTGACCTCAGGGTTTAGTGTCTAATGGACGTATGGGGGACGTATCCCACCATGTCCCGAATGGGGCTGGTGGGCCTGACTCCTCGGGGTCGTGGCCCGGCTGGCGCGGCCGTTCGCGGGAGTGGGGGCTCGTCGTCGGGTTGATCCGGGCGGCTCAGGTCGGCCGGGGTGGAGTCCTGCTGGTCGAAGGCCGGTCGGGCGCGGGGAAGAGCCGCCTGCTGGACGTGGCCGCCTCCGCCGCCGAGGACGCCGGCCTGGAGGTCGCCAAGGGCGTGGCCGACGAGCTGACGCAGCTGATACCGCTGGCCCCCCTGAAGTCGGCGCTCATGGAATCCGGGTGTGTCCTCCCCGCCGAGGAACTGGCCGGTCCGGCCGACCAGCGGTTGCTGTTGCTGGAGAACCTCCAGGAACCCCTGGAACGGCGGGTGGCCCGGGGGCCGCTGCTCCTGCTGCTGGACGACGTGCAGTGGGCCGACTCGATGACCCTGCTGGCGCTGCGGTCGATCACACGGGACCTCGCCTCGTACCCGCTCGTCTGGATGCTGACCCGCACCTGCGGCAGCGGCGACTGCCCCCGACTCGACCGCCTGTTCGAGGTGCTGGAACACGACGGCGCGACGCGGATCACGCTGGACGCGCTGGACGAGCACGCGGTGGCCGACGTCGTCACCGACGTGCTCGGGGCGCCGCCCGACCCGGACGTGCTGGCCCTGGCCGACCTTGCGGACGGCAACTCCTTCCTGCTCACCGAGCTCCTGGAGAGACTCCGGGGCGAGGGCGGGTTCCAGATCGCCGACGGCCACGCGCGGATGGTCTCGGCGCGGCTGCCCCAGGCCCAGGCGGTGACGCGGGAACGCCTGGCGGACCTGTCCCCCGGGACCAGGAACCTGCTCCAGACCGCCGGCGTCCTGGGCCGGTCGTTCTCGGTGAAGGACCTGGCCGAGATGCTCGGCGAGCCGACCAGCGGCCTGCTGCCCATGCTGGAGGAGGCCATGGCGGCGGGCGTCGTCGTCTCCGCCGGGCCCGAGCTGGCCTTCCGGCACGACCTGCTCTGGCAGGCCGTGGTCGGGAGCGTCCCCGCCCCCGTACGGCAGGCCCTGCATCGCGACGCGGGGGAGATGCTGCTCAAACGCGGCGGCTCCGCCGTACCCGCCGCCGCGCACCTCATCCACGGCGCCTGCCGGGGGGACGAGTCCGCGCTGCTCGGACTGGACCGGGCCGCGTGCGAGGTGCTGCGGTCCTCACCCCAGACCGCCGCCGACCTCGCCCAGCGGGCGCTCGACCTCAGCGACCCCGACGACCCCGGCTGGCTCGGCCGGGCCACCACGGCGGTCGACGCCCTGACGGCCATCGGGCGGCTGCCGGAGGCGGCCGACCTCGCCCGGGCCGCCCTCACCAGGGCGCCGCCCGCCGAGGCCCCCCGGCTGCGCTGCGCGCTGGCGAACATCCTGCTCCTCAGCGGACGTCCGGAGGAGGCGGTGTCGGAGGCGGAGAGCCTGCTCGCCCAGCAGGACATCCTGGACGACCCGCGCGGCATCGCCGAATGGGCCATGTTCTGGGGGCTCATCTGCCTGAACGACTACCGGAGGGGGCGGGGGCGGGCCGAAGCCGTGCTCGCCGACCGCGAGCGGCACGGCGACGCCGCCGTGGTCGGCGCCCTCCTCCTGCTCGCCCGGCTCGCCATCGTCGACGGGCGGGTCGCCGAGTCGTTCGAGCACCTGCACGAAGCCCTGCGGGTCGCCGGCGGCGGCGCCGTCGAAGCCATCCAGCCTCCGTACGCGCGGCTGCTGCTGAGCCTCAACTGCCGGGCCATGCGGCAGTTCGAGGACTCCGACATCGCCATCCGGGCCGCCGAGGAGGAGATCAAGGCCCACGGGCTGACCGTGCTCGCCGCCCAGCCCGCGCTGTTCCGCTCCGTGCTGAACCTGGCCGCCGGCCGCCTCGACGACGCCGCCGCCGAGGCGCAGGCCGGGCTGGCCATCGCCGACGAGCTGGGCACGCACGGGTTCGTCCGCGTCGGGGTGTCCATGCTCGCGCTCATCGCCATGCGGCGCGGCGACATCGACACCGCGGCCAGGTACATCGAGCGCTACCACGCCATCAAGGCCGCGCCCGGGATGCTGTTCGGGTCGGTCTGGGAACGGTGGGTGATCGCGACTGTGGCCGAGTCCCAGGGGGATCCCGACCGGGCGGTCGACATCCTCCACACCATCTACGTCGACAAGGAGGAGCGGCGCTGGGCGCTCATCACGACGCCGCTCATGGCCGCCTGGATGACCCGGCTGGCACTGGCCACGGGCAACCGGCCGTACGCGCAGACCATCGTCGACACGGCCGAGTCCCTGGCCAGGAACAATCCCGACTACCCCGCCATCGCCGTCACGGCCGCCCACGCCCGCGGCCTGCTCCACGGCGACGCCGACGCGCTGGCCGCCGCCGCCGACCAGCCGGAACCGTGGGCGCGCGCCTCCTGCGCGGAAGACCTCGGAGCCCTCCTGGCCACCGGCGCGGAGACCCGCGAGCAGGCCGTCACCTGGCTGGACCGGGCCCTCGACGGCTACCTGGACGTCGGCGCGCTCCGGGACGCCGCCCGCGTGCGCGCCCGGCTGCGCGGGCTGGGCGTACGCCGCCGCCACTGGGCGCAGCCGCAGCGGCCCGCCGCGGGCTGGAACAGCCTGACCGACACGGAACGCGCGGTGGCCGGGCTGATCGCCCAGGGCATGACCAACCGCCAGGCCGCCGCGCGCATGTTCCTGTCACGGCATACGGTCTCCACCCATCTCCGCCGGATCTTCGCCAAACTCGACATCGCCTCCCGCGTCGAGCTGACCCGCATCGTCGCCGAGGAATGCCCCTCCCTGCTCCACGACTCCTAGCTGACTCCTAGCGGCTCACTCCGCCGACTCGTGTACGGCTGTCGCCGCCCGCAGCCCCGACTCCAGCGCCCCCTCGATCCAGGCGTGCCAGAGGGAGCAGTGCTCGCCGGCGAAATGGATGCGGCCTTCCGGTTTGAGGATGTCCTCGTGCAGGCCGGACTGCTGCTGCGGCTCGAACAGGGCGAACGCGCCGGCCGCCCACGGGTCGTCGTACCAGGAGTGGCTGACGCCGAACTCGAAGGTGTCGTTGATCTCCGGGTGGACCTTGGCCACGTCTTCGAGGGCCTGCTGGATGCGGCGCTGCTCCGACATGGCGCCCCAGCGGAGCGCGTCCTGGCCCCAGGTGTAGCTGGCCAGCAGGATCGCGCGGTCCTCCCGCGGGTCGGAGTGGGACGGGTAGCAGATCCGGCGGATCGGCAGGTCGGTGACCGTGGTCCCGCCGACGATCCGGTCGGTGCGCTCCCAGAAGCGGCGGCGCACCTGGAAGAGGATCTTCGTGGAGGCGTTGTAGTGGAGCTCGCGGATGGCGCGCTGCTTGCCCCGCGAGAAGGCCGGGCTGATCTCGATGTCGCGGAGCACCGAGAACGGCACCGTGCAGATCGCGTAGTCGGCGGTGAGCGTGGTCTGGCCGGTCGTCGTACGCACGTGCAGGCGCACCTCCCGGTCGTCCTGCTCGATGGCGTGCACCTCGTGGCCGAACCGCACGTGGTCCTTGATCTCCCGGTAGAAGGCCGTCGGCAGCAGGTCGGAGCCGCCGGTGATCTCCTGCATGTCCTCGAAGGCGCGGCCGATGATCTCCCGGAACTGCTCGATGACGGCCGCGTTCAGGTTGGCCTCGCGGAAGCTCATGATCCCGTAGAGCTCGATGGCGCCGGTCGAGAAGCCGCGTTCGCGGAGGAATGCGCGGATGGAGTAGCGGTCGTACTCGGCGCAGAGGCGGTCCAGGGCGTGCTCGCCCTCCTGGGCGTACAGCTCGTGGATCTCGGCGGTGGCCTCCCGCCACAGGTCCGCGTAGGTGCGGCCGCGCTCGTGCGGGGCCAGGTCGAAGTCGAGCAGGTCGGGGTCGGCGTTGAGCTCGCCCATGGTGAGGCGTTTGCCCTGGATGTAGGCGAGCGTGTGGGGGTTGTCCATCACGAACGGGCGCAGTTCCAGCCCGAACCGGTGGCAGTACTCCAGGGTCAGGTCGTGCACCCGGGGGACGCGCATGGCGCCGGCCTCCGCGTACAGCCCCGGGGCGAAGCCGCGCAGGGTGTGTACCCGGCCGCCCACCCGGTGCTGCGCCTCCAGCACGGTCACCTGATGCCCGCGACCGGCCAGCTCGTATGCGGCGACCAGCCCGGCCATCCCGGCGCCGATCACTAGCACCCGTTTGGGCGCGGCCCCGCCGGGGAGCCCGTGGGTCGCCATGGCCACCAGATCGGGGGAGACCCGTACGCCCGGGTCAGGTTGGGGAGCACCCGCCGCGACGAGGTCGGCGGAGGCGGGAGCGGGGAGATCCCTCATACGCGCAGCGTCCTTCCTTGGAGGAGCCCGACGGTCATCCAGTGTACGCGCACGATTACGTTCGGTGATATCCCCCGGTCAGGGTTGCCGCGTGGGCTGAGCCGTCTCGCTGATCGTCGGCAGCGGCGCGATCGCGTTGTTGACCAGCGCCGTCGTCACCGCGGTCCCGGCGGCGATCACCACCGCGGTCAGCGGCGCGGCGACGGCGCGGGCGCTCCGCACACTGCGCACCCGCCCCCACGGCTCGTCGGCCAGGCGCAGCAGCCGCCACTCCCAGAAGAGCCCGAGCCCGAGGCAGACCACGGCCAGGTTGCCCATCGAGAGCAGGGCGCCGATGACCACCTCGACCGGCGTGGGCAGCGGGGTGGAGAAGGCGGCCGGGTCGGCGGTCAGCGTGATCACGAGCGAGTACAGGTGCGTGGGGAGCGTGACGACCACGGCGGCGAGCAGGAGGAACAGCGACTTGCTCAGCGGCTGGTCGCCGCGGACCCGGGGATAGAAGAAGCCGAAGATCGCGCACATCAGGGGTGCGATCGCCGCGGTCGCGAGGACGGACAGCAGTTCTTCGCCCGAGTTCGTCTGGATCGCCCTGGCGGTGGTGAACGGGACGGACAGCACCAGCCCGGTCCCGAAGGCGATGACGGCCGCCTCCCAGGGGGTACGGCCCGCGGCGGTGGCCAGAGCCAGGTCCGAGTCGATCGGCCCGGTGACGTCGTCGCTCGCCCTGAGCAGGGTGCGCCGCTGTTTCTCGAAGACCGCCAGGGACATCTCACCGGTGGCGATGCGGCTGCGGCCCTGACGTAGCAGGTCGGTGAGGGCGAGCCGGGCGAAGCGGCGGCCCACCAGCGCTCTGACCAGCGATCGGTGCTGTTCCGGCGTGATGTCGGGCTCATTCTTCGCGCGGCGCGAGGAAGATCCTGACAGCAGCCACAGGACGGCGCCCCACATGATCACGATGGTGAGGTCGCTCGCGAATCCGGGCGTGACCTGGGACAGGAACAGCGCCAGCGTCATCGTGGCGTACGCCTCGCCGAGGAAGACGGCGGCGGGGACCTGCCCCAGCCGTCTGAGCCGCAGCACCAGCATCACGACGAGCAGGGCGAAATGGAGCAGCAGGACGGAGCTGACGTACCACTCGAGGAGGGAGGGCAACTGTTCCGAGGTGGTGCGGTCCGGGGAGAACGTCGATCGCACCCCCGTCAGGCTGACGCCCAGGAGCGGGATCAGGGCCGCGGCCGACCACAGGAGCGTACGCGTCGACCACCGGCCGGTCGCCACCGACAGGCCGCCGAACACGAGCACGACCACTTCCAGGCCCGCGAGCATGGCCAGGGCCACGTAACCGGGAGCGAGCCCGCCTTGGGCGGCCCGGGCGGTCAGCAGTACTCCCGCGCCCAGGGAAACGGCCGCGACCGCGGGAGCGTACGGGCGCAGCCGCCGCAACGCCGTCGCACCGGCCGCGACGGCCAACACGACGGCAACCCACCAGGGAACCGGCGTCACGAGGAGCAGACCTGACCCTGTCAGCACGGCTCCCGCCAGCCCGGCGGCGATCGACAGCAGCGTGAACGTTGAACCAGGCCAGGGAGGAGGGCCGATCCGCCGTGCCGCCATGGTGAGCACGAGGGCCGGCAGGCACCCCAGCAGCAGTAGGCTCAGGAACAGCACCGACTCCAGCGACAGATCCCAGATCTGGAGAAGGACGGCATAGAGGACCACGGCCCAGATCATCAGGAAACGGTTGTCCCAGCGCCGCCACCAAGCCGCTCCGAGCGACCGCGCGAACGTCCAGGCGACTATGAGCAGCGCCAGAAAGCTGAGCAGCCCGGTCGCGGCATCGACCGGCCACGGCAGCGAACTCGCATACAAATCAGGTCTGTCGGGATCCGTGATGACGTCGCCCAGCAGATCCCCGGCGAGATAGGCGGCGGCCAGATACCCGGAGCTGGACGGGCCGTCGCCGAAGACGGCACGGGCGATCCGCGTTCCGTCGAAGCGCAGGCTTTCGCGGTCCAGCGCGGTGGGCGTGACACCCGTGACTCCCGTCAGCGTCAGACCGGGCGCGGTCACGGTGACGTCGTGGGTGGCCGGGCGGGAGACCTCGCCGTCGGGCGTGGGAGGCCAGAAGGTCAGCCGGAAGATCCGGTCACCCTCCCAGCCGGATTCGGAGTAGCCGACGCCGGTCGCCGTGACGACGACCTGGCCCGAGTCGGGATCCGACCGGAGGACGGGCATGTCGAACTCGATCGGATAGTACGCGCCGTCGGAGAAGGGATCCACCTCGCCCAGGCGTTCCGCCACGAAATCGGTCGGCTCCGTCAGGGCCGCGCCGGTGCGCAGCAGGGTCACATCCGGGTCGTCGGCACGCAGCCGCCATTCGTGGGTAACGGCGATCCTGACGTTGATGTCGCTTTCGGGCTCCTCCGATCGGGCCCGGAACTCCTCCTGGACCGCACCTCTCGACAGGGTGGTCACGGTCACTCGCGTGACGGCGGAGAGACCGCGGGCGGGCGGAATCCCGCCCTTCGGCGGGACCACCTCGAACGTGGCGCGGCCGGTCCTGCCGTCCACCGCGCATTTGGCGCGGACCTCGTAGACACCGGGCGGCACGCTGCTGTCGAGTTCGATGGTTCCGGTGGCCAGCCTGCCGGATTCCCCCAGTGAGATGGAGTAGGAGAGGGCCTGCGACACCACCGTCGCCATCCCCTGCCGGCACTCCGCGCTCACCGTAATCTCGGAACCCTGCACGACCTTCGCGGGTCTCACGTCCATGACCAGCGGATCGGGGGAAGCTTCGGAGTCGGGTACGGCTTCCGCCTCCGGCTCGGCGGACTCGGTCACCTGGGGCAGGGGAAGCCGGAAGACCGCTACCGCCCCAGCGGTCACGATCATTGCGACCACTGCGGCGACGATCAGAAGCCGGGCCCGCGGAATCCGCACAAGCCGATCATTAACGCACCCACCCCCGCCACGTCCAGCCCCGCGATCACAGCCGTTCCAGAGACGGGGCAGGAGCCCTGACTTCCTCGCGTGGAGCCCGCCGAGCGCATCCCGCGTGGCGGTCACCGGCCGTCACGGTGGCGGCGAAGCCATGCCCGGCTCCGATCACCGGCCGCCGCCGCGGGCGGGAAGTCACGTCAAGTGCCGGGCGCTCGCGCTGGCCGCCATGGCGATCGGCGGCGGCTGCCGCCGCGGGCGGGAAGTCACGTCTAGTGCCGGCCGTGCGCGTGGCCGGGCACTCGCCGGTGGCGGGGGCGCTGCCGCCGCGGGCGGGAAGTCACGTCGAGCGCCGGGCGCTCGCGCTGGCCGCCATGGCGATCGGCGGCGGGTGCCACAGCGGGCGGGAAGTCACTTCAGGTGCCGGGGTCATTCGGAATGGAGGCCGAGGAAGGTGCGGGCGGCGGTGGGGGTCATCGGGGGGCGTTGGGCGAGGGTGGCGGCGGTGGCGGCGCGGGTGACGAGTTCGGCGTTGTCCTTGACCGGGCGGCCCTTGGCGAAGGTGAGGGTGTCCTCCATGCCGACGCGCAGGTGGCCGCCGGCGGCGAGGGCGGCCAGGAGGACCGGTAGCGAGGTGCGGCCGATTCCGGTGGCGGACCAGGTGGCGCCCTGCGGGAGGGCGCGGATGGCGGCGGCGACGGTGGGGAGGTCGCCGCCGAAGCCGCCGGGCACGCCCATGACCAGGTCGCAGTGGATCCGGCCGCCGTGGGGCGGGCCGTACGCGGCGAGGAGGCGGTGGAGGGTGGCGATGTGGCCGAGGTCGAAGAGCTCGAACTCGGGGACGACGCCCTTCTCCTGGGTGGCCTGGTAGAGCTCGGTCATGAAGCCCCACGGGTTCATGAAGACGTCGTCGCCGAAGTTGACCGTGCCGCAGGTGAGCGAGCAGGCGTCGGGCCCGGCGTCGAGGACGCGCAGGCGGTCCTCGTACGGGTCGGTGACGGCGCCGCCGGTGGAGAGCTGCACGATCAGCGAGGTGCGCTCCCGGAGCGCGGCGACCGTGTCCTTGAGGCGGCCGAGGTCGAGGGTCGGCCGGGCGTCGTCGTCGCGGATGTGCACGTGGATGACGGCCGAGCCGGCCGCCTCGCAGGCGACGGCGGTGGACACCAGTTCGTCCAGGGTGACCGGCAGGGCCGGGGTCACGGCCTTGTCCGCCTCGGCTCCGGTGGGGGCGACGGTGATGAGGGTCGCGGCAGTCATGTGCCAGATATTGCCTGCTTGCGATGGGGTGGGACAAGATGTTTCCCTGAGTCTCGACTCAGGAATCGGATTTTCCCCCCGGGCTGGAGGACGGTGAGCATGCGAGAGCCGGGCGATTCGCCAATGGCTGTTCCCCGCGAAGACGGCGGGTGGACCGCCTCGCCGGTCGGGCTGCACCGGGTGCTGTCCCCGGCCGGCGTGCTGCCGCAGGCGGCGGAGCGGCTGGACGCCTCACCGGGACTCTGGCCGGGCGAGGTACGCATCCGCGTCGAACGCCTCAACCTGGACGCGGCCTCCTTCCGGCAACTGTCCGAGACATACGGCGACGGCGTCCGCGCGGAGGTCCTCGCGATCATCGAGGCGCGCGGCAAGATGCACAACCCGGTCACCGGCTCCGGCGGCATGCTGGTCGGCGTCGTGGACGAGGTCACGCCGGAGTCGCCGCTCGGGCTGAAGCCGGGCGACCGGGTCGCGACGCTGGTGTCGCTGACGCTCACGCCGCTGCGGATCACCGACGGCCTCGCCCGCTGGGACGGGAGGTCCGAGCAGGTGCCCGCCGAGGGCCACGCGATCCTGTTCGCCCGCTCGATCGCCGCCGTGCTGCCCGAGGACCTGCCGATGCCGCTGGCGCTGTCGGTCATGGACGTGTGCGGCGCGCCCGCCCTCACCCGGCGGGTGGTCACCCCGGGATCGGTGGTGGCGGTGATCGGGGCGGCCGGGAAGAGCGGCTCGCTGTCGCTGGCCGCCGCCCGCCGGGCCGGAGCCGCGAAGCTCATCGGAGTCGTCCCGCACGCCCGCGAAGCCGACGCGCTCACCGCGGCGGGCCTCGCCGACGAGGTGGTCGTCGCGGACGCGCGGGACCCGGTCGCGCTCGCGGCGGCCGTGGGCACGCCCGCGGACGTGACCGTGGTCTGCGTGGACGTGCCCGGCTGCGAGCACGGCTCCATCCTGGCCACCCGCGACGGCGGAACCGTGGTCTTCTTCTCGATGGCCACCTCGTTCAGCGCCGCCGCGCTCGGCGCGGAGGGGCTCGCCGCCGACGTCACCATGCTGGTCGGCAACGGATACGCCCCCGGCCACGCCGACCTGGCCCTGGACCTGTTCCGCGCCGAGCCCGGGGTGCGCCGGCTCTTCGAAGGGAGGCACGCGTGAGCAAGCTCGGCCTGGATCCGGCGGTCGTGGCGAAGGCCAGGCGGCTGGCGGCGCGCGCGGCCGAACCGATCATCGAGATGGCCAGGACGCACACCACCGTGTCCGTGGAGCGCGCCGTGCTCCGGCTGGCCGGGGTGACCGGCGCGGACGCGGACGGCACCCCGTGGGTGAACCGGATCGCGGACGCCGTACGGGAGCAGGTGGGGCTGGAGCACGGGGTCGCGCTGCCGGTGTTCCACGCGCTCCGGGAGCATCAGGACCCTCGGGAGCTGGTGCGCGCGCGGTTCGAGGTGCCCGAGGGGGCGCATGCCGTACGGGCCGGGAAGAGGGCGCGGGAGGCGGTGGCGCGCGGGATCGCGCGGATCGACGCGAACCGGGCCGAGCGGGACCGGCTGCTGGGCAAGCACGGCGATCCGGACCCGCCGTGGGTCTACCTGATCGTGGCCACCGGGGACATCCACGAGGACATCCCGCAGGCGCAGGCGGCCGCCCGGGAGGGCGCGGACGTGATCGCGGTGATCCGCTCGACCGGTCAGTCGCTGCTGGACTTCGTGCCGGAGGGCGCGACCCGGCAGGGGTACGCCGGGACGTACGCCACGCAGGAGAACTTCCGGCTGATGCGCGCCGCGCTGGACGAGGTCTCCGGCGAACTGGGCCGGTACGTGCGCCTGACCAACTACGCCAGCGGCCTGTGCATGCCCGAGATCGCCACCCTGGCCGGTCTCGAACGCCTCGACATGATGCTCAACGACTGCATGTACGGCATCATCTTCCGCGACATCAACCCCAAGCGCACCTTCATCGACCAGCGCTTCTCCCGGCAGATCCACGCCCGCGCCGGCATCGTCATCAACACCGGCGAGGACAACTACCTGACCACGGCGGACGCCGTCGACGCCGCGCACACTGTGATCGCCTCCCAGCTGCTCAACGAGCGCTTCGGCCACGAGGCCGGGCTCGCCGACGCCCAGCTCGGCCTCGGCCACGCTTTCGAGATAAATCCGGATTTGCCGGACTCGTTCAGGTTGGAGCTGGCCCACGCGCAGCTGGTCAGGGAGCTGTTCCCCGACGCCCCCCTCAAGTACATGCCGCCCACCAAGCACATGACCGGCAACATCTTCGCCGGCTACCTGCTGGACGCGTTCTTCAACCTGGCCGGGGTGCTGACCGGCCAGTCGATCATCCTGATCGGCATGATGACCGAGGGCATCCACACGCCCTGGCTCTCCGACCGCGACCTCGCCCTGGAGAACGTGCGCTACGTCCGGCGGGCCGCGGGCGCGCTCGCCGAGGACTTCCACCCCGCGCCCGGCGGCCTCATCGTCGAACGCGCCCGGCGGGTGCTCTCCGAGACCGTCGACCTGCTCGACCGTGTCGCCGACGACGGCCTGCTCAACGCCATCGCCGACGGCGTCTTCGGGGTGACCCGCCGCCCCGCCGACCGCGGCAAGGGCCTGGACGGCGTGATCGTCCAGGCCGACGGCTACTACAACCCGGCCACCGAGATCCTCCAGGAGCGCCCGTGACCGTCTCCGTCGACACGATCAAGCAGATCATCCGCCCCTACGGCGACACCACCGGCGACGCCATGGTGCAGGTGTCCTTCACCCTGCCCGTCCCGCACGGCCCCCGCGCCGAGTCGGCCGCCCTGCAACTGGCCGGCAAGATGGGCCTGGACCCGGCCACCGTCGTGCACAGCAAGCCGATGGGCCCCGACTTCACCTTCTTCATCGTGTACGGCAAAGCCACCCACCTCATCGACTACGCCGGCATCGTGGTCCCCGAAGGCCGCGAATATCCGCTGCTCACCCCGAAACAGGTCAACCTGGCCATCAAGAGCGTGCTCGGGCGCAAGCTCGTGGTCGTGGGGGCGTGCATCGGCACCGACGCGCACACGGTCGGCATCGACGCCATCCTCAACGTGAAGGGCTTCGCGGGCGAGAAGGGCCTGGAGTACTACCGGGAGATCGAGGTGCACAACCTGGGGGCGCAGGTCGAGGTGGCCGAACTCGTCGCGCGGGCCAAGGAGGCCGACGCCGACGCGGTGCTCGTGTCACAGGTGGTGACGCAGAAGAGCGCCCACATCCACAACACCAAGCAGATGGCGGCGGCGTTCGCGGACGCCTACCCCACCTCGGTGACCGGCGGGCTCGGCCGGCCGCTGCTGGTGGCCGGCGGGCCGAGGTTCGACACCGTGAGGGCCGCCGACCTGGGCGTGGACCGCATCTTCGGAAAGGGCACCACCCCGGGCGAAGTGGCCAGCTATTTGGTGGCCGCGCTGGTCCCGTCCTGGAGCCCAGAATGAAGGAGCCCGGAATGAGGGTGACCCATCGGCGGTACGTGCCGTACTCGCACGCGCACTACGGCGGGGCGCTGGTGGACGGCGCGTACGTGCTCGGGCTGTTCGGGGACGTGGCCACCGAGGTGTGCATCCGGATGGACGGGGACGAAGGGCTGTTCGCGTCCTACTCGGACGTGCGGTTCCTCGCGCCCGTACGGGCCGGGGACGTGATCGAGGTGAGCGCCGAGGTGACCAGGGTCGGCAACCGGAGCAGGACGCTGGCGTTCGAGGCGCGGGTGGTCTGCCGGGCCAGGCCGGACCTGTCGGAGTCGGCGGCGGAGGCCCTGGACACCCCGATCGTGGCGACGACCGCGACCGGGGTGGTGGTCGTGCCGGTCAGCCCTGGTTGAGCGCCTCGTCCTTGAGCCGGTCGAACTCCTCCTCGGTCAGCGCCCCGGAGGCGCGCAGCGCGTCGAGCTGGGTGAGCCGCTGGATCCGGGCGTCCACCTCGGTGCGCGGGTGGCGCAGGCTCGCCGACAGGGCGCGCAGGTCGTCGAGGATGACCGGGTCGTCGGGCTTGTCCGGGTCGTACGCGACGGTCAGCGCGGTGCCCTGGGGGAGCGGGGTCAGGGTGCGGTAGCGGAACTCCAGGCCGGGCACGTCCGGCACCTGGACGGTCAGCCGGTAGACCTGGTTCCCGTTGACGCGCGAGGCCGTCGGCCGCGCGTGCGCGACGACCGCCCGCGCGGGCACGCCGTGCTCGCGCAGGTAGTCCTCCCGCCTGCCGCGCCTGATCCAGCGCACCGCCAGGTACGCGGCGACGCCCAGCATGATCGAGCCGACCGACGAGAAGACGAGCGCCAGGACCATGTTGGCGGTCTCGCCCTCCAGGCAGGTGGTGTACCTACCGGTCAGGTCCCGGCAGGTGAAGCCCGCGTCGGCGTTGTCGAGGACCAGCCAGCGGTAGGCGAAGAAGGCGCCCAGCGGCAGGCTCCACAGGGCCTGGACGAGGACGGCCACGACGATCCAGAAACGCGCTCTCTTGGGCATGCGCGCAGACTAGTTCGCTCGAATATCACGAAGGTAGGCCCAGCCACCCTAATCGTGCGAAAGGGTGAATGCCGTAGTCGAGGTCCCACAAGAACCGCGGTGGAACTCTGTGATTTCGCTCCCGGTGTGGCGCACGAACTTACGGTACCGTAGGTTAAGAAATCGCAGGTTAGGGGTGGAAATGTCGCGTGCACTGACCCAGACCGAGCTCCTCGTCGAGCTGGAGCCCGTGGTCGAGGAGAACCTGAACCGGCACCTCGGCGTGGCCAAGGAGTGGTTCCCGCACGAGTACATCCCCTACGACGAGGCCCGCACCTACGACGGCGTCCTTGGCGGCGAGGCGTGGAGCCCGGAGCATTCCGCCATCCCCGAGGCCGCCCGCGTCTCGCTCGTGGTGAACCTGCTGACCGAGGACAACCTGCCCAGCTACCACCACGAGATCGCCACCACGTTCGGCCGGGACGGCGCGTGGGGCACCTGGGTGCACCGGTGGACCGCCGAGGAGGGCCGGCACGCCGTCGTCATCCGCGACTACCTGATGGCCAGCCGCGCCGTGGACCCGATCGCGCTGGAGCGCGCCCGGATGGCCCACATGGAGAACGGCTTCGCCACCGAGTACGGCACGATGCTCCAGCAGCTCGCGTACGTCTCCTTCCAGGAGCTGGCCACCCGGATCGCGCACCGCAACACCGGCCGCGTCTCCGGCGACCCCGATTGCGAGCGCATCCTGGCCCGCGTCGCCGCCGACGAGAACCTGCACATGCTCTTCTACCGCAACCTGCTGGGCGCGGCCTTCGAGCTGTCGCCGTCCCAGACCATGCGGGCGGTCACCGACGTGGTCACGTCCTTCCAGATGCCGGGCGCGGGCATGCAGGGCTTCGCCCGCAAGTCGATGGCCATCGCGCACGCCGGCATCTACGACCTGCGCCTGCACTGCGACGAGGTGCTCGCGCCGGTGCTGCGCCAGTGGAAGGTCAACGAGATCCAGGGCCTGGACGCCGAGGGCGAGAAGGCCCGCGAGGAGCTCGACACCTTCATGACCCAGCTGGACCTCACCGCGACCAGGTTCGAGGAGCGCCGCGAGGCGCGCCGGGCCCGCGAGGCCGCCGGCGCCTGAGCGCCCGCGCTCAGAGGTAGAGACCGGTGCCGTGGTCGGTCTGCGGGGTGGCCACGGCATGCAGGTCGCGTTCCCGCATGACCAGGTAGGTCTGGCCCTGCACCTCGACCTCGGGCTGCTCGTCCGGGCTGAAGAGGACCTTGTCGCCGACCTTGACGGTGCGGACGTTGGCGCCGACCCCGGTGACCTCGCCCCAGACGAGGCGGTTGGGCGTCTTGACGGTGGCCGGGATGACGATGCCCGCCGTGCTGCGTCGTTCCTCGTTGTCCTGCTCGACCTTGATCATGACTCGGTCGTGCAGCATCTGGATCTCGAACTTCGGGTCGCCCACATTCCGCAGTTTACTGGCGATCCGACGAGCAGTAGCCGCTCATCGCAAGCCCCTTAAACCCGGACAGGCTCCCGCGATGTGGCCGTTCCTGGCCCCCCGCGCCCCCGCCCATATATCCGGATTTTTCGCGTTGAAATGATTTAAGGCGCACGCCTTCTGGGGTCCCAGCGTAAATCGCAGGGATATGCCCACAATGCCGAATTCGATGGAACGTCCTGACTTTTTGTCATGACGTCAACGGCTGTGGAATTTCCTGAGACTCCCCGTCAATCGCGAATTCGCCGCTATAACTATGCCTTGCGATCTCACCAGATAGCCATTTCGCGCCTTCATTAGGAAAAGGCAGCAAATATGGCACATGTCTGAATCCCCTGATAGGAGGCATGGTGGCGTTCGTCCGCAGACTCGGTCCGACCGTCCTCGGTCTGACCTCGGTCTTCGTCCTGATCCCCGGCACCGCGGCGCACGCCGTGGAACCAATGATCAATATGAGGATCCTGCTCGTGTCCGACGGCACTCCGTCCACCGAGGCGATCGCGCACGCGATGGACTCCGAAGGCGTGCCGTACCAGAAAGTGGATCTCACCAGTCCGGGAAGGCCGGTCATCACCGCCGGATTCCTCGCGGACACGGTCGGGCCGGCCGAGCGGGCGAAGTTCCAGGGGGTGATCCTGCCGAACGCCAATCCTTTCGCCGATCAGGCGGAAATGACGGCCCTGGTGAACTTCGAGAAGAAATTCGGCATCCGCCAGCTCAGCGCGTACGTGTACGCGAGCCCGGAAGTCGGCCTGAATTACCCCGAATACTACGGGCCGCTGGACGGGATGACCGCGAGCGTCGTGCCCGGGGGGCCGTTCCCGTACCTGACGGGGCAGGTGCCGTTCGAGGACGAGTCACCCGTCGTGGGGGAGAGCTACGGCTACCTGGGCACGCCGCTGCCGGACGACCTGGCCGCGGGGCGCAGCTTCCAGCCGCTGATCACCATGCCGGTGCCGAACAGCGCCACCCAGGGCGTGGTGGCCGGCGTTCACACGCACGACGGCCGGAGCGAGATGGTCGTCACCGCCGCGTTCAACCAGCACCAGAAGCAGTTCCAGATGATCTCGCACGGCGTCCTCAGCTGGCTCACCAAGGGCGTGCACTTCGGCTACGACCGCAACTACTTCGCCGTGCACGTGGACGACGTGCTCGGCGACGACACCAAGTGGGACCCGGTACGCAACTGCACGCCGACCAGCGACTGCCCGCCCGACGTGCCGGAGACCGGCATCCGGATGACGCCCGCGGACGTGACCGCCGCCGTGCAGTGGCAGAACGCCAACGGCCTCACCATGGACTTCTACTACAACGGCGGCGGCAGCGTGCTCCACGCGGCCGAGCACGGCGGCTCCGACCCGCTGCTGACCAGCCTGAAGGCCAACAAGGCGCAGTTCCGCTGGGCCAACCACACCTACACCCACCCGTTCCTCGGCTGCGCGCAGGACTTCTCGGTCATCCCGTGGCGCTGCGCCACCAACCCGCAGGGCCAGATCGTCTGGGCCTCGCGGGCCACCATCGAGGACGAGATCAACCGCAACAAGCAGTTCGCCAACCAGCACGGCCTGGCCGACGACACCACCGAACTGGTCACCGGCGAGCACTCCGGCCTGTTCCTGCAGCCCCGCCAGCCGGTCGACAACCCGAACCTGGCGCCGGCGCTGAACAGCACCGGGGTGAAGTGGATCGGCAGCGACGCCTCCCGCGACCCGGTGCAGCGCCCGGTCGGCGGCGCGCTCACCGTGCCGCGCTACCCGATGAACGTCTTCTACAACGTGGCCACCGCCGCCGACGAGGTGGACGAGTACAACTGGATCTACAACAGCCGCGCCGACGGCGGATCCGGCATCTGCGAGGACAACCCGGCCACCACCACCTGCATCCCGCCGCTGGACCCGGCCACCGGCTGGAGCCAGTACATCGTGCCCATCGAGGTCCGCAACGCGCTGCGGCACGTGCTCGGCGGCCTGCCCTGGCCGCACTACGCGCACCAGTCCAACCTGACCGGCGACCGCCTGCTCCTCACCGTCCTGGGCGAGCTCCTCACCCAGTACCGCAGCCTGTACGCCGCCAACGCCCCGATCGTGAACCTGCGCACCTCGGCCATCGGCGCCGAGATCAAGCGCACGCAGACCTGGAAGCAGAACATGAACCAGGTCAGCGGCTACATCCAGAACGGCGTCGTCTACGTGGACGCCCCCGACAACCTGGACGTCCCGCTGACCGCCCCCGCCGGCACCCGGATCCCCAACCTGCTCAACCTGGGCAGCAGCCCGTTCGGCTCCGCGTACGCGGGCGAGCTGTCGGCCTACCAGCGCAACGCGCTGCTCCAGCCGATCAAGCTGCTGCTGCCGTAACACCCATGCGCATCGCGATGGTCACCGAGGGGACCTACCCCCACCACCACGGCGGCGTCAGCGTCTGGTGCGACCAGCTGGTGCGCGGCATGCCCGAGTACCGCTTCGACCTGCACGCCATCACCGGCACCGGGCGGGAGAGCCTCGCCTGGGACCTGCCGGGCAACGCCACCGTCACGCCCATCCCGCTGTGGGGCACGCCCCCGGGGCGCCCGCCCCGGGGCCGGGCCAGAAGACGCTTCGAGGAGCTGTTCCGCGAGATGCTCGACCTGATGCTCGACCCCTGGCAGGGGTCCGCGGCCCGCTTCGGCGCGGTGCTGCGCGAGCTGCAGCGGCTCGGCGTCCCGCTCTGCGGCGACACCTCGGTCCGCTGCGTGCTGGACGTCTGGGAGGCGCGGCGGGCCGAGTTCGAGAGCATCGGGGTGACGCCGACCGTGCACGACGCGGTCACGGCGGTGGATCTGATCGAGCATTCGCTGCGGCCGCTGCTGCGCCCGGCCCCCGGCGCGGACGTCACGCACGTCGTGGCCAACGGGCTGGCCGTGCTGCCCGCGTTCGCGGCGAAGTGGACGGAGGGCACGCCGTTCGTCCTCACCGAGCACGGCGTGTACCTGCGGGAGCGGTATCTGGGCTTCCGGAACTCGCCGTACCGGTGGCCGGTGAAGGCGCTGCTGCTGAGCTTCCTGCGGCTGCTGTGCGCGGCGGCGTACCTGGAGGCGAGCCTGATCACGCCGGGCAACAAGTACAACATCCGGTGGGAGGTGCGCTGCGGGGCCGACCCGGCCCGGCTGCGCACGGTCTACAACGGCGTGGACCCCGGCCAGTTCGAGCCGGCCGGGTCCGAGCCGGAGGTGCCCACGCTGAGCTGGGCCGGCCGGATCGACCCGATCAAGGACCTGGAGACCCTGATCCAGGCGTTCGGGCTGGTGCACGCGGAGCTGCCGGAGGCGCGGCTGCGGGTGTTCGGCGGCACCCCGGCCGGGCGGGAGGGGTACCTGGCCGGCTGCAAGGAGCTGGCGGGGGACCTGCCGGTCGCGTTCGAGGGACGGGTGGACAACATCCGGGACGCGTACACGGCGGGGCACGTCGTGGTGCTGTCGAGCATCTCGGAGGGCTTCCCGTACACGCTGATCGAGGCCATGGCGACCGGCAGGGCCACCGTCTCCACCGACGTGGGCGGGGTGCGCGAGGCGGTCGCGGGGACCGGGCTGGTGGTGCCGCCGCGCGATCCGCGGGCCATGGCCGAGGCCTGCCTGACCCTGCTCGGCGACGAGGGTCTGCGCACCCGGATGGGCGCGCAGGCCCGGGAGCGCGCGCTCGGGCTCTTCACCGTGGACCGGGCCGTGGACAGCTTCCGCACGCTCTACCCGCGGCTGGTGGCGGCGTGAGCGCGGCCACGGTGCTGCCGGAACCGGTGGACGATCACGTACGCGACCTGTGCGCGAACGCGGTCGATCCGCTGGAGATCGCGGCCGGGCTGGAGTTCGGCGGGCTCACCGACGAGGGCGCGGCGCGGCACGGGCACAGCGACGTGTTCGCCTACGCCGAGGCCCTCTACCGGAGCGTGCCGCGCAAACCGGCCGAACCCAGCCAGGAGACGCCGGTCCCGTGGAGCGGCCACCCCGGGCGGCACGCCGTGCGGGGCATCCTGTTCGGGCTGCCCGGCCTGTGCTACGTCACGGCCGCGCAGGCGGTGACCGGGCCCACGGCCGTGCTGGTGGTCTCGCTCCTGCTGGCCTGGGCGTACGGGCAGGGCGCGGCCTACCTGGCGTACGTGGCGATCGGGCACGGGGACCGGGACGCCGGGCTGGCGGTCGCGCGGCGCGCGCTGCGGGTCGGGCTGGCCGTGCTCGCGCCCGTGATCGTCGCGGTCGGCATGTTCACCTCGGCCTCCCCGGCCGGGATCGCGCTGGCGCTCGGGCAGGCCGCGTACCTGCTGGCGGCCGGGGTGATCCTGGTCGCCGACGGGGAACTGGTGCTGCTGGCCGTGCTCATCCCCGGGTGCGCGGTCAGCGCCGTGCACCTGGTGACCGGCTGGCCCGCGCCGTGGGCGGTCTGGGCGGCGGGCGCGCTCTCCGTGGCCGAGGCCGTCGTCCTGGCCGAGATCGTCAGCCGGAGCCCGGCCCGGCCCACCGGGCTGCGGCGGCTGCCGGGCGCGGTCCCGCCGGCCCTGTTCGGAGCGCTCTGCGGCGGGCTGCTGGCCGTGAGCGCGCCGGCCCAGAACGGGGCGCTGGTCATGGTGCCGCTCTCGCTGAGCATGGGCGCCGCCGAATGGGCGGTGTTCCGGTTCCGGCGCGGCGGGCACCTGCTGCTCGGCCGGACGGCCACCGCGCGGCGGTTCGGGCGCGCGGTCCGGCTCGAGCTGCTCGGGGCGCTCGGCCGCTACCTGGCCGTGCTGCTCGTGCTCACCGCGCTCGCCTGGCTGGCCGTGCGCCCGGGGGCAGGCGAGACGCTCCGGCTGGCGGCCAACCTCGCGCTCGGCGGCGCGGTGCTGGTCGCGCTCATCCTGCAGTCCTGCGGGATCAGCCGGCCCGTGCTCGCGCTGTTCGCGACGGCCCTGGCCGCCGGGCTGCTCACGCCCGGCACCCCGCAGATCCAGCTCCTCGCGCATGTCGCGCTGCTGTGCGCGCTCACCGGCCTGGCCTGGCCGGCGGTCGCGCGAACGTCCCTGCACATCTAGAGAACAGGTGACCCATGCCCATCCACGCCGTCACAGGAGCCGACGGCTTCATCGGCTCCCACCTCGTGGAACTCCTGGTCGAGCGCGGCCACCGGGTCCGCGCGATGGCCCAGTACAACTCGTTCGGCAGCTGGGGCTGGCTGGACACGCTCGACCCCGCCGTGCTGGACTCCGTCGAGGTCGTGCCCGGCGACGTCCGCGATCCCGGCAGCGTACGGCAGCTGGTGGCCGGGGCCGACGTGGTCTACCACCTGGCGGCGCTGATCGCGATCCCGTACTCGTACGCGGCGCCCCGGTCGTACGTGGAGACCAACGTGCTGGGCACGCTCAACGTGCTGGAGGCCGTCAAGGACGCCGGGATCGGCAGGCTGGTGCACACCTCCACCAGCGAGACGTACGGGACGGCGCTCTCGGTGCCGATCTCGGAGGAGCACCCGCTGCAGGCGCAGTCGCCGTACGCGGCCTCCAAGGCCGGGGCGGACAAGCTGGTCAAGAGCTACCACCTCAGCTTCGGCCTGCCCGCGGTGACGCTCCGGCCGTTCAACACCTTCGGGCCTCGCCAATCCGCGCGGGCGGTCATCCCGACGATCATCGGCCAGATCGCGGCCGGCGCCCGCTCGATCCGGCTCGGCGCGCTCACCCCGACCCGGGACTTCATGTACGTGAAGGACACCGCCGCCGCCTTCGCCCACCTGGGCACGGCCGAGGGCGTCGAGGGCGAGCTGTTCAACGCCGGGACCGGCGAGGAGATCTCCGTCGGCGACCTGGCCGAGAAGATCAGCAAGATCATGGGCGCCTCGGTCGAGTTCACCTGCGAGAGCGAGCGGCTGCGCCCGGAGAACTCCGAGGTCATGCGCCTGGTCTGCGACAGCTCCCGGCTGCGGGCGCGCGGCTGGGCCCCGGCGCACACGCTCGACGACGGGCTGGCGGCCTGCGCGGCCTGGTTCCCGGCCAACCTCGACCGGTACAAGACGACCATCTACAACGTGTGAGGCCTTCGTGCACGCAGTGATCCTGGCGGGCGGCAAAGGGGTCCGCCTCCGCCCGTACACCACCACGCTGCCCAAGCCGCTGGTGCCGATCGGCGAGCAGTACTCCATCCTGGAGATCATCCTGCGCCAGCTGGGCGAGCGGGGGTTCGCCTCGGCGACCCTGGCGATCGGGCATCTCGGGCATCTCATCCGGGCGTACGTGGGGGACGGCGCGCAGTGGGGGCTGCGCGTGGACTACGCCCTGGAGACCTCGCCGCTCGGCACCATCGGCCCGCTGCTCACCATGCTGGACGGCCTGCCCGCCCAGTTCCTGGTCATGAACGGGGACATCCTCACCGACCTCGACTTCGGCGACCTGCTCACCGGCCACTGCCAGGGCCGGGCCCCGCTGACCATCGCCACCTACCGGCGCGAGGTCAAAATCGACTTCGGCGTGCTCACCGCCGACGACGGCCGCATCGTCGAGTTCACCGAGAAGCCCACCATCGACTACCGGGTCAGCATGGGCGTCTACGCCATCTCCAAGCAGTGCCTGTACGACTACCCGCCCGGCCTGCCGCTCGGCTTCGACGAACTCGTCCTCGACCTCCTCCGCAAGGGCAGGCATCCCGCCCAGTACGACTTCGGCGGGCACTGGCTGGACATCGGCAGGCCCGACGACTACGACCGCGCCAACGCCGAGTTCGACGTGCTCCGGCCGGTCCTCCTGCGAGGCGCCTGAGATGGCTCCCGTTCTGTTGGTCGGCGCTTCGGGCTTCGTCGGGCGTCACGTGCGGGACCGGTTCCCGGCCGGGACCGGCCTCGCGCTCGCGGGGCGTTCGGCCGGAACCCCGCTCGATCTGGTCGGGACGCCGCACGCCGACATATGCCGCCTGCTGGCCGAGGTGCGCCCCCGGGCCGTGATCAACTGCGCCGGTGCCGTGCTCGGGTCCGCGGACCGCCTGGTGGCGGCCAACGCCGTCGCCGTCTCGCGGCTGGTCGCGGCCATGCGGGAGGCGGCCCCCGAGGCGCGCCTGGTCCACGTCGGCTCCGCGGGGGAGTACGGCTCGCACGCGCGACCGGTGGCGGAGGACGCCGAATGCCGGCCGGTCGGCCACTACGGGGTGAGCAAGCTGGCCGGGACCGCGCTCGTCCGCGCGGCGGCCGGGGACGGGCTCGACGGCGTCGTGCTCCGGCTGTTCAACCCCGTGGGGCCGGGCGCGCCACCGGCCAGCCTGCTCGGGCGGCTGATCGCCGGCATGCGCGCGGGCCACGAGCTGCACCTGGGCGTCACCGGGGACGTCCGGGACTTCCTGGACGTCCGGGACGCGGCCGACGCGATCATCGCCGCCGCCCTCGCCCCGGACCGGCTGCCGCCCGTGCTCAACCTGGCCAGGGGACGCCCGGTGCCGGTGCGCGAACTCCTCGACCTCATGATCGACGTGGCTTCCTGGCAGGGGCGGGTCTTCGCCGCCGAGGGCGAGTCTGCGCTGCCGTGGTCGTGCGCCGACGTCTCCGCCATCGAGGCCGCGCTCGGCTGGCGGGCCACCACCAAGCTCCGGGACTCGCTGGCCGACGCGTGGCACGCGGTTCCGTCGTGAGCCTGCTCGTCCCCGCGTACTTCCATCCGGTCGCGCAGGAGGGCGCGTGGCGGCGGCTGGCCGCGCGCCCGCCCGGCACCGTGGTGCTGAACGTGGACAGCGGACCCGGCACGGCCAGGGACCCCGACTTCGTCCACGTCCTGAAGCCGTTGCTGGCGGCCGGTGTCGAGGTCCTGGGATACCTCGACACCGCCTACGGCGACCGGCCGATCCGGGAGCTGGTGGTGGACGCGCGCCGCTACCGCTCCTGGTACGGCGTCACCGGCGTCTTCCTGGACCAGGCCGCCGCCGGCCAGGACCGGCTCTCCCACTACCGCGTCGCGGCGGCGGCCCTGCGCGAGTCCGGCCGCCTGGTCCTCAACCCCGGCGTGTACCCCGACCCCGGCTACGCCGCCGTGGCCGACCTGCTGGTCACCTTCGAAGGCCCCTGGGCCGCCTACCGCGCGCTCGCCGTCCCCGCCTGGGCCCGCCCGCCGGAGAAATCCTGCCATCTGGTGTACGGCGTGCCCGGCTGGGCCCGCCGCCTCGTCCAGCGCAGCACGGCCCGGCTGACCGGAAGCGGGTTCGTCACCAGCGGGGCCTGCCCCAACCCGTGGCAGGACCTCCCGCCGTACTACGAGCGCCTGGGGTGGTCGTGACCCCTTGGAACCGTCCGGCGGCGATGCGTGAGTCGTCTCAAAGTGGCGGCAAAGACCTCACCGCGAACCGTGCACGCCCGCGCGCCGCCCGGAATGACGGACTGTCACCCGGGCGTCGGCTCAGGAGAGACCCTCGAGCGAAGTGAGGCACTCATGGCACAGCGGAGCCGGTTCGGCACATTCGGGATATGGAGCGCGGCCTGGACCAACGCCCACCGTGAGGAGGGCAGGCTCGGGCCCGAGTTCGCCGCCGCGGCCGCCGAACTGGACGCCCTCGGGTTCGGCACCCTCTGGCTCGGCGCCAGCCCGGCGGTCCCGTACGCGGCGCCGGTGCTCGAAGCGACCCGCCGGATCACCGTGGCGACCGGCATCTGCAGCATCTGGAGCCATCCGCCGGACGAGGTCGCCGCGGACCGGGCGGCACTGGCGCGCGCTTACCCGGGGCGGTTCGTGCTGGGGCTCGGGGTGAGCCACGAGGGCTTCGTCAAGGCGTACGCGCGGCCGTACGAGGCGATGCGGGACTACCTGACGGCGCTCGACGAGGCGGCGGAGCCGGTGCCGGCGGCGGACCGGGTGCTGGCCGCGCTCGGGCCGAGGATGCTGGCGCTGGCCAGGGACCGGTCGGCGGGGGCGCATCCGTACCTGGTGACGCCCGGGTACACGCGGCGGGCCCGGGAGATCCTCGGGGCGGAGGCGCTGCTGGCGCCGGAACTCATGGTGGTTCTGGACGGCGATCCGGAAAAGGCGCGCGCCCTCGCGCGGCAGTATCTGAGTCTCTATCTGGGACTGCCGAACTACACCCGCAATCTCCGCAGAATCGGATTCGATGATACGGATTTCATGGAAGGGGGGAGCGACCGGCTCGTGGACGCCTTGTTCGCGATCGGGGACGCGGACGGCGTGGCCGTACGGGCGGCGGAATTCCTGGCGGCGGGAGCGGACCACATCGCCATTCAGGTGGTGAGCGAGGATCCTGAGCACGATCTGCCCCGGGAGGCGTGGCGGCAGCTGGCGGCGGCTCTGCCTCTCGACGCGTGATCGCGGCCACGCCTCGGGGTCGCGCCCTTGAGGTCGTGACGAAAAAGGAGATCGGGGCTTCAAATTAACCCCCGGCCCCGACTCACACCCACCCACTAGTTCACGAAATTTCGTGATATCGGGATTTATGTCCGGATAACGGGTTGGATAATTGGGGGACGCGTTCCCTGTCCGCGCGGCTACGTTCGTCGTACTCGCCGCGAGGAATGGGATGTGAACGGTGACCGCGAATTTGCCGGTTCCCTATCAGAGGGACGACGCCCCCAAATCCGGCGGGCTGAACAAGATCGCCATCATCGTGGCCGTCGTGGTGACCGCCGTGGCCGTCGGGCTCGGCATGTACCTCTGGGGCCCGGTCCGGACGGCCGGGATCGAGACGGCCGCCGCGGCGCCCGCCCCGACCGTCACCGTGACCGCCACGGCCACCGAGACGATGATTGTTTCACCGAGTATCTCGCCGTCCCCGGCCGTGATCGCGCCGCTGCCGGGCGAGACCACCCCCGCCCCGGCCGCGACGGCCACCGGCGACGACGTCGCCAGCGCCGGCCCCCTCGGGAGCAGCGACTACCTGACCAGCCTCGACATGAGCGAGTACAACGGGCAGGCCGACTACGACGCGCTCCCCGTCAACGGCCAGTCCTTCCTGCACAGCGTGGGCCTCGGCGTCTACGACATCGGCTCGACCCACTGGGCCGAATACACGGTCGACGGACGGTACAAGACCCTGGTCGCGACCCTGGGCGTCAACGACGTGATGAGCACCGACACGGTGGTCGAGTTCACCGTCCTCGGCAACGGCCGCGAACTGGAGAAGAAACGCGTCAAGTACGCCCAGCAGGTCAAGATCTCGGTCCCCGTCGAGGGCAACGTCAAACTCCGCATCGCCGCGACGCGGGTCGGCGGCGAGGGCTCCCGCAGCGCGGTGGGCGCGGTCTGGGGCGACGCGTCCCTCACCCGTTGATCGCCCGCTGACCCCGTGCCATCCGCCCCAGGGATGCGCCTGAGAGCGCTCTCATGGGACAATTCGGACCATGGATTGGATCAACGAACCTAACTCCTGGACCGCCGCCGACGACACCCTGACCGTCCACGTCGACCCCAAGACCGACCTGTGGCAGCAGACCCACTACGGCTACTCCTTCGACAACGCCCCCATGTACGGCCGCACGGTCGAGGGCGACCTGCGGGTGACCGTCACCTTCGACGCCGACTACGCCGAGCAGTACGACCAGGCGGGCGCCATCCTGCGCATCGACGAGAAGAACTGGATCAAGGCGGGGGTCGAGTTCGTCGACGGAGCCCTGCAGATCAGCGTGGTCGTCACCCGCGAGGTGTCGGACTGGTCGGTGCAGCCGGCCCCCGGCTCCCCGTCCTCGGTCACCATCGACCTGCACCGGGAGGGCGACGCCGTCACCGTCCGGTACGGCCTCGACGGAGCCGAGCCCACCAACATGATCCGCCTGGCGTACTTCCCGCCGCAGGTTCCCGCCCTCGCCGGAGCCATGGCGGCGGCCCCCGTGGGTAAGGGATTCGAGGTGCGTTTCTCGAAGGTGTCGATCAGCTGAGCGATCCGCGTGTTCCCGCGTGGCGCTGGGTAAAGTCACGTTAAAGGGGGCGTTGCGGGTGGCGGTGAAATATCAGGACCGTATTCCCGGCGACGGCATGTACGTCGTCGGGGTCGACGTCGCGCCGGGCCAGTACACGTGCCGGAGCCCGGGCGAGGGCTACTGGGTGCGCTACCCGGCCTCCATGGTCGGCCCGGTGACCACCCGCCACCAGGGGGCCGGCGAGGTGGCGGTCGTCATCGAGCCCGACGACACCGCCTTCGACAGCCACATGCCCGCCGACTGGGTGCGGGTCGTGGTGCGCCGCGACCGGCTCCCTTCGGCGGGCGACCGTAAGCCCGTGCGCCCGCTCAAGCGCGTACGGACCGTGCTGGACCCGGACATTCCCCCGGAGACCAGAAAGGCCCTCCAGGCCGACATGGCGCTCGTCCGGCACGTCCGCACGGGCAGCCCGTGGTCCCGCTACGGGTCGGCCCGGCAGGACGGCTGGCGGCTGCCGGGGTTCTTCGTCGCCCTCATGATGGTCGTCTCCTGGGCCTGGCCCCAGCTCGGCGGGCTCGGGACCGTGCTGCTGATCATTCTGGGGATCGCCGCCCTGTCGGGGATCCGCCGCAGGCGGAGCGCGCCCCGGCAGCGGCTGGCCGAACTCGCGCGCGCCAATCCGGACTGGTTCCGCGTGGACCAGGACTTCGACGACGACTGCCGGGCGCTGGTGGTCCGCGCCCAGAAGGCCGTCCGCCGGGTGCGCAAGGCCGAGGTCTACCGGGAGGGCCTCCTGGACGTCGCCGACCACGAGCTGATGCTGCCCCGGGAGGAGTGGGAGATCGCCAAGGCGCTGAGCAAGGTGACGAGCCTGCGCGCCGACCAGGCCAAGCTGGTGGCCGGCGGCGTGGCGGACCCGGTCGAGCGGGCGCTGGCGCCGATGCGGGAGACCCTGGACACCGTGGTCGCCTCGGTGACCGCCCGGATCGAGGCGCTGGAGCGCTACGCGGCCAAGGTCCAGCAGGCCGACCGCCTGTTCCAGGCCCACCACCAGCTCCGCGCCCTGGCCGACCAGGCCGACGAGTACCGCGACCTGCTCGCCGGCACGGTCCGGGACGACCTGGCCATCGGCGAGCTGGCGCGCCTGTCCCGCAACGCCGACCAGCTGCGCGAGGCCCTGGACGAGAGCCTGGCCGCCGCCCGCCAGGCCGCCCTGGAGGTCAGCCCGGGCCTGAAATAACCGAATTGTCCCTGGGTCGTAAAGTTTGCGCATGAGTGTGGAAGCGCGTGTTCTGGACGCCATCGACGAGGCCGCGACCGTGCGCTCGCTGGCCGACCTGGTCCGGGTGCCGAGCGTCACCGGCGGGGACGCCGAGTCGGAGTTGCAGAACGAGTGCGCCCGGCGGCTGGGCGAGCTCGGGCTCGACGTGGACCTGTGGAAGCTGGACCTGGATACGCTGCGCGCCCACCCGGACTACCCCGGGGCGGAGGCCCCCCGCGCGGAGGGATACGGCGTCGTCGCCACGACCGAGGGCGAGGGCGAACCCGCGCTGATCCTGCAGGGCCACGTGGACGTCGTGCCGACCGGCGATCTGGCCAAATGGGAGGGCAACGACCCGTTCGGGGCCCGGATCACCGCCACCACCCTGCACGGGCGCGGCGCCTGCGACATGAAGGCCGGGCTGGCCGCCAACCTGGCCGTGGTGACCGCCCTGCGCACCGCCGGCGTACGGCTGGCCCGCCCGCTCGCCGTGCACTGCGTGGTGAGCGAGGAGGACGGCGGCCTGGGTGCGTTCGCCACCATGCTGCGCGGCCACACCGGCGAGGCGGCCGTGATCACCGAGCCCACCAGCGGGAAGATCATCACGGCCAACGCGGGATCGCTGACGTTCCGGCTGGAGGTGGCGGGCCGGGCCGCGCACGGGGCGACCCGCCACGAGGGGGTCAACGCGCTGGAGGCGTTCTGGCCGGTGTTCACCGCGATCAGAAGGCTGGAGGCCGAGCGCAACCGCGATCCCGACCGGCTGTTCGCGGGGAACGCCACGCCGTACCCGATCGAGGTGGGGACGGTGCGGGCCGGGGACTGGGCGAGCAGCGTGCCGGACCTGCTGGTGGCCGAGGGCCGCCTCGGGGTCCGGCTGGACGAGGATCCCGCCGACGCGGCGGCGGCGCTGGAGGAGGCGCTGGCCGGCATCGACGACCCGTGGCTGCGCGACAACCCCGTCACGGTCACCTGGCCGGGCGGCCGGTTCGCCAGCGGCAGGCTTCCCGCCGGCCATCCGCTGCTGGACGAGACGGCCCAGGCGGTCGAGGACGTCACGGGAGCCCGGCCCGGCACGACCGCCGCGCCGTACGGCAGCGACCTGCGGATCTACGCGGGGGCGGGCATCCCCACCCTGCACTACGGCCCCGGTGACGTACGGTTCGCGCACGCGCCGCGGGAGCAGGTGGACCTGGGCGAACTGCGGGACGTGACGCGCGCGCTGGCGCTGCTGGTCCTGCGCAGGTGCGGCGTGCGCTGACAGACCACTGACACGCCCCTGCCGCGCGGGGCTAGAGTCCGTGCATGGACGAGCCGCGGTTGTTGCAGATCTTCCGGGAGGAGCCGCCCAAGGAGCGGGCGGACGCGGCCAGGAACCGCGAGAAGGTGCTGGCGGCGGCCGTCAAGCTGTTCCGGGAGCACGGGGTGGACAACGTCACCATGGACGCGGTCGCCGCGGAGGCCGGGGTCGGCAAGGGCACGCTGTTCCGGCGGTTCGGCGACAAGTCCGGCCTGGTCTTCGCGCTGCTGGACAACAAGGAGAAGATCCTTCAGGAGGCGGTCCTGTCCGGGCCGCCCCCGGTCGGGCCCGGGGCCCCGGCGAAGGAGCGGATCGTCGCCTTCGTGGAGGCGTACGCGGCGTACCTGTTCGACAACATCGACCTGCTGCGGGTCTCGGAGACCTCCAGCCCCGGCGCGCGGTACCGGGTGGGCGTCTACCGGTTCTGGCACGCGCATCTGCGCATGCTGCTGGCCGAGGCGCGGCCGGCCGACGATCCGACGCTGCTCGCGCACGCCCTGCTGGCCCCGCTCGGGGCCGAGCACGCGGCGGCGGTTTTGTCGGAGGCCGGGCCGGAGCGGGCCAGGACCGAGAGCGTGCTGCTGGCCCGCGCGCTCGTGTCCGAATAGCTACCCCCGGGTAATCAAGCTCACATCCCAGACCTGGATACTGTGACCCGCACTACCAGGAAAGGTCAGGGAATGGTCAAGTTTGCGCCCTTTGCACGATTTGCTTGGCCGATCCGCTGGCTGTTCCGGGTGCTGACCGTGTTGCTGGTCCTGGCCGTCGTGCTGGCGGGCGCCGGGACGTGGGTCGTCCGGCAGTCGTTCCCGCAGACGGACGGGCAGCTGGCCCTGCCCGGCCTGACCGCGCCGGTGACCGTGTACCGCGACGCCCATGGCATCCCGCAGATCTTCGCCGACACCCCCGACGACCTGTTCCGGGCGCAGGGCTACACCCACGCCCAGGACCGCTTCTGGGAGATGGACTTCCGCCGCAAGACCACCGCCGGGCGGCTGTCGGAGCTGTTCGGCTCCGCCACCCTGGACATCGACAAGGTCGTACGGACGCTGGGCTGGCGGCGCGTCGCCGAGCAGGAGCTCGCCCTGCTCACCCCGGAGGCCAGGCGCGCCCTGGACGCGTACGCGGCGGGCGTGAACGCCTGGCTGACCCAGCACGACGGCTTCGGCTCGCGGAGCCTGGAGTACGCGGTGCTGGCGCTCACCAACGGCGACTACACGCCCGAGCCGTGGACGCCCGCCGACTCGCTCGCCTGGCTGAAGGCCATGGCCTGGGACCTGCGCTCCAACATGGACGAGGAGCTCGAACGCGCCCTGGACGCGAGCGTGCTCCCGGTGGAGCGGGTCAACCAGCTCTTCCCCGCCTACCCCTTCGACCGGCACCAGCCGATCGTCGGCACGGGGTCCGTCAAGGACGGGGAGTTCGATCCCGGCGCGCCGACCGTGGCCGCGACGTCGGCGCTGCGGCGGGTTTCCGAGGCCCTTCGCAAGGTACCCTCCCTGATCGGGACGGAGGGGACCGACCGTAAGGGCATCGGGTCCAACTCGTGGGTCGTGAGCGGGGAGCACACCGACACGGGGAAGCCGCTGCTCGCCAACGATCCGCATCTCGGGCCGCGCATCCCGTCCATCTGGTACCAGGCGGGGCTGCACTGCCGTACGAGGTCGGCGGCCTGTCCCTACGACGTGTCCGGGTACACGTTCTCTGGGCTGCCCGGGGTCGTCATCGGGCACAACCACCGCATCGCGTGGGGGTTCACCAACCTCGGCTCCGACGTCTCCGACCTGTACGTCGAGCGGGTCAAGGGGGACACCTACGAGGTCGAGGGCACCTGGACGCCCCTCCAGACCCGGACCGAGCGGATCAAGGTCGCCGGGGGAGCCCCGGTGGACCTGAAGGTGCGGTCCACCAAGCACGGGCCGATCATCTCCGAGGTGTACGAAAGCGCCACCGACGCCCTGTCCGGCGCGGTACGGAGCCTCGCCCGGCCACCGGCCGCCGACCAGGGAATCGAGCACGCGGTGGCGCTCCGCTGGACCGCCCTGGACCCCGGGCAGACCGCGAACTCCATGGTCCTGCTGAACAAGGCCGAGAACTGGGACCAGTTCCGGGCCGCCGCTGCCCTGTTCGAAGCCCCCGCCCAGAACCTGATATATGCCGACGTCGATGGAAATATCGGGTATCAGGCGCCGGGGAAGATCCCGGTGCGGAGCGAGGGCAACGGGCAGTGGCCCGCCGCCGGCTGGACCGGTGAGCAGGAGTGGACCGGCTACATCCCGTTCGCCGAACTGCCGTACGCGTACAACCCGCCCGAGGGCTTCATCGCCACCGCCAACAACGCCGCCATCGCCCCCGGCAACGGCCCCTTCCTGACCTCCGACTGGGCGTACGGCTACCGCTCCCAGCGCATCGTGACCCGCATCGAGGACACGCTCGCCGCCGGCAAGATGACCGCCGCCAAGATGGGCGAGATCCAGATGGACTCCGCCCACGGGTTCGCGCCCCTGCTGGTGCCGCACCTGACGCGCCTCGTCGGCCGGGGCACCGAGCTGTTCGAGAGCTGGCACTTCCAGCAGGATCGCGACTCGGCCGCGGCCGCCTACTTCAACGTCGTCTGGAAGAACCTGCTCGCCCGCGTCTTCGACGACGAGCTGCCCGAGGGGGCCCGCCCGACCGGCGGCGACCGCTGGTTCGAGATCATGCGCACCCTGCTGGAGGACGAGGACTCGGCCTGGTGGGACGACGTCCGTACCAAGAACGGGGTGGAGACGAGGGACGACATCCTGCGCGCGGCCCTCGCCGACGCCGACGCCGAGATCGGCGAGCTGCTCGGCGACGACCCCGCCGGCTGGCGCTGGGGCGACCTGCACACCCTCGACCTCACCCACGAGACCTTCGGCACCTCCGGCATCGCCCCCATCGAGGCCCTCTTCAACCGGGGACCGCTCAGCGCCTCCGGCGGCAAGGACGCCGTCAACGCCACCGGCTGGGACAGCACCGAGGGGTACGCCGTCAACTGGGTCCCGTCCATGCGCATGGTCGTGGACCTGGCCGACCTCGACCGGTCCCGCTGGGTCAACCTCACCGGCGCGTCCGGGCACGCCTACCACCCGAACTACGCCGACCAGGCCGAACTCTGGGCGAACGGCGAGACGACCCCGTGGCCGTCCACCGAAAAGGCCGTCAAGGCCGCGGCCACCCAGACCCTCACATTGCACCCCTGAGCCGGGAAGCTACGTGGAGGCGGTCACCGAGGCGATCTCGTTGAGCGGGAATTCTAAGTAGTCGCCCGCCTCCTCACACCAGGCGTCCAGGACGCCGGAGTGCAGCTCACCGTGGCTGACGGTGGCCGTGACGCCGTCGGAGAGAGTGATCAGCGCGCGGACGCCGCGATCCACCACGAAACCGAGCAGGGACTGCTCCGCGGTGGGCAGGCGGGTGGCCATGCGGCCGATCAGCGCCCAGGTCTGGCCGTTCTGCCTGGCCTCCTCGCGGGTGGTGATCAGGCGTTTGGCGTGCTCGTGCGGGTCGGGCGGCGGCTCGGTCAGCATCGGCAGCGGGTCCAGCTCGGCCACCCGGCCGCCGGGGAGCAGGATCAGCCGTCCGCTCTGCGGCTCGCGGCGGATCTCGATCTCACCGGTGTCGTTGACCGGGACCGGCGCGTAGCCCGCCTCGCGCAGCGCGGCGAGCGTACGGTCGGCCGGAGCGGAACTGGCCAGCACCGAGGAGGCGAGCAGCCGCAGGCCGAGCTTGGCCAGGCGGCGGTGACCGGCGATCTCGGCCAGCAGGGCCGGGTCGCTGCCCTGGATGATGCAGCCGACCGTGGTCACCGTGACCTCGCCGTGGCGGCGGGCCACGTCCCTGATCAGGTAGACGAGCGGCTGGGGGAGCGTGCCGACCTGGGCCAGCTGGTCCAGGAGCGTGTCCGCGCCCGCTCCGGCGTCGAGCGCGCGGCGGACCGTGGCCGGGGTGAAGCGCCAGACCGACGCGGCGCCCTTGGACTCGCGGTCGGCCACCCGGTCCAGCAGCGAGGCCAGCTCGGCCGCGGGCGGCCCGGTGACCACCGCGGTCAGGTCGGCGCCGAACAGGGCGGTGCGCTGGGCGCTGGCCAGGGCGCGGATGGAACGTTCGGCCAGGACCGGGTCGTACTCGACCTCGGGCACCAGGTCGTCGTTCTCGTTCCCGGCGACCTGCCCGAGCGCGGCGAGCGCGCGGCCGAGATCGGTGAGCGAGTCGTGCGCGGCCAGCCCGAGCAGGCGGGCCTCCTCCAGGATGCCGGGCGCGCACTCGGCCAGCAGCTCGCGGTCCAGCAGCGGGGCCCGCCAGTGCACCGACTGCACGAGCTCCTGCAGGGTGGCGAAGGCGTATCCGGCGGGGACTTCGGTGAGCGCGCCGAGCACCGCCCAGCGGATGCGGGCGATGGTCTCCCCGGACGGGTCGTCGCCGAGCACCGCCGGGTAACGGCCCTCGGTGCGGCGCAGCGACGAGCGCTCCATCCGCCACCAGGCCGCCAGCAGCGTGCGCAGCCGGGCCGGCGCGTCCTCCAGCCGCCAGGCGTCGAACCGGTCGGTCGGGACCAGGCCGCCCGCCGCCTCGTCCAGCGCGATCAGCCGGGCCACCGCCGTGACCTCCAGCAGCAGCCGGGTCTCCTCCTCCGAGCAGCCGGTCTCCTTGGCCACCCGGCGCACCTCGCGCACCCCGATCCCGCCGTTCTTCAGCAGCGGCAGCGGCGTCTTGTCCGTGTTCTCCAGCAGCGCGGTGGCCCGGTCCAGCACGTGCGGGGCGGCCAGGCACATCGCGTACTCGACCGCGTCCCGGTCCACCCCGATGGTGGCCAGATCCGGCGGGTACGGCGTGAACGGCCCGTGATACTCCGGCCCGCGCAGCGCCAGCGCCACCTCGCGCGGCATCTCGGCCACGTCCCACTGCGTGCGGAACAGCAGCCCCCGGTCGGCGGCCCACTTCTCGGGCGTGCCCGGGTTGAGGAAGCGGTTGCCGTCCACGCTGCGGACCGGCCCGTCCCAGGCGAAGTCGTCGAGCACGCCGACCGTGCCGTCCGGCGCGCCGGAGACCAGCTCGGTGAGGCGCTCGGGGTCGCTCAGCAGGGCGGTCGCGCGGGCCACCATCTGGCGCTTGCCGCCCTGCGGGGCCAGGCCCAGCGTGCGGCAGATCCGCCGCAGCCCCTCGGTGTTGAGCATCCAGGAGTCGAGGTACGTCGAGAGCGGCTCGCCGAGGCCGCAGGGCGCCGTCCACCAGCGGGCGACGGCCTCCGCCAGGTGGATCCGGCCGTCCTGTCCCGGCCAGGCCAGCGCGCAGTCGTACAGGCGGTCCAGCCAGGGGATCACCTCGGAGGTGCTCACCCCGAGGAAGCGGGCCAGCTCGTCCTCGGTGGGCCGGCCGCCGATCACCAGGCAGGCCTGCAGGAGCTCCAGCGGCGGCAGGGGCAGGCCGCGCATGACCTCCATGACGGCGAAGGTGTTGCCGAGGCGGTGCGCCAGCGCGTCCAGCCGCCGGGGCCAGGGCGCGGCGATGGCGTCCGGGCGGTTGGCCAGGACGCGGGCGAGTCGATCTTCGTCGAGAGTTGTCAGCCAGGCGATTAGGTGATCGTCCATCACAGATCTCTCAGGCCATCGGGAAGCCGCGGTGGTGGAGACGCACTTGAGATCAAGATATTCTGCGCAGTTCGCTCCGAAAAGGTCATTCTCCTGTTCTCCCGCTCCCTCCCCGCAGCGTGCTCGACTCCACCTCAGCACACCAGGACGCGATCGGAAGGGATTCCCGGATATACGCCCGGGAATTCCCGTGAGGAAACCCCCATCCGCCACACCCGTCTCATCCGCCAAGGGGCGTTCCCGTGGAGTCCGGGCCGCACGGGAACGCCCCTCGGCGGATGATCCCGCTACGATGCCGATAAAGATGCGGATAAAACCGCCCAGACTGCTTTGCCCTGGGGGGTGAGCGGGCACCAGCCCCAGCGCACGCTCAGGGATTCGACGATGTGGAGGCCGAGGCCGCCGGCTTCGAAGGGGGACGGGTCGCGCATCACCGGTTCGGCGGAGCCGGGGTCGGTGAGGGCGCACGTGACCAGGGAGCCGCGGCGGACCAGGGAGAGACGGATGACCTCGCGGCGGCGGGGCGCCCCGAGCTCCATGCCGTGGCGGAGCGCGTTGGTGGCGAGTTCGGAGACGACGAGTTCCATGTTGTCGGCCAGATCGGCCAGATCCCAGCCGGTCAGGGTGCCGATCGCGAAGCTTCTGGCCGAGTGAATCGACTCGGCGCGCGGGGGCAGTACGAACGTGGCGCTGGCCGTACACCCCGTGCCGCCGGCCAGCAGGTCCCGCGCGGGGTGCGGCCACCAGCCCACGGGGGGCCACCAGTCGAGCGTGGACCACTGAAGCATGGAGTGCACGAGATCATGATGGTGCAAGCTCCCGTGCATGTGCAATAGCGAATGCACGTGCATATGGGCGCGGCACGCGCTACGGTTTACCAAAACGACCCTGGGACGGAGGGGGCGATCTTTGACAGACTGGTGTTCAGTCCACATACCGGAGGAATGATCACGTGTCCATCGATCCGCCGGGGTCCGGCTCCACTGTTCGGCGCATCATGCTGGGCGCCAGCCTGCGGAGGCTGCGCGAGGAGCGGGACCTCACCCGAGAGGAGGCCGGATTCCACATCCGCGCCTCCGAATCCAAGATCAGTCGAATGGAGCTCGGGCGGGTCGGATTCAAGACACGTGATGTCGAAGACCTGCTCACGCTGTACGGCGTCCTAGACGACGCCGATCGACGTGGCCTCCTGGAGATGGTCCGGGAGGCGAACACGCCGGGTTGGTGGCACAAGTTCGGCGAGGTGCTGCCGAACTGGTTCGTCACGTACGTGGGACTGGAGGAGGCGGCGAGTGTGATCCGCACCTACGAGGTGCAGTTCGTGCCCGGCCTGCTGCAGACCGCCGCGTACACGCGAGCCGTCGTCCAGCTCGGTTTTCCGGACGCCCCGGAGAGCACGATCGAACAGCGCGTGCATCTGCGCATGCAGCGACAGGAACGGCTCAAGATGAAGGACGGGCCGAGACTGTGGGCGGTCATCGACGAGGCGGCGCTCCGCCGGCCCATCGGGGGGCCGAAGATCATGCACGAGCAGATCGAGCATCTGCTCGAGGTGGCCAGGCTGCCCAACATCACGCTGCAGGTGATGCCGTTCCGCTTCGGGATGCACGCTGCCGAAGGCGGGGCGTTCACGATCCTGCGCTTTCCGGAGTCCGACCTGTCGGACGTGGTCTATGTCGAGCAACTCTGGGGTGCTCTGTACCTGGACAAACGTGAGGACATCGATCCGTACCTCACGGCCATGGAACAGCTGTGCGTGGAGAGCACCACGCCGGGCGGCACCCGGGATCTGCTCGAAGATCTTCTGAGAGAGAACTTGTATGCAGACATATAACGGCATGCCGTCGAACGACCTCTACGGCGTCCTATGGCGGAAGAGCCTCTACAGCAACTCCACCGGCAACTGCGTGGAGCTCGCCGAGCTTCCCGACGGCGGTGTGGCCGTCCGGAACTCCCGTTTCCCCGAAGGTCCCGCCCTGATCTACACCCGGGACGAGATCCGCGCCCTGGTGCTCGGGGTCAAGGACGGCGAATTCGACACCCTGCTCGTGTAACGCCGTTTTTACACGACGCGCACGCGCGTAACCCGTCGGGGCGAGGGGTGTAACACGGATCCGGCAGAGTAGACCCCACTCAAAGAGGGGGCTTGTGATGCTGGACCAGATGACCCTGTACCCGGTGGCGGACGACGTGCTTTTCGCGCCCGGCGGTCGCGTCGTGATCAGAACGTACGGCGTCGCGTCGGCGACGGAGCCGAGCGACGGCCGGCCGCGACCGGTGGCCTATCGGACCTGGGTCACCGGTGTGCGGGATCAGCCGAGGTACTGGCACTGGGGTCACTTCGAGGACGCCCGCCGAGGGCACCGCAAGGTCCTGGAGTGGCTCACCGGCCGGGGTCCGCAGCCCGCGCCCCCGGTGCCCGTCGCCTCCGCGTAGCTCCGCACATCCCCTCGAACCAGGCGCCTCAGCCGCCGGCCGGGGCGTTCCAGCGCAGGATCACGTGCTGGTCGTGCTCCAGGCCGAGCGTGGAGTAGGTGCCCGTGTCCAGGCGCAGCAGCCGCCCGTCGGCGGGCGGCAGGCCGAGCCAGCGGGCGGCCAGCACGCGCAGCAGGTGGCCGTGGGCCACGACCGCGATGGCGGGACCCGGCTCGCCGTGGCCGGTCCGCATCGCCGCCAGCACCCGGGCGACCACCCGGTCCGCGCGCAGCCCGACGTGTTCGATGTCCTCGCCCGGATGGGCCTCGTCGCCCGGCACCACGCCGTCCCGCCAGAGATACCACCCCGGCCGGGACTGCCTGACCTCGGCCGTGGTGATGCCCTCGTAGCCGCCGTAGTCCCATTCCCACAGGTCCGGCTCGACCTCGTAGGAGGCGAACCCGGCGAGTTCGGCCGTGTGCCGGGCCCGCCGCGCCGGGCTGACCAGGACCAGGTCGAACCTGCGCCCCTCGACCAGCGGGGCGAGCAGCTTGGCCTGCGCCTCGCCGTGCTCGGTCAGCGGCAGGTCGGTCCGGCCGGTGTGCCGGCCCGCCCTGCTCCATTCGGTCTCGCCGTGCCGCAGCAGTATGAGTTCCATAGGTCTCCCATCATGCCCCGGCCCGGCGGGCTCATCCGCGTCATCGGCGCCGGTCGCCGAGGAGCGGGAGCGTCACCCCGCCGAGGCCGATCGCGAACAGCGCCCACGGGATGACCGCCGCGATCGTCGGCAGCCCCGCGAACCAGGCCACCGGGATGAGGATCGGCGCGACCGCCAGCGTGGCGCCCGCCCAGACGGGCGCGGACCGGCCGAGCAGCACGGCGATCCCGAGCAGGACCGCGCCGATCAGGCCCAGGAAGAAGCTCGCGCCCAGCACGGACGTCGGCAGGGCGTTCTCGTACGCGTCCAGCAGCCTGACCGTGGTGGCCTGGTCGACGCCGCTCTTCAGCGCCGCGTAGATCACGTCGTCGCTGTTGCCGGTCGGCAGGGCCAGTGTGAACGCCAGGATCAGGCCGGCCAGCCCCAGGACCGGCTTGCCCGACCGGGCCACCCGGGCCGCGCCGAGCAGGCCGGGCACGAGCAGGACCGCGCTCAGCGCGCCCAGCCAGGCCGAGGTGGGGTAGCTGTCGACGGCGGCGGCGAATTCCTGGACGTACGGTTCGCCCTCGACGCCGATCGGGATGGGGGACAGGAGCAGGGCGAGGGCGATGAGCAGGGGGGACAGGAAGGCTCCGGCGACCATGGCGTAGCGGGCGAAGGTGTCGGCGCCGGAGCGGGGGGTTGTGTCGAGGCTCGTCATAGCGTCAGGGTCACGCGGGGCGGGCACGGGGGCGTGAGTATCCCCGTACTCAATACGGGTGGATAGGGTCTGGGTGATCTGATGAGGGAGGCGGCGGTGGAGCCGGTTTCTGTGGGGCTGGTCGGGGCGGGTCCGTGGGCGGACATGGTGCACGCGCCGGAGCTGGCGAAGGGGCCGCACACCCGGCTGGCGGGCGTGTGGGCCCGGCGGCCGGAGGCGGCGGCGGAACTGGCGGGCAGGTACGGCGTGCCGTCGTTCGCGCGGATCGAGGAGCTGCTGGAGGTCTGCGAGGCGGTGGCGTTCAGCGTGCCGCCCGCCGTCCAGGCCGAGCTGGCGGTGGTGGCGGCGCGGGCCGGGAAGGCGCTGCTGCTGGAGAAGCCGCTGGCGGCCGACCTGGCGGGCGCGCGGCGGCTCGCGGAGGCCGTCGAGGAGACGGGCGTGGCCAGCCAGATGGTGTTCAGCTTCCGCTACTCGCCCGCGACCACGGCCTTCCTGGACAAGGCGCGGGAGCTGCGGCCGTTCGGCGGTCACGCGGTGAACATCTCCGGAGCCCTGCACGGCGGGCCGTTCGCGACGCCCTGGCGGCTGGAGCGCGGCGCCCTCCTCGACATCGGGCCGCACACGATCGACCTGCTGGACGCCGCGCTGGGGCCGGTGGCCGGGGTGCGCGCGCACGGCAGCCCGCTCGGCTGGGTGGGACTGCTGCTGGAGCACGAGACCGGCGCGGTCAGCGAGGCCTCGCTGTGCATGGCCGCCCGGGGCGAGCTGCCGCCCGCCACGATCCACGTGTACGGCGAGCGGGGCACCGCCTCCCTGTCCGGCGACGACCTCGGGGACGGGATCTTCGCCCGGCTGACGGAGTCGTTCGCGGCGACCGTACGGGCCGGCGGCGGGCACCCGCTGGACGCGCGGCACGGGCTGCGCCTCCAGCACGTCATCGAGGACGCCGAACGGCAGCTGGCCTCCTGACCAGGCCGAGCAGCAGGGCTGCCGAGGCGAGGACCGGCACCGGGCCCGGCGGGAAACCGGTGACCATCAGCGTGGCGAGCGCGCCGCCGACCAGCACGGCCGAGCCGCCCACCCAGGCCGGCGGCCGCTCGAACCGGCCGAACGCGGCGATCAGCACGGACAGCAGCCCGCCCAGGCAGAGCAGCCAGACCGGGACGAGCGCCCACCACGGGCCCGACCCGGGCGCGGGCGTGTCCACGCCGAGGCCGACCACCGCCACCCCGGCCACGGCCACCAGCGCCGGCATGTGCCACAGGTAGATCGTCATCATCCGCGGCGCCAGCCACCCCAGCAGCGCGCCCGGCCGGGGCCGCGCCGCCAGCCGGTTCAGTGCCGGGCGCAGCAGCATGGCCAGGCCCAGCTGCCCGGCGAACAGCGCCAGCAGGCAGGCGCTCGGCGGCGCCATGTTGGACACCGCCCCCGGCATCCCGATCATGCTCGCCGGGTACGGCCCCGCCGCCACGAGCGCCGCCACCATCGCGAACCCCGCCACCGCCAGCGCCGCGGCCCTGCAGCCGGACAGCCACGCCAGGCGGCCCTCGGCGTACAGGAAGCCGATCTGGTGCACGGCCAGCCAGACGAACGCCACGTTCAGGTAGCCGGCGGGCTCGAACCCCGCGAACCGCACCGCGTCGGTGAGCACCGCGCCCCCGGCCAGCACGGGCAGCACCACCCCCGCCCGCAACCGGATCAGGTACGGCGTGGCCACCACCGCGAGCACGTACACGGCCAGGAACCACAGCAGCTGCCCCACGATCCTGGCCGCCACCTCCAGCGGCTGCGCCGGCACCCCCAGCCAGCCCAGCAGGTACGGCAGCGGCAGCCAGACCGCCGCCAGCGGCAGCACCGGCCAGCCCAGCCGCCCGATCCGCCTGGCCGTCCAGCCGTCGCCCGCCCGGCGGAAGCTGATCGCGTTGGCGGCGCCGCCCGCGAAGAACACCAGCGGCATCACCTGGCTCAGCCAGGTGACCAGCGGGATCGCGGCCAGCGCGTTGCCGGTGCTGAGGACGCCCCCGGCGTAGCCGATGACCGGCATGGTCCAGTGCTGGACGACGACGAGCGCCATGCCGAGCACCCGCAGCACGTCGATGAACCGGTCCCTGGGGACCGGGGAGACGGCGGGGACGGACGGGGGGAGCATGGTCAGCGACATGGGGTTCACCTTCGGAGAGATCGACTCCCCAAGCGTCCCGGTTCGCGCCCTTCCGCGCGGCGCAGCCTGCCCCCGTCTTGATCGTGCGCTGCCGGGCACCCCCAGGGGTGTAGCGGGCTACACCGCCAAACCGGGCTACACCGCCGACAGGTAGCTCAGCACGGCCAGCACCCGGCGGTGGCCGCTGTCGCTGGGCGGCAGGCCGAGTTTCATGAAGATGTTGCCGACGTGCTTGTGCACCGCGCGCTCGGTGACCGTGAGCAGGGCGGCGATGTCGCCGTTGGAGCGGCCCTCGGCCATCAGGCCCAGCACCTCGGCCTCGCGCGGGGAGAGCGTGGACACCGGATGGCCGGCGTGGCGGCGGGTGAGCAGCTGCGCGATCACCTCCGGGTCCATCGCGGTGCCCCCGGCGGCCACCCTGGCCAGCGCGTCCACGAACTCGGAGACCCGGCTGACCCGGTCCTTCAGCAGGTAGCCGATGCCGCCGCCGCCCCCGGCCAGCAGTTCGGTGGCGTAGGTCTGCTCGACGTACTGGGAGAGCACCAGGATCGGCTGCGCGGGGTGGCGGCGGCGCACCTCGACGGCGGCCCGCACGCCCTCGTCGCGGAAGGCGGGCGGCAGCCGTACGTCCACCACGGCGATGTCCGGCCGGTGTTCCTCGACCGCGGCCAGGAAGGCGTCCGCGGTGCCGACGGTGGCCGCCACCTGGTGGCCCTCGGTGCGCAGCAGCAGGGCCAGGCCCTCGGCCAGCAGCACGTTGTCCTCGACGATGACTACCCGCACGGCAGCTCCACGGTGAGGGTGGTGGGCCCGCCGGGCGGGCTGGACAGGTCGGTCCTGCCGTCCAGGGCGGCGACGCGGCGGCGGATGCCCGCCAGGCCGGTGCCGGACGCCTCGTCCGCGCCGCCCCGGCCGTCGTCGCTCACCCGCAGGGTCAGGGTGGCCGGGTCGCCGTGCACGTGCACGGCGGCTCCGGCGGCGGCGCTGTGCCTGGCCACGTTGGTGAGCGCCTCGGCGATGACGAAGTAGGCCGCCGCCTCGACCGCGGCGGGCAGCCGGTCCACGCCGGCCACGGTCGCCGTCACCGGCACCGGGCAGCGCGCGGCCAGCGCCGCCACCGCGCCCGGCAGGCCGCGGTCGCCCAGGATCGGCGGGTACATGCCGCGGATGATGTCCCGCAGCTCGGTCATCGTCTCCTCGGTGCTCAGCCGGGCCTCCGCGATGAGCTGGGCGGCCCGCGCCGGGTCGGCGGGCAGCAGGCGCTCGGCGACGCCCAGGCGCATCGCGATGGACACCAGCCGGGCCTGCGCGCCGTCGTGCAGGTCGCGTTCGATCCGGCGCAGCTCGGCGCCGTGCGCGTCCAGGGCGGCCGTACGGGTCTCGGTGAGCACGGCCACGCGTTCGGCCAGCAGGATCCGCTCGGGCGTGGCCAGGATGGCCCGGATGAGGGCGGCCTGCGCGGTGGCCAGCCAGGGCAGGACGAACGACCCGGCGACCGCGACGGCGGCGAAGTGGGCGGGGATGGTGAGCAGCACCCGGGGCCAGCTGTCCAGGGCGAAGCCGGCCAGGTAGACGGCGTGCTCGGGGAGCGGAGCCGACCACCAGAGGGGCAGCGACAGGTCGAAGCCGAGGGTGCCCCAGACGCCCAGGCCGAGCCCGGCCAGCAGGATTCCGGTGACGATGTGGCTGGCGATCCAGCCGATGTCCCGCCAGGTCATCGGGTCGCCGAGGACGGCGCGGGCGCGGGCCAGCACGCCGCCTTTGATCGGCACGTACGCGGCCGGGACGGGACGGCCCTGCCAGCCCGCCGCTAGCCTGCGGCCGAGCCCGGCGATCCCCCGGTTGAGGCGCACCGCGTACGGCAGGATGATCAGCCCGATGAAGGTCGCGCTGGACAGGAACGTCAGCGCGAACAGGACCAGCCCGAGTACGCAGACCGGCACCAGCAGGAGCCCGAGCAGCAGCCGCCCGGTGGCCCGGACGGCCGTCCCCGCGCGCTGCCGGACCCCGCTCACGCGCTTCACACTATCCAGATATGTCCGGACCTGGCCGAAATGCGTGATCGGCTGGTTGGTACGGTTGCCGATCGCAATCGCTGGCGACTTTCTGGAGGATCACGTTGAGGCCCACGGTTCTGGCGGGCGCGTTCCTGGGTGTGCTGCTGCTGGCCGGATGCGGCCGGCCGGCCGAGACCGCCGCACCCCCGGCCACCCCGGCCGCCCCTGCCGCCCCTGCCGCCCCGGCGGCGGGCGGATTCCCGGTGACCGTGAAGGCCGGCAACGGCTCGATCACCATCGCCCGGCGCCCGGCCAGGATCGTGTCGCTCTCGCCGACGGCCACCGAGACCCTGTACGCGATCGGCGCGGGCCCGCAGGTGGTCGCGGTGGACGACCAGTCCACCCACCCGGCGGAGGCCCCCAGGACCGAGCTCTCCGGCTTCAAGCCCAACGTCGAGGCGATCATCGCCCAGAAGCCCGACCTGGTGATCCTCTCCAACGACCTGGAGGGCGTGCTGGCCGGCCTGGGCAAGGTCGGCGTGCCCGTCCTCCTCGAACCGGCCGCCACGAACCTGGACGCCGCCTACGACGAGATCGCCGACCTGGGCCTGGCCACCGGCAACGCCCGCCAGGCCACCGACCTGGTGACCGGCATGAGGAACGAGCTGGAGCAGCTGGTCACGGCCACCCCCAAGGGCACGGGCCTGACCTACTACCACGAACTGGACGTCGTCCCCTACTCCGCGACCTCGGGCACCTTCATCGGCCAGATCTACGGGCTGTTCGGCCTGGAGAACATCGCCGACGAGGCCCCGGACGCGGCCGGCGGCTACCCCGAGCTCTCCGCCGAGTTCGTCGCCAAGGCCGACCCCGACCTGATCTTCCTGGCGGACACCAAGTGCTGCGGCCAGAACGCCGCCACGCTCGCCAAGCGTCCGGGCTGGTCGGGGCTGTCCGCCGTCAAGGCCGGCCAGGTCGTGGAGCTCGACGACGACGTCGCCTCCCGCTGGGGGCCGAGGGTCGTCGACCTGGCCAGGACCATCGCCGAGGCCGTGCAGAAGGCCGCGAGCTGATCGCGTGAACCGCACAGCGGGCCGCACGCGCTGGGCCCTGGTCGCGGCGGCGGCCCTCCTGCTGGCCTGCATGGCGGCCGGCCTGCTCGCCGGCGCCGCGGGCCTGTCCCCGGGTTCCGTCCTGTACGCGCTGCTCGACCGGCTGCCCTTCGTGTCCCTCGACTCGGGCCTGCTCCCGGTCGAGCAGGGCGTGCTGTTCGAGCTGCGGGTGCCCCGGGTGCTGCTGGCCGCGCTGGTCGGCGGGCTGCTGGCCATCGCGGGAGCCGGGTACCAGGGGGTGTTCCGCAACCCGCTGGCCGATCCGTACCTGCTGGGCGCGGCGGCCGGGGCCGGGCTGACGGTGACCGTGGTGATCGTGGCGCTGGGGGACTCGGGGGCGGTGCCGGTGGCCGCCTTCGCGGGGGCGGTCGGCGGGGTCCTCCTGGCGTACGCGCTGGGGAACACGGCCGGGCGCGGCGGCGGCACGGCCACGCTCGTGCTGGCCGGGGTCGCCGTGACCTCGTTCCTGACGGCCGTGCAGACGTTCGTGCAGCAGCTCAAGGTGGAGGAGCTGCAGCGGGTGTACGCGTGGATCCTCGGGGACGTCGGCGGCGGCTGGCCCCAGCTCGCCATGGTCGCGCCGTACGCGCTGGTCTCCGTCGTGGTGATGCTGGCGCACGGGCGATTGCTGGACGTGCTCGCGGTGGGCGACGAGGAGGCCGCCAGCCTGGGGCTGCACGCGCGCCGGGTCAGGTTCGCGGTGCTGCTGGCCGCGTCCCTGGCGACGGCGGCGGCCGTGGCGGTGAGCGGGCTGATCGCGTTCGTGGGGATCGTCGTGCCGCATGTGGTGCGGCGGCTGGCGGGCTGGTCGTACCGGATCGTGCTGCCGCTGTCGCTGCTGGGCGGGGCGGCCTTCCTGGTGGTCGCGGACCTGGTGGCCAGGACCGTCCTGGCGCCCGCGGAACTGCCCATCGGGGTGGTGACCGCGTTCGTCGGCGCGCCGTTCTTCGTGCTGGTGCTCCGGCTGACCCGGCGGGTGGAGACGTGATCGGGGCGCGCGGGGTCGGGGTGCGGCTCGGCGGGCGGCAGATCCTCACGGATGTCGGCCTGTCCGTGCCCGCCGGGGCCTGGCTGGCCGTCATCGGGCCCAACGGCGCGGGCAAGTCCACCCTCCTGAAGGCCGTGCTGGGGCTGGTTCCGCACCAGGGCGAGGTGCTGGTCCAGGGGCGCGACGTGCGCGGTCTGAGACCCCGCGAGCGGGCCCGCCTGATCGCGTACGCGCCGCAGAACCCGGTCCTGCCCCCGGACATGACCGTGGCCGACTACGCCCTGCTCGGGCGCACTCCGTACATCCCGTACCTGGCGGGGGAGACCGCGCACGACCGTGACGTGACCCGCTCGGTCCTGGCCCGGCTGGACCTGAGCGAGCTCGCCGCCCGCCCGCTCGGCCGTCTCTCCGGCGGCGAACGCCAGCGCGTCGTCCTCGCCCGCGCCCTCGCCCAGCAGGCCCCCGTGCTCCTGCTGGACGAGCCCACCACCGCCCTGGACCTCGGCCACCAGCAGCAGGTCCTCGAACTCCTGGACCGCCTCCGCCTGGCCGACGGCCTCACCGTGGTCACCACCCTCCACGACCTCACCCTGGCCGGCCAGTACGCCGACACCCTCCTCCTGCTCTCGAAGGGCCGCACCGCCGCCTCCGGCCCGCCCGGCCAGGTGCTCACCGAGGACCTCGTGACCGCCCACTTCCACGCGCACGTGCGGATCACCCGCCCGTACGGCCGGCCGGCGGTCCACCTCGAACGCCCGGGGAACAGGTCAGCCCCGCCCGGCTGATCGCGGGGCGGGGCCGGAAGCCGTGCTCAGCCGGTGAACTTGACGCTGTTGATGACCGTGTTGATCACGCTGTCGTCGCACTTGGCCGTGGGGCAGAAGAACGTGATCAGCGCGGACGGCTTGCCGGTCCTGGCCACCAGGAAGGACCGGAAGTCCAGGCGGCCGGTGCCGGCGCCGTCGCTGAGCACGCCGGTGAGCTTGAACGCGGGCTGGCCGTCCACCGAGGTGGCGACGGGGGCGCCCGGGATGGCGACCGAGCCGGGCAGGGTGGCCTGGAGGCCGGTCTGGAGGTCCTCGGTCGAGTTGGAGGTGCTGATGGTCTCGGTCGTCTGGGCGACCATGCCGGTGGCGCGGTTCGGGGCACTCTGGATGATCGGGTTCACGGCCGACCAGTCCGTGTTGCCGGGCACCGCGAACAGGCCGTCGAACTCCTCCACGGCGGCCGCGGCCGTCACGTGCTGGTCGGTGTACTCCTTCAGCGTCCACGTGCCCGGGTAACTGAACTTGAACGGCGCCGCCACGTTCCCCGGATAGGTGTTCCAGGGCGCGTTCTGGTCGCCGCCGCTCTGCGAGACCACGTACACGATGGCCGCCGCCACCACGCTCAGCGCCGTCACCCCGCCGATGACGGCCGCCAGCGGGAACTTCTTCTTGACGGGCACGATCGTCTGCGGCGCGTACGTCGGGTAGGACGGGTGCTGCCCGTACGGGTACGACACCTGCGACGGATGCGACGGGTGGGAGGGATGCGACGGATGCGATGACACCGACGGGTACGACACCGGCGGATTCGACGTCGGCCCCGGGTACGGCTGCTGCGGGTAGTAGGGAGTCGACTGGGTGCCGGGCGGAGGCCAGCTCCGTACCGACGACTGGCTCGGCTGGTCGGTCTCCACGCCGCTGATCGCGTCCCGGAGCGCGGTCACGAACGCCGTGCAGGTCGGGTAGCGGTCCACCGGCGACTTGGCCAGCGCCCGCTGCATCACCTGGTTGACCCCGTGCGGCAGGTCCGGCCGGTAGGGCGTCAGCGGCGGCGGGTCGTGCGACACGTGCGCGTACAGCAGGGCCAGCTCGGTGTCCCGCTGGAAGGGCGGCTGGCCGGTGAGGGCCTCGTAGACGACGCAGGCGAAGGCGTACCCGTCGCTGCGGCCGTCCACGGGCAGCCCGCGGATCTGCTCGGGCGCGACGTAGCGCGGCGTGCCCATGAAGTGGCCGTGGCTGGTCAGCCCGGCCTCCGCGGAGGCGCTCTTGGTCAGCCCGAAGTCGGTCAGGTAGACGTGGTCGGCCTCGGTCACCAGGATGTTGGCCGGTTTCACGTCCCGGTGCACCAGGCCGTTGGCGTGCGCCGCGTCCAGCGCCGAGGCGATCTGCGCGAACAGCCGGTTGGCGCGGGCCACCGGCAGCGGCCCCTGCGTCTGCACCAGCCGGCGCATGTCGCTGCCCTCCACGTAGCGCATCGCGATGAAGAGCAGGTCCTCGCTCTCGCTGGCCTCGTAGATCGGGATGATGTGCGGATGGTCGATGCTCGCCACCAGCCGGGACTCGCGGACGAACCGGTCGCGGAAGCGGGCGTCGTGGGCCAGTTGCGGGGCCAGGATCTTGAGCGCCACCGCCCGGCCGAGCCGCTGGTCGCGGGCCCGGTAGACGGTGGCCATGCCGCCCCGGCCGATGACGGCCTCGATCGTGTAGTCGCCCAGCTGCTGGCCGACCAGGGCGGGGATCGGGGAGTCGCTCATGGCATGTCCGCCGCGTGGCCGCAGAAGCCGCAGAACCGGTGGGCGTGACCGAGCCGCATGCCGCACTGGGTGCAGAACTTCTGCGCCCCCAGCTGGCCGACCTGGACGGGCATCGGCTGGCCGAGCTGGGCCTGCCCGAGCGGCGGCGACATGTCGGACGGCGGCTGGTGCGGTATCGACGGATGGCTGCCGATCGCGCCCCGGAACACCTCCGTCTGGGCCGGCCAGGAGGTGACCATCGCCGCGTTGTCCAGCGACCGCTCCCCGCCGTTCCCGTCCCCGCCGCCGCGCCGCCGCTTCAGCAGCACCGGTACGGCTATCGCCACACCCGCCGCCACCAGCACGATCCCGCCGGTGATCCAGACCCACGCCGAGACGCCGCCGCTCTGCTTGGCCACCGGAGAGGGGCTCGGCTTCTTCTTCGCCGCGTCCTCGGCCGTGCCCGCCTTGGACTGGGCGATGCGCAGGTACTCGATGGCCACCGCGTGGTCCTGCCGCTTGGACAGCACCGACTGCAGGACCGGGATGGAGGCCCCGTAGAGCTTGTTGTGGTAGGAGGCCAGCGCGCTCTCGAACACCACGTCCACCGGCCCGCGGCGCGGCGTCACCCCGGCCGCGACCAGGGCGGTCCTGATCTCCTCCACGGGCGTCACGGTCGGCGGCAGCTCGCCGCCTCCGGCCAGCAGCCCGACCACTTCGCTCTTGTAGTCGTCGATGACCGCCGCGCCCTGGGAGTGACCGGCGGCGATGAGCTTGTCGACCTTGGGCTGGTCCTCCTTCTTGAAGGACCGGCTGCCCGCCGGCTCGAAGTGCGCCGTGTCCAGCTTCGGCGGCGCCTTCGCGGACGGCGGCGTGGCCAGCGTCATGAAGTCGATGGACTCCACGGAGGTGCCCAGCACGGTCCCCAGCGGCACCGTGGGCAGCCCCTCCTTGCCGCTCGGGTCCACCTTCAGCACGGCCGGGGCCACCGGCGAGTCGCCGGTGTGCAGGATCTCCGCCTTGAGCCCCTGCGGCAGCGGCGGCTGCAGGTACGGGTACGCGGTCACCGTCGTGGTCACGGTGGCGTTGCAGGTGGAGTTCTGCGTACGCGGCGGGTAGCAGGCCTGGAGCCTGATGTTCAGATCGGGGTCGGAGATCGTGTGCCGCTCGAAGTCGGCCGGGATCTTGACCTTGAAGTATTCGGCGAAGACCCGGTTGGCCGCGTAGATCCGCGCGTCGCGGTCTGACTGGACCACCGAGGTGGCCGTCACGATCACTCCGTCAGGAGTAACGGTGAAACCACTCCCGTCGGCGAGTTCGGTGTCGTACTCTCGGACGACCTGCTGCAGCTGGCTGCGGTCGTCGAACAGCGTGATCGAGACATGGGACTCGGACTCCACCCGCACGGCCCCCGGTGTCACCCGGTCCGTCGAGCCGCTGGGGTGGGGGTGCAGCATGGGCATGGTTAACATGCCAAGGGCGCCGAGCCCCGCTATGACCGCTAGGCGGGGCATCTCCGCCTCCTCTTCGGATCGGAACAGATCTAGACTCGCAGTGCGCCGAGTGGCCGACAAGGGCTCCCACGGTGACGACATTCAGTTGATACCCGCCAAGGATCAAGCATGCGCTTGCAAACCACTTGTAAACGGATTGAAGCGGTTCATCGAGCACTACGCCGGATGTCGCGGACAGATTAATCTGCCCCCATGGCCCTCCGCATCTCGAAGGTGGATCTCCTCATCGGCGCCGCCGTGGCGGCGATCGGCGTCGTCGAGGCGCTCACCACAGCGACCGCCCACGGCGCGGACCAGAACCCTCAGCTGTGGTGGATCCCCCAAGCCGTCATCGCCGGGATTCTGCTGGCTTTCCGCGGTAAATCGCCCGTTGTGGTGTTCATCGCCATGGTAATCCTGCAATACGTGTGGCATCGGCAGGGTCACGAGACCTGTCAGGTTCACCAGCTCATCTCGCTGCTGATCGTCTTCCACACGCTGGGGGCCGGGCTACCCCTCCGGCCTGGGGGTCTGTGGGCTCTGGCCGGAATTCTGGTCTTCGATTCCGGGGCCGTGGACCACCGGGCGCTGCCCATCGAAGAGGTAATTTTCCTTACAGTCCTTTTCAGCTTCGCCTACCTGACCGGGCTCGGGCTCCGCGGCTACCTGGTGCGGCTGCGCCGCCTGGCCGAGCGCGCGGTCCAGCTGGAGGTCGAACGGGAGCGCCGGGCCATGGAGGCGGTCGCGGCCGAGCGTAACCGGATCGCCAGGGAGCTGCACGACGTGGTCGCGCACAGCGTCAGCATGATGGTCATGCAGGCGGGGGCGCTGCGCCGTACCCAGGGCGGGGAGAATCCGGTGCTGCTGGGCATCGAGCAGTCCGGCCGGGAGGCCGTCAACGAGCTGCGCATCATGCTGGGCGCGCTCCGCATGCCCCAGGACGAGGCGCTGCCCCAGCCCGGCCTCGACCTGGTGCAGAGCCTGATCTCCACGGTCCACAACTCCGGCCTGCGCGTCACCCTCGCCATCGAGGGCGAGCCGGTACGGCTCGCGCCCGGCCTGG